>NZ_NIBU01000003.1 GCF_002632485.1 Xenorhabdus innexi | reverse complement strand
TGTGTATAGGTCATAGTGCATTTTCCTTTGGCGAGAAAGATGCCTACTATAGCAACTGACCGCCTTTCTTAGAAATTGCACTTATTAGTCGAATCCAAGATTTCTGTTTATGGTAAACCCATCTACGACAGAGTATGGCATGAAGTTTCCATCGGCTGGATTCTGGTGTACTTGTCAAAAGCGACCGGCCTTTATATACTTTCCAATCAGGCCGGAGTTCCCATAAATAATATTATGACCTTTTGTGGAACTCCGCTGACAATACTGATGATCCTATTTAGTTTCTATTGGCCCAGATACCGTTGGCGCTCATATCGTAAAAAACAGGAACGCAATAAATCGGAGTAAAGTTTTATCTTCATATGGATATTGTGGATTTTAGTCTGACATTCTTTTTTCAATATAATTCACAATAGTGTCATTTGAATTATTTCCAAAAATATCATGAGAAAAATCAGGGGGGATTTTTTCTTTTAAAAGAAATTGTTCAATCATTCCTATAGCGCGTTTTATTTCCACAGGATTATTAATAAACGAATCTGTGCATTTTTTCAGTAATGCTAACCCCTCTCTTTCTGGTAAGTATGAGGGGATTTCAGGATAACCGCATTCCGGCTGCCATAAGAAACCATATTCAGGCGGGTAATAATGTTGCAGATAGACCTCCAACTGTAATTGCTGGCTATAATTTTGTGGAGGTAAGAAAAAAACATCTTTATTCAGTGCCACACATTCATAAAATGTTGTCAGCCCCGGATTAGATAATACTTTACGCGCTCGATGTAATTTTTGTAGAAAATCATGCCTTGAAAAACAACCAACATGAATATGTGGGTGTGTTTTCGCCAGTATATTTTCCAGATTTAAAATAGTTCTTCCACCGCCTGCAATCGTAATATCAGTTTCATTTTTCAGACTGGGAGTTGTTAGTAACTCCTGAAGAAAATGCTCATAAAAACCTGTTGTATCGGTGTAAACCGTATCAATACCACCGAGAGTAATTAATACTCCTTCTTGTGGAGAATCATCCACTATGTATTGTTGCAAAGAATCAGAAATAATCGGTGGTATAACTTGGTAATCACCCAGTTTATCAGCAAATTTTGTAATGTTTCGTTCTATCCCATGAAAGTTCTGAATGAACGTTTTTTCAGTTTGGTGCAGATCAACATGAAGATTACCCCACATCCAGAACAAAGTATCAATATAGATAATGGGTGTACCCAATTGTGCAACAAAATTGATCGAACCCGGACTTGTGTTATTAATGTAAAGACTTGCTCCTGAGATAAGCTCAGAATAGCGAGAAAGCTCAGTAACTGAAGTAGTATCACATTCATAAATAATATCAAATAAATTAGACTTTTCGCCTAATTGAGAAGAGGTTAGTGTACCTAATAAAATTAATTTAGTATCTGATGTTAATTTATTGCGATACTTTAATTGCTCTACTATATTTAATGTCGTGGATATTGGACCAAAACAGAATGGTTCTGCATCAAAAATGATATATGGAATATTTTTTAACATATTATTGTCTCATAAATTAATATTTACATTTTATCATCGCCACTTTATTTTCAAAAAAGTAATATAATATTTTCAATTTGAAACGTTTTATCTGTATATCATTATTTAAATGTGAAGAAAATAATATTTTTTTATTCCAGCTATCAATTAGATTTCCAAAAAAAATCATAAGCTCATCAGTATACAATCGTGTAATGTATTAACCGTCATTTGCAGCTCTTGCTGATAGTTTTCCCAACCCGCTTCTTCCCCAGTCAAGTAACTCTGCCGAGCATCGGCTAAAACTGAGGCTTCTGTGGCAGGGAGACGAGCAATCGCCCAATCAGCAGCAGCATCTTTCGGGACAAGTTCACCTGTCACTAATGTTCGCCACATACGCACCATCGTCAGCAGAACATTTCGTTCATCTCCCTGTAGGGTCTCAATTAAATTAGGCAGAATGTCTCTAATAGCCCGGCGAATATCCTGCTGTGAAACCGCAGGAAGAAAACTTTTCGCACTCGGGCCAATCAGAGGTATAGCTTCCCGCTGTGACTGAGCCAGTATCAAAGTAAATTCCGGGTCACAAACTGAGTCGGGAATCTCCTTAACCTCATACTCATGACGCAACCACTCACCGTAAACAAATTCACTTCGGGCAGGATAAGGTAAAGTGATAAGATCAGTATGCAGAAAAACAATCAGTTCAATAGGACGACGACCATCAGGATCAGTCGGATAGCGGCCTGATATTTTCATTAAATCAGCGGCAAGAGATTGACGAACCTCAGATGTCATCGGCTGGTTAATGACGACCAGTAAATCTACATCACTGCGGGGACGAAGACCGCCAGATACCGCCGAACCATGAAGGTAAGCCGCGACCAACGACTCCGCCAGCCGCTTCCGAACAACTAACAATGCATTATCTGCTTCGGATGGAATAACCACTAAACGATCTATTCTCGATATACTCAAAGATGAGTTTATCGCTCGCATATTCAATTAATTGTTCTCCACAGTTAGCTCAGAACAACAAAAAACTCCCCGGAGTGAGGAGCCAATATTTGAGGGTCAGGATAGGTCTTTATTACGTGACAGCCATAGAGAAAGAGCCTTTAAAGAATCAGGCGTAAACTCATCGCAGCGGGCGGTAATTTCTTCAGGAGATAACCAATAAACCGCAGAGACTTCGTTTTCCTGTAATGCAAACGGCCCGTGGCTGACGCAACTGAATAACCCTCCCCATATGCGGCAAATTTCTTCTTCGTAATAGAAGATCCCATGTTCAGCAAAAGGAATTCCCGCAATTCCCAACTCTTCTTCAGCTTCACGACGGGCAGATTCAAGCAACTGTTCTCCCGTTGTCACGACGCCACCGGCAGTGGCATCCAATTTGCCGGGATAAAAATCTTTTGTTTCTGTACGGTGCTGAACCAATATTTTTCCCATACCATCATGCACAACAATATAAGTTGCCCGATGCCTCAGATTTTGATTACGCATTTGCTGACGGGTTGCCTGCGCGATGACTTCATTTTCTTCATTGACAATATCAACCCACTCAATAGTTCCTGACTGTTCTTGAGTCATCTTAAAACCTTTACACAATATAATATGCCGCTTTTTGTTTTCATGGAATTTTACAGACAAATAGGATCAATGATAATGTATACCAATCGCCATTGAAGATCCTTGATTTCTTATCCAAGTCCGATCATGCTTGCAACCATGAAAATTCATCTGACACCAGAACAAAAACGTGCTCTCGAATTAATGCATGATACCACTCGTGATAGCCGAGTCTGTGATCGCATCAAGGCCGTTGTGTTGGCATCAGAGGGCTGGACATCTCAGATTTAAGTGGTTCAATCATCCGTTCAGTGATTCAGAAAAAAAGGCGTCATAACAACTCCATCTCATCACTACCATAAAGCCTTCTTGAGTCGATGCCTTTACTACGACAGGCAGCAACAAACTGATTTGACTCTATAATCGGCCCAGAATCGTCTTCATAGCTAATGCTAGAAATAAACGTCAGCCAAGGTTCCGCTCCCATTGCGTAAATATAAGCCCCTTGTGGAGAGAAATGGTTGACAATGTTGAAAGCATGTTCAAAACCGCTGCCGTTTAATCGGCGTGACTGGTTATTTATATAGGAAATAGGTTTAGTATAAAGAGGGCCATATAGCCATGACATTGGTGCTCCAGCACATTCCATACCAATAAACAAATAATCGATATTGCCTACTATTTGTCTGAGCCTCTCATAAAGTTTATCTTCCAGGTTATTGGAATCAGCGGCAAACAGGAAACGTTTATCATATAATTGCACACAGAAGGCAAGTTTACTTCTCACATCCAAATCGCCATGCTCGCCTAAGAAGGGTAATCCTGTTATACAGCCATTGCCGAAATTGATTGTTTGCAGTTCTGCCAGTTCGATGACATTTTCAAAACCAATAGCGTTTAATGTCAGCCGCAATGACGGGTCTTGTAAGTCTCCGCCAGAACTTCGAGGTACGACAATCGTCTCTATCTTATGTCGTAACTGTAACAAGGTTTCAAGCATCACATGATCCTGATGGTTATGCGTCAGTACCACATAATCGATTTTTTCAGGTAAGTCATTGAAGGTATAACGATTGGTGTCGCTTTCCAGAGGGTAACTGACGATAGGGTCTGTCATTATAGAAACGTTTTTGGTTTGCAATAATATCGCTGCATGACCAAAATAACGCACTCTAACCCCTTCCCCTTTATATTCCCGATCCGCTTTTTGTTCAGGGGGAAAGGTTGTAAAAAAGCGTTTAAACAGTGCTCGTTGCGACGTCGATAACGTATTTGCTGCGCTGTCCAACCATTGATCTAGTTGTACTTCCGTTACACCTTGGCTGCGCATTGCAAACAACTCATCCCAGAGGGTACTTCGGAAAGGGATAGATAAATGGAGAGAATTGTCACTGACCAAACGGGGGCTACTTAATGTAAAAGCGCGCCCATCAGCACAAGATTCAGAAAGGGAAATACTTTGCAGCGTCTCATCATAGAATTCACTGAAGTAGAACAAAGGCTCAATAAAACGAATTTTAGGATTATCGTTCAAATCATACACTATCTCGATATATCCTTTTAAAATATCGTCAACCTGATCATAAAACGACTCCAGAGAATAACCCGTGGCTTCCTGCTGTAATAACCTGTCCAGTTTTTTAATGGCCTGAACCAATTCACGATGTTTACTCAGCCGGGTTTTAGTGCGATCAATCAAATCCTGTATTGCCGTTACATCACTATTATTTTCCAAAAATGCCCCACCGCGTAATGCCGATTTTTTAGATGCAATTGCATGTAGATCCGGTGCTTCAATGTAGGATTCAAGGACGCGTAAATGGTGTTCGTTGATATAAGCCGCTGTAATAGGTTGAATCAGAAATGACCAAGCATACCACTGATTCCAGAGCGGTTCGGCAATAACATTGCCTTTAAGATACAGTTTATGATTCATCAAACGGACTCACTCTTTAAGTTATGGCGTATAATCTGCGCTAATACAGTTTGGAGATCGCTCTCTATACCAATGTGACTTGAAGATGCAGGTTTTAAAATCTGAAAGTTGTCAGCCAGTCGAGTCGTAAGGCTTGGGCAATCATCTGAGATGTCCAGCCCTCTGATGCCAACAGAACGGCCTTGATGCGATCACAGACTCGGCTATCGCGAGTGGTATCATGCATTAATTCGAGAGCACGTTTTTGTTCTGCTGGTGTCAGATGAATTTTCATGGTTGCAAGCATGATCGGATTTGGATAAGAAATCAATCATCTTCAATGGCGATTGGTATAATGAATCCAACATTAATCCCAATGTTATTATTACTAGAGGTTATAATGATAGACTTATATTACGCTCCTACCCCCAATGGTTATAAAATCGCGTTATTTCTTGAAGAAACTGGTCTCCCTTATACAATTCACCCAATCAATATCAGTACCGGTGAACAGTTTACTCCAGAGTTTCTGGCCATTTCACCCAATAATAAAATCCCGGCTATTGTCGATCATCAACCGGCTGATGGCGGAGAACCCGTATCCATCTTCGAATCAGGGGCTATTTTGCTCTATCTGGCAGAAAAAACCGGGAAACTATTGAGCAAAAATGCACGGGAACGTCTCCAACAATTACAATGGCTATTCTGGCAGGTTGCAGGGTTCGGCCCGATGCTCGGACAAAATCATCACTTTAACCACTATGCTCCCGAAGTTGTTCCCTATGGCATAAATCGTTATGTAGAAGAAACCAAGCGATTATACAAAGTGCTTAATACTCAACTGGAAAAAACGCCCTATCTTGGTGGTAATGACTACAGTATCGCAGATATTGCTACTTATCCGTGGGCGTACTGTTATGAGCATCAAAAAATTAATTTGCAGGATTATCCCGCTGTTGAAAAATGGTTAGAAAAAATCAGCCTGCGCCCTGCAACACAGGCGGCTTACAATAAGTAAATATGTCCATTATCTTTCAAGCGGCCTCATTGCTGGCTACCCCACCCCGGTAATAGCTACTGCTGCCGGGGTTCACTCTGTTACCACCACAATACAGTTTTCAATATATTGGGTAATTTATTTATCTGCGTTAATTTTTCACCTGAAAACTTGATGTCGATAACAGATAACAGCAGATCTCGCTGCTGCATACCTCATCCCTTGCTATAGTCAGTCATTGATTATGCTTTTCGTCTTTCAGGAGACAACCTCATTGTGTGCCTGAAAAATACCTGATATACCCGCTTTTGCTTTGTTCACAAGGAGTGGTTATGCATATTTTAGTTACAGGGGGAACCGGACTGATAGGCCGACAGCTAGTCTATCAATTACTTTCACTTTCCCACTCCATCACTGTTTTGAGCCGTTCCCCTCAAAAAGTTTATTCTTTATTCAGTGATCAGGTGGAGTGCTGGACAACCTTGAATGACAGGAACTGTCTGGATGGATTCGATGCTGTTATCAATCTTGCCGGTGAACCTATTGCAGATAAGCGATGGACACCAAAACAAAAAAATAAACTCTGCCAGAGCCGCTGGGAACTAACTGAAAAATTAAGTTCGCTGATCAGAACGAGTGAATCGCCCCCTTCTGTTTTTATCTCCGGTTCCGCCGTCGGATATTACGGTGATCAGGGGCAGGCTGTTGTATCCGAAGATGATCCTCCCCACGATGAATTTTCCCACCAGCTTTGTGAACGTTGGGAAAAACTGGCCTTACAGGCTAAAAGTGAAAAAACCCGGGTATGTCTGTTGAGGACAGGTATTGTTCTGGCTCGTCATGGAGGAGCTCTCCGTAAAATGTTGCCTATGTTCCGTCTCGGGCTTGGAGGAGCCATAGGCAGTGGCAGACAATACATGCCATGGATTCATATTGATGATATGGTCAACGGTATTTATTACCTGCTGATTTCATCTGAACTGGATGGCCCTTTCAATATGACCTCGCCCTATCCTGTTCATAATGATCAGTTCAGCGCAATATTGGCGAAAGTACTGCATCGCCCTGCTGTATGCCGGGTTCCTGCTTTTGTATTAAAAATAGTGATGGGAGAAGCAGCAGCACTGGTACTGGGCGGGCAACAAGCTATTCCAAAGCGGCTGGAGGAAGCCGGATTTGGCTTCTGCTATTTTGAATTAGAAGAAGCCCTGAATAATTTACTGACGGAAAACGTCAGATGATATTGAACACCGATGTTTTAAATACTGACAGATTTTACACCCTGCCAGCGATTGAATAAATCTTCTGGCAGGTTGATATCAAACTGATCAAGCACACGGTTAACTGTCTGATCAATAACGTCCTGAATAGATTCAGGCCGGTGATAAAATGCAGGCACTGGCGGCATGATGACTGCCCCTATTTCAGCCGCCTGAGTCATTAACCTTAAATGCCCCAAGTGCAATGGCGTTTCTCTGACGCCCAGCACCAGTTTACGCCCCTCTTTCAAAACAACGTCGGCAGCTCGGGTGATTAAACCATCCGTGTAACTATGCACAATGCCTGACAACGTTTTGATGGAACAGGGTAAAATCACCATCCCGGATGTCTTAAATGACCCCGAAGAGACAGAAGCAGCAATATCTCGGCTATCGTATACAACATCGGCAAGAGACTGTACTTCACGCAGGGTATAGTCAGTCTCCAGTGCCAGTGTCTGCCGGGCTGACTGGCTGATGATCAGATGTGTTTCAATACCCGCTACAGGCTGTAAGACCTGTAGTAACCGGATGCCATAAATTGCACCACTTGCCCCTGTCAGACCGACGATCAGTTTTTTCATGTGTCCCTCAGTAATACCGGAAATAACTAAAAAGATACCCGTCGTCTTTCAAGCTGCCTCTTTGTTGGCTGCGCTCATTCACCCCGGTCACATAGTCATCTATGCTCCCGGGGATTACTGAGAGGCTCCTGCCTCTCTCCAGAGGCCAGCCTTTAGCTGGGCAAATTCGTTCCCGACGAATTTGTCATTCCATACCGCCGCGACGCAACTTGAAATCCATAGGGTATGAGATTGTTATCCTTCATTATATATTTCCAGACTCTCAATTTCGCTCTGTCCCTGTAATTTCATGGCATCATCTTTACGGAGGTTTTCCAGATAATCGAGATAAGTCTGATCAATGTCCTTCGTAACATAGATACCGTCAAAAACTGAACATTCAAATTTCTCAATATCCGGGTTTTCTTCACGCATCGCAGTGACTAAATCCGAAAGATCCTGATATATCAGTGCATCAGCACCAATGAGCTGGCGAATTTCGTTAACTTCGCGGCCGTGGGCTATTAACTCATTGGCGGTTGGCATGTCTATCCCGTATACATTCGGGAAGCGGACTTCAGGCGCAGCCGAAGCAAAATAGACTTTTTTGGCTCCGGCTTCACGGGCCAGTTCCACTATTTGCTCTGAAGTTGTACCACGGACAATGGAATCATCCACCAGCAAAACATTTTTACCACGGAATTCCGCGCGGTTGGCATTCAGTTTACGCCGGACTGATTTCCTGCGTTCATGCTGACCGGGCATAATGAAAGTGCGTCCGACATAACGGTTTTTGACAAACCCCTGACGATAAGGTTTATCCAGAATATGGGCGATTTCCAGTGCGATATCGCAGGAAGTTTCAGGGATCGGGATAACAACATCTATTTGTAAATCTTCCCATTCACGGGCTATTTTTTCCCCCAGCTTTCTTCCCATCCGTAACCGGGCGTTATAAACGGAAATTTTATCTATAAAGGAATCCGGACGGGCAAGATAAACAAATTCGAACAGGCAGGGAGTTAGTGAAGGATTTTCTGAACACTGGCGGGTAAATAATTGCCCTTGTTCAGTAATATAAATGGCCTCACCAGAAGCGACATCCCGCAGGAATTCAAAGCCTAAAGTATCGAGCGCCACACTTTCCGATGCCACCATATATTCACTGCGACCATCTTCCAGTGTACGTTTCCCTAATACCAGAGGCCTGATCCCGTTCGGATCACGGAAAGCTACCAAACCATGTCCGATAATCATGGCTACACACGCATAAGCACCCCGGATTTTCCGGTGCATTGCTGCGACAGCCGCAAAAATATCATCTGGCTTCAATGGGAAATGTGGGAATTGAGTTAACTCATCGGCAAAAACATTCAGCAGGATTTCAGAGTCTGACGTCGTATTGACATGGCGACGGCCATTTTGAAACAGACTTTTTTTCAGTTCCGACGCATTTGTCAGATTGCCGTTATGTGCCAATGTAATACCAAAAGGTGAATTCACATAAAAAGGCTGGGCTTCAGAAGCACTGGAACTCCCCGCTGTCGGGTAACGGATATGCCCAATTCCGATTGCTCCCTGTAAACGTAACATGTGTCGTGTTTCAAACACATCTTTAACCAAACCATTGGCCTTACGTAAACGGAACTCATTGTTACCATCAATAGTCGCAATACCTGCTGCATCCTGTCCACGGTGCTGAAGCACCGTTAATGCATCATAAATCGACTGGTTAACCGATGTAAAACCAACGATACCAACAATACCGCACATGTAGTCTTTCCTCATCAGTCAGGCGGAGAAAGCTATTTCTCCGGTAGGAAACTCGACGCATTTTGCAGGTAGTCAAAAAACCACCTGATAATTTGACTGAACTGAGGGATCAACTGCGACTGTTGCCAGTCTGCACTTTGGGGAAGCGGAGTAAATGAGTCTGCAATAAACAAGATGGCAGAAACAATTAATACACCACGCAATGCCCCGAAACAGATCCCCAGAACCCGATCAGTACCTGATAAGCCTGTTCGCTGAACAAGTGAGCCAATCACATAGTTTACGACTGCACCAACAATCAGTGTTGCAATGAACAAGATAGCAATCGCGACCCCATTGCGCACCAGCTCATCTCCAAGACGGGTAAAATAAACCGCCAGATAAGTATAGAAGTGGCTTGCAACAAAGAAAGCACATCCCCACGTGATCAGTGAAAGTGCCTCACGAACAAACCCACGGATCAGACTGACCAGTGCAGAGAAACCAATAATGGCAATAATTGTATAATCTATCCAGACCATATTTTAATCCAAAACAGGCTCCCGACTTTCAGGTCGGGCGCATTCTAACAGAAAACGAAAACGTTTGCGTAGCAGATTTATCACTCTGCTATTAAAAATAATTTAAGGAACCGCTCATCTCCGCCTGTACAAGCGATGGCATGATGAAGGGTTCCGGATCTTTTACGGCAGGGTTAGATTCGGCGTCAAAGATCATTATGTTATGGCGTGTAATTTTTAATTTGCCCTTGTAGACCTGTTAATTCTTTCAACTCAGGCAAAATAGCCCCTAACGTCTGTCGTGAAGCATTAGGCCCGACATAGATTCGGGTTAACTGACCTTGTACCGCAGAAGAGGGAACGGTATAGACCTGATGACCTGAAAGACGCAGTCTGGCGACGATTTCATTCACTTTATCCGCATTTTTCAATGCCCCAAGCTGGACCACATAAGCAACCGCCTGCGGTGCCTGTTCAGCAACCCGGGATTTCACTTCCGGCTGACTTTCGGTACGACTTTCAGCCTTAACCTGCGGTTTGGTTTCTGCCTTATGAACAGCCGAAAGATCAGGTTTGGCCTGTTCTCCGTTATCTTTCTTCGTTGTGGCGGGAGACGCTGTCATCGGTACAGGCTCCGGTGCTGACGAACCGTATAATGTATCCGCACCTACCATATCTGCACCTGACTGCGACTCCTGTGCTTGTACCTGCATCGCCTCTGCCGCTCCTTCCGGAGGGGCAGATGGCATACTTTGTGTCAGTGGCGGAATCGAATCAATATTCTCTTCATCACCCGGCTTAGGCACTAATGGAATAGAAGCGAATTTTTCCTCATTGTATTTCTTATCGCCGTCCAACAGCATCGGCAGCACGATGACACTCAGTGCCACAAGAACGATGGTTCCGACTAAGCGATTTTGAAATTTACTTGCCACGTCCCTTTATCTCCTCCAATGACTCCATAACATGAGCAACCGTATGGAAAGAGCCGCAAACCACGATAATATCCTGCTCTGCCGCGTCTTTCACAGCCTGATGCCATGCCTGCTTAACATCTGGAAATATCCGGGCAGCGGGAAGGTGTTCAGCCAACTCACCCGCTGCTGCACCACGAAATTCATGTAATGAGGCACAATACCATTCATCAATTTGCCGGGTAAGGCAGGCCACTGTTCCCGCAATGTCTTTATCATGCAACATGCCGATAACTGCCCGTACTTTACTGCCCGGCAAACGGGGTAATTCCGCCAGCTTTTGTGCCAGGTATCCGGCTGCATGGGGGTTATGTGCCACATCCAGAATAATGCGTGGCGCTTCCCCGATAATCTGAAAACGCCCCGGTAACTGAGCACATTTCAAGCCTTCATGAATAGCCCGTTCATCAATAGCCTGACTGACCTTATCATTCTGCTGTAACAGACAGTGAATGACACCCAGTGCAGTTGCAGCATTAGCCAGTGGCAAATTAGGGATCGGCAGCGAATTAAATTGCCGATCTGCTGTTCGCCAGTGCCAGCACGTTTTTTCCTGAGAAAAATCCCAGTCCTTCCCTGTGCGGAACAGTTTTGCCCCTACTTCCTCGGCAACATCAGCAATAGCATGAGGCATATCCGGTTCACCAACGACAGCAAAGTGCCCCCGACGGAAAATACCGGCTTTTTCGCGCCCGATATGCTCACGATCTGCCCCCAGCCAATCCGTATGATCCAGTGCAATACTGGTCACAGCGGCAATATCTGCATCGACAATATTAGTGGCATCCAGACGCCCCCCCAGCCCCACTTCGAGGATCACGACATCAAGAGCAGACTCTTTGAAGAGCTGCAATGCTGCCAATGTTCCGTATTCAAAATAGGTTAAGGAGATATCACCACGCTGGGATTCTATGTCAGAAAATACACGGCAGAAATCCTGCTCTGTCGGTTCGCTACCCTGAATACGCACCCGCTCGGTATAACGCACCAGATGCGGCGAGCTGTAAACGCCGACTTTCAGACCCGCAGCCAGAAAAATAGATTCAAGCGTATGACAGGTTGTGCCCTTACCATTCGTACCGGATACCGTAATGACTTTCGGAGCCGGATGTAATAAATCCAGTTTACCGGCAAGCATACCAATGCGCTCAAGCCCCATATCAATTGCTTTTGAGTGCAGATTTTCAAGGTAGGAAAGCCACGTCGCCAATGACGACGTGGCTTGAGGAATTTGTAAAATATCAGACATCTTCTTTATTAGGGTTGATGTTTATGTCAACTTCGACGTCAGCAGGTTCGGCAACAATTTCTCCTGTTACCTCTTTTTTCGCGTCGGGATGTGGCTGATTAGTCAGCATAGCAAGCAGACTGGCAACTCTTTCCCTCATTTCCGGACGACGCACAATCATATCAATCGCGCCTTTTTCCAGCAGGAATTCACTGCGCTGGAAACCTTCCGGCAATTTTTCACGTACAGTCTGTTCAATAACCCGTGGGCCAGCAAAACCGATCAACGCCTTAGGTTCTGCAATGTTAACGTCTCCCAGCATCCCAAAACTTGCAGTCACACCGCCCATCGTCGGGTTAGTCAGCACACAGATATAAGGCAAGCCACGATCCTGCATTTTGGCTAATGCAGCACTGGTTTTTGCCATCTGCATCAGTGACATCAACCCTTCCTGCATTCGTGCTCCGCCACTGGACGTAAAGCAGACAAACGGACAATTATCTTCCAGTGCCTGTTCAACCGCACGCACAAAACGAGCACCCACAACCGAACCCATTGAGCCACCGATAAAAGTAAACTCAAATGCACCTGCCACAATCGGCATATCATGTAATGAGCCTTTCATTACGATCAGGGCATCTTTTTCCTGAGTCTGCTTCTGAGCCGCTGTCAGACGATCTTTATATTTTTTGGTATCACGGAATTTCAGGATATCTTTAGGCTCTAATTCGCTGCCTAACTCTGTTGTACTTCCCTCATCCAAAAATGCCAGCAAACGCTGACGGGCAGAAACACTCATATGGTGGTCACATTTCGGACACACGCCGAGGTTACGCTCTAACTCAGCGCGGTAAAGCACCTGACTGCAACTGTCGCATTTAGTCCAAACTCCTTCAGGGATGCTTGCCTTGCGAGTTTGCATAATTTTGCTTTTGTTTAGAATCTTTTCAATCCAGCTCATTAATGAACCTTTCCGTCTGATTCTGGCGTATACCTTGGACTGCATTCCCTCGGTATAGGCCAGCTTTTGTTTTACGTGCCATTAAACCACAATGCCATAGCAGTGTGGATAAAAAACTGCTCAAACCTGTTTGTGGCTATCTATTATTTTTTGGCTATCTAATTGTTATCTGCCGCTTTTTTAGATGCAGCCCGACGATGACGCCAAATTTCAATCACACCAGGCAAAATAGAAATAAATATAATTGCAACAATTAATAATTTCAGATTCTGCTGGATAATCGGCATGTCACCGAATAAATAACCGGCATAAGTGAACAATAATACCCATATAAGTGCCCCAATAACATTATAAGCCGCAAAATGTCGGTAAGACATTTTACCCATTCCAGCAACGAATGGAGCAAATGTTCGGATGATTGGCACAAATCGCGCCAGAATTATCGCTTTTCCACCATGTTTTTCATAAAATTGATGAGTTTTGTCCAGATAACTACGCCGGAAAATCCGCGAGTTTGGATTGTTGAATAGTTTCTCACCAAAAATACGACCAATAGTATAGTTTATAGCATCTCCAATAATTGCTGCGGCAATTATCAATGCAGCCATAATATGTACGTTAAGATCGTTAGAATCCAATGCCGACAGCGCTCCCGCTACAAATAACAGCGAGTCTCCCGGCAGAAATGGCGTAACTACCAACCCGGTTTCACAAAATACAATTAAAAATAAGATCCCGTATACCCAGTCGCCATAAGTGGCAACTAATTCAGCTAAATGGGCATCAATATGCAAAATAAAATCAACAATGAACTTCGCGAAATCAATAAAATGAGTAAAAAACTCCATAATATTCCTCGTGTGCTCAAACTTCCCTGTCATCATTCGAAATAATCAGATTAATTCATCAGCCAAAAACAAAGGCCCCATCACCGGCTCAGGTAAACCAAAGTGGGCAGGATAATCCACCGCAACTAAATATAACCCTTCAGCCTTAGCCGTTGCTGCGGCTTTTGTTCGATCTTTCAGTGCCAGCAGTTCAGCCATCCATTGTACATCCTGATTACCACAGCCAATTTCCAGCAGACTGCCGACAATATTACGCACCATGTGATGGACAAAAGCATTAGCCTTAATATCCACGACAACATAATGCCCGTGACGACTGACATTAATGTGCATAAGATTGCGCCACGGTGAATTGGACTGGCACTGTACTGCCCTGAAAGAAGTAAAGTCATTCTCTCCTAACAGACATTGTGCTGCTTCATGCATCTTTTTCTCATCCAGCGGATAATGAAAATGCGTGACGCCTTTTGCCAATACCGCAGGACGGTAACGATGATTAAAGATGACGTACCGATACCGGCGTGCTGTTGCACTGAAACGGGCATGAAATTCATCATCTACCGCTTTTACCCAACGCACCGCAATATCCGCAGGTAAATGGGTATTAACACCCATTGTCCATGCCGCATCTTTACGCTGTGCCGAAGTTTCAAAATGCACAACCTGCCCTGTTCCGTGAACACCTGCATCCGTTCTGCCTGCACAGAAAACCGCAATTGGTTCATTTGCAACTTTTGACAGTGCTTTTTCCAGACACGCCTGTACACTTCTGACTTCCTGCTGACGCTGCCAGCCATAATAGCGGCTGCCGTCATATTCAATCCCCAGTGCAATTTTCACTTTTTTTGCTTCTGGCACAGACTGGTTCAGTTCTGTATCAGACATCAGTAAAATTGCTCCTGCATCAGTTTCTCTGCGACTTCAACCGCCATTAAAGCACCGCCGAAACGAATATTATCGGCAACAGACCAGAACTGTAACATCTCCGGCATTCCATAATCATTACGCAAACAGCCGATGCTTAACCCATCTGTACCTGATGCGTCAGTCACCTGAGTCGGGAAATCCCCTTCTTCTGAGACCTTAATTTCTTCAAGACGTTCAAACTCGCTGCGAGCTTCTTCTACGCCAACCGGACGCAATGTTTCCACACTCACCATCTGGCCAATACCGTAAAATACAGAAGACTGAACACAGCTCACCGAAACAGGTAAACCTTCATCCTGCAATATTCTGCGAACCTGATCGACAATTCGGCGCTCTTCACGTACTGTCCCTTCCGCATCAGGCAACAAAGGCAATAAGTTAAATGCCAATTGTTTATTGAAATGCCCTTCATCTGGCGGAATGCCATTCAATAAACGGGCACTCTGCCCCGCCAGTTCTTCTATAGCGGCTTTACCATGAACAGAAACCGGCAGGATATTGGTCAGTTGTAAACGTGCAATACCCGCAGTATCAATTAAAGGTTTGATGGCAGTTAACACCTGACTGGCTGCGCTATCTGCAACCGCAACAATATTACGGTTACGGTATTCCGCCAGTGCATGTGGGTTTACTGTTGGCACAACTAATGGAACATCTGGTTCAGCCGCAAACAACCCGCTGCTGTCAATCACCAGACAACCCGCTTCTGTTGCCTGCGCAATATGCTGCGCTGTGACTTCCATGCCTACAGCAAAAAATGCGAGCTGTACCTGTGACCAGTCAAATTCGGCAACATCACGAACGGTGATATTTTTACCATTAAAACGCTGGATTTTCCCGACGCTTTGCTCACTGGCAAGAAGATGCAGTTCACCAACCGGAAACTGGCGCTCCTGTAGTAACGCCAATATCACTTCACCTACTGCGCCCGTTGCACCCAATAGCGCAATATTCCAACCTTCTGACATGTTGGTTTTCTCCACTTCTCTTTTATTTTGCTGGCAGGCAGAGAATTCTGCCTGTTGTTAATTCAAATACAGTTAATTCAATACGGCTAATTCAAAACTTTTAATTAACTGTTTTTAAATGATTTTAGTATTAAACCCAATCTGGGATAGTAATTGAGCACTGCTTTCACAGTCACAATGCACTGTCAGGGAAGACCATTCACGACGTTCTGGATAATTCTTCCGTAGCTGGTCGAAAGCACCAGTCTGTCCGGCTACCTGACGCAGTGGTGCATCATCGCGGCGCACATCATACACTAAATGCATCAGACGCTTCAGGATGCTTTGTGTCACTTCACCACGAACCGTTATATGACTGAAATCAGACTCCGGCAGCAAGTCAGACAGTGTCGTCTTCTGGGGCTGCCCTAAAAATTCACAATACGCCTCAAAAACCTGAGTTGTACCACGGGCTTTGCCTTCCAGAGTATATCCCGCAATATGTGGCGTACCGATATCAACCAGCGCCAACAAAGGTAATGAAAGGTTAGGTTCCGGCTCCCAGACATCAAGTACGGTACGCAATTTTTTTCCGTTTTGTAAAGCTGACAGCAATGCCTGATTATCAACCACTTCACCACGGCTGGCATTAATTAAGATTCGGTTATCCGGTAAGGCAGAAAGCAGTTCTGCATCTGCCAGATGATAGGTCTGATAAGGGCCTGATGTGTTAAGCGGGGTATGGAATGTCAGAATATCGGCCTCGCTGACCAACTTTTCCAAAGGCCAGAATTCACCTTCATCTCCCCGATCTGCCCGTGGTGGATCACACAACAGAGTTTTCACGCCCAGAGCAGTCAGTCGTGTGGCCAAACGCCCTCCGACATTACCAACACCAACAATACCGACCGTTTTATCCTTCAACTGAAACTGATCTTGTTCTGCCAGAACCATCAGCGCGGAGAGCACATATTCAACGACAGCAATAGCGTTGCATCCGGGGGCAGCAGAAAAACCAATCCCAGCCTGCTCTAACCACGGCTGATCAACATGATCCATACCTGCGGTAGCGGTTCCGATAAATTTTACAGCACTACCTTTTAACAGGGACTCATTAACTTTAGTGACAGAACGCACCATAAAGGCATCTGCATGTTCCAGCACTCCCTCAGGCACAGGGCGCCCCGGAATAGCCTGAACTTCTCCTAATTGTTTAAAGAGTTGTTCAGCATAAGGCATATTTTCATCGACTAAAATTTTCACTTTTCTTATCCAACGAGTGAAGTGGGCGTGATCCGTTATTCTGCCATTTTATCGACATAATGCCTAATATCCCTTTATCTTTCTGGCTGACCCTTTATGAGCGGTTTTTCGCAGTTTATCGTTCACTAATTCGTTTCAATTCCCGATCATCCTTTCCTGAAACGTTCAGGTGTTGTTCCGGAAATTTGTTGAAACATAGCAATAAAAGCGGACGATGAACTATAGCCAACATCAAATGCAATTTCATAAACACTTTTTCCCTGTCCCAGCAAGGAAATCGCGTGCAGAAAGCGCAGACGCTGCCGCCATTCACTAAAAGACATGCCTAATTCTTGCTGACAACGGCGTGATAAAGTTCTTTCCGAGGTATAACGCTTCTTTGCCCATGTTGCCAATGAAGTATTATCCGCAGGGTTGTGCTCCAATTCCTGCAAGATCGGCGCAAGAAGTTTATCTTTTGATGAAGGCAGGTAAGTATTCTGACTGGGTGAAAGTTCAAGCTGATCAATCAGAACCTGTACCAGCCGCCGATCTTTTTCGGCATGTGGCCGTATCACCTTACGGCTAAAGAAATCTTGCATAATGGCATTAAAAATAGCACTTAACCGGATAATGCATGGCTGTTGGGGTAAGGATTTGCTCAATTGTGGCGAAATATCGATTATCCAAAACCGCATGGTTTTCCGGTTATAACTCGAATGAACGCTATTTTTCGGTATCCAGATACAAAATTCCGGGGGAGCCAGAAAACGTTGCCCTCCCACCGTCATTTCCATAACGCCGCATACGACATAAATTAACTGGCCGAATGGATGGGAATGCAGCATAAATTCAGTATCAGCACTCAGAGTTTCATCACGAAAAAGGAGGGTGTTGGGCATATCCCAGTCCGGTAACTGCAACATCATTTGGTTAACTCCCTTTCAGAAAATTCATTTTTTATCCAAAAAACAGAGGGGAATTTATAATAATTTGTCCTGATTGCCACATCAGTTGGCGGATTATAAATATATACAATAAATCGGTCACTGCTACACTAAGCACACAATGTTCTACACACACAATTTAACTCAATGAAGAATTTATTATTTCCCCTTATTGCTGTACTGATTTGGTCAGCCAACGTCGTCGTCAGTAAATCCGCCGCCACCGCCATTGAACCCGGCGCTATCGCTTTTTATCGTTGGTTTATCGCGTTTTTGGCTTTGAGTCCTTTTATCTTATTACCGGTACTGAAACAGTGGAAAACGATCATTCCACACTGGTGGAAGTTATTGATTCTGGGTTTGCTTGGTATGGTTCTTAATCAAAGTCTGGTTTACTATGCCGCTCACACTGTCAGTGCAACACTGATCGGGATCTTAACCTCATTAATTCCGCTACTGACGATCATACTCAGTATATTTGTTCTACGGGTCACACCGACTGTTGGCATTCTGATCGGAACCGCTTTTTCACTGTTTGGACTCATATGGTTAGTGGGTAAAGGTGAACCTTCCACTCTGTTACAGAACGGATTAGGAATCGGCGATGTCATGATGTTTATTGCAGCGGCCGCTTATGCGCTGTACGGAGTTCTGACCAAACGCTGGGCAATTCCATTACCCAACTGGCAGGCACTTTATATACAAATCGGGTTTGGCGTGTTATTACTTTTGCCCAATTTTATAATGACAGAAGATGTCCGGCTGACCAGTGATAATATTTCTCTTGTTTTGTTTGCCGGTATTCCTGCTTCAATTATTGCCCCTTATGTGTGGATACAGGGAGTTACCCGACTTGGTGCAAATATGGCATCAATATTTATGAATCTGGCTCCGGTTTTTACCGCTATTATTGCGATTGCAGTACTTCATGAGAAGATGTATAGCTATCATCTTATCGGAGGTGGTATTGTTCTGGTTGGTGTTATTATTGCTCAACAACTACGTACCCCTATTAACAGCTACAGCAAAAAACAGAGAAAAGAATAAAAAGTTAATTATCTGCAAGTTAAATCACTTTCTCATCAGTTATCGCCCTACTTATCTTTGGGCGGTAACTGAAAAACTGAATCATTTTTTCTCCATATAATATTTTTATATAAACGTATTTTTAATCATTCGAATTAAATCTAATTTTTATTGCATTATTAGAACCTGAACCCCATCGAACATATAACCATTGAAATTATTTTACTATTAATATTTTTTAATGCTCCATTCTATTAAATGGTACATTTAAGTCGTATTTTATCAGAAAATAAATATCAGATCGGATTCACTATATTTTCAATAAATTGTGATAATAAAATTCTTGATGAATTTGAAATAGGCTATACATGATATTAAGTGATTAATATCACATATAAACATTTTTCACGGTTAATAAAGGATTTCGGTTCTATAAATAATAATGCACCAGCGTTTTATTGAATTGTCACCTGTACTGGTGCCACATGAGGAATAAAAAAATGAAAAAACTAAAGGCATTATTAGCAACTACCGGTTTACTTTTTTCTATCAATACCTTCGCAGCCAACGCCCCTGACAGAACTGAATGTATCGCCCCAGCGAAACCGGGTGGTGGGTTCGATTTAACCTGTAAATTAGCTCAGGTCTCATTACTGGAGACTAAAACCATTAATTCCCCCATGCGGGTAACATTTATGCCCGGGGGTGTCGGTGCAGTTGCCTATAACGCTATTGTTGCCCAGCGCCCTGCCGAACCGGGAACAATTGTCGCCTTTTCCGGCGGTTCACTGTTAAATCTTGCTCAGGGGAAGTTCGGACGTTACAACGTGGATGATGTCCGCTGGCTGGCAGGTGTTGGTACAGATTACGGTATGATTGCCGTACGTCAGGATTCGCCTTACAAGACCTTAAAAGATCTCATTGATGCACTCCAGAATAACCCTGCCAGTATTGTGTTTGGTGCAGGTGCTTCCATCGGCGGTCAGGATTGGATGAAGACCGCATTACTGGTGAAAGAAGCCGGTATTGATCCACACAAAATGCGTTATGTTGCCTTCGAAGGCGGAGGAGAATCTCTCACCGCCCTGCTGGGTAATCATATACAGGTTTATTCCGGCGATATCAGCGAAGTCTTACCTTACCTGACAAGTAATAAGATCCGTGTTCTTGCCGTCTATACCGATAAAAGACTTGATGGCGTTCTGGCCGGTATCCCGACAGCCAAAGAGCAAGGTTATGACATTGTATGGCCTGTTATCCGGGGTTTTTACATGGGACCGAAAGTTTCTGATGAACAATATCAATGGTGGGTTGATACCTTCAACAAACTGCAACAATCCGATGAATTTAAAAAACAGCGTGAACTACGTGGCCTGTTTGAATTCAATATGACAGGTAAAGAGCTGGATGATTATGTGAAAAAACAGGTTACTCAGTACCATGAAATGGCTAAATCTTTTGGTTTAGCAAAATAACAGGAATTGTATTATGAGTGATCGTATTTTTGCCATTATCTGGTTAGTACTGTGCACAATAGGGCTGAGCATTGGCTGGAGTATCCACAGTGAATACAATTATGAACCATTGGGCCCTCGTCCTTTCCCGATTGCCATTATTTCATTAATGGCATTGTGTGCACTGCTAATGCTGTTCAGAAAACCTGAAATCGTTGACTGGCCTGCTCCACAAGCATTACGCCGTTTATTATTACTGATTGTTTGCCTGACCTTTTATGCCGGAATGTTTGAATGGTTAGGCTTCCCTCTGGCAACAACATTACTGACTGTCAGTATCGCGTTACTATTTAACGCCACTCTTCCCGCCGCAATTATTTCTGGCGTGATCTTAGGTATCTCTCTCTTTTTTATCTTTGATCGCCTGTTAGATGTCACTCTGCCGCTTGGCAGCCTGTTCAGGTAAGGAGATAAAATGGATACATGGATATACCTCACGCACGGTTTTGAAGTCGCATTAATCCCCAAAAATCTGGTTATTGCATTAATCGGTTGTTTTATTGGTACTGTTGTTGGCCTGCTTCCGGGGCTTGGCCCGATAAATGGTGTAGCGATTTTATTACCATTGGCTTTTGCTCTGAAGCTCCCCGCAGAATCGGCTTTAATCTTACTGGCGACAGTCTATATTGGCTGCGAATACGGAGGACGGATATCTTCAATTCTGCTGAATGTGCCGGGGGATGCAGCAGCAATAATGACTGCACTGGACGGGCACCCAATGGCAAAACAGGGCAAAGCCGGGGTTGCATTATCTATCTCAGCCGTCAGTTCATTCTGTGGCTCACTGTTGGCCATTGCTGGTATCATTTTGTTTGCGCCACTTCTGGCAAAATGGTCGTTAGCATTCGGGCCTGCTGAATATTTTGCCCTGATGGTGTTTGCCATTGCCTGTCTTGGCAGCATGATGAGCCAGAATCCGGTTAAATCGCTACTGGCAGCCCTGATTGGTTTGGGTTTAGCCACCGTAGGCGTTGATGCCAATACCGGGGTTTATCGTTTCACCTTCGATAGTGTCCATCTCTCCGATGGTATTCAGTTTATTGTCGTTGTCATTGGGCTGTTTTCCGTCAGCGAAATTCTGCTGATGCTGGAGAGCACTTCTACCGGCCAAAAAGTCATAAGCAAAACCGGAAGATTACTTTTTAATAAAAAAGAAGCTCAGACCTGTACCGGACCAATATTACGTTCATCCGTTATTGGTTTCTTTGTCGGAATATTGCCGGGGGCAGGCGCGACCATTGCCAGCGCAATCACATATATGACAGAAAAGCGGCTCAGCGGTAACAGTGATTCGTTTGGTAAAGGTGATATTCGGGGGGTGGCTGCTCCTGAAGCGGCTAATAATGCCTCTGCATGTGGTTCGTTCATTCCTATGCTTACGCTCGGCGTACCCGGCTCAGGCACTACAGCAGTCATGATAGGTGCACTGACTCTTTATAACATCACACCGGGGCCTGCCATGTTTACAGAGCAGCCGGATATCGTATGGGGATTAATCGCTGCACTGCTCATTGCCAATATTCTGTTGCTGATTATGAATATTCCGATGATTGGGTTATTTACCCGTATGCTGAGTATCCCTCTGTGGTTTTTAGTACCGGTCATCGCCACCATTTCAGCCGTCGGCGTTTATGCAGTACACAGCACAACGTTCGATCTGATGTTGATGGTTGGTCTGGGCGTTTTGGGTTACATTCTCAGGAAAATGAACTTCCCGATGTCACCACTTATTCTGGGATTTGTGTTAGGTGAAATGCTGGAACAAAACTTAAGGCGGGCACTTTCAATCAGCAACGGTAGTTTTGATATCCTTTGGAGCAGTGCTATCGCTCAATCCCTACTGGTATTAGCGGCACTGGTTCTGATTATTCCGCCTATATTGCGGGGTATCCGTAAAAGACGTCAGAAAAACGGGAAGATTTATAGCCAATCCACCTAACTGATGAATTGGCTTTTATTCAGAACGATAAATTTCCGGCTTCAGAAATTCAGAAAATCAGTCCGAATATTTACGCATTACCAAAGATGCATTTGTACCACCGAACCCGAAGCTATTGGACATTACTGTTCTTAGCTCGCGTTCGGTCGGTTCTCTAATAATATTCATACCAAGCGCTTTTTCATCCAGCTCTTCAATATTAATGCTTGGTGCAATAACCCCGTGCTCAAGCATCAACAGGCTGTAAATGGCTTCCTGAGCACCAGCCGCTCCCAGAGAATGCCCGGTCATCGCTTTGGTCGCTGAGATTGCAGGTGTGTTGTCGCCAAATACTTCCCTGATTGCTTCCAGCTCTTTCAGGTCACCAACAGGTGTCGATGTGCCATGCGTGTTTATGTAATCTATTTCGCCATCAATGCCATCCATAGCCATTCTCATACAGCGAACAGCCCCTTCGCCTGAAGGTGCCACCATATCCATGCCATCAGAATTGGCTCCGTAACCAATAACCTCTGCATAAATATGTGCACCACGGGCTAATGCGTGTTCCAGTTCCTCAACAACCACAATACCGCCCCCGCCTGCGATAACAAAACCATCGCGGTTTTGGTCATAAGTACGGGAAGCGCGATCCGGGGTTTCATTATATTTGGTTGAAAGTGCCCCCATTGCATCAAATTCACAGGCTATTTCCCAGCTAAGTTCTTCACCGCCGCCAGCAAAAATAACATCCTGTTTGCCAAGCTGGATTAACTCAACAGCATGACCGATACAATGTGCAGAAGTTGAACAGGCGGAGCTGATCGAATAGTTCACGCCTTTAATTTTAAATGGAGTTGCCAGACAGGCTGAAATGCCGGAAGCCATTGTTCTTGTAACCATGTAAGGCCCGACACCCCGTAAGCCACGGGCGCGCATACCGTCCGCACAGACAACCTGATTGTGCGGAGAACCGCCACCAGAACCGACAACCAGCCCGGTGCGTAAATTAGAAACCTGATCTTCTGGCAGGCCGGAATCTTTGATTGCCTCATCCATAGCCAGATAAGCATAAACAGAAGCATCACTCATAAAACGCTGTGTTTTTCGGTCAATCAAACCCGTTGTATCCAGTTTGACATTTCCCCAAACTTGGCTGCGAAGCCCCATTTCTTTGAATTCTTCGGAAAAAGTTATCCCGGAAAGGCCTTCTTTCAGAGATTTCAGCACCTCTTTCTGGTTATTACCAATACTGGAAACAATTCCCAGACCAGTGATTACTGCTCTTTTCATTAATTACCTCATCAATATGTTTACCTGCGGGATTTCCTACTCGCACTTTAGCGTACACTTGTACGCTGAACAAGTCCGATCAGGTTAAAAATCATGGAACAATTGATCAGTATCAGTTCTTAAGATCCGCAATAGGTGGTGTAACAGACTCAAGCCCGTTAAAATCCCCTATTACTCTTCGCAAAAATACAGGTCTTATTTTGAAAAACAGTATCGTGAAAAACAGTGCTATCAGTAGCGCAACCCTAAGCTGGAATGAACAGGGCACACCTATTTCTGAGCAGTTTGATGATGTTTATTTTTCAAATCAAGACGGGTTGGAAGAAACTGTATATGTATTTTTGAAAGGCAATCATTTTCCTCAGCGTTTTAACACTCACCCCCGTTGTGATTGCGTTATCGCCGAAACAGGATTTGGTACAGGGTTAAATTTTCTGGCGCTCTGGCGCGCTTTCTCCGCTTTCAGGCAGCAGTCACCGAATGCCACATTAAAAAGACTGCATTACATTAGTTTTGAAAAGTATCCATTAAAAACCTCAGACCTAAAAAATGCCCATCAGCGCTGGCCAGAACTTCAGCCATTTTCTGAAGAATTATGTCAGCAATGGCCTTTGCCCCTCTCAGGTTGTCACCGATTAATTCTGGATAATGGTGCGATTACACTGGATCTTTGGTTTGGTGATGTAAATGAGCTATTACCTGAGATAACTTCCGGCCTGAACGGCAAAGTTGATGCGTGGTTTTTAGATGGTTTTGCCCCATCCAAAAATCCGCAAATGTGGAGCGAACAACTGTTCACTTCTATGGCAAAATTCTCCCGCCCGGAAGGCACATTTGCGACATTTACATCCGCCGGTTTAGTACGTCGGGGGTTACAGGAAGCGGGTTTTGATGTCAAAAAAATAAAAGGATTCGGACGTAAAAGAGAGATGTTGATTGGCTCTTTACATCCAGATATTCCCCCTTTCAGCTCCGATACGCCCTGGTTTACCCGCCAGAGTGCAACGTGTACTGATGATATTGCCATCATAGGCGGAGGTATTGCCAGTGCATTTACGGCATTGTCTTTGCTGCGTCGGGGTGCAAAAGTTACTTTATATTGTCAGGATGAACAACCGGCACTGAATGCATCAGGTAATCAGCAGGGGGCATTATATCCCTTACTGAATGGTCAGAATGACCCATTAGAACGTTTTTTTACCTCAGCATTTACCTTTGCCCGTCGCCAGTACGATCACCTGACTTATCAGGGAGTATTATTTGATCACCAATGGGGCGGAGTCAGCCAACTCGCCTATGATGAAAAAACGGATAAAAAAATCTCCGCCATACTGGAAACTACATGGCCGGAGGAAATTGCTATTGGGATGGATCGCCAGCAGCTTAGTCAGATGAGTGGGCTGGATGTCAATTATCATGGTGTTCACTACCCACAAGGTGGATGGCTCTATCCGGGGCAATTGACTCAGGAAGCCATCAAGCTTGCACAACAACTTGGTATGTGTACGCTCTTCAACCATAAAATAATGCGTCTGACTCAACATGAAAACGGCTGGCAACTGCATATTGAACATCAGGGGCAAATGCAGGTTAAAAACCATAAAGTGGTTATCATTGCCAATGGACATTGCCTGCCACAATTTAAGCAAACTGAAAAACTGCCCGTTACCGCTGTGCGTGGGCAGGTCAGCCATATTCCAACAACTAAACTCCTCAGCCAGCTAAAAAGTGTCTTGTGTTACGATGGTTACATGACGCCGGTCAATCCACAGAATCAATACCACTGCATTGGCGCAAGTTATCAGCGTAATTTGCTAAATACTGAGTATTCTCCTATCGAACAACAAGAAAACCGAGATCGATTACTCAAATGTTTTCCCGATGTGGCATGGGTAAAGCAAATCGATATTTCAGAGGATAAATCCCGTCAGGGAATACGATGTGTCATTCGGGATCATATGCCAATGGTTGGTAATGTGCCTATTCTCAATGAGATTATGGAAAGATATGCCAACTTACCTTTACAAATGCAGGCCGGTGAGAAAATAGACGATACTCCCTGCTATTCTGATCTGTTTGTTATTGGTGCGTTAGGGTCTCGAGGCTTGTGCTCTGCCCCTCTATGTGCTGAGTTACTCGCAGGACAAATTTTTGGTGAGGCCCTGCCTCTCGATAATGAAACATTAGCAGCATTAAACCCTAACCGCTTTTGGGTCAGAAAGCTGTTACGCGGCAAAAAGGTAAAAATCGAAAAGCCCTAACTTACACTGATATTATTCGACAATAAGAAAATCAATCTCCAGTCACGTAGATAGGTTATGTGATTGGGGAAGTTATCAATAATTGAATTGCACTTCTTTCATATAATGATGGTACGCTTCATGGCACAACGCTGTTGTGCCGAAAAACCATACTCAATTTCATCTTGTAAAATCTGTTGTAATTCTTCACTCATATCCTGTGACTCCAAGATAGAAAACCCCAGCTTTTGGTAAAAAGGTGCATTCCAGATGACGTGCCGGAAAGTTGTTAAAGTTACAGACTTTAATCGGCGATTTTCTGCCACCTGAATAACTGTTTCCATTAATGCCTTGCCTATACCTTTTCTTTGCCAATTCCCATGCACAGACAGTTCAACAATATGCAATCCACCATCCAGAGATTTGGCCAGAATAAAACCTACAGGAACGCCATTATTATCCAACGCTACCCAGCTATTGTTTTGTACAATATAAGCTAAGTGTTGTTTTTCAGTCTGTACATGCCCATCAGCAATCCAGAATAATTCAGGTATCAAACGAAATAATTGTGCAGCGGAATGCTCAATTATGGCTAATTGATTTATATCTGACACCTGTGCTGGCCGAATAGTAAACATAACACTCCTTAGTCATTAATCAGGATGGGAGCATCAATTTCATTGCGGCAATAATAATACCAGAAAAACCAAACATTATTGTTACCATCCATTTTGTCTGAGATGCTATTTTCTCTAATAGTGCCTTATGTATAGATGACATTTCCCTATTTACAGATGCAATCTCATTATGAATGAGTACCTTTACTGACTCAATATCCGCCTTGGTTGCATAGGTCTTTTTTATAATCCCCACATCTATTTTTAGTTCTGTCACATCGGTTTTTAACTGCGTTACGTCTGACTTTAACTCTTTTACATCTGATTTTAGCTGTGTTACGTCTGACTTTAGCTCTGTGACATCGGTTTTTAGTTGTGTTACGTCTGACTTTAGCTCTGTGACATCGGTTTTTAGTTGTGTTACGTCTGACTTTAGCTCTGTGACATCGGTTTTTAGCTGTGTTACATCTACTTTTAGTTGTGAAACATCTGTCTCCATATTTTCAAATCGTTTTTCTAACATTACATTCATTTCCTTTCTCCCTGTCAGATTGGAAGTACTAAAACTTATTGATTCAGGTAACAAAAAATTTTTATTTTGTTCATTGTAATATCCATATTCACCTTGAACAGCACTGCCCTCAATCCTCATGGTACGACCTCCGAAACATCCTTTTTCTACTCTGTACTTATTACAGAGAATTTATATCCATACTTTCTAAAGTACCGAACGTTTTACTACACGTTAAAACTGATAAAACAACCAATTAATCAAAAATATTTTAATTCATCATGACCTGATAAACCTTATCATCATTAATTTATTAAATCATCACTCGTTCAACTAACAATATAAAGATTTATGAATTACACATAAAAGTAAATTACGCTGATATATAACTTTATTGCATTAAAATTAAATAGCGATTCAAAATGACAGGAGTATCCCTTATCCCGTGCACCGCGTGGGATAAGGACGCTTCATTTTAAAAACTCTCACTATTATGAAAAGCCCTATAATTATTACAGCTCAATAATCTTACCTTATTTCATTCATAAAATAACAATAAGTATTTCCAAATATATTTTATTTGTAGCTAATTGCGAACCACTACGCAATTTTATGTATACTCAATGAGGTTGTATTACATCGTAGTAGTAAAGGAATAGTCCCACTCGAAACCCATTATATATATTGAAAAGGTAATAATTACTTTATCCAAATCTGAAAATAGAGGGCTGTAAAACAACCCTCAAAATAGTGCAATAAATTATTATGCTCTCGCACTATCCAGTAGTTTATTCCAGGTTGATAAAATCAAAACCTGATCTGGTGGTGTCAATTCACCCGCCTTAATTGCTTTCTGAACGCTTTCCTCGACACGCTGATGAAGCTGTTCAATAGTATTGGCACCTTCCTGTTCCAGTTCAGCAACAGCTAATGTCAGATGCCCGCGGAGATATCCACCAGCAAATAATTCATCATCACTGGCATATTCAACCATGTCATCTATATGTGCCAGAATGCGTGTTTCAAACTCTGCGAGCATTGTTTTTCCTCAAAAATCAAATCAGTTGGCAAAAGGGTTTTCCGGGTCAGGAAAATGTTCCGCCTTTAGTGGGGGGGTATTGTAAAACGATTGCAGGGCACGAATAAAGCGTGCTGCACGCAGAGGAATACCATTTTCAAGGTATGCAATGACCTGAGCATGAACTTTCCGCTGAAAAGCGAAACGATCTGGTTCGAAATCACCCTCCAGATTATCGCAACTAATGTTGAACGGAAAACCGGCGGCTGTACAGAATAGCCACTCTAAGGCCTGAGGTTTAATTTCTACTTTCTCAAATTCAGCCTGAGTCTGAGCATCGCGGCCATCGGGGCAATACCAATAACCAAAATCAACTAATTTGCGACGCTCTGTGCCTGCAATACACCAATGGGAAATTTCGTGTAACCCACTGGCGTAAAAACCGTGGGCAAACACGACCCGGTTATAAACTGCTTTATCATCTGCGGGTAGATAAATTGGCTCATCATCACCTTTTATCAAACGGGTGTTATAGTCATCGCTAAAGCAATTATCAAATATTTCAATTAGTTGTTGATAATGATGTCCAGCCATTTATTAATACAATCCTAAAAATTAATATACTATACTCAATAACTTTCGAGTTGCGGCAAAGGGACAACCCGAAAGAAGACGGATATAAAATTAAAAATAAAATGCCAGCCAGGAACGGATAGTTTCACCATGCTGTTCGTGGAGCAATTTGATGCTCATTAAAAAAGAGATAGTTACCAGCATTGGACGAATCAATTTCTGTCCCTTACTTAAGACTAACCCCGCTCCTAAACGTGCTCCAATCATCTGACCAGCCAACATAACAAAACCCAGCAGCCATAAAACCTGCCCGCCAAGAATAAAGAAAACCAATGCCCCGAGATTAGCGGCGCAATTCAGTACCTTCGCATGTGCAGTCGCCTTCGCCAGATTGTAGCCACACAACATGACGTAAGAAAGTGCCAGAAAAGAACCTGTTCCCGGCCCAAATACCCCATCGTAAAATCCAATTCCACCCCCGGCAAGACAACCAAATGCAACCGGCCCCAAACGACGCTGCCGATCTTCAGTGCCTATATTCGGTACTAACAAGAAGTAAAGACCGATAATCATCACCAGAATCGGCAGGGCATAACGCAATAAATCCGGTGATACGAACTGAACCAGCAATGCACCTGACATACCACCCAGAACCGTCATCGTGATAGCAAACCGTTGAGAACGCAGATTTACTATGCCTCGGCGGACAAAATACAGGCTGGCAGACAGTGAACTCCCTACAGCCTGAAGTTTCCCGGTTGCCAGAGCCTGCACCGGCGTGATGCCTGTTGATAATAACGCGGGAATAGTTAATAGCCCGCCGCCGCCAGCGATTGAATCGATAAAACCTGCTACCAGAGCAACCAAAAAGAGAAAACCATAAATTTCCGGACTCAGTAATGACCATTCCATGATTGATTTCACCAGAAAACTGCGTATTTAATTTTATGATGTCTTTCGGCACCAGTTTGTATTACCACCTGCTCTGGCTCACCAACTTGGAAGGGAAGGCACCACATCTGCGCATTGTGCTCTCTGGCGCAACAGATGATCCATCAGAACAATCGCCATCATTGCCTCTGCAATAGGCACAGCCCGGATACCAACGCAAGGGTCATGCCGCCCCCGGGTCACCATATCAACTTCTTCACCCTGTCGATTAACCGTTTTGCCCGAAACCATAATGCTGGATGTCGGCTTCAAAGCAATGTGAGCAATAATAGGCTGGCTACTGCTGATCCCACCCAGAATGCCGCCCGCATGGTTACTGGTAAAGCCCTGTGAGGTGATTTCATCCCTGTTTTCGCTGCCCCGTAAACCAACAACGCCAAAACCATCGCCGATTTCCACACCTTTCACAGCATTAATACTCATCATTGCATGGGCAATATCGGCATCCAGACGGTCAAAAACCGGTTCTCCCAACCCAGCCGGAACATTTTCAGCAACAACCGTGACTCTGGCACCAATGGAATCCCCTTCTTTTTTCAGGGCACGCAATAATTCATCAAGCTGAGTCAGTTTACTTTCATCAGGGCAGAAAAATGGGTTCTGCTCAACAAGATCCCAATCTTTCATTTCGCAATGAATATCGCCCATCTGAGTCAGGCAGGCACGGATTCGGATACCCTGTTTTTCGAATAAATATTTTTTGGCTATCGCTCCCGCAGCAACACGAATTGCAGTTTCACGGGCAGATGAACGACCACCGCCGCGATAATCGCGCAATCCATATTTTTGTTCGTAAGTGTAATCTGCATGACCGGGACGAAAAACGTCTTTAATCGCACTGTAATCTTGTGAGCGTTGATCGGTGTTTTCAATAAATAACCCAATACTGGTTCCGGTCGTCACTCCTTCAAAAACACCTGAAAGAATGCGAACCTCATCGGGTTCACGACGCTGAGTGGTATAGCGGGAAGTTCCGGGGCGACGCCTGTCCAGATCAATCTGCAAATCGGCTTCCGTAATAGCAATACCCGGAGGGACACCATCAACAATCCCCCCCAATGCAAGACCGTGTGATTCACCAAATGTAGTAACACGGAAAAACTGCCCAATACTGTTTCCTGCCATACCTACCCTGCCATTATTTTTTATGTATTAAGATTAGATGTTGAATAACAATAAACTAACAAATGGTTAAAGCATAATTTATTTCATCAGCTTTATTTCACTTAAATGTGATAAAGAACACTTTAACCATTGTGCTTAATATTGAGTGTTAAACTTTAATCTTTGAACTGCTGAAAATGTTCGTGATATTCCACGAGCTGGCTGCGTGTCAGCATAAAGACGCCAGCACCACCATGTTCAAACTCAAGCCATGTGAATGGTACGTCAGGATACTGCCCAATCAGGTGAACCATGCTATTACCGACTTCACATATCAGCGCACCCTCTTCTGTCAGGAAATCCGGCGCGGTTGCAAGAATACGGCGCACCAGATCCAATCCATCCACTCCCGCAGCTAAACCCAGTTCCGGTTCACGATGAAATTCATCCGGCAGATCATTCATATCTTCTTCATCCACATAAGGTGGATTAGTCACGATCAGATCGTATTTCATCGGAGGCATATCGCGGAACATATCAGAGCGGATTGGTATGACGCGATGTAGCAGAGCATGGTTTTCAATATTCTGTTCTGTCACAGCTAAAGCATCTGCGGAAATATCAACCGCATCAACTTCTGCTTCAGGGAAAGCATGAGCACAGGCAATTGCAATACAACCACTTCCGGTACACAGATCAAGAATGGTGGATGGCTCCTGTGAGAGTAACCCTGCAAATTGATTATTAATCAGCTCACCAATGGGTGAACGCGGCACCAGAACGCGATCATCAACATAGAACTCGTGCCCACAGAACCAAGCCCGGTTAGTCAGGTAAGCGATCGGAATACGCTCGTTGATACGACGCTGAACACATTCAGCGATATGGTGACGCTCTGTTGTTGTCAGGCGGGATGCCATCATATTTTCTGGTATATCGATAGGCAGGTGCAATGTTGGCAGAACCAATTGCAAAGCCTCATCCCACGGGTTATCTGTCCCATGACCATAAAAGATACCGGCTGCACTGAAACGGCTGGTTGCCCAGCGCAGCATATCCTGAATGGTATGCAGCTCCGCAACGGCTTCATCTACAAAAATCTTATCCACAAGCACCTCTAAACCTCAAAAATGTTAAGTCCGCTAGTTTGCCACGATCCCCGCCACAAATCAGCAATCTGAGCATGTGAATTATTTCAGATGAAAAGTATATGTAAGATCGACAAAAACAGGAAAGCCACCCTGTTATGGCAAGATGGCTTTCATTATCTCTATCTATTTTATTACTCAGGCTATTTTATTACTCAGACCTTTTTCTCGCCCGATTTTTTCACCCACAAGAAATAACTGACTGTCAGTAACGCTATCCAGCCAATTCCCACATATAACGCAACGCGCGTATGAGGGAAATAACCCAGCACGACTATGATGAACGCCATAAATGCGATTGTCAGAGCTGGAGCTATCGGCCAGAACGGAACCGGGAATTTTAGCTGGCGGGCTTCTTCCGCAGGCATTTTGCGACGCATGATATATTGTGACAACAGTATCATCAGCCATACCCACACCGTGGCAAACGTTGCAATGGAAGCAATAATCAAAAAGATTTCTTCAGGCAACCAATAATTCAACGCAACACCGATCAACAGAACGCCTGACATAGCCAGTACAGTAACCCACGGCACACCATGTTTCGTCAGTTCAGTGAAAGCAGAGGGAGCCTGCTTTTTCTGCGCCATGCCATACATCATCCGACCAGCACCAAAAATATCGCTGTTTATGGCTGAAATTGCTGCGGTGATAACAACAATATTCAGAACATGAGCGGCATAGTCGAAGTGCAGGCTGGAAAAAATCTGAACAAACGGACTGCCATTCTGACCCACCTGATCCCACGGATAAATACACATCAGGACAAACAGGGTAAGAACGTAAAACAACAGAATACGCACTGGAACGGCATTGATAGCCCGCGGGATAGAATATGCCGGATTTTTCGCTTCACTGGCGGTAATGCCGATAACTTCAATACCACCGAATGCAAACATAACAACCGTAAATGAAGCAATAATCCCGGCAATACCATTCGGCATAAAGCCGCCGTGTTCCCACAGATTTGACAAACCAGCAGCGTGGCCCGCTTCCTGACCAAATCCAAACATCATGATGTACAGACCAGCGACTATCATAGCAATGATCGCAACCACTTTGATGATGGAAAGCCAGAACTCCATTTCACCAAAAACTTTAACGTTGCACAGGTTTATTGCTCCGATAAACAAGACGATACCAAGAACCCAGATCCATTGTTCAACATGGGGAAACCAGAATTTCATATAGAGGCCAAATGCGGTGACATCCGCCAGACAGACAACCAACATTTCAAAGACATAAGTCCATCCGGTCAGAAAGCCTGCCAACGGCCCCAGATAATGGCTGGCATAGTGGGAGAATGAGCCGGGCACAGGATTATGAACCGCCATTTCTCCTAATGCCCGCATCACCATAAAGACAGCTGCACCACCAATAATATACGCCAGCAATACCGCAGGCCCCGCGGCCTGAATGGCTCCCGCAGAACCATAAAAAAGCCCGGTACCTATTGCCGACCCCAATGCCATAAACCGAATATGACGAACACTTAGCCCACGCTTGAGTTGTGAGGTGTTTTGCATGATTTATCCCTATTTCTTTTATTATTAGATGAAAGATAAATACAACGATAAGGCCGGGAAAACCGGCCTTCAGACGATTTAGTTTATGTGGTTTTTCAGGATATTACCAATTGGCAGGATCTTATCTGTCGGTAATAGTGCAGAAAGTTGCTGTTCAGCCAATAACTGAATGGCGGCTTCAATATCCGGTGAGAAAAAACGATCTTTATCGTAATACTTCACTTTATTACGGAGGATATGGCGGGCTTTTTCCAGCGTCGGGCTACTCTTTAATCCTTCGCGAAAATCGATGCCCTGACATGCCGTCAGCCACTCAATTGCCAGAATGCCTCTGACGTTATCCGCCATTTCCCACAAGCGACGACCTGCTGCCGGAGCCATAGAAACGTGATCTTCCTGATTCGCTGAAGTCGGCAGGCTATCAACACTGGAAGGATGAGCCAACGCTTTGTTTTCGCTTGCCAGAGCAGCAGCCGTTACCTGAGCAATCATAAAACCGGAATTCACCCCGCTGTTTTTGACCAGAAACGGCGGTAACTGAGACATATTGCTATCCATCAGCAGCGCAATCCGCCGTTCTGCCAGTGCTCCAATTTCCGCCAGAGCAAGAGCCAGATTATCCGATGCCATTGCTATCGGTTCAGCATGGAAATTCCCGCCGGAAATGACTTCATCCTGTTCGGTGAAAACCAGTGGATTATCAGAAACGGCATTGGCTTCAACCATGATGACATCAGCAGCGTGACGGATTTGGGTCAGGCAGGCTCCCATTACCTGAGGCTGACAACGCAATGAATAAGGGTCCTGAACTTTCGGACAGTTCTCGTGGGAAGCTGAAATGCCACTTTGCTCTCCCAGTACAAAGCGGTATAAAGCTGCGACATCAATTTGCCCCTGCTGTCCACGGACTTCATGAATACGTGCATCAAATGGCTTACGGGAACCCAGAGCCGCTTCAACCGATAAAGCGCCACAAATAATGGCTGATGCCAGTAGCTCCTCGGCCGCTAACAATCCTTTCAAGGCAAATGCTGTTGAAGTCTGAGTACCGTTCAGTAACGCCAGCCCCTCTTTTGCGACCAGTTTAAGTGGCTGAAGACCTGCTTTTGCCAGTGCTTCTTTTGCTGGCAGCCACTCCCCTCGGTAACGCGCTTTACCTTCACCCAGCAATAACAGGCTCATATGTGCCAACGGAGCTAAATCACCAGAAGCCCCAACCGATCCTTTAGCCGGAATACAAGGGTAAACTTCGGCATTGACCAATGCCACCAGCGCCTGAATCACTTCCAGACGAATGCCTGAGTAACCACGGGCTAAGCTGTTAATTTTTAATACTATCATCAGGCGGACAATATCATCCGGCAACGGCTCTCCGATACCAGCCGCATGTGACGTGACAATGGAGTGCTGTAATTCTTCTAAATCCTGTTCTGCGATTCGGGTATTTGCCAGTAACCCAAACCCCGTGTTAATTCCGTAAGCAGTTCTGTTTTCACTGAGAATACGGTTAACACATTCAACACTGCTCTCAATAGCCGGAAAAGATTGTTCATCCAACGTGATTTGAACAGGGTGCTGATAGACATGGCGTAATTCTTCAAGCGTCATTTTTCCCGGATGAATAGTGATATATTTCATATTAATAACGCTCCTTATTTTATTTTTGCCGCTTGAGTTTCTTTTGTTCGGGTATTAAGCATGGGTAAATTCAGACCCTGTTCTTCTGCACATTGAATTGCCAGTTCATAACCTGCATCTGCATGACGCATAACGCCTGTTGCCGGATCATTATGGAGTACCCGGGCAATACGTTCTGCCGCTTCATCTGAACCATCACAGACAATCACCATGCCAGAATGTTGGGAGAAGCCCATACCAACCCCGCCACCATGATGCAGTGATACCCATGTTGCTCCGCTGGCTGTATTCAGCAAAGCGTTCAGCAATGGCCAGTCGGATACTGCGTCAGAGCCATCTTTCATGGATTCGGTTTCGCGATTAGGGCTGGCAACTGAGCCTGAATCCAGATGGTCACGTCCTATCACGATAGGTGCTGAAAGCTCGCCAGTACGAACCATTTCATTGAAAGCCAGACCCAATTTGGCGCGATCGCCCAACCCTACCCAGCAAATACGGGCAGGCAGGCCCTGAAAGCTGATTCGCTCCCGCGCCATATCCAGCCAGCGATGCAGATGAGTATCATCCGGCAGTAGTTCTTTTACTTTGGCATCAGTTTTATAAATATCCTGAGGATCACCGGAAAGTGCCGCCCAACGGAAAGGGCCAATTCCACGGCAAAAGAGCGGGCGAATATAAGCAGGCACAAAACCGGGGAAATCAAAAGCATTTTCGATTCCGACTTCCTTCGCCATCTGCCTGATATTATTGCCGTAATCAAACGTAGGGATGCCCTGTTTCTGGAAAGCCAGCATCGCTTCGACATGCAGAGCCATTGATGCTTTCGCAGCCTGAACAACAGATTCCGGCTCAGTTTCAGCACGGCGGCAATATTCTTCCCATGTCCAGCCTGCCGGTAAATAACCATGTAGTGGATCATGAGCACTGGTTTGATCCGTCACCATATCAGGGCGAACACCACGACGAACCAGCTCTGGCAGAATCTCTGCCGCGTTACCGCACAATGCTATCGATACCGCCTTACCTTCGCGGGTATAACGTTCGATACGTGCCAACGCATCATCCAGATCCGAAGCCTGCTCATCTACGTACCGAGTGCGTAAACGAAAATCAATGCGGCTTTGCTGACATTCAATATTCAGCGATGAAGCACCTGCCAGTGTCGCAGCCAGAGGCTGTGCTCCTCCCATACCGCCTAATCCGGCAGTCAGAACCCAGCGGCCTGTCAGATCACCGTTATAGTGCTGACGCCCGGCTTCGACAAATGTTTCATAAGTACCCTGTACAATCCCCTGACTGCCGATATAGATCCAACTTCCGGCCGTCATCTGGCCGTACATCGCTAATCCTTTGGCATCCAGTTCATTAAAGTGTTCCCACGTTGCCCAGTGAGGAACCAGATTTGAGTTAGCAATCAGTACGCGGGGAGCATTCTCATGTGTTTTAAAAACGCCGACAGGCTTGCCTGACTGAACCAGTAATGTTTCGTTATTCTCAAGATTTTTCAGTGTTTCAACAATCTTTTCATAACATTCCCAATTTCTGGCTGCGCGGCCAATACCACCATAAACAACCAGCTCATTGGGATTTTCTGCAACGTCAGGATCAAGGTTGTTCATAAGCATGCGAAGCGGCGCTTCTGTCAGCCAGCTTTTTGCTGTGAGTTTTGTTCCTCTGGGAGCACGGATAACCGTATTACTGAATTTATTATTTTGCATTGTCACAGTTTTTCCTTTTTCATATTTATGAAAATTTATTAACTGTATAGTTGTATATACATGTATATTCAATAGGCAAAAATGTGACGAAGATAAAGTCAATAATTCTGTTATTTTTCTTTTTTAATGAAGATCAATAAGATGCTGGTGATTCATTCACGGGTTGGCAGTAGGGGATTTTTGCTAATTTTGCGTTTTACATCACACATGCTTTACATTTTTGTTACTTTCTCCTCTTACGCATAAAGCAAAGAGGAGATTTTTTCGTACAGTAAAAACCCATCATAAACGTCAATTCACGAGCTAAAACGCCCTTTTAATTTATAACGGTGACCGGGAAATAATAATCTGGCACTGGAAACAATATGGTCTTTCGACCAGGTTCGGCGGCTGATTAACAAGCAGGGAGCATTTTCCTCTATTTGCAGTAAACGGCAGGAGCGTGCATCACCGGCAACGGCTTCCACAATATGTTCTCCCTCCGTAAGCGGCGCCACCATTGATAAATAATCATGGGCAGTCTGTTGATGGAAATCCTGTTGCAAATATTCCGGTGCCGCTAACGCATTCACATAACGATCCTCAATTTGTACCGGCACATCGTTTTCATAATGGACAATAATTGAGTGATAAACAGGAGTACCGGCTGTTATTCCCAGCTCTGTCGCCTGAGTCGCACTGGCGGTGACTTCCGCCAGCTTCAAAACTTTGCAGTGATGACGATGAGTGCGTGCCGAAATTTCATCGGCAATACTGTGAATTTCAAACAGAGCAGACTGTCCTTTAGGCTCAGAAACAAATGAGCCAACTCCCTGCAAACGGAATAAAAACCCTTCTGCCGTTAATTCCCGTAATGCCCTGTTTGCTGTCATGCGACTACAATTAAATTGTTTTACTAATTCAGATTCTGAAGGAACTCTGTCATGGGGTTGCCACTCCCCTGTGTGTATTTTCTCAATAATTGATTGTTTGACTTTCGCATACAAAGGTACGGGTTTTGTTATTTTGCCTGATAAATCAATGGTCACAATAAATTCCTTTCTACTCCCCCGACGTTCTGCCAATTATCCATTCCACCAGTGCACTAATTGCCATGCAAGGCGGGCCGCTGCTTTACCGCCCATACCCTGAATATCATACAATGGATTAAGCTCAACCAAATCAACAGCCTGTAATTTTTTACTCTGACAAATAGGCTGGATCAGTGACAATAAGCGCTCCAACGGCACACCCAGAGCAGCCGGAGCTGAAACTGACGGCATTTGCCAGATTGGTAACACATCCAAGTCAATTGTCATGTAGATAATTTCAGCCTGATTCAGCATATCCTGTATCTGTTGCTGAACTTTATCTAACATAGAGTCAACACATTGAGTGTCCCAAATAATGGTGACATCAAGGTGATTAGCTTCGTCCAGCAGAGCCTGTGTATTTGAGGCCAGGCTGGCCCCCACACAACTGTAATTGAACGAGCGCTGTTGCTGATGACAGTAATCAGCAAGCTGACGGAATGGTGTTCCTGATGTCGCCTGTGGCGCATTCCGTAGATCCAAATGTGCGTCAAAGTTAATAATTCCTACCCGCTGGGTTGGAAATGCCCGATAAATCCCCATACCATGAGCAAATGCGGTTTCATGCCCTCCGCCAAAAATGAGGGTTCGCATTTTCTGACTCTGACACGCATAAACAGCATCACTCAATGCATTTTGAGCTTCACTTAACTGACCGCTATTAGCCCGGATATTGCCCAAATCCACCAGCGCTTCATGCCCATCATGACTTGCCATATTTGCCAGTGACTGACGCAGATATTCAGGCCCTGATTTTGCTCCTGCTCGCCCCTGATTGAGTTTTACTCCTTCATCACACTCAAAACCCAGCAAGGCAATATGATTCGGATACTGTTCAGGGGAGAAATCCGCTGGCTGTTTTATCGTCTGGAACAGACGTAAGGCATTATTGGCTTCTGCCAGATCATTACGCCCCTGCCAAATGTTTTCTGATGTCGGATGCCATAATTTCATGCTGTCTCTCTTATTTTTATTCATAAAAACCATGGGTAATTACGCCGCGATAAACACGGTAAACCAGTGGGTTATGCCCAAGTTCGTATAATATATCTACAGGTTCTTTTGCATCCCAGACAACAAAATCAGCCATATAACCTGCGGCTAACTGACCGTGGCTATCAGCTCTGCCTAATGCACGTGCCGCGTGAATAGTTACACCCTGCCACGCTTCTTCCGGTGTCAGGCCAAACTGAACACAAGCCATATTCATCATCATACGCAGGGATGTAAACGGGCTGGTTCCCGGATTAAAATCCGTCGAAATAGCCATTGGCACATGATATTGACGCAATAAGTTAATTGGGGGACGTTGCGTTTCTTGCAAAAAATAAAATGCGCCGGGTAATAAAACCGCAACCGTTCCGCTTTGGCTAATTGCCTCAACACCTTTTTCATCCAGATATTCGATATGATCAACAGATAACCCCTGATAATCAGCAACCAGCTCAGTTCCACCCAGATTGGAAAGCTGTTCAACATGGCCTTTGACGGGAATATTTAATTTTCTGGCAGCATCAAAGACTCGTTTAGTCTGTTCGAGGCTAAATCCGACGCTTTCGCAGAATACATCAACAGATTCAAATAATTGCTTTTGCCAAAGCGTGGGCAGGATAGTATTACAAACTAAATCAATATAAGCGTCAGAATTATGTTTATATTCGGGAGGAACGGCGTGAGCGGAAAGCAGAGTCGGGCTGATTTCAACGGGGTTGTTCCGGCCTAATATCTGGACAACTTCCAGTTGTTTCGCTTCATTTTCCAAATCCAGCCCATAGCCTGATTTCATTTCAATGGTTGTAACACCTTCAGCCATTAGCGCGTTCAGCCGTTTTTGCGCCGTGATTTCCAGTTGCTGAGCTGAACTTTGCCGCGTGGCATTGACTGTGGCATTAATACCGCCGCCTTTAGCACTGATTTCTGTATAAGAAACACCATTCAGGCGCTGTTCCCATTCTGATGCCCGATTACCACCAAAGACCAGATGAGTATGACAATCAATCAGACCGGGAGTTATTAATCGCTGTTCTGCATCAATCACCTTGCAACGGTTAACGGGCACGCTCTCCATTGGCAGAATCGCCAGGATCTTTTCATCCCGTATGATCAAATCATAGTGTTCCAGAATACCGTAATTATGCTTGCCATCTATGTTACTGATTGTAGGGTTCATTGTGGCAAGTCTGGCATTACGCCAGATAATGTCGGTATCTTTCAGTTCAATCGACATTATTTCCGTCCTGTTATTTTTTTCTTGTTACTATCTGTTGTTATGTTGTATATACATTTATTTTATAACCAGACACAATTGTCAAATAATTTTATGAATAGCATGTACCCTGAGATATAGCGCCGAAGCAAAATCTTAATAAATCGGGTACAATCGCCGAAAGTTATTAATGAATTCGTATGTAATGAAGAAGAAAAAACTATTAAATGAAGAAGACATTAGTCTATTTAGAACGTCTGTAACGGGAACCCGTCGGATTACTCAGGATAAAGTCTTACACTCTCCCCAAAGAAAAAAAGTCAGCCAAATGGCTCCTGAGCGCCTGATACAAGAACAGGTCGATGCCAGTTACTATTTTTCTGATGAGTTTCAGCCCAATCTGGATATGGAAGGCCCGACTCGTTATGTTCGTGAAGGCGCGAATCATTATGAACTGAAAAAGCTACGGCGCGGTGATTATCCTCCAGAACTGTTTCTGGATTTACACGGGTTAACCCAATTACAGGCTAAACAGGAAATTGGAGCATTAATCGCAGCCTGCCGCCGTGAAAGTGTCTATTGTGCTTGTATTATGCACGGTCATGGTAAGCATATTCTTAAGCAGCAAACACCACTATGGCTCGCCCAACACCCTGATATTATTGCTTTTCATCAGGCACCTAAAGAATGGGGAGGAAACGCTGCATTACTCATTTTGATAGAACAGGATGAGTTTATACAGCGTTAGGCTTCAATACTTTTAACCTGCGGGCTAATCAGGGCTTTATCACAATTGTGCCGGGGAGGTTTGCCATAACAGGCAGCCTTTCTGTGTTTGATTATCCAGTTCTACACAGGCAATACTTGATGTCGAAAACATCGGAGGGACTTGCACAGGACAAAGTTCGGATACTAAATAGCCCACTAAAGGTAAATGAGAGACTAACAAAACGGCTTTATTTCCTTGCTCCGCCAAAACCTGCAAGTAACTTGCCACCAGTGCAGCATCCCCTGATGGTGTTAACTCCTCTAACATTTCTTCACTATCAGGTAATGTCAGGCTCTCACGAACCACTTGCAGGGTCTGCCTCGCTCGGATATAGGGACTAACCAGAATACGATCAATTTCAGGCTGTTGTTGTTCAAGCCAAAGTGCCATTTTTTGGGATTCCTGATAGCCTTGCGGCGTTAACTCCCGCGTTGCATCGCTGGTTGAGTCAAAAGCAGCATCACCGTGACGCATAATAAACACGTACATAATTCACCATTGAGTTAAATTTCAGAACTAATTCTAATATTTACTTTCATTCTACCAAAAATAACCCTGAAATTTTCAGGCAATTAACTGAACTAAAGTTACCTGTTTTTAGGTAATTCATTTCGAAAGAAAAATAATATTATTGAGAGCGAATTTTTGATAAAGAGCTTCAATTAAAATTGAGGATATTCTGCCGCAAAATATAGCCAAATAAAATTAATAATAATGAGTTATATATGTTTTGTTTGACTCTTATATCAGCCCGCTAACTTAACAATAAAAATTTTTATAAACAATATATTGATGAGTAATTACAGATAAAACCGACCCTTTAATTAAAAGGGCCGGTATCGCTTATGTTTCAGTACGCTACTCAAGCCAAGAATATATACGTTATTCGTAGAATTTTTTATCCTGTTCAGCCATCTGAATCAGACGCTCACAGGGAGCAAATCTGTTCCCGTACTGCTGAGCCAGCCGTTGCAAAATTTCTACGACATTACGGCTGCCAAGTTTATCCATATAACGGAATGGCCCTCCGAGGAATGGCGGAAAACCGATACCAAATACTGCGCCAATATCACCATCACGGGGGCTTCGGATAATTCCCTCATCCAGACAGCGGGCAGCCTCATTCAACATCAGCATCAGACACCGCTGAGCAATATCTGAGCGAGACATTTTGGCGGCAGGCTGAATCTTCAGCAGAGTGTAAATAGAAGGGTCAACCTCTTTATTACCTTTTTTGGACGGCCAGAACTTAAATTTATTCTTTTTAGCTACATAGGAGTAAAAACCCCGGCTATTTTTCTTACCCTGACGATTGTCATTCAGGACAGCATCCAAAATAGCTGGCGGAGTAAACCGATCTCCTAACTGTTCCACCAGCACAGGAATAATTTTTGTTCCGACATCAATACCGACTTCATCCAGCAAATTGATTGGTCCAATCGGGAAGCCAAAATCAACCAGCGCCTTATCAATATGCTCGATAGGCTCACCTTCCACCAGACAATAACCTGCTTCATTAATATAAGGAGATAAAATTCGGTTAACATAGAACCCGGCTTTATCTCCGACAACAATGGCTGTTTTGCCCTGTTTTTTCGCCAGTGCCACTGCTGTTGCTATGGTTTTTTCACTGGTTCCTGCATGTGGAATGACTTCCACTAATGGCATCTTATCGACAGGACTGAAGTAGTGAAGACCGATAACCTGCTCCGGCCGTTTAGCAATTTCCGCAATCTGGTGAATCGGTAATGAAGAGGTGTTAGACGCAAAAATAGCCTCCGGTTTTGTATTCGCTTCAACTTCTCCGACCATCTTACGTTTCAGTACCAAGTCCTCAAACACAGCTTCAACGACAATATCAGCCTGTTTAAAGCCACTGTAATCTGTAGTACCAGAAAGCAAAGACATTTGACGAGAACGTTCAGAGGGTTTCAAGCGCCGTTGACTGACGCGCTTGGAAAGCGTATCCCATGTATATTTCAGCGCCTGATTGATACCTTTCTCATTGATATCTTTGATACGTGCCGGTAAATTGCCACGGGTTGCGGTTACATGAGCAATTCCGCCCCCCATCAACCCACCGCCCAAAACTCCCACGAGCCTGATCTGAGCTGGTTGTTCAGAGGAACCTGTCTCATTTTTTAATGAGGTAGCAGCAAAAAACAGACTCCGCAATGCTGACGATTCTGACGACATAGCCAGTTCACCAAATGCTTTGGCTTCTGCCTGAAGACCGGTTTTCTGCCCTTTTTCCAGACCAATACGAATCACATCAATTATCCGTTCTGGTGCGGGGTAATGACCGTGAGTTTTTGCCCGCGTTTTTTGTTGCACCATACGGAATAATAATGGCCTGCCAAGAGAGCTAGCTAAAAAACGTTGTGACCATGCCAGAGGTTTACGTTTAACCACTCCTTTCTTAACATATTGAACAGCTACATCCAGCAGGATGTCCAAAGGAACTGCATCATCAACAACACCCAGTCGTTTTGCCTGTTTTGCTTTGAGCTGACGGCCCGTCAGAATCATATCCAGTGCGGAGCTGACACCAATCAAACGCGGTAATCTCTGAGTTCCGCCAGAACCCGGTAGTAACCCAAGCTGTACTTCGGGTAAACCAAGGCGGGTTTTATCATCCAGAGAACAAATACGTGCATGGCAGGCTAATGCAAATTCCAACCCGCCTCCTAAGCATGCCCCATGAATAGCGGCAACAATAGGTAAAGAATAATTGGCAATCTGGTCAAATAACTCCTGACCTTTTTCAGCCAGTGTCGTTGCTTCCTGTTGCGTCTGGCAGCCAGCAATCATTGTGATATCTGCACCGGCAATAAATGTATCGGGCTTACCGGATATAATCACTAGCCCTTTTAAATCGGAAACCTGCTGTGCCTGCTCAAAAACCGCCAGAAATTGCTCAACAAACTCTGCTTTCAGTGTATTAACTTTCTCATCCGGCACATCAATAGTAATCACTCCGACTCTGTCATCTCTGACAGAAAAACTGAATACTGATTGTGCTGCTGATATGATTATCTCTCTTTCACCCAGAGCCATTATTCCACCTCCAATACCATCGCTGCACCCAAACCACCCGCTGCACAGGCTGTTGTTAAGCCTAACCCGCCTCCACGGCGACGCAGTTCATTCAAAGTCTGAGTCACCATTCTGGCGCCGGTAGCAGCAAATGGGTGCCCATACGCAATTGAACCGCCCAATACATTGAATTTATCCATATCAACCTCACCCATCGCCTGAGAGCGCCCCAATTTTTCGCGGGCAAACTTGGCGCTGGCAAACATTTTCAGATTTGTCAGAGTCTGAGCAGCAAACGCTTCATGCATATCAATGAGGGAAAGCTCATTCAGCGTAATACCCGCTCTGTCCAGCGCCAGCGGGGTTGCATATGACGGCCCCAGTAACATGTCCTGCCAGACATCAATGGCAGCAAATGCATAACTGCGCAAATAGCCTAATGGAGTCATCCCAAGCTCTTTAGCGGCGGATTCACTCATTAAAATGACGGCCGCTGCACCATCCGTCAACGGAGTGCTGTTGGCCGCAGTTACTGAACCATATTTGCGATCAAAAGCCGGGCGTAATTTCGCATAAGACGTAAGTTCTGAGTTTTTACGGATATTATTATCTTCCAGCAAAGATTCACGGTATGGAGGAAAATGAGCCGCTATCACTTCATCACGCAATAGACCTTTTTCCCAGGCTTTAGCCGCCATCAGATGAGAACGATGTGCTAATTCATCCTGATCTTCACGGCTGATATGGTAGGTTTTTGCCATTTGTTCAGCCGTATCACCCATTCTTAACCCGGTGGAATATTCAGCAACCGCAGGGGATACCGGTAGTAAATCCTTTAATTTCAATTTACTCAGTAATTTAAGGCGTTGCGGCAGGCTTTTGGCTTTACTCATATCAACCAAAGTACGAGCCAATGATTTGGTCACCCCGATTGGCAGAACAGATGAAGAATCAGCGCCACCGGCAATTCCCACATTTACAGTTCCTGCCATAATACTTTCTGCTACATTTGCTATCGCCTGAAAACTGGTAGCACAGGCCCGGGAAACGCTGTACGCATCTGTACCCACGCTTAAACCCGCACCTAACACGATTTCCCGCGCAATATTTGGGGCTTCAGGCATCTGAACAACCTGACCAAAGACCAATTGGTCGATCTTCTCTGGTGGCAGCCCACTTCTGATGACCAACTCACTGACAACAGCTTTCCCCAAGTCAACAGCCGGAATACCGTGGTAGTTCGTTGCCTGTTTAGCAAAAGGGAGGCGCAACCCACTGACAATAGCCACTCGTTCCTTTTGTTGTGCCACTTTTGTTGAAGAACGACTCATAGCAACTCCTGAAATAATCATTAATTAAATCAACTGATTAAAATTATTTACTCACCTCGAAAGAGGTCAGACCTGATGGAGCATTGTTAACGTAATGTTGGTAAATAGCAAACAGGAATAAACTAAAAATGCGAGCAAGCGCAACTTTAATATATTTATAATTTATACAACCTGAATAGATAGCATGCGAAAAAATATGAAGAAATACTTATTGATTACAACAAATAATCACTGGTTTTCCCATTGTTATAATTACTTTTAGCCACAATGGGAAAACAGTAATGCTGAAAAGAGTTAACGCAAACCCAACTGAAATATCATCGCTTCTGCCTGACAACTAAATGTAAAATCTATGGTCAATTGCATACCACCATTAACTTCTTCTATTTTATGGCTGATGATGCAAGGATCAGATTCCACCTTTTTTGCTTTTTCTGTCAATGCATTAAGCATTACATCTGCTTCCTGGCGGCTGGCAAAAACCTGTTGATAAGAAGCTGTACTCTCTTGATTATCAATGACTGTACCAACATCAACACAACAACAAGCCGCCGTTTCGTTGGCTCTCTGGCGCTTAATTACATCGGTCATCTTATTTCTCCGACAATAAAAACAAATCTGATTTTACGTTGTACTTTCCTTTAATAACCAGTATTTACACTGCGTAATACCATTTATTTCACTATTTATTGATCTCAGCACGTTAATTAAGTAATGTTTACACCCCATTAACATAAATTGCCTATTTTTTGTTAAGCAAGTCCCATTTTAGTAATCATTTCCGTAATATTTTAAAAACATTCTTGCAACACATTGCGATGTCAGGCCTATACTTCTCACACTGGTCTGATTTGTCATTGTGACGAACCGACTCTACAATCCCGCGCTCTCAGCTACTTGAGTAGCATGTTAAATAATAATTAAACAATGAGGTTTTGGTTATGAACCAGAAAAACCTACTTTCACGTTCAGCATTAGCAGTGGCGATTGCAATTATTTCATCTAACGCTGGTGCTGCAGGTTTTCAATTGAATGAATATTCATCATCAGGACTCGGTCGTGCATTTTCTGGGGCTGGTGCTGTTGCGGAAGACGCCTCTGAAGGCAGCCGCAACCCCGCCGCCATGACCCTATTTGATCGCCCATCATTTTCTGGCGGTCTTATTTATGTTAAACCAATGGTTGATATTACTGGTGAGTCACCTATAACTCACAATAGTACTGACGCAAAAAATATCGCGCCAAATGCACCGGTACCAAATCTGCATTTTATTACACCACTCACAGATGAGTTGTTTGTTGGTGCATCAGCTACAAGTAACTTTGGTTTAGCCACAGATTTCAGCAACAACTATGCAGCCGGCTCAATTGGCGGAAAAACATCACTCAAGACTGTGAACTTTAATCTGGCTGGTGCGTATAAATTTAATGATCAGTTTAGTTTTGGCTTGGGTTTAAATGCCATTTATGCTGATGCTGAAATCGTTCGTCATATGGGTGAAGTTGGGCCATTCTTAGCAACACAAACTGGTGGAAAAGTTAATATACCAGCAAGTACAGAAATAGCCCGTTTGGAAGGCAAAGACTGGGGTTATGGCTGGAATGCAGGCCTGCTTTACCAATTTGATGAAAATAACCGCTATAGCTTAACTTACCGCTCAAAAGTTAAAGTTAAATTTAAAAACGGCGATTACAGTAACGAACTACCGAATATTGATTTTCCTAGCCTAAAAATTGCGGGACTTAACGGAAAAACGATTAAAGGTACATTGGATCTGAACCTACCTGATATGTGGGAAATCTCTGGTTATAACCGAGTTGCACCTCAGTGGGCGATCCATTACAGCTTCCTCTACACAGGGTGGAATAACTTTAAAGAATTAAGAGGGAAAGCTAAAAATGGTGGAGGGGATCTATTCGAAAAACATGAAGGCTTCCGCAATGCCTACCGTATTTCATTGGGAACAACTTACTACCACGACGATAACTGGACTTTCCGTACCGGTATCGCTTTCGATGAAAGCCCAGTACCTGCCCAAAATCGTTCTATCTCCATCCCGGACCAGAATCGTATATGGTTAAGTGTAGGAACGACTTACGCATTTAATAAAGATACCTCTGTAGATGTGGGTGTTTCCTATATGCGTGGTAAAAAAGTGCATGTAAGTGAAAAATTACCAAAAGAAGTTCAAAAAGGTCCTTTTGGAACTTCATACGAATTCGACTCCAAAGGAACTGCATGGTTGGCTGGTGTTGGCCTTAACTACGCATTCTAATCGTCTTCTGTGATCTAAAAAGGATAGCCTGCGCTATCCTTTTTTATTCCTCGTAATAAGGCTTAATCGATGGAATCCAGCTCATCCTGAATAACAGAGGCATTAGGGTTTTCTTCCGGAATCAACTTGCCTCCGTTAGCCAGAAAATCATGGCGCTGGAAGTAAGCTTCACGCATCATCAGATACGGGTCTGATGAATTTTTTATCAGGCCATCTGAATCCAGCAGACGCGCCCGGGTTTCAATCCCCTGAAATACCCACTTTCCAACAGCCATCCAAGGGGTAAGATAACTCAGCACAGGGTAAGTCATATCTGCCATATCCCCCCCTTCATCACGCGCAGTAAAACTCCCATATCCCGGTAAGACAACATAAGGGCCATAACCAACGTTATAGTACCCAAGCGTGCTACCAAAACGCATTGGTTCCTCTTTTGCCAGTTTAGGGTTTGCCATTGAAGCAACATCAATCAGCCCTCCCATACCCAGAATGGTATTCAAAAAAAATCGGTTAAAATGTTTTGCGCCTTCTTTTATATTCCCGCGCAAAAAACTGTTCACCATACTGGCAGGCTCTTCCAAGTTACTCATAAAATTGCCAATACCATTTCGTGCTGGCATTGGTACATAATCATGCCAGACAACAGCAACAGGCCGTAAAATATAAGGATCGAGAACATCATAGTTAAAGTTGAACATAGTCCGGTTAAACCCTTCCAGCGGATCAGAACGCCCTTGCTCATAATTATTTGATGAATTTGCGCACCCCGCCAGTAGCACTGCTGTAAGAGCAACCCCGCTCAGACGATACTTCATACTGTTCTCCATATAATCACTTTTGCCATTGCCTACTTTCACTCGTTAATGTAATTCAGTTAATGGGCATCATACGCTCTAAATATACTGCCAATTTTTCTTTAATGGTAATCAAAATAATGGTGATTATATAGACAAAAAATCAGTTACATCTTATACCAGAAAATAAGAATAACTATTTAAAAAGTAAAAACTTTCTGGACAGGGCGTCATCTTTTCTACCCATTTTCTTTCATTTTAGCGGCTTCAGAAAACAAGGCTATAATAAGATCAGACTTTGTCAGCAGGGTATCTATACACTTACCAAGCGCAGCTTCAACACCTTGATTTTTAATAAATTCTAATATAATTTGCTTTTCGGCCTTTGTAATATTTGCCATTTTAATAACTGTTTCAATCTGCTCAAATGCATTTTTATGAACCTTTATCGTGAATGATTTCATCTCATCATCCATTGTATCCATGTTAGCGTAATCCACACCGGCAGCAGTAAGAGCCATTGAGTCAGGGTTAAAACCATAAGCTCCATTATCATCAAAATGGATCGCATAGTGATTAACTAAACCTACTTTTACTAAATAATTTATATCGTCAGCTAAATTATCCCATCCAAATGCTTCCCCAAGAAATTGCAGTTTTTCCTTGCTGATAGGTTTCATCAAATGATTTTTATCATTCATAGCCCGAATAATCATATGTTGTCTCTCTTTCAACATAGTCATTGGATTTTTCCTTCAGTTAACATCAGATAGATTAGATTATAGTCAATCAAAAGGAGTAAACTATCTCATCAGCATAAAAAACAGAAATGTGAAACTTAAGATATAATACATTGAATATGATACATAAATGATTTATTTTTAGATGCCATATCTCTCATTAAGAAGAAAGAGTTCTCTTTTATCACTCAATATGAAAATAGCTATATTACGCAGAAATGGGCTTGGTGATCTTATCTGCACCCAGCCATTAATAAAATTTCTACAAAAAAAATACCCAAACGCAAAGATTAGCCTGTTTATAGAACAGAATAATCAGGATCTCGCCAAATATGTATGCCCTGATGTAGATATCAATATCCTTCCTCAGGGGAACAAATATTTTTCTATCATCAAGACTGCCCTAAAGTTCCGTAAGAAAAATTTTGATATTGCTATTTCAGCCAAACCAAGCCCAATGAAATTGAATAATTTATTTCTATGGCTGCTTGGCGCTAAAAAACGTTATGCTGTCGTTGCTGATAAAAAATGGGATTCCAAATTAATTAACTATCCTACTAATACAAGGATGCTCAAAGGTTATCATCAGGCACTAAAGGTATTACGTACTATTTCACCCAATGAGCAATTTTTAACACCCGATTTATTCCCTAAAATAAAGCTGACTAATAAATCAAAACCCTCTCATTCAGGAAATCCATTAATATTATTTTCTGTTTCCAATAATAGAAAAAACAGTTTAATCAGTAATGATTATCTGGAATTAATTGCAGGTAAAATTTCAGAAAAACACCCTACTGCAAAATTTATTATTTCTGCCCTACCTAATGATGTTAATTTGGCTAACGATCTCATTTCCCGTATAAAGGGTAATAGTCAGGTTGTTATCTGTGATTCATTAAATTCTTTTTTGTCATTATTAAATGAAATGAATTTGATTATCGTTGGTGATGGTGGCATTTGCCATTTAGCCGCAGCACTAAACAAAAAACTTGTTGCTCTTTATGGTGTTACAAAGCCTGAGAACTGGTCTCCACTGGCATCAAAAAACATGTGCATTACCCTGCATGATCCCAAAAATGTTAACAACATTCCTTTAATCCAAGTTACTGACGCAATACTTCATCTACTTGAAAAATAGTATAATTAATTACTCATTCCATAATTTATTTGCCATAAGTAAATACCCCCGCCGCATAGCAGGGGATTTCTATTTTATGGGTTAAAAAAAACAGATCATAAATATGCCATCAACTCTAATACTGATAAATGAATAAAACAATATAAAATAAAACTCAGTCACGCACATATACTTTCAATTGAAATAATAATAAGCGCAATAATGATATTACAGCTTTAATTTCGATTGTTTTTTATCGATAAAAAATATTGACTATATAAATATACAGTGCAATGATTTAACAACATTCTAAAAACGCATATCCATGATATTTACAATTATGGAATATATTTATAAGAAAACATTGAGAAACCAACATGAGAAAAATAAGCTTGGATGAAAAAATTCAGATTTTTAGCCAATTACATGAAGAAGGAAAACTCATATTAGCCAATTCATGGGACGTTATGAGTACCCGTTTAGCAGAACAATGTGGAGTCAAAGCCATTGCAACAACCAGTGCAGGAATATCCTGGAGTTTGGGGTACCCGGATAATCAATTAGCTGATCGAAAAGTAATAATGAAAGCACTTAGTTTAATTACGGCCAGCACCAATCTCCCTGTAACAGCGGATGTTGAAGACGGCCTATTGACTCCTGACGAAAGTATGGATGATCTTGTAGAAGATTTATATTTTGTCGGGTGTGTCGGTATTAATATTGAAGATACTAAAAATGGCAAATCACTGCCAATAGACGCAGGAGCTGAACGTATTGCTTCTGTACGTACCGCAGCCAATAAAATACACTACAGTTTATTCATTAATGCACGTATAGATTCATGGCTGCGCGGAGAAAATACCGATCCCGAACATTTAATTTCTCGCGCTAATACTTATCTTGCTGCCGGTGCTGATGGTATTTTCATCCCCGGATTAACTGACCTATCAGTATGCAGAGCTATCAGCTCACGTATAAATGGCCCGTTAAATATTATGGCTCAGGTCGGAGCACCCAGTGTAAAAGAATTTTTTGCCGCTGGCGCAAGAAGAATTTCTGGTGGAGCTTTCTTTGCTGAACAGGCCTATGCTTCTACATTGACAGGTATGGAACATTTTTTGCGTGACGGCCTGCTAAAGCATAATGAGCAATCAAAGTTAAACTATACCACGTTAAATGCATTGCTTAATGAAAGATAATAGTGATTATATAATTTACTTATTCTACCGAGCAGGGTTTTATTAAAAATGACTAGTTTTAGCTTCATGAGGATATAATGCTTAAACGGATAATAACAACTGTTTTTCTTCTTCTTTTCTTTTCCTTTAATAGTTATTCATCAGAAAGTATCGGTTTTCGTGAAATATATTTAGATAAAAATAGCGAACGCCCGTTACATGCCGTGATATGGTATCCAGCTAATAATATTGGCGAATCTGTAATTATTGGTGAAAATCCCGCTTTTTATGGTATTCCGGTAATAAAAGAGGCAACGCCTTCCCAAAAAAAATATCCTCTTGTTGTTCTGTCTCATGGATATGGCGGGAATTGGCGAAATCTTAACTGGCTGGCTGGTGAATTGGTCAAAAAAGGCTTTATTGTAGCTGCTCCAAACCATCCCGGCACAACAACAGAAGATAGAAATCCCCTGTCTGCTGTACAACTATGGGAAAGACCAAAGGATCTAAGCCGAGTTATTGACTTTATTCTGGAGCAACCTGATTTTGCTCAGTTAGTTGATAAAGAACGAATAGCAGCAATTGGTCACTCATTAGGTGGCTGGTCTGTTGTAGAACTCACAGGTGCCAGATTCAATTCAGATTTATTGGTTACTGACTGTAAGACCAATAAAATCCTTTCCTCTTGCAACATATTAACTGATTTAAAGATAGGTAAAAGTAAAGTTGCCAAAGCAAACTTAGATGGGGATTTGGGGGACCAGAGAATTAAAGCCGTTGTTTCTCTTGATCTCGGATTAGCCAGAGGTTTTTCACCGCAAACTTTAAGTATGGTGAAAACACCAATACTCGTGATAGCCGCCGGCATTGATGTTGGAGATATGCCTGCCGAGCTTGAGTCTGAATATCTGGCAAAAAATCTTCCACAAGAAACTTCAAAATACATTGTTATTGACGATGCAATGCATTTTAGCTTTATGCAGAATTGTAAACCCAATGCAATCGCTCTTATCGAAAAGTATAATCCGGGAGATGGAATTATTTGTAAGGATGGTGGAGACAGAAGCCGGGAAGAAATTCATAGTGAGATACTGAATCATATCCTTATCTTTTTTCAAAAAGTATTACCAAAATAAAATTTTTACTCATTTGAAAGTAACAATTTGTTAATTAAATAGAAAACTGTCTTTGAATAAGGCAGTTTTTATTTTTTAATGATTGTATTCAAATAATAAATAGAGTTTCTCTTGAAATTCGCCATTATCTACAAAGATAATCTATCCTCAAAGAGATTATCTTTATATGACAAAGTGAACTCCTTTTCTATCTGAGCGCATATCTTCAATAATAAGATAGAGACATCTGGTATGAGTGATACATTAAATATTCGATCACAAAATAATTCCTGCATCAACTGTGGTGCCTGCTGTGCATTTTTTCGTGTTTCATTTTATTGGGCAGAAGCTGAAGATGGAGGAGGTACAGTACCGATTTCTTCCACTGAAAAACTGAACGATTTTATGTGCTGCATGAAGGGTACAAATGAACCTCATCCGCGTTGCATAAATTTACAAGGTGAAATTGGTCACTCCGTTTCCTGTGCTATTTATGACAAGCGACCCTCTCCTTGCCGGGAATTTTCTCAGGCTTGGGAAACTGACAATTACAATGAGGCCTGTGATCGTGCCAGAGCCGCTTATGGCCTTCCTCCACTGGCAAAGCCAGAAACCTGATTATGCACTTTGTTATATCCTTGTCATCGTAAGGTAATTTGAATCTATTGGATATACCCGTCGTCTTTCAAGTTACTTATTTGATCTGGCTGTATTCGTTATTTTCATCACAGACAGTTTACTTTTGTATACTTATAGTTAACAACTGTAAAAATCCATTACCGCAGAATGTGTTATCACGGTTCATTTTATGAACTATCCTTCATGATATTATCAGGATAAAAAATAATGTCCGTTTATGTTCCTACTGAGTATATCCCCCAGTCCTGTGAATCTTTACCACATTATCTTGCGAAAAATTTGCCCCCAACTATCTCACTCGGAGGATTGCCCGAAACCTGGCAGATACAGGAAGTCGGTGACGGAAACCTGAATTTAGTTTTTATTGTTGCCGGAACAGAAAAAACTATTGTAGTCAAACAATCCTTACCTTATGTCCGGGCTGCGGGTGAATCATGGCAGCTTTCTCTTGTCCGAACCTATTTCGAATATCATGCCCTGCTGGAAGAAAGGAAATTTGCCTGCCAGTATGTACCCGATATCTATTTTTATGATGAAGAAATGTCTTTGTTTGCGATGGAGTATTTAGATAAACATATCATCTTACGCAATAATTTGATTTCTGGTAAAAAATTTCTTCACTTGGCCGAAGATATCGGAATTTTTCTCGCTGATACACTGTTCCATACCTCTGATATCGGCATGGACAGCAAGGAAAAAAAAGAGCTGGTAAGCCGTTTTTCCAATAATCATGAACTTTGTAAAATCACTGAAGACCTGATCTTCACTGAACCCTATTTTAATTCTGAAAGAAATAGCTGGACTTCCCCTCAGCTTGATCATGATATTCATGCCGTTTGGCAGGACCAGGCGATGATCCAAACTGCAATGCAGTATAAATTCAAATTTATGAGTGAATCACAGGCATTGTTGCATGGGGATCTCCATTCAGGCTCCATTATGGTGACACCCGATTCCACAAAGGTGATTGATCCAGAATTTAGCTTTATGGGCCCAATGGCATTCGACATAGGCAATTATGTCGGTAATCTGTTTATGGCTTATTTTGCCCAACCGGCCCTGCGGGAAAATAAAGAACAATGTACTGATTATCAGTCATGGCTCTTCGCGCAAATTGAAACAACATGGGCAGTATTTGAACGTCGTTTTCGTCAATTATGGAATGAAAAAACAATCGGAGAAGCCTATCCTGTCACTATTTACCAACAAGGCGTTTTCAGCTCATCATTCCTTAAAGCGGCTCAAGATGATTTTTTCTCCAATTTATTCGAAGAAACTCTGGTTTATGCCGGGCTTGAAATTAATCGACGCATTATAGGCTTCGCCGGTGTTGCTGATTTTAAACAGATTAGTGATCCGAAACTACGAGCCGATTGTGAAAAACAGGCACTAAAACTGGCACGTGAGTTAATTGTCAACAAACATAAGTACCAAAATTTTTCACAAATTAAACGTCATATCACATAAGGTTAAGAAACTGAGATGAAAATTAATGGAATCCATTATCGCTCTGTTTGGCTTGCTGACGATGGATATACTGTCGAAATTTTCGACCAAACTAAATTACCTTTTGAGTTAAAAGTTATTCAATTGAATACCTTTCAGGATGCTGCAATAGCCATCAAAGATATGTGGGTGAGAGGTGCTCCTTTAATTGGCGCAGTTGCTGCGTATGGTATGGCACTGGCAATGCGTCAAAATAGCAGTAATGAAAATCTGCAAATAGCTTATGATTTTTTAGTGAAAACCCGACCAACTGCCATTAACTTAAAATGGGCGCTGGATCGCACATATCAGGCCTTAAAAAGCACATCCTCCACTCACCGTGTAGAAACTGCTTATCGTATTGCCAAAGAAATTGCAGATGAAGATGTCGAGCTGTGTCATAAAATTGGTGAGCATGGCTTAAAAATCATACAGGAAATTGCTGCAAAAAAATCAGCAGGCGAAGTAGTCAATATATTAACGCACTGCAACGCCGGATGGCTGGCAACTGTGGATTGGGGAACAGCATTATCACCCATTTATATGGCGCATGATGCGGGTATCAAAATTCACGTCTGGGTTGATGAAACTCGCCCCCGTAATCAGGGAGGGCTGACGGCTTTTGAATTAGGCTCTCATGGTGTACCTCATACTTTAATCGCTGATAATGCCGGTGGACATTTGATGCAGCATGGCGAAGTGGATATGTGCATCGTCGGTACAGACCGGACAACTGCAAGAGGGGATGTGTGTAATAAAATTGGCACTTACCTTAAGGCACTGGCTGCAAAAGCGAATCAGGTACCATTTTATGTTGCCTTACCCTCACCAACATTAGATTTTACCGTCTGGGATGGCGTAAAAGAGATCCCTATTGAGCAACGTTCAGGCGATGAACAATCCCATGTCTACGGAATAACTGCTGAAGGGAAACACCATTGGGTCAATACAGTACCTCAGGGAACGGTTTGCGGGAATTATGCTTTTGATGTTACCCCGGCAGAATTAGTTACCGGATTGATTACAGAACGTGGAATTTGTGATGCCAGTGCAGAAGGCTTGCGTATGCTTTTTCCTGATTTATATCCACAAAATTTATAATGATTATTTCTTATGACAGTAAGTAGAGAACATATTTCCCAAGCAATTATCGAAACTTGCCTTAAGATGAGTGCGCTGGGTTTAAACCAAGGCACATCTGGTAATATTAGTGCCCGCTATCAAGATGGATTTCTTATCACCCCCAGCGGAGTCTCCTATGAAAAATTGACTCCAGAGCAAATTGTCCACATAAATTATTCTGGAAAAGCAGAGCCAGATAAAATTCCCTCAAGCGAATGGCACTTTCACCTATCCTGCTATCAGGCGCGCCCTGAATTAAATGCTGTTGTACATAATCATGCTGTTAATGCAACTGCGGTTTCTATTCTTAATCATGACATCCCTGCAATTCATTATATGGTGGCAGTGACAGGAACAGACCATGTACCGTGTATTCCCTACTCAACCTTCGGAACACAGAAACTGGCAGAAAGTGTAAAAACAGGGATCAGACACAGCAAGGCACTGTTAATGCAGCATCACGGTATGATTGCGATGGAAGTCAGTTTGGAAAAAGCACTATGGCTGGCTAACGAAGTCGAGATATTGGCACAGCTTTATTTGAAAATACTCCCCGTAATGGGAAATTCTGTAGAGAATATTGCAGAACGGCTTCCTGTTCTTTCGCCCGAAGAAATGCAGAAGGTATTGATAAAGTTTAAAAGTTATGGATTAAAAGCGTAATAGCATATTTAGAAAACAGCATATTCTGATTTCACTTAAAGATAATGCTGTTTTATTGACATAACGAACTAGCTATATAAACAAGCAACGTTACAAATAAAACGTGAATCAAAATCTTACTGGATTTTATATTTTCTAATGGGTTCTTGGGGGATTTAGATGAAGTGGTGGGCGATACCAGATTCGAACTGATGACCCCCTCCTTGTAAGGGAGATGCTCTACCAACTGAGCTAATCGCCCACTTCATGGCTACCTAAATGGTGGGTCGTGCAGGATTCGAACCTGCGACCAATTGATTAAAAGTCAACTGCTCTACCGACTGAGCTAACGACCCGATTAGGTAATTCTGATTTTGATATCTAAATGGTGGGTCGTGCAGGATTCGAACCTGCGACCAATTGATTAAAAGTCAACTGCTCTACCGACTGAGCTAACGACCCATCTTACTATTTATCATAACTACCAATGTGATACTGCGGAACAATCTAATGAAGTGGTGGGCGATACCAGATTCGAACTGATGACCCCCTCCTTGTAAGGGAGATGCTCTACCAACTGAGCTAATCGCCCACTTCATGATGACTATTACTGCGTGATGATTATTACTGATTAATTACCTGTAACAACATCTATCACTGACTTATGATTGGTGGGCGATACCAGATTCGAACTGATGACCCCCTCCTTGTAAGGGAGATGCTCTACCAACTGAGCTAATCGCCCAATCATGAAATCATTTTTTATCACTACGGTCTTACCCCTTTCAGCTTATCACTGAGAGTGGTGGGCGATACCAGATTCGAACTGATGACCCCCTCCTTGTAAGGGAGATGCTCTACCAACTGAGCTAATCGCCCCGTCGTGATGGAGTCGCATTATAGGGATAGTTCGAAGTGAGTCAACGGTTTTTATTGCTAAAATTTCCGTTCGTCGCAAAATTACACAGAATGAAACAATTATAGTCACACTGGGTTATCATTTAGACAATGAATTTTAGCTTTTCTCAATAACCTATCATTAACGCCATTGAGGAATTGAAGTCCAGTGATAAAATGCCCCCCACTATTGTTATTTTAATTGTTACTTCAATCATCCAAAACGTTCTCTGAAAAACAGAACGTCATTAAGGCAACTCCCGATGAGTAAAATAAAAACCCGTTTTGCGCCAAGTCCTACTGGCTATCTTCACGTTGGTGGCGCACGCACAGCCCTTTATTCCTGGCTATACAGTCGCCATAACAAAGGTGAATTTGTTCTGCGTATTGAAGACACTGATCTGGAGCGTTCAACCCAAGAAGCCATTGATGCGATTATGGACGGAATGAACTGGTTAAATCTGAATTGGGATGAAGGCCCTTATTATCAGACCAAACGTTTCGACCGCTATAATCAGGTTATTGATGAAATGCTGGTAAATGGTACAGCCTATCGTTGTTACTGTTCCAAAGAACACCTGGAGCAGTTGCGTGAAACTCAGATGGCGAATGGTGAAAAACCTCGTTATGACGGTCGTTGCCGTGACAGCGAGTGCAAACATAGCCATGATGAGCCGCATGTTGTGCGTTTTCGCAACCCACAGGAAGGTTCTGTAATTTTTAATGATAGCATCCGTGGCCCGATTGAATTCAGCAATCAGGAACTGGATGATTTGATCATCCGCCGTACTGATGGTTCACCCACTTATAACTTCTGTGTGGTTATTGATGACTGGGATATGGAAATCACTCACGTTATTCGTGGTGAAGACCATATCAACAACACACCACGTCAGATTAATATTCTGAAAGCACTCAATGCACCAGTGCCGGAATATGCCCATGTTTCGATGATCCTCGGCGATGATGGTAAAAAACTGTCCAAACGTCATGGAGCAGTCAGCGTAATGCAATATCGTGATGATGGTTATCTGCCGGAAGCCTTGTTGAACTATCTGGTTCGTTTAGGCTGGTCACACGGCGATCAGGAAATTTTCACTATCGAAGAAATGACTGAGCTGTTCGGCCTTGACGCTATCAGCAAATCAGCCAGTGCTTTCAATACTGAAAAATTGTTATGGCTGAACCATCACTATATTAATACCCTGCCAGCAGAAAAAGTTGCCGTTCATTTAGCATGGCATATTGAACAACAGGGTATTGATACCCGTACCGGCCCTGAGTTAGCTGAGCTGATCAAACTATTGGGTGAGCGCTGCAAGACACTGAAAGAAATGGCCACTTCCTGCCGTTATTTCTATGAAGAATTTGCAGAGTTTGATGCTGACGCAGCGAAGAAACACCTGCGCCCGGTTGCTCGTCAGCCATTAGAAGTTGTACGCGCTAAACTGGCTGCAATTACCGAATGGACTCCTGAAAATATTCACCACGCAATTCAGGCAACAGCTGATGAGCTGGAAGTGGGAATGGGTAAAGTGGGCATGCCATTGCGTGTTGCTGTTACCGGTGCTGGTCAGTCACCTAGTGTTGATGTCACTATCCACGCGATCAATCAGGCGCGTTCACTTTCTCGTATTGATAAAGCTCTGGCTTATATTGCTCAGCGTGAAGCGCAATAATTAGCATTAACAGACTGAAATGAGTTAAAGGCACACAGTATATTGTCGTGCCTTTCTTTTTTACTGATGGATTTTTCAGCGCTTACACTACGAATACTAATGAATCCGTTGACAGAATTCTCCGGGTTTCATATGATGCGCTCCGTTCCACAGAGTTTTGATTTGGGGCTATAGCTCAGCTGGGAGAGCGCTTGCATGGCATGCAAGAGGTCAGCGGTTCGATCCCGCTTAGCTCCACCAAATACTCTTAATTCGGAACGCCACATTTGTGGGGCTATAGCTCAGCTGGGAGAGCGCTTGCATGGCATGCAAGAGGTCAGCGGTTCGATCCCGCTTAGCTCCACCAAAATTCTGAATCCCTGAAAGCGCAAGTTTTCAGGGATTTTTCTTATGGTCAAATCCAGTAAGGCGGCCCTGCTTTTCTTCTAACTTTCTGGCGATTTAAACAAATCAAATCAGTGTGATACTTTTTATTTTTAAACTAAATTTCCCATCCTCATAACTTGAATCTACATCGACTTTGTTATAGAGACCGTTGTCACAGTCGTTTTTGTGGCCTCCAGTTCCTCCAGTTCCTCCCTTATTTCCAGAATCATCTTCAAAGATAACGTTTAGTTTCTTAGAAAAGACACCATAACCTCCTATAAGAACAACTAGATAATAAAATTCTAATCTTTTATTAAATGGTATTTTTTCATATGATAATGTAAAACTATGACCACCAAGGTTTGTTCCTCTGGATTCAACATAACTTGTTGGTTTAAGCTGGATGACTTTATTATTTTCATCTTTAATTAAAAAGATAATAGTATCTCCTGCCACGGGAGAACTATAACTTGGAACTCCTACTCTAAATTTTTCAATGCCAATTCTTTTTTTAACCACTCCTCCTGAAGATATGTCAAGTATAGATGGAATCTGAAGAAGCCCATCACTACCATAACCTGCAACAAGATATGCGGATGCAACATATGTTGGATAAATTACTCCAAATATTTCAGTAGTAAATTTAATTGTTACACTCATAGACTGTTTTGCATAAACACGAAATTCAATATTTCCATTATCATCACTATTGATAGTAATAAAATCAGGTTGATTCGTTCTTTCTTGCGGTTTAATAATTTCAGGTGCATTACCATTTATAGGGTTTGTTGTGATATTAGCAAGCTGTATTGAGTGTGGTGTTGATAGTGATGATATTATTACCTGAGTATTTTTTAATGGACTACCATTCTCATCAGTTATTACTCCAGAATAAACATTATATTTGGTATTGGGATTATCGATAGGATTAGGTATATCGGTTGTAGCAAGAATCTCTATGTCTGTACTTAATAAAATAACACTATCCTTCTTCATTCTTTTTGTAGTGTAACCAACTGTCAGCGGTGTGATTCCCTCCACATCTACATTCGTATCCGAATAGGCATGAACCGTATAGCTGATCGATGTATTTGGTAATAATTTACCATCAACCTCTAACATAAATATAGCTTCCCCAGAAGCATCATCTATAAGTTTCCAATCCTTTTCCTGTTTCACAACTATGTCTTTATTTGGTACTTCTATTGAAATACTCTTAATAGATTTAATTTGTGGGGATTTAACTGTGACTACCAGATAGCAATGCTGGCCAACAATAACATCAGCACCATCTGGTATGGAAACGGTAATAGGAGATACACTTTCTTTTTTATCAGATAAAACTGTATTAATATTCATATCATCACCTTGAAATAGTATTTTTGTAAAATAAATGAAAGCAATATAATTAAAAAAATCTAAAGATAATGTTACACAAAAAGTACTTTAATAAATTTCAAATTACTTTGGTAATGAAAAATAGTTATCACCTAAAAACACAATCACGGAAATTAAACTACAAACTTTAAATCGATATCTACAATAATAAATTCATACAACTATCAATAAATTAAATCAACCCACTCATTCAACCTTGATACGTGTAATTTTTTAAAAAAACCTCAGTAAATATGTTGTATTAATTTCTATTTTGTGATTATAATAAACTTTGACTTTATAAACGTAAATACATTGGTTTTATAATACCCAATAAAATATTTTAGTTTTTTTATCCATTATTCAGCAGTAACTCTCCATAAAAAACCACTAAAACCGCTCAATAGTCATACTAACATTAATATTCATTAAGAATAATCAAAAAAAACAATTGATAAAGAATATTATGAAAAAAACAACTTTATTAAATGAATTTAAATATCTATTTTTATTATCAACTCCTATTATAATAACGCAGCTTGCCAGAATGTCGATGAGTGCTGTAGATGCTATTGTATCGGGTCACTACTCAACAAATGATCTTGCGGCTGTCTCTTTAGGTAGCAGTATTTGGTTCCCTATCTTTGTTCTGGGGTTCGGTGTTATTATAATGCTATCTGCTGATGTTGCAAAACACAGAGCGAATAATGACACTGATGGAATTAAAGAAAGTGTTAATAATTACATCTATGCCGCACTGATTTTATCAGTTCCTATTATCATTTTCTTATTATTAGCCGTTCAGATTTTATATTTTATTGGTATCGATGAAAATGTTGTAGATATTACAAAAAATTATATTACTGCGATGGCATTTGGTGTGCCAGGATTGATGATATTCAATGTATTCCGCTCGTTATTACAGGGATTGGAAAATACCAAAGTAGCAATGTATATTTCCATTTTTTCGTTTCTTGTGAACATACCACTCAACTATATTTTCGTTTTCGGTAAATTTGGTGTTCCTGAAATGGGTGGAGTAGGTGCTGGTATTACAACCGCAGTGATCAATACTTTCAGTGCTGTCTTGCTGATTGTTTACTTTTTAAAAAATAAAGGATATGAAAAGTACAGAGTCAAGCTATCTCTTAAATTTAGTCCAGAATTAAAAAATTTGTTTGCTATTGGAATACCAAGTGGGTTAGCAATCTTTGTCGAAACGATCTTTATCGATGTCATTTCACTTGGCATTGCAACTCTGGGGCCAGTGTATATTGCAGCCCATAATATTATGTTTATTATGACCGCTATGGTATTGACTATTGGAGGTGGAATTTCTTCGGTTACAACAGTGAGAATCAGTTACTTAAATGCTATAAAAGATTATGCAGCAACACTCCGTTTTAGTTTACTTTCATTAACATCAGGGGTACTTATTACTTTTCTATTAGGAATTATTTTTTATCTGTATGTTGACTCTATCATTGGTCTTTATACAAATGATCTGCTGGTAATAAAAATCGCGATTGGGATTACACTGTTTTTATTTATTTTTCAATTTATTGATACGATTCACTTCATTTTGGCGGGTATATTACGGGGATTTCATGAGACAAAAGTAGTCTTCTATGTTCCTATTTTTGGCTATTGGGTTATCGGTGTTCCTCTGGCTTTTACGTTAGGGTTAACAGACTTTATTACCGAAAAAATGGGGTTAGTCGGTTTTTGGTATGGACTTGTTTTTGGCCTGCTTACAAACTGCATAACACTTTCAATAATATTGAGATTAAAATTCAAAAGATTACTGAAAAGTGTATGACAGGTAAGCTATCATGAACTGTACAAGCAGGTAAAGCAGCCCAAAAATAAATCACAAACCAACTTAGTCAAAATCTTATTTAAAGGTAATACCCTATGTTAACTAATATTATGACTGATGACTTGATAAGTACAAAAAATCTATTTGTTAATCTATTGAATTTCAATATTGAATATAAATCTGATTGGTTTATAACCATGCATTCTGAGTTACATGGGCACGTTTCTGCTTTTTTAAGAACAAGTGAATTTATTCCAGAACCATATCAGAAGCCTTGTCAGGGTGTGATTATCACTTTTGTTGTTGAAGATGTTGAACCTTATTTTACAAAAGCAAAAATACTTAATCTGGATATTATCGAAACACCACGCGACTTACCTTATGGGCAACATCGCCTGTTAATCAAAGATAACAGTGGTGCCCTGATCGATATTTCATCACCAACGGCTCCATTTGACCCAGCTTATAGTTAGCTAAGACTTTTTCAGTGGTTTTACCAATGAATCCAGCCCTTCCATCTTAATTGCAAGGGTCATTTCCATGAGTGCCCCCAGTTTTCCTTGTGGAAATTCTCCCTTACGAGCAAACCAAAGCAGGTATTCTTCGGGAAGATCAATTAACATTCTGCCCTTATATTTTCCGAATGGCATCACTGTGTTGGCAATTTCCAACAGGTTTTCTTTATTCATTACTTAACCCTTTACTGTATATAAAAAATGGCACCTTGTAGATGCCATTTCTAAACCATAGATCGCTGTGAACTTAAAAACTCATTACCAGCCCGGTAATTGCTGCGGACAGGAAACTCACCAATGTTGAACCAAACAAGAGTTTCAGGCCAAAACGTGCAACTGTATTCCCCTGTTTCTCATTCAGCCCCTTGATAGCTCCGGCGACAATTCCAATAGAAGAGAAGTTGGCAAAAGAAACCAGAAATACTGACAGAATACCTTTTGAACGTTCACTCAATTGCCCTGCAATTTCCTGTAAACCCTGCATCGCAACGAATTCATTAGAAACCAGCTTGGTCGCCATAATGCTGCCTACTTTCAGTGCTTCATCAGCAGGAATACCAATAATCCAGGCCAGAGGATAGAAAACATAACCCAGTACTTCCTGAAATGTAATACCGAATATCATATCAAAAACAGCATTGATAGCCGCAATCAGAGCAATAAAACCGATCAACATGGCTGATACGATCAGTGCCACTTTGAAACCAGCCAGAATATATTCACCCAGCATTTCAAAGAAGCTTTGTCCTTCATGCAAATTGCTCATATGAATATCCCCTTCACTCTTAACAGAGTAAGGGTTGATCAGGGACAGGACGATAAAGGTGCTGAACATATTAAGTATCAGAGCTGCAACCACATATTTTGCATCCAGCATCGTCATATAAGCACCCACAATAGACATGGATACTGTAGACATCGCTGTTGCTGCCATAGTGTACATTCGACGCTCAGACATTTTGTCCAGAACATCTTTATAAGCAATGAAATTCTCTGACTGCCCCAAAATTAATGAACTGACCGCATTGAAAGATTCCAGTTTCCCCATGCCATTAACTTTGGACAAAACAGTACCAATCGCACGAATGACAATTGGCAGAATTTTAATGTGTTGCAGAATACCAATCAGAGCGGAAATAAAAATGATAGGACAGAGTACATTCAGGAAGAAAAACGCCAGTTTTGCGTCAATCATACCACCGAAAACAAAGTTAGTACCTTGCGCGGCATAGGACAACAAATGTACAAATAGGTTATCAAACCCTTTGACGACCCCTAATCCGGCATTCGAATTCAGGAAAAACCAAGCCAGAACAAGTTCAATGACAATCAACTGAATAATATACCGAATTCGTATACCCTTCCGGTTATTACTCGCCAAAATCGCCAGGCCACCAATGACCACTAAAGCGAGCACAAAATGAAAAATATGAGACATAAAAAGAACTCCAAATCTGACGAGGTGCAAATTTATAATCGCGTTTTCTCAATGCATAATAATAAATTGTGATTATTATCACATTAATTTATTGTGCAGAATGTAACAAATTTCAGTTTAGCAAACTTGATCACACTTTTAGCCAGAGTGTGGCTATCATATATGCAGAATATTCCATTAAAGGAGCGACCAATATTGACTAGTAAAAGTTCTGATCGCACCTTTCCTGAGAATATCGTCCTCTTTGATTACTCACCTAAAAGACGAAGCATTTCTTCTTCATCAATCACAGTTATTCCCAACTCTGTGGCTTTGACTAATTTGGAGCCTGCTGCTTCACCAGCAATCACCAGATCAGTTTTTTTGGAAACACTGCCTGTAACTTTAGCACCTAACGCAGCCAGTTTGTCTTTAGCCTCATCCCGGGATAAACGGTTTAATGACCCGGTTAATACCACCGTTTTACCAGCGAATGGACTATCCGTATCTGCTGCTTGCGCAGCTTCTACCGATTCCCAGTGGATACCAATATTATTGACGAGATCATCAATTACTGCCTGATTATGTGGTTCATTAAAGAAATTAACCACATGGCTGGCAACAACTTCTCCCACATCCTGAACAGCTATCAGGGCTTGCGTATCTGCCGCCCGCAATTTTTCCAGTGTGCCGAAATGAGCAACTAAATTAGCAGCAGTCGCTTCGCCTACTTCACGAATTCCCAGAGAATACATGAAACGGGCAAAGGTTGTTTTCTTGGATTTTTCCAGCGCATTCACCACATTCTGAGCAGATTTTGGCCCCATTCGCTCAAGTCCGGTTAATTTCCCAGCGGTAAGACGGAAAAGGTCAGCTGGCGTTTTGACATATTCTTTATCAACCAACTGCTCAATAATTTTCTCACCCATTCCATCCACATCCATTGCTCGGCGGGAAACAAAATGCCTTAGCGCTTCTTTACGCTGCGCGCCACAGAATAACCCGCCAGTACAACGTGCTACCGCTTCTCCCTCAACACGCTCGATATCAGAGCCACAAACCGGACAATGTTGCGGAAAAATGACTTCCTGACTCTCTGTTGGTCTTTGTTCCTGAATGACACCAACAACCTGCGGAATAACGTCACCGGCACGACGGATAATAACGGTATCACCGATGCGCAGCCCCAGACGCTCAATTTCATCTGCATTATGCAGTGTGGCATTACTGACAGTTACTCCTGCAACCTGTACCGGCTCCAGACGTGCAACGGGTGTAATTGCGCCGGTACGCCCTACCTGAAACTCAACATCCCGCACGATCGTTATCTGTTCCTGTGCCGGAAACTTAAATGCTGTTGCCCAGCGAGGCGCTTTGGCTACAAACCCTAGAGTTTCCTGCAATTCAAGGGAATCCACTTTGATAACAACACCGTCAATATCGAAACCCAGTTCAGGCCGCTGCTGCTCTATCTGACGGTAAAAGTCTAATACTTGCCCGGTTCCCTGACATAATTTCACTTTGTCACTAACCGGAAGCCCCCACTCTCTGAACTGCATCAAATGTCCGTAATGGCTTGCTGACAGCCTTCCGTTTTCAAAACCTTCGCCTTCAATAATGCCAATACCATAGCAATAAAAAGTCAGTGGACGTTTGGCGGTAATACGCGGATCGAGTTGGCGTAGTGATCCGGCTGCGGCATTACGTGGGTTAGCGAATACTTTATTACCAGTGCGGCGCGCTTCTTCGTTAAGTTTTTCAAAACCAGCCTGCTTCATAAAGACCTCACCACGTATCTCAACACGAGCAGGGATATTGTCTCCTTTCAAACGCAGAGGAATGGCGCGGATTGTACGAACGTTAGCGGTTATATTTTCCCCCGTAGTCCCATCGCCACGAGTAGCTGCCTGTACTAATTCGCCGTTTTCATACAGCAGACTGACAGCCAGACCATCAAGTTTAAGTTCGCAGCAAAATACCAGCTCCCGGCTATCTTTCAGGCGGTCACGGACACGTTTATCAAATGCCAGATAACTTTCTTCATCAAATACGTTATCCAGAGACAGCATCGGAATTTCATGACGAACCTGCTCAAACGCAGTTAATGGCGCAGCCCCGACCCTTTGGGTAGGTGAATCCGCTGTAATCAGTTCCGGATGCTGTTCTTCCAGTGATTTTAACTCCCGCATTAAGCGATCATATTCCGCATCAGGGATCTCTGGTGCATCCATCACATGGTATAAATACTCATGATGACGCAATGTTGTTCTTAGTTCGTTAATTTTTTGAGTAATATTTTTCATGATTTTTTCACCAGAGATGAAAAACCCCCGAACTAGTCGAGGGTTTAATATTAAAAAGAAAATTTATTCCTGAGCACTGAGTGTATTACGAATACGTGCCTTATAATTTTCGATCATTTGCGGTGTCAGTATCTTACGCTCAGCGTCTAATACAACGCCTCCCACATCAGAAGCAATACGCTGTGCTGCCTGCAACATCAGTTTAAAGTTCTGATTAGAATCACCATATGAAGGAACGAGCATAAACATGGAGACCCCCGGAGTACTGAAATCTGTCATACGCTCTGGATCAAATGACCCCGGCTTAACCATATTAGCCAGACTGAACAACACAGCTCCGCTACCCGATGGATTCATATGACGGTGGAAAATATTCATATCCCCAAAACGGAAACCAGACTGTAAAATGCTCTGAAGCAATACTTCGCCATTCAGCTCCTGACCATGATGAGCTGCTACGTGCAGTACCAGCACAGTCTCTTTTTTAGCTTGCTCAACTTCAGCTTTCGCGGCATTTTCCAGCTCAGACTGTTCACTGACAGCCTCTGTTTCCATACCTTCCGCACTATTTTGCTCAGCAGATTCAAACAGACCAAGCTGTGATTCTTTCTGGCTTTCATCAGTGGCTTTTACTTGTTCCACTGACGCTTCAGGTTGCTGTTTTGAGAGTAAAGGATCAATTCCATTATCCGATGTTACTTCTGACAAATCAGGTGCACTACGCTCAATAACCGGCTCTTCACGATGTTCACGACGAGATTTTGCTGATTCATGAACAGGTGAATTTGACGAATTATCAAACAGCTCATCGCCATCATTATCCTCTGACTCTTTCTGACGCTCCTGCTTACGACGTTTCACTGGGCGATCACGAAAGAGTGACGAACGCTCTTTACGGCTGGTCCACAACCCATGTAATAGCAAAGCTATTATGGCTATCGCACCAACAACGATTAATATCAGACGCAAATCCTGCATCATTGCTATCTCTGTTGTTTAAATTAATTGCCACCACGGCTGAATATTCTTTAGATAAGAGTATTTGTCAAATAGCACAAGTGCAAGCCTCGACGTACTTTTCTTATCATAAAGAGAGATACCCCCTGTTTTTCGAGTATTTTTTACACATAAAACCACTGGTCAGTGGAAAATGCTGCCTATATCATACCGTCTCAATCACACAGGAGAGAATAAGAAAATATGACGAATTCGACAAAATTGCCAAAACACTTAGGCGGATTTCATTATATTGTACAAGGTTGGCATCTGGTAACCCGCCCGGGCATCAAAAGATTCGTTTTATTGCCTTTACTGGCTAATATCTTATTGATTGGCGGTGCTTTCTGGTGGTTATACCAGAAAATGGATGGTTGGATACAATGGGCTCTCGATAAAATACCCGACTGGATGCAGTGGCTCAGCTATTTATTATGGCCGCTGGCTGTTATTTCTGTTTTGCTGATTTTTACCTATTTTTTCAGCACACTGGCAAATTTTATTGCGTCACCCTTTAACGGATTATTAGCAGAGAAACTGGAATCACAATTAACGGGTATCCCCGCACCGGACACCGGCATTCTTGATTTACTGCAGGATACTCCCCGTATTCTGAAACGTGAGATAGTCAAAATCCTCTACTACCTTCCACGCGCTCTCGCTCTATTATTATTGTACTTTATTCCGGGTATCGGGCAGACCGTTGCCCCCGTTCTCTGGTTTATTTTCAGTGCCTGGATGCTGGCTATCCAATATTGTGATTATCCTTTTGATAACCATAAAGTCAGTTTTTCAGGTATGCGTAATACCCTGCGACAAGACAAAATTGACAACCTTCAATTTGGTGCGGCTGTAAGTATATTAACGATGATACCGATCATTAATCTGTTCATTATGCCTGTTGCGGTTTGTGGTGCTACCGCGATGTGGGTTGATCGTTATCGCGCTCAGCATGCTTTAAGAAATCGTTAAATATTCTTTTATATAATAAGAATAGACTGAAACTTTATTTCCATTCATAAGCTGTTCGCGTATGGTTAATTAATCACAATTCATGAGCATCTTAAGGGCAATCGGACAATGAGCAAAATTTATGAAGATAATTCGTTGACCATCGGTCACACTCCGCTGGTACGCCTGAAAAATTTCGGCAATGGTCGTATTCTGGGCAAAATAGAGTCCCGTAACCCAAGTTTCAGTGTGAAATGCCGCATCGGTGCCAACATGATTTGGGATGCAGAAAAGCGTGGCGTTCTGACAAAGGATAAAGAACTGATCGAACCGACCAGTGGTAATACAGGTATTGCTCTTGCTTATGTCGCAGCTGCTCGTGGCTACAAACTGACATTAACAATGCCGGAAACCATGAGTTTAGAACGCCGTAAGCTGTTAAAAGCACTGGGAGCAAATTTAGTCCTGACCGAAGGCGCTAAAGGTATGAAAGGCGCTATCGATAAAGCGAATGAGATCCATGACAGTGCTCCTGAACGTTATGTGCTGCTACAGCAGTTCAGCAACCCGGCAAATCCTGAAATCCACGAAAAAACGACCGGCCCGGAAATTTGGGAAGATACCGATGGAAATGTTGACGTTTTTGTCGCTGGTGTAGGTACAGGTGGCACTATTACCGGTGTTGCCCGCTATCTGAAAAAAACACAGGGTAAACAGGTAACAATTGTTGCCGTAGAGCCGGAAGATTCACCAGTCATCAGCCAAAAACTGGCCGGTGAGGAACTGAAACCGGGTCCGCACAAAATTCAGGGAATTGGTGCAGGTTTTATCCCTGATAACCTGGATTTAACATTAGTTGACCGTGTATTTAAAATCAGTAACGAAGAAGCCATCGAAATAGCTCGTGAAGTTACTGAAAAAGAAGGAATTCTTTCTGGAATTTCTTCCGGCGCTGCTGTTGCTGCGGCCATTAAGCTCTCGCAGGAAGAGCAGTATCAGGATAAGAATATTGTTGTCATTCTGCCCTCTTCTGCTGAGCGTTACCTGAGCACAGCTCTGTTTGCTGATTTAGCAAGCGATTAAACCTTCGCTTAATTCCCTTTTCAATTTTATTGACAAAAAAGCATCTCCAGGGTGCTTTTTTGTGCATCAGATCAAAGTTTAAAGCTTTCCTAGATGATTTATTCAGGTAGCTTTAGTATTTAACCAGTAATTATTTTGATGCACGAAATTAATCGCCAGACTGGGATAAAAAATCTTGTTTGGTTCAACTCATATTGGGTTAATGTGTATTAACATCCAATCAACAATAGAGCGGCATCAAATATGTTAATTTTTTGATAATGATTTAATGCATTTTATATCTATGAATTTAGTGTTACATCAAGGCCGAAAATATATAAAGCCGCTAAATGACACGCTGAAAGAGTAAAGGCTTATATCATTATTAATTTAACGGTTGTACAAGTCAGGATTAATCCAGCTAAACTAGTTTTAGTATTCTCTTGGCTTACCAACGAAAATTTAAGTTATTGAGGAAATACTATGTTCCAGCAAGAAGTTACTATTACTGCACCAAATGGCCTTCATACTCGCCCTGCTGCACAATTTGTCAAAGAAGCAAAGGGTTTTTCTTCTGATATTACTCTTACTTCCGGCGGCAAATCTGCCAGTGCGAAAAGTCTGTTTAAACTGCAAACGCTGGGACTGACTCAAGGAACTGTTGTTACAATCTCTGCTGAAGGTGAAGATGAACAGCAGGCTGTTGAACATTTAGTGAAATTGATGGGTGAATTGGAATAATCATCCACGTATAAGCCAGACTATTTCATCTAGTTCCATCCCCAGAGTACAATATCTGGGGATATTTAGAGCCTGCCTCTGAAGGCGCAATGAAATATAATCACCCGCAGTTAAGGTCATATAGTATGATTTCAGGCATCTTAGTATCACCCGGTATTGCTTTCGGTAAGGCGTTGTTGCTGAAAGAAGACCCCATCATCATCAATCATAAAAAAATCATCCCTGAACAGGTCGAACAAGAGATCTCCCGTTTTAAACAAGGCCGGGATAAAGCTTCTGCTCAGCTAGACGTCATCAGAAATACAGCCGAAAAAAATCTGGGGGCAGAAAAAGCTGAAATCTTCGAAGGCCACATCATGTTGCTGGAAGATGAGGAACTGGAACAGGAAATAGTTACGCTGATAAAGAAAAATCTGGCTACAGCAGATGCCGCTGTTCACTCTGTGATCGAAGATCAGGCCAAGGCACTGGAAGAGCTGGATGATGAATATTTGAAAGAGCGTGCGGCCGATGTTCGTGATATTGGCAAACGCCTGCTGAAAAATATTCTGGGTATGCCGATTATTGACTTAGGCTCCATTGCAGAAAAAGTTATTCTGGTTGCAAATGACCTGACACCTTCTGAAACCGCACAGCTCAATCTGGATAACGTGCTGGGGTTCATTACCGATTTAGGTGGCCGGACATCTCACACTTCAATTATGGCGCGTTCTCTGGAGCTGCCTGCGATTGTCGGGACAAGCAACGCAACAACTCAGATTAAAAACGGCAGTTACCTTATTCTGGATGCTGTTAATAATCATATCTACGTAGATCCATCTGATACTGAAATTGAACAACTCAAAAAAATAAAAAATGAATATCTGTCAGAAAAAACCGAACTGGCAAAACTGAAGGATTTACCTGCCATTACGCTGGATGGTCATCAGGTAGAAGTCTGTGCCAATATCGGTACAGTCCGTGATATCGCAGGTGCAGAGCGTAATGGAGCGGAAGGCGTGGGTTTATACCGCACCGAATTCCTGTTTATGGATCGCGATTCTCTGCCCACTGAAGAAGAGCAGTTTGAAGCCTATAAGGCTGTTGCTGAGTCAGTGGGTAATCAGGCCGTTATTATCCGCACGATGGATATCGGTGGTGATAAAGAGCTGCCTTACATGAACCTGCCCAAAGAAGAGAACCCATTCCTTGGCTGGCGGGCAATCCGTATTTGTCTGGATCGCAAAGAAATATTACATTCTCAGTTGCGTGCTATTCTGCGAGCCTCTGCATTTGGTAAACTGCGTATCATGTTCCCAATGATTATTTCTGTTGAAGAAATCCGGGAACTGAAAGCAGAACTGATGATGCTTAAAGAACAGCTACGCAATGAAAATAAGGCGTTTGATGAGTCGATTGAAGTCGGCATTATGGTTGAAACGCCTGCTGCTGCAACCATGGCTAAACATCTTGCAAAAGAAGTTGACTTTTTTAGTATTGGGACAAACGATCTAACTCAGTATACTCTTGCGGTAGACCGTGGTAATGAGCTGATCTCTCATCTTTATAACCCGATGTCACCAGCTGTACTGAACCTGATCAAACAGGTGATTGACGCCTCACACGCAGAGGGTAAATGGACAGGCATGTGCGGTGAGCTGGCTGGAGATGAACGTGCTACACTATTGCTTCTGGGCATGGGATTGGATGAATTCAGTATGAGTGCAATATCAATTCCACGCATTAAGAAAATCATCCGTAATGCGAATTACGGTGATGCAAAAGCGCTGGCGGAACAGGCCTTAACTCAGCCAACTGCACAGGAGTTGATGGAATTGGTTGATACCTTTATCAGAGAGAAAACGCTCTGCTGAGTAAATTGACCAAGACAGCACCTTAGCCAGTACACGGTCCCATTAAAACAATTAGGAGAAGATTTATGGGTCTGCTTGATAAACTGAAATCATTAGTTTCAGATGATAAAAAAAACAGCGGCAGTATTGAAATTATCGCCCCATTATCAGGTGAGATAGTTAATATCGAAGATGTTCCGGATGTTGTTTTCGCGGAAAAGATTGTAGGTGATGGTATTGCTATCAAACCTACAGGTAATAAGATTGTCTCTCCTGTTGATGGCACCATTGGTAAAATCTTCGAAACTAATCACGCTTTCTCTATCGAGTCCGATAGCGGGGTAGAGCTGTTCGTTCACTTCGGCATTGATACCGTTGAGTTGAAAGGTGAAGGCTTTAAACGAATTGCCGAAGAAGGCCAGCGGGTGCAGAAAGGTGATCTGGTTTTAGAGTTTGATTTAGCATTTCTGGAAGAAAGAGCTAAGTCAACCTTAACTCCTGTTGTTATTTCTAATATGGATGAAATCAAAGAATTATCTAAAGTCAGTGGATCTGTGGTCGTTGGTGAGTCTGTTATAATGCGAATCAAGAAGTAACTGCATAAATCACTTGTAAACTGTATATGGATCGTCTCTGTTTTATCAGGTAAGCATAAAAATATCTGATAAAACAGGGCGGTTTCTTTGTAAAGAGTCCAAAAATGGGTTTCACTCTTTTAATCATTCATTTTGGAATCAGTAAAAAAATTAATTAAACACACCAGTAGATAAATATCTATCACCGCGATCGCAAATAATTACCACAATTATTGCCCCCGGGTTTTCAGCCGCAATACGTAACGCACCGGATACTGCTCCACCAGAGCTAACTCCACAAAAAATACCTTCTTTCTGTGCCAGCAAACGTATCATCGTTTCCGCCTCATTCTGGTTAATATCCAGTATCTGATCCACTAGCTCTTTTTGATAAATTCCGGGCATGTATGCGGGGGACCAGCGTCGAATACCGGGAATATGGCTGTTTTCTGCCGGTTGTAGCCCTATAGTTTGTATATTATCTGATTGAGATTTCAGGTAACGGCTCACACCGGTAATAGTACCTGTTGTGCCCATGCTGGAAACAAAGTGGGTAATTCGCCCCTGTGTCTGCTGCCAAATTTCCGGCCCTGTTGTTTTGAAGTGTGCCAACGAATTATCTGTATTATTAAATTGATCAAGTACTTTACCTTCGCCATTCAACTCCATTTTTTGTGCCAAATCTCTGGCGCCTTCCATTCCCAATTCTTTACTGACCAGAATTAGCTCGGCACCATAAGCCCGCATTGATGCCTGACGCTCAAGGCTCATATTTTCAGGCATCAGTAGCTTAAGCTGATAACCCTTTACTGCTGCAATCATAGCCAGTGCAATGCCTGTGTTGCCGCTTGTGGCCTCAATCAGAACATCACCCGGTGAGATCTCTCCGCGCAATTCAGCTTGTTGGATCATTGAAAGAGCGGCCCTGTCTTTTACTGAGCCAGCAGGGTTATTGCCCTCCAGTTTCACCCAAACTTCTGCATCAACACTTTCAGTAACTCGTTGTAATTTTACCAACGGAGTATTACCGATAAAATTTTCTAAGCTTGCCACCGCATTACCTGAATCACATATGAGAATAGGCAACAGAATAATCGTATTCAGAAAACTGTCGCAAGCTCTTAAATAAAAAAACCCTGTTTTCTTCAAGAAGACAGGGAAAACCAATGTGATAAGAATAATGAAAAATTAAGCGGATTCGGCGAGTTTTAATACTTTTAGCGGTGCATTTCCTTCATAAAGGCGAGCGCCTTTGCCTCCCATAAAATACCGGCTTCCCCGAACAGGAACGGATGAGCTATCCGGCCAGATAATCGATAAACTACCATCTCCCCAACCCACCGGCTGAACAGACAATAGCGAAAAATGCCCTCGCGGATTGACTTCCGTCACTTTAACAGGCAAAGGGCAGGATGATGTTTGCTGTGTGCTGAGATTCATCTCCCACGGGCGCAGAAATACATCAACATTTCCCTGATGCAGTGGTTTCACCTCCAGTGGAAAAACTTTTCCGCCAACCCACAACTGAGAGCCTCTGACCTCACCATTTAACTGATTCACTTCGCCCATAAATTCCAGTACAAAACGGCTTTCCGGCTCTTTCCATACTTGCTGTGGTGTGCCAACCTGCTCTATGGCACCCTGATTCATGACTACAATCCGATCAGCAACTTCCATTGCCTCTTCCTGATCATGAGTGACAAATACACTGGTAAATTGCAGTTCTTCATGAAGCTGGCGTAACCAACGGCGTAATTCCATTCGAACCTGTGCATCCAGAGCACCAAACGGCTCATCCAGTAGAAGGATCTGTGGCTCAACAGCCAGTGCTCTTGCCAGTGCAACCCGCTGTTTCTGCCCGCCAGAAAGCTGAGACGGATAGCGCTCTGCAAGATGAGATAACTGCACCATATCAAGTAATGACATTACTTTCCGGCGAAGTGCCTCTCGGGTAGGTCGCTGGCGTCGGGGAAGCACAGTTAACCCAAAAGCAACGTTATCAAACACGCTCATATGACGAAACAGAGCATAATGCTGAAAAACAAAACCAACCTGCCGATCTTTTGCATGTACCTGACTGACATCCTTGCCGTGAAACTTCAAGTGCCCTGCACTCTGCTGTTCAAGCCCAGCGATAATCCTCAGTAGTGTCGTCTTGCCGGAGCCGGATGGGCCAAGCAAAGCCACCATTTCACCAGAATCAATATTCAGTGATATATCATTCAGTATTTGAACACGACCAAAAGATTTACTGATTTCGCTGATTTCAATACTCATATCCTGCTCCTGTGCTCCTGACCTTCATATACTGACGATTCAAACGCTATTAACGACTCAAACGCCACTGCAAAGCACTTTTGACAATCAGGGTAATAATTGCCATAACTGCCAATAAAGCCGCCGCCACAAATGCACCAACCGTGTTGTAATCCTGATAAAGCAGTTCAACCTGCAAAGGTAATGTGTACGTTTCTCCTCTGATCGCACCGGATACCACGGATACCGCACCAAATTCACCAATTGCCCGTGCATTCGTTAAAACAATGCCATACAGTAATGCCCAACGAATATTTGGCAGAGTTACACGCCAGAACATTTGCCAGCCGGAAGCACCCAATAATATTGCCGCTTCATCTTCCTGACTGCCCTGACTCAGCATTACCGGCACCAATTCACGGACAACAAACGGACAGGTAACAAACACTGTGACCAGCACCATACCCGGCCATGAAAACATTAGCTGGATGTCATAATCCCCCAGCCACTCCCCCATCCAACCGTTAGCACCGTAAAACAGCAGATAAAGCAACCCAGCCACAACAGGTGAAACCGCGAATGGAATATCAATTAATGTCAGCAACAGTTGCCTGCCGGGGAATTGGAAGCGAGTGACCAGCCATGCGGTGACGACTCCAAAAATCAGATTGATAGGAACTGTAATCAAAGCAATCAGCACGGTCAGCCAGATAGCATGAAGCATATCGGAGTCAAAAAGATTCTGGGCAAGGATATCAACTCCCTGTGAAAAAGCAGTCAGAAAAATCCACGCTATCGGAATGACCAGAAACAGGACGGAGATAACAATTCCCGCTCCAATCAGTAACCATTTCCCCCAGTTTATTGAGGGGCGCTGTACCTGCGTATATTCAGAAAATTCAGTCATTAGCGCCCTCCGATCCGCTTGCCAAAGCGACTTTGCAATAAATTGACGCTAAACAGCAATAACAGTGATACCGCCAGAATCACGGACGCAATTGCACTAGCTGCGGGATAATCGAATTCCTGCAACCGGACGAAAATCATCAGGGAAGCTACTTCGGTTTGCCACGCAATATTTCCCGCAATGAAAATGACTGCTCCGAATTCTCCCAGACTACGCGTGAAAGAAAGCACCGTGCCTGCCATCAATGCAGGAGAGACTTCTTGCAGGATAACCCGCCGAAAAGTCTGCCAGCGGTTCGCTCCCAATGTCTGAGCGGCTTCTTCATATTCAGGGCCTAATTCTTCAAGTACCGGCTGAACAGTACGAACAACAAAAGGCAGGCTGGTGAATGCCATTGCAACCGCAATGCCCAGCCAGGTATTTGCGACCTTAATATCAAAATGAGCAAGCCAGGAACCATACCATCCGGTTGCAGAAAACAGAGTTGCCAGCGTTAGCCCAGCCACTGCTGTCGGTAGCGCAAAGGGTAAATCCATTAATCCATCAAGCAGATTGCGGCCGGGAAAACGATAACGGGTTAGTATCCATGCCATGAGCATTCCGAAAAACATATTGAATAAGCTGGCAACAGCCGCCGCCAGTAAAGTCACCTGATAAGCTGCAACAACCTGTGGATTCGCAATGACCTGCCAATATTGTTCCCATGTCATGCTGGAAAGCTGCACGACTAAAGCGCTTAATGGCAATAACAAAATCAGGCAGATATAAAGCAGGCTACAACCCAGACTCAGCCCAAATCCGGGTAATACTCGTTTAGTGGATGCAATAAACATTATTGGCACCCTTTTAGCAAAAGTGCGCCATTACACTGCCCGTGTTGAAGCAGATTTTTATCAGAGTTACTCAGTAATCCGGCCAAACCCTTCATTCAAACCTTACCCGTCAAGCTATTCAGCAAGAGTTTTTTAACAATAATTTATCCATACTGTATCCAGAATATTTATAACAGGATAGTTAACTAACCCCTGTTTTATATACCGAATTTTCATGAGAAATGATAAAACGAGATAAGCTATAAAAAATATAGGGTTACTAAATGAGGGAGAAGGAATTAACTCCCGACCTGAAGATGATTCAGTAGGCCGGGAGATTATCTTTAAAATACTACCTGTATTTTTATTTGGCTTTCCAGATAATGCCAGAAACTTTCCATGTTCTCAGCACATCATCTGGAGGCATCAACTCTTCCGAGCCATTCCATATGCCAGTAAATACATAACTGATATTTCGGCTTTGGGGAGCAACACAGATAACCTTCTGCTGCATAGTTGAATCACCGGAATGATGGCAGGAGCCATAAGCTTTGTCATACACAGTGGAGAAAGGCATTCCTATTTTTGTTCCCCAAATAGTTTTCACCTTTTCATCCAGAATAATAATCTTATCCACTTTTCCATGGTTCTGACCCGATAATTCAATTCTGACCTGCCCCGCTTCCATTCCCTGTACTACACTGAATAATTTGCCATTTTTAATCTCCATGCCGCTACGCAGACGATATCGATTATCCAGCCCCTGCTTAATAGCCGATAAGTTCATATCGGTTTGTTTGTTGACTCCCCCTATTCCCAATTCAGATACCTCCAAAGCATGACTGAACCAATTGGAGGGAGACAGGGAAGACCATGAAAATCCAGATGTTCCTGCACAGGCTGTTAATAACAGTGAGCTCCCTATAAGGCCACTGAGTGCCATAATCCTTTTTTTAAAAAATAAGTTAAATATAGAATATCTTTTCATCACAACTTGTTACCTTTGTTTATCTTACCGTCTTATTATTCACAATATCCTTCAGATAATTATAAATAAACTACCTTCTTGATACAGAGGTATGTAAAAAAATAAATAACAGCATAATTTTATAATCCTGTTATAAGATCGTTTACAAAAACACCAATATCATATTGACTATGGAATAAATATAAACCAATTGTTAAACCCCATGGTGGCGAAAATGCTTCCAATATTATTTATTGATTTTTCAATTTCCCCTGTTGTAATAAATAGTTTTTTAACAACACAGGTTATGACAAATACAGCAACACCCCAAATTCTATATCTAAGAAATGATATAAGAAAAAACATTATTATTCAGCATAATAAAAAAACATACAGGATTGAAAATAACAATATAATCTGTAACCTTTCTCTACCTAATTGGAAAGTTTTGATAAAAAACCAAAAATTATCACTTAAATACCATTACCATTTATTTAAGACTAACCATGAGAAAGTCAGAGTTGCAATCATTCCTAAAAATACAGAGAAAAATAGTTTAATATCAAAACATACCATCAAAAAAATCAAATATCAGTCTGGACTTAATCATATAATAAAGAAAATAGCAAGAAATCTACTAAACCTTCTGAAGAAGATACCATTAATGGCCGAACAGATAATCTATTTCAGCCAGTTACCATTGATATTTAAGCAATAATTAGGCGCTTATTAAATATAGCATGCTCCTGTCCCCAATAATCGTATTCCATTTTTTCACACATACAAATTGTCGCATCATTCTCTTCTGGAACCATGATTAAGATACTGGGGCAGCCTCTAGCCAATAATTTTTTTTCAAGGCGGGAAACCAATGCATTAGCAATGCCCCTCCCTCTGAATTCGGGATGAACACCTAAATAATAAGCATGACCTCGATGCCCATCGTAGCCACCCATTACTGTCCCGACAACTTCTCCAGCCACTTCAGCAACCAGAAATAAATCAGCATCATGAGTTAATTTACGCTCAATATCGAGTTCCGGATCATCACCGGGATTAATCAAATCACAACGCTCCCAAAGTGTGATAACGGCTTCAAAATCTTCTTGCCGAAATACTCTAATTTCCATAGTTAGCCAGCCTGTTCAATAAGCAATTAGTTCAATGTCAATAAGCACTACTTTCATTTCAGAATCAATATGAAAATGCGTTCATTGATACTAACAGGTATACTGCCTATAGCCATAAACTAACCAGAATGAAAGCAGAAATGAATATAGCTAATATATCTCAAGTTAAGAATTTTTTCCTCTCATTACAAGATGAAATCTGTAAACAACTTGAACGTCTGGATGATCATTCCCATTTCATAGAAGAGTGCTGGCAGCGAGAAGAAGGGGGTGGTGGACGCAGCCGGGTTTTAACATCGGGTAAGGTTTTTGAGCAGGCAGGAGTGAACTTTTCCCATGTCTCAGGGGATTCTCTGCCTTCCTCAGCAACCGCTCACCGCCCTGAACTGTCGGGGCGCAGCTATCAGGCAATGGGCGTTTCTCTTGTTATTCATCCCCTGAACCCTTATGTTCCGACCAGTCATGCAAATGTACGCTTTTTCATTGCAGAAAAAGAAGGTGAATCCCCCATCTGGTGGTTTGGTGGCGGATTTGATCTCACTCCCTATTATGGTTTTAAAGAAGATGCCGTTCACTGGCATACCGTTGCCAGTACGTTATGTCAGCCATTTGGTGATGATATTTATCCGAAATATAAAAAATGGTGTGATGATTACTTCTTTATTAAGCATCGTAATGAACCTCGCGGTATTGGAGGTTTATTTTATGACGATTTAAATAGTCCGAATTTTGATACTTGTTTTGATTTCACACAGGCTGTGGGGAATGGTTTTCTGTCAGCCTACCTACCTATTGTTGAAAGAAGAAAAGATATCAGTTGGGGAGAAAGAGAAAGACAATTCCAATTATATCGCCGTGGCCGCTATGTCGAATTTAATTTAGTCTGGGACAGAGGAACGCTATTCGGCCTGCAAAGTGGCGGGCGAACCGAATCTATACTGATGTCTATGCCTCCTTTAGTTCGCTGGGAGTATAATTATTCTCCTGAGCCAAATTCTCAGGAAGAAGAACTCTACACATCATTTCTGATAAAAAAAGATTGGATATAAGTAAACTCAAAAATAACTCAGTAGCATATTTATGCTATTGGGTTATTTATCACTATTCTAATCTAAATTTCAAATAAAATATTACCACTCCATTTTCATATCAATGGATTGATAATTTTCTTAATCATTTTTCATTAATAATATTCTGTTATAAAAAGTCAATATTTAACCTAATGACTGTCACTTAAATTATAGATAGTATGCAAATGGGCGCCCAAAACAACAAACATAATACTGGCAAAAAAAGGTAATTATTATGAAAAAACAAGAAATTAGCAGATGTTGTTTAATCCCTCCATTTGTCTTAGAGCAAATATCAAATCACTGTGATGAGTATACTAATCAACATGTATTAAAAACATTAGATCATGTTTATAGTTTAATGAAAATTACGGACTTAGAAAATGCTTCACAGACAGAATATGAAACAGAATCTGATGAAACAATAAAACCAAACAGAACTATCTATGATGCCGAACAAAAAGAAGAATTCCCCGGAGGTAAATTAGTCCGAAATGAAGGTATGCCAGACAGCGATGATATTGCCGTCAATGAAGCCTATGAGTATCTTGGAAAAACCCATGAGTTTTACAATAAGATCTTTGGTCGTAATTCACTCGATAATCGAGGACTTAAATTAGTTGCGACCGTTCATTATGGTAAAAATTATTTAAATGCGTTCTGGTCAAGAAAGCAAATGGTTTTCGGTGATGGCGATGGTCAGTACTTCAACCGTTTTACCTCCGCTATTGATGTAATCGCACATGAATTAACGCATGGAGTTATTCAAAACGAAGTTAATCTCTATTATGCCTATCAGTCTGGTGCTCTGAATGAGTCCATTTCAGATGCATTTGGCATAATGGTAAAGCAATATGCCAATCACCAAAGAGCGGATGAATCCGACTGGTTATTAGGGAAAGAGATACTTGGCCCCCATTTTAATCCAGAGAATAAATCCGATATTGCCTTACGTTCATTTATAAAACCGGGCACTGCATTTTCTAACGACAGACAGGTTGCTCATATGGATCAGTATGAAGAGTTACCAATTACACTGGATAATGGAGGAGTTCATATATATTCAGGAATTCCTAACAAAGCATTTTACCTGCTAGCCATTGCTCTGGGGGGTTATTCATGGGAACGAGCTGGCAAAATCTGGTATGAAACTTTGTTGGATGACGACTTATCTTCATATGCTACTTTTGATGAGTTTGCCACATTAACTATTAAGAGTGCAGAACGATTATTTGGAAAAAATATCGCCCACATTACCAGTCAGTGCTGGAAAGAAGTCGGTGTATTGTTACCCAAAAACGACAGTAAAAATATTAATATAATATCTTGACGAATGACAACATTAATTTCATTTTAATCATTATATTAACATAAAATCATTCGTTAAATTCACTATTACATTTACAATTTAATAAACTTGAAAAAAGGAAAAAGCATTTAATTAGTAGAAAACTGTGCAACTTAGGCTAATAATTTAATTGGGATCCCAAAAACACACAGCATTCAAAAAATAAATCGGGGTATCATTATGTGCAAAAACACGATACACAACATTATTCCTCCAAACTTATTCGAATATATTATTAAAAATTGTGATGAAAAGGATAAGGCACCAATATTAAAAGCATTAAATCATACTTATAATTTAATGAATTATTATGCTGGCATAGGAAGTTCATCATTGGTATATAATCCAGGATCTGACAAAAATTTGGACAGAATAATATATGATGCCAAAAATACAGATAAGTATCCTGGTACAAAAATAGTGCGGACTGAAGGTTCTTCTGAAAGTAGAGATATTAGTATTAATGAGGCCTATGAGCATCTTGGTATAACTTATCAATTCTATAAAGAAATTTTTGGTCGTAATTCAATTGATAATAAAGGACTTAAGTTAGTCGCTACAGTGCATTATCTTGAAAATTATGCAAATGCATTTTGGGCAGATAATCAGATGGTTTTTGGTGATGGAATGAAACCATACTTTAATCGTTTCACATCCTGTATTGATGTTACAGCGCATGAGATGACACACGGCGTCACTCAATATGAAGCAGACCTTGACTATGCCTATCAAGCCGGTGCACTCAATGAGTCTATTTCAGATGTATTCGGTATTATGGTGAAACAATTTTCCAATAATCAGAAATCCACTGAATCTGACTGGCTGATAGGTCAGGGAATTTTCGGGCCAAAAATGAACCCTGATAATGATCCCAACCTTGCACTGCGCTCGTTCAAAAATCCGGGAGCCGCCTATTCTGACGATGATCAAGTCGGTCACATGGATCAGTACGAAGAGCTTCCTTTTTCAAATGATAACGGTGGAGTTCATAAATATTCAGGAATTCCAAACAAAGCATTCTATCTGTTAGCAACGGATTTGGGAGGGTATTCATGGGATCAGGCCGGTAAAATCTGGTATAACACTTTGACAGATAACAACCTGTCTAACAAAGCAAGTTTTGATGATTTTGCGAAATTGACTGTAAATAATGCCAACAAACTCTTTGGTAAAAGTGTTTCAAATCATGTTACTGATGCGTGGAATCAAGTAGGTGTCCTGCGCTGATAATAAAATAATACTATTGGTACGGGGGTTGGGAAAACCCCTGTTTTTATCCTCATATATATTTCTATTTTCCCCACTTCACAGGTTATTATTTTTTCTCATTATATCCGTTCTACCTGAAACAATTTTCTTAATTGTATGAATTACCAATGGTATATAATTCATTATGGTTCTTAAATCTTATCTACTTATCACATATAGAATTAACAAAATAAATGAATAAAAAAATTTACATTTCTAGTAATGACTGGTTTAATTATTTTGACTAATATTTAGACTAGCAAGGTAGATTATACTCAATGAATTTCAATACATCATGTGGCAAGGGTATGACAAATTCACCAAGAACGAGTTTACCCAGCCAAAGGCTGCTCTCCGGTGAGATGTAGGTGCTTCTCATTAATCCCCAACAGTATAAACTTCATCGTATATTTATAAAAACGGTGATGGTGACAGGGGTAAGTCAGTAAAGCCAACAAAATTTTAGGTGACTTGAGAGATGTCGGGTATATAGATGCTAAGCTCACACACTAACAAGTTAGGTATATTATGTGCAATTCAACCAATCAACGCTGTATAGTTCCACCTCATTTGCTGGAATATATTGCAAAGCACTGTGATGAAAAAGATAAGGAATATGTGCTAAGAACATTAGAGCATGTTAATAGCTTAATGAGCAAATCAGCCCAAAAACCTCCATTACAAAAAAAAGATATAACTAAAACTGATAAAGAAAAAAGTAATTAATCATTCGATGATAAAAATATAATCCAGAAGATAATCAATTCAATTATTCATCAGAGTGATGAATAATATTAAACTAAAATAAAGAGCTATTTATAGCTCTTTATTTTATTAATTTTTACTTAATTAACGCTTTTTCAAATGTTCCATCAAACGCTTACGTTTGCGAAGCTGTGTTGCTGTTAATGTATTTTTCTTACCCGCATATGGGTTAGCCCCTTCTTTAAACTGAATGCGAATAGGTGTACCCATCACTTTTAAAGAACGGCGGAAATAATTCATTAAGTAACGCTTATATGAATCAGGCAAATCTGTTACCTGATTGCCGTGAATAACAACGATTGGCGGATTATATCCTCCGGCATGCGCATATTTCATTTTAACCCTGCGCCCGCGTATTACTGGTGGCTGATGATCATCTTCAGCCATACGCATGATGCGGGTGAGCATAGAGGTATTAATACGACGGGTTGCACTTTCATAGGCTTCCAGAATCGAATCAAACAAGTTCCCTACCCCACTGCCATGTAGCGCAGAAATAAAATGGACACGGGCGAAATCAACAAAGCCCAGACGTAAATCCAGCATGTCCTTAACATGATCACGGTCTTCTTGTGTCATACCATCCCATTTATTCACAGCAATGACTAAGGAACGACCACTGTTAAGAATAAAGCCAAGCAGGGAAAGATCCTGATCCGAAATGCCTTCACGGGCATCAACCACCAGCAGCACAACGTTAGCATCTTCAATTGCCTGAAGTGTTTTGATAACGGAGAATTTCTCTACTGTTTCTGTTACCTTGCCACGTTTACGAACTCCAGCCGTGTCAATCAGAACATATTCACGGCCGTCACGTTCCATCGGAATATAAATACTGTCACGGGTTGTGCCCGGCATATCGAAGACAACAACACGTTCTTCACCCAGAATACGGTTAGTCAGTGTGGATTTACCCACATTTGGACGCCCGACTATCGCTAATTTCAATGGCAATGTTGTCGGATCAAAATCATCTTCCTGTTCTGCTTCTTCAGCAGCTTCTTGTTCAGCCTGTTCCAACTCAGCCCAATAGGCTGCATTAGCCTCTTCCTCGGTTAATTCAACTTCCTCTTCTTTCTCCTCTCCATAGAAAGGCAACAGAGAATGTTCAATCAACTGTGTTACACCACGCCCATGAGAAGCAGCGATGGAGTGTATATCACCCAAACCCAGTGAATAAAACTCAGCAACGGATGTATCAATATCAATACCGTCGGTCTTATTTGCTACTAAAAAAGTTGATTTTTTACGACTGCGCAAATGCTTTGCAATCGCGTGATCAGCAGGCATCAGCCCGGATCTGGCATCAACCATAAACAGAACGATATCTGCCTCTTCGATTGCCATCAGAGACTGCGCAGCCATGTGTGTTTCTACGCCCTCTTCTGTTCCGTCAATACCACCGGTATCAACGATAATAAATTCTTTCCCTTCAACTTCTGCACGGCCATATTTACGATCGCGGGTTAAACCGGGGAAATCCGCGACCAATGCATCTCTGGTACGGGTTAATCGGTTAAATAAAGTAGATTTGCCGACATTGGGGCGCCCAACCAGCGCAACGACAGGTATCATTTTTGATGCCTCATGACTAAATGTAAATCGATATCCTGCAAAAAAAGAGGCGCTTGAAGTTCGTTCACAACAAAATCTTCTTCTCATAGCTGCAAGATACTAAAAAGACGACACGGCTCCTGTCATTACAGGAGCCGTGTCCAGATAAAACGTATTAAAACATATTTTGTTTCTGTATATCAGCGTGTATACAGGTAAACTGTACCATTCTTTGCCTGCACCATCAGCTTATCACTGGCAATGACCGGACGACTCAACAGACCGGAGCTATCAACTTTATGTTGAGCCACAAACTGACCATCTCCCATATTCAGCCAGTGCAGGTAACCTTCTCCATCACCCACAACCAGATAGCCGTTATACATTTCCGGTGCAGTCAGATTACGATGCAACAGATCATTCTGAGACCAAATTGTTACCCCATCACTTTTACGCAGGGATAAGATACGATCATCCTGGTCGACAACAAAAATATTGTTGTCAGTGACAACCATATCATTGATGGAACCAAGTTCTCGCTTCCAGATAACCTGACCAGAACGCATATCCATCGCAACCAGATTGCCATTATAAGCGATGGCATAAATGACATTATCAGAAATGACCGGAGTCATATCAACATCATTCAAACGATCGATTTCAGTTGCTCCAGTCACCTGAGAAATACGCTGTTGCCAAATAAGTTGCCCCTGAGAAAGCAGTACAGCGCTGACACGACCATTGTCACCACCGACAATCGCAGCACCATATGCCACAGCAGGCGCTGACTCACCACGGACAGACAACGGCGGCGTATCCATATTGATGGACCAGGCAATAGAACCATCCTTTTCATTCAATGCCTGCAACATCCCGTTACCGGTATGAATCAGGATAAGGCCATCACTTAATACCGGACGGGATAAGGCTTCACCAGCAACCTGAGCTTCCCACTCAACTTTGCCGCTTGTTGTATCTAATGCGATAACTTTGGCTTTTTCTGTACCAACATACAGACGATCACCCGATACCGTCAAACCACCGGACAACAGCGCAGGCAAACGTGATGACAGCAGGCCTGTTTTCTCTGACAGATCTGTTGACCACAACTCTTTGCCGCTATCTATATCAAATGCTTTGACCAGACCATTCCGGTCAGCAACATAAACAGCAGAACCCTGCCATGCAGGTGATAAGTGAGAGTAATAATGACCAACTCCACTTCCAACTGACTTATCCCACACGACATGAGGGTTGAATTGGTTTTCAACCTTTGGCAACGGGGACATTATGACCGTATCCTGTTCGCTTGAGCAACCCGCCAGCAGAACAGAAGCAACCAGTCCAACCAGAAGTGTTTTTCGCAGTTGCATTAGAGTTGGCTCCCTTAGTTGGATAAATTATCTAGTTTAACTTGAATCATCTCTTTCAAAGCCTGAGTCCCTTGAGATTCCAACCCTCTGGAATATGCCTCACGCGCACCTGCTGTATCCCCTTTCTTAGCCAGAATATCACCCCGGATACTCTCAACTGCAAGCTGCCATCCTTTACTTTTAACCTGCTCCAGCGTTTTTAATGCTGCATCAGTTTTGCCTTCTGCTAATTGAACCCGCGCCAGACGAATATCAGACAAGGCCTGCATATCCTTATCCTTAGCTTTACCCGAAGCGGTCAGCAAATATTTCTCTGCCTGAGCCAGATCATTCTTATCAGCAGCCTGTTTTGCCAGTTCCATATCGGTCATCACACCGTAGATATTATTCGTTTCGTTAGCGAATTTCTCTGCGGCAGAGAGACCTTCTTTAGAACCTGATGCTAATGACTGGTTCATTTGTTCAAATGCTATTGCAGTATCCTGTAACTGGTTTGTTTGATGAGATTGCCAGTAGCGCCAGCCAACAATTGCCCCAATCCCCAGTACTAAACCAACAGCAATATATTTACCGTTGTTAACGAAAAAACGCTTTATTGCATCAACTTGTTCAGTTTCAGTGGTATAGACTTCCACAGAGTCTCTCCTTAGCCTAACAGTTCGCTCAAACGTGCTGCGATCGTTTGTTGTGGTAATGTTTGTTGTTCACCATTACGTAAGTCTTTCACAGTGACATTACCTGTACTAATTTCATCTTCCCCTAAGAGCAGGGCAATTTTGGCACCATGCTTACCCGCACGCCCCAATTGTTTCTTAAAGTTACCACCACCGTGATTGGTCATCAGGCGTAACGCCGGTAATTCATCACGGATTTTCTCTGCCAGAATCAGTGCGGCCTGTTGGCTGCCTTCACCAAAGGAAGAAAGGTAAACATCAGCGACGGTGAGATCGGCAACAAATTCAGGATTCACTTCCTGAACCAGCAGGATCATTCGTTCCATACCCATTGCAAAGCCGACTGCTGGTGTTGATTTCCCGCCCAGTTGTTCAACCAGACCATCATAACGCCCACCAGCGCAGACTGTACCCTGAGCACCCAATGCAGAAGTGACCCATTCGAAAACTGTGCGGTTGTAGTAGTCAAGACCACGCACCAGACGCTGGTTGATACGGTACTGAATACCTGCTGCATCCAGAATTCGGCACAGACCGTCAAAGTGTTCTTTTGACTCTGCATCAAGATAATCAAACAGAGCCGGAGCATCATTAAGCAGTGCCTGAATATCAGGATTTTTGGAATCCAGAACACGCAGTGGGTTCGTATACATGCGGCGCAGACAGTCTTCGTCCAGTTTATCCTTATGCTGCTCAAGGAAAGCAACCAGCGCATCACGATAATTTGCACGAGCTTCCAGAGAACCGATGGAATTCAACTCGAGTGTCACATGATCAGAAATACCCAACTCCCGCCACCAGCGCGCAGTCATCAGGATCATTTCGGCATCAATATCAGGCCCCTGAAGACCAAACACTTCAGCGCCTAACTGATGAAACTGGCGATAACGACCTTTTTGTGGGCGTTCATAACGGAACATCTGGCCAATGTACCATAAACGCTGTTCCTGATTGTACAGCAGACCATGTTCGATACCGGCACGAACACAGCCAGCTGTGTTTTCCGGGCGCAGGGTCAGACTTTCTCCGTTGCGGTCATTAAAGGTGTACATCTCTTTTTCGACCACATCAGTCACTTCCCCGATAGCTCGTTTGAATAACGGGGTCTGCTCTACAATCGGTGTTCTGATTTCACTGAAGCCATAACCAGCCAGCACACGTTTTATTGTAGATTCAACACGTTGCCAAATCGCTGTTTCAGCAGGAAGGCAGTCGTTCATGCCACGAATAGCCGAAATGTTTTTTGCCATGTTTTATCTCTTATTAATATTTTTACAATAGAGTCGATTATAAAAGCGAATATTCTCAGGGTTCAATCAGCAAACAAAATAATACCGACTCAAATAGCATGAGCCGGTATTAAATTTTACTTCTCAAGCTGATTGATGCTGATCCGTTTACTGGCATCAAGGATCACGGCCTTGGCCCGGATTTTCGCTTCAAGCTGGTCAATCAAATCATTATTATCGAGGCGCTCTTTCTGACGGACGCCATCTTCATAAAAACCACTTTTCGTTTTCGCGCCGGTCACACCCAATGTGGAAACTTCAGCTTCTCCGGGACCATTGACAACGCAGCCGATGATGGAGACATCCATCGGAGTGATCAAATCTTCAAGACGTTGTTCAAGCGCGTTAACTGTACCGATAACATCAAATTCCTGACGGGAGCAGGTCGGGCAGGCAATAAAATTAATGCCCCTTGAACGGATACGCAGTGCTTTCAGAATATCGAAGCCAACTTTAACTTCTTCCACAGGATCGGCTGCCAGAGAGATACGCAGTGTGTCCCCGATCCCTTCGGATAACAGCATGCCCAAACCAATTGAGGATTTCACCGCACCTGCGCGGGCACCCCCTGCTTCGGTAATCCCTAAATGCAGAGGCTGATCAATTTTCTGAGCCAGCAAACGATAGGCACCTACGGCGAGAAACACGTCAGATGCTTTAACACTGACTTTGAACTGATCAAAGTTAAGACGGTCAAGGATATCGACATGGCGCATCGCTGATTCAACCAATGCTTCCGGTGTCGGCTCGCCATACTTTTCCTGTAAATCTTTTTCCAAAGAGCCGCCATTAACCCCAATACGGATAGGTATATTATGATGGCGTGCACAATCTACAACCTGACGAATCCGCTCTTCATTACCTATATTGCCGGGATTAATACGCAGACAATCAACACCATATTCGGCAACTTTTAATGCAATACGGTAATCAAAGTGGATATCGGCAACCAGCGGAACATTGACTTGTTGTTTGATGTGTTTAAAGGCTTCCGCCGCATCCATGGTTGGCACCGAAACACGGACAATATCAACACCTACACGTTCCAGCGATTTGATCTGATTAACGGTCGCCTCAACGTCTGTTGTCCGTGTATTCGTCATTGACTGCACCGCAATAGGTGCGTTATCCCCAATAGGTACATTACCGACATAGATACGTGTGGATTTACGTCTTTTTATCGGTGATTCATTATGCATTTTTACATTACTCCCCTACATCCCTGTATTTTATTTATAAAAATTACAACTATGCTGTGGTGAATAATACATATAGGCGAACCTGAACCCCAGTTCAATATTCGTTTCAAAGGACATTCGTCTCAAAGAATCTTCGCCTCAAAGTATGTACCCAATAAACGTGTCAAAATCAAAATTCACTTATGGCAGTGTCAGTTTGGCATTGGTGCCTTTCTTAATAAACGCATCCATATTCACACGTTTTCCCTGAAACTCTATCTCAACCTGGGAAGGAACCCCAACATTAAGTGAATAAGGTAAAGAGCCGGATACTTTCAGGCTGTTTCCCTTATATTTTGTGCCACTAAACAGTACTTTACCTTTGCTATCTCTAACTTCCAGCCAGCATCTGCCTTTGAAGTTAAATACCAGCTCATTGCTATTCACAGCACTGGCCTGATTCGCACTTGTAGAGAGAGGATTCGTTGGCGACACAGAATCTGCTGGCGCTGTATTCGTTGCTGGCGCTGCTGGGTTCTCTGTACCCTGATTTACTGAGGTAATACCTGTAGAAGTGGTATTACCGGAAGCTGCCGGTGACTGACTAGCCGATACTGAAACTGAGTTAGTCTGAGTTTGTGAGGGAGCAGGCGTACCGGAAGGTAATTGTGCCTGACTATCTGTAGTCGCACTGTTTAATGGCAGCAGTGCATTTTTTTCTGTTTTGGCTGTACCGGATTGCTCTTTCGCATTTAGGGAAGGGCTGATTGCGACAGAATTGGTATCAGACTGTTCATTGGCAGATTTTTGTACCTGAGCATCAGACTGCTCAGTCATTGAAACCAGATCTTTTTGCGAAACCTGATAATTCTGCCACCACCATACGCCTGTCATGCCCAGCAATACAATAATGACAAGCCATGTGAATTTCATCAGCCAGCCATCACGCTTTTTACGTATTTTTTGGGCAGAAAAACTCTGCATCTGAGATGTTTTTAGCGCCTTATGTGGCATCTGTGCATCTAACTTGGCTAAAATCTCAGCCTCTGGCACCTGAACAAGTTTCGCATAAGCACGAATATAACCGCGAAAGAATGTTGGTACGATATTGTCAGGAGCATTATCTTCTTCAATATCACGAACAGTGGACACTTTAAGACACAAGCGATCTGCCACAGTCTGCTGAGAAAGTTCAAGTTTTTCACGAGCCTGACGCAAGATCTGACCCGCTGTCAGATTAGCTTCTTCTGGGTAAGTTTCAGTCTTCATTATCTAAGGGCACTGGTACTGTTCAGGTTAAAATATTCACACAAATTAATTAATCATCAATTACAATTAGTTAACTTATGTAGCGAAATCATTTCATCCTGCGTCAAACGCAGGTAGTCATTTACAACTCCTACTTATTGCGATGATTCACCACAACGGGAATAGGAGCCGGTATTACTTTTTATAGCTAAACTCTCTGTGAGCAAATTATCTGTGATCACGCGATCCGCAACCAAATTTTTAGCTTCTTTGTACCGTTTTTGTTCACAGAGAAAAGCATAATAATGAACTCTTACAGTATCATCTCCTGCTCCATACCGCATTGCCATTCTGTAATGACGGTCGGCAGATTCAGGCTGATCTGCATATTGTTCATGTAACGCCATTCCCAAATGTGCTTGTGAGTGACGAGGTTCAGCTAATAGAATTTTCTGAAAATGAAATCTGGCAGCCGGTAAATTCCGTTCTGCCAGATATGCTTTCCCTAGCTGTAATCGGGTATCTACTGCAACAGCATGATGAGACCGGTTCTGGGAGTATTCCGCACAACCTGTCATCAGACTAAGACAAACTATAGACCAAATTATTGATTTCCGTATCATATCATTTTCATTTATAAGGATATGTCAAACTTCACCAGATTTTTAGCCAATTACCGGAATTGGACAAAAAATTAGACTGTTTTTACCTGAATAGGTTCACCTGCTAAACGTTTTCTCATCGTTCGTTTTGTTCTGTCGATAACATCACCCGCTAATTGCCCACAGGCTGCATCGATATCATCCCCTCTGGTTTTACGCACAATAGTGGTAAAGCCATATCCCATCAGAACTTTGGAAAAACGGTCAATCCGGCTGTTGGAGCTGCGCCCGTACGGTGCGCCGGGGAACGGATTCCAAGGGATCAGGTTGATTTTGCTTGGCGTATCTTTCAGACATTCGGCTAATTGGTGAGCCTGCTCAACGCTGTCATTCACATGATCAAGCATCACGTACTCTACTGTGACACGCCCCTGATTAGCGTTGGATTTCGTCAGATAACGACGGACACCAGCCAGAAACTCTTCAATATTGTACTTGCGGTTAATCGGTACAATTTCATCACGGATATCGTCAGTCGGAGCATGGAGGGAAATTGCCAGTGCAACGTCGATCATATCGCCCAGTTTATCCAGAGCAGGCACTACGCCGGATGTTGACAGGGTTACGCGCCGTTTTGACAGGCCAAAGCCAAAATCATCCATCATGATTTCCATGGCTGGCACCACATTGTTCAGGTTCAGTAATGGCTCACCCATCCCCATCATCACCACATTGGTGATTGGGCGGCGACCGCTGGATTTCAGCGAGCCAATAATTTTAGCCGCACGCCAGACCTGACCAATAATTTCAGAAACCCGCAGGTTGCGGTTAAACCCCTGCTGGGCAGTAGAACAGAACTTACATTCTAAAGCACACCCAACCTGAGATGAGACACACAGCGTCGCACGGTCATCTTCGGGAATATAAACCGTTTCAACCTGTTGATCTCCTACAGTAATTGCCCACTTGATAGTGCCATCCGAAGAACGCTGTTCTTCTGCAACTTCGGGTGCTCTGATTTCAGCAACCTGTTGTAGTTTTGATCTGAGCACTTTATTGATGTCAGTCATTTGCTCAAAATCGTCATAGCAATAGTGGTACATCCATTTCATGACCTGATCGGCACGAAACGGTTTTTCCCCCATTTCAATGAAAAACTGGCGCATTTGTTTGCGGTTAAGATCAAGCAGATTAATTTTGCCGCTTGTCTTATCAGGTGTGAAAGAAGTGACAGAAGTTGAAGATGGTTCGGCTGAGTTAAGTTGGGACATTGTCTGGGACATATTGTTACATCGCCTCGTTGTTACACTTTCGGCTCTGTGCTGATTTCATTTCAGCACTAAGTTTTCATGCGGTGGCTACTGATTCAGTAAACAGACTTCATATTCAATGAACATAGCTCAATAAATGTGTCCTTTTGCGAAAACACATCCAGCGTTAATTGTCTATTGAAATGAAATAATAAACGCCCCACTAAATCAAATCAGTGGGGCGCGACATTGTACAAACTTTACTGTTCAGATGCTACGAGAACTACACATCCCGGCCATCTTTCAGGCAGTCTTTTTGAAGTGGCTCGAAACTTATTGAATATCAGCTACGAGAGAAAACTTCATCATCACTGAAAAAGTAAGCAATTTCACGGTTTGCAGATTCAATGGAATCTGAACCATGTACCGCATTTTCAGTAAAGCTGTCTGCATAATCAGCTCGCAGAGTACCTGCCAGCGCGTTGTCCGGGTTAGTTGCACCCATCAGATCACGGTGACGCTGAACTGCATTTTCACCTTCCAGAACCTGTACCATGATTGGGCCGGATGTCATGAACTCTACCAGACCATCAAAGAAAGGACGGCCTTTGTGCTCAGCATAAAAACCTTCAGCCTGTTCACGAGTTAAATGCAGCATTTTAGCGGCGATGATTTTAAAACCGGCACTTTCAAAACGAGCATAGATGGAACCGATCACATCTTTCTTCACAGCATTAGGTTTAATAATGGAAAAAGTACGTTCAATCGTCATTGGATAACCCCTTTGGCACTTTCAGCGATGATTCATTTTAATTTTTTGTTCCCCCCTGATAAAACAGAAGGACAGAATTTATCCTGTTTTCCTGACAGGAATAAAAATAGGCGTTGATTATAGGAGGAGACTTTCAGCTTGCCTACAAAAAACACAACATTTTATTAAAACATTCTTAGCGAAAATGATAATTTTTTAGCATAAATCACATTTTTACAGTAAAAACCAATTAAAGACACTGCGGGTCAAACGTATTTTCAGTAATAACCCCTATTTCAAATATCTTACTTTTCTATCGATATGATCTGTCTTATTGGTTCATGTTATAAAATAATGCCTATGCAGGCGATGATTTCCCGCATAGGCATTCTGATCAAGATCATTGACTTAATGTTTTATATCATTATTTAAGCAGTATCAGTTACAAAACCGTGTTTTTTACACACTCTATAAAGGGCTTAACCTGCTCTTTTCTTTTCTCATCCAATGGTTTTTGGGTTTCATCAGACACGTCAAATTGCCCGGTAAACTGCTTACTATTGTCTTTAGTTGTCTTATCAGAAGTGCCGATAATACTAATAGTATATTTGTGTCCTTCAGGTAATAGATGTGTGCATTTTTTCAATGCTCCCTGCTTAATGACTTCTTTAGTTACTATTTGAGTGTCAACACCTTCTGCCGGTGTGTCTGCTAAAGAAATTGGTACATAAAATAAGCCCAGTAACAACGCATATGAAACAACTTTCATCTTTATTTCCTCACTGGTTTAATTAACATACATCTATTAGATAAATTGCAACTTACTGACTTAACATATTAAAATATCAATGCGATCTGTCTAAAACAGTAATAAATTTACTTTAAAACAAAAAACCGGATGAGTTTTCTTTTTATGGCAAAATGCTCGTCCATCTCACAAATCGTAATTGAATCATTTTAATACAAAATTGATTATGCTGATTTGCCCACTCATATCCAAAACACTGATCTGGTATTTTCCCGACTGCGATAATGTTTTAGTCCACGACTGGTTATTTTCAGTCACGGTAATCTGCTCACCATTCAAAAACCACCATTGCTGACCATAACCACCCTGTGTTGCTATTCGTAGATCTAACGTCCGTTTACCGGGCAAGCGTGTCAGAATATCTCCTTCCCGAATACCTGTGATCAATAATGGTGCCTCATCTGTTTTCATTGGCGGGCATTGAGGATTAATAGCAGGCAGACGATTCGCACGGCGCTCTTTCTCTGGTAACCACGCTTCCAGCGTAATTGGCCACAGAGCGATTGTTTCCGGTCTGACATCAGGGCAATCTGCGGCTACACGCAAACCATTTTTATCTACCCATATCTTTTCATTGATACCTGAAACTGATTCCTGCCCCACAGAAGGCAGTGTCGGCGGGATCGTATTGTCCAGAATCCAGCTCAAACGTCGCTGACGGCAGTTCTTGTCTTCTGCCCGGAATGCTGTACCGCCCGGCCAGCAGATAACTGCCTGACTGACACTCTCCGGTCTCGGATCAACAGGAATATGCTGCGAACCATAGTGCAGGCCAGCCATCAATAATCCATTAATCTGGTTCATGACAGGAATCGCAGTAGCATAACCGGATTGCCCCACAACCGGTGTTCCGTCCGGCCTTCCGACCCATACACCGATGGTATAACGAGCATTCAGGCCAATTGCCCATGCATCACGATAGCCATAGCTGGTGCCGGTTTTCCATGCCAGCGGTACTTCGGCAGGTAAAATATTATCCGGCAACGGGCGGCTTTCTCCTGCCATGATCCGCCTGACAATCCAGGCAGCTCCCGCTGTGAAAAGCTGCCTGTCCCTGAGGTTCTGCTCTGTTGTAAACCGTACCGGAGAAACTTTGCCCTGACGGGCAAACGCGCTATAAACAGCAACTAATTGATCCATACGAACAGATGTCCCTCCCAGAATCAGCGCCAGATTCGGCTCACTTCCCAGAGGAAAGCGCAGCACCATTCCTGCATTACGTAAATTAGCAGTAAACCGTTTCGCGCCATAGGCTTCCAGAAGCTGTACCACAGGCAAATTTAATGAGCGCGTCAATGCCTCGCTGGCACTAACCGGGCCATTAAACCCACTGTCAAAGTTTCCCGGTCGATAGTTATCAAAACGGCGGGGAACATCCTGTAAAAGAGATTCAGCGTGGATCAGCCCATCATCCAGCGCCATTGCATACAGAAAAGGTTTTAAAGTAGAACCGGGGGATCGCCATGAACTGACCATATCAACATGACCAAAGCGGCTGTTATCCTTAAAATCCGCCGAGCCAATATAAGCCTTCACCGTCATATCTGTATGGTCAACCACCAGCACACCCATTGATGTTTTTTCCGGCAATTGATGTTTCCAGTTAAGCACCATATCTTCCAGTTGGCGCTGTAAGCCTGTATCAATCGTTGTTCGGATGATTTCCTGCTGGTTATTGTGTGCCATTCTCCTTGCCAGCAGAGGAGCAAGCTGAGGAACCTGACGGGGAGCCAGCCACAAATTTTCTTCCTCTATATCCGCCACTTTTTCCGCTGACCAGACACCATATTGCGCCAGTCGCTGCAATACTTTATCACGTGCGGCCTGAGCCAGCTCAGGGTAACGATCCGGCCTTAAACGGCTCGGAGCCTGTGGCAATACTGCCAATAATGCCGCTTCACCCGATGACAAATCTGACGGTGGCTTACCCAGATATGCCCAGCTTGCCGCACCAACGCCCTGCAATGTACTGCCAAATGGTGCCCGATTCAGATACATCTCCAGAATTTCATCTTTGGAGTAATACCACTCTAATTGCAGAGTCCGCCAAAGCTGTTTGAACTTCCCACCAAAAGTACGTGAGTGAGGATCAACCAAACGGGCAACCTGCATAGAAATCGTGCTTCCTCCCGATACGATTTTTCCGGCACGTATATCCTGCCATGCTGCCCGTAACAATGAGAGCGGGTTCACCCCCGGATGTTGATAAAACCAGCGATCTTCATAAGTTAACAGTGCCTGAATATACTCAGGAGAAACTTGTTCTAACGTAACGGGATAACGCCAGATCCCTTCACTGTCAGCAAAACGCCATAACGGTGAACCATCTGCCCCCACCACAACCCGTGCGGCGGTGACGTTTTTTAATGGCAAAGGCCAGATTCTGTCGGCCAGCCATAAGGTGGCGAACAAGGTTAGTAATATCGTCGATGTGATCAGACCGATGCGGTAGAAAAATCTTTTCATTAAAGCGGAATCCGAAAAAAACAGCCCTTATCATCAGATATAAGGGCTGTTCATAAATCATGATTGAAAATCAGTCCCGATTACCGGACAACTTCCAGTTTTTCACCTGTTTCACCCACTGCGCGCCAGTCAGGTACGTACATGGATTCAACCTGTGGAGGCGGGATCTGGTAAATTCCCGGTGCAACAGCTCGGGCTAAATATAGCAGGGTAACTGGCTGGTAGGGTTGAACAGAAACTGCGGCAACAAAACGATCATCCCTGAATTCCATATGGCGAATATGCGCCTGCTGCATTTTGTAAACCATATCCGACAAGTTAGGTGCACTTTCACTCAGGCTGGCACTGCTGTATGCCAGGTTTTGGTTTTCAAGCTCCAGTCCGGCAGGCAGGAGATCGACAACCAGAGCATCTGAAACAGACTGAGTAGCTCTGATTTCCAGTTTTACCAGAAGTAGTTCGCCACTGCTCAGACGCTCTGGAGAGTAAGGTTTACCCGATAAATCAAGATAGGTACGCTTGATATTCAGAATATTTGAATAAGGTTCTGGTTTTTGCAGAGGATAACCCACCACATTCAGCCGTGAATACAAGGTATTATCTCCCCGATTGCTTATCTCAACACCATTCAGAAGCTGTTTCGCATCCAACGTATTATTTAATGCACTATCACGGTTAATCGGTGGTATTTGTCGGCTAATAACTGCTTGCCACGGTTGTTCACTGGCATCAATAAAATAACGTCCGGCCAGATAAAGCGCATTACTTTCCTGTGTTGAAAAGTATTTTTGGGACGAGATTTCATTGGATAACTTAAGCAGCTTTTCATCCCGTTCCTTAGGCAAGATTTTATTTTCCGCCAGCAGAGAGACAATCCATGCATCATCACGTATCGTGCTGCCATAATCATCCAGCCCATAACCAGACTGGCGGGATTCAGACACACCCAAGTGAATGGCTTCGTTTCCGCGATCATTATCTCCCATCATTTTTAATGCGATACCTAATTGCACCAGAGAGAGACCACTGCGAGTCTGTTCCCGTTGCTCATAGAGTTGTCTCAGGCTACTTAGTGGCGCTTTCTGCTGGCTGGCTAAAACCAATCCTGCGTAAGCCCGTGTGGAAAACTGTGTTGCATTGTGCGAATCACTGTAGCGATCATTGATGATATTTTTATCCTGTAAATAACGCAGCAACCGTTCATTGGCTGCTTTCAGGGCATCAACCGGAATGCTGTAACCCTGCTGATTGGCACGGAATAGGAAGTCTGCCGCATATGCGGTTAACCAATACTCTTCGTCACCATTGCGATCCCACAGAGAAAAACTGCCATCATAGCGCTGCATACTGAGTAAGTGCGTGATACCAGCTTCAATGGCTGCCCGGCGTTTTTCATCAGTTTGAGTATGAATGCCCAGTTTTTTCAGTTCAGCTTCATTGGAATAGAGCGACGGATAAAGCCCGCTGATTGTCTGTTCCAGACAGCCGTACGGATAAGCATATAATTCACGAACATAACGTGCGATTTGGAGTGGTGGCCTGCTGGTCAGTAAAAGCTGGCCTTCCAGTGTTGCCGGTGCCAGACCTGTAATCGCATCCGGCGGCAACAGCCATTCTTCGCCTTGTCGGATTATATTGGCAAACTGTCTGGTGACAGCAGGGTATGCCGGACGAACAGCAATTTTCCAACTGTTTTTGTATTGCTGTATTTCGTTGGATACTTTCAGGCCATCGAGTGTCAGGAAAATTTCGCCTTGCCCAAACCCATAGCCAGCTTTCACCGGAATGTGAATGGTTGCTTTTTCCCCTGTTTCCAGCGTGATGGTTTTATTCGCAGACTCCTGTAATTGTATCAACCCGGTTGTGCCAAAGTTCAGGGCCAGTTTTTGTGGCTGTTCAGTTAAGTTGGTGAGATCTAATGCCAGTTCAGTGTGATCTCCCCCAGCCATAAAACGCGGTAATGACATCTGAGTAACAACCGGTGCGGCCACAATGACTTTACGTTCACCATTGCCGAATTCCTCATCGCTCCATGCCTGTGCCATTAACCGGACTTCACCATTGAAATCAGGGATCGGTAACGTTATCTCACCTTCTCCATCCGCATTCAGGGTGATGGTTTTAGCCTGTTCTGCCAGAATATTGACTACTGTCAGCGGTTTTTTACCGCCTCTTTCGAACGTGTTTTCACCAACATCCCCCCCGAAGCGTAAATTTGCTTTTCGGCCTTCACTTTCAATTAGATGCCCGTAAACATCATACTGATCAACGCTATAACGTTTACGCCCGAAAAACGCCGTATAAGGGTCAGGTGTTTTAAAATCAGTAATACTGAGGACACCCGAGTCAACAGCAGAAATCAGTACATTAACCTGTTTTGGCAACTCTTTACCTTTTTGCGATGTTACCTTAATTTTGACAGGGAGATCCTGATTCGGGCGTACTTTTTCAGGAGCACTCAATGTCAGCTCCAGCTTACGGCCTTCATCCATAAGTGGTAAATGTAAGACGCCAATCGCCCGTTTTGATGTTGCCTGACGGCTTTTATCTCCCGGCCGCACGACAACAGCAGTCAGATACAGGTCATGGCGCGCCCATGATGGGTTAATCGGTACATCAATATCCAGACCTTTTGCCGGAACATCAATTTCCTGCCACCATAGCGGGCTATCGCTGGATTCCAGTAATAAATAGCCTTTACCAGCCTGTGGTGCTGCTATATGTAGTTTTACTTTATCTCCCGGTTTATACGCGGGTTTATCCAGTGATAATTTGACCTGATCCGGCCGGACTGCCCCTGTTCCTTCTGTATTATCCTGCCATGAATAACCCGCCCAGAAGTTCAGGCTGCTAACGAGCTGATTTTTCTGATCAACGATTTCAATACGATAAGAACCCCATTCAACCGGAAAACTGATTTTTGCTGTGCCATTTTCCGTAATTTGCACCGCTTCATCAGCCATAACGAGATCTTTCTGGTCATAGCCAGAATCCCAGCCGCCACTGCCAGACCAGCGCCAGTAATAATCACGGCGTTCATAAATTAAACGTGCTCTCAAATCATTCGTGGCGTATTTTTTACCTTCGGCATCCGCATAAACAACCTCAAACTCCGCCAGAGAATCTTGATCAACGCTATAGCGGCTTTCATCACGATGAGTGTAATAGTTGTAATTAGATTTTTTACTGAACAGCGGGCGTATACCCACCAGTTTTTCCGCAGGCCAGATAACCTGTTCAGCTCGGCGTGTTACCGGACGCCCGCCTGACTCAAGCAGACTGGCCTGCATGATGATTTTTATCGGAGAGGAAACATGCTTCCAGTTTTCATCATTAACAGAAATGTCCGTTTTTCCTTCTTTATTCAGGACTAAATCGAACTCATCCAGATCTCTGCTCAATTTCGTTTCTTCAGAGGAACCAAATTCATAGCCTGATAGCGTTGCGACTGCTTCACGAACCGGACGCATAAGTAACTGGCCTTGCAGGCGATTTTCAGCCGCCGGAGCACCATACAGATAGCGTCCCGTGATAGCAAAATTCACATTTTCATTTTTCAGTATTGGTCGGCTGTCAGAGTTTCCTTTAATCTCCAGAGCCATACGTTCAGGCATAAAGTCTTCAACGTTGAATTTGTAATAACGCGGTGTGTTATCACCCAAATCAAAACGCAGTGACCACATTCCTGTTCCGGCTGCCTGTGGAATTGCGTAACGGTATTGATACAACCCATTTTCTGGCTGCCAGACAAAACTGCGCACAACCTGATAATCAGCGTCTAATACCTCAACTTTTACCGGCTGGGGTTTCAGCAGACGACCATCCGCATCACGCAGTAAGCCATTAACGATCAGCGTTTCTCCCGGACGATAAAGATCCCTTGGGCCAAATACAAAAAACTGCCTGCTATAGCCTTGCTCACCACCAATATCAAACTCAGATAAATCCAGCGCAGGTGATGATAAATCAATCATACTGACTTGTTCATCCTGCATCGCCAGCAATAATGCTGCTTTCGGATTTTTCTCCAGCGTGGCATGACCATTGCTATCAGTCATTTTTTTTGACAGAAGCTGGCCGTTAATATCCAGTATACGAATCTCAACATCTTTCAGGCCGGAACCCTGTTCCAGTGACTGAGCAAAAACATCTGTCTGATTCAGATAGCGGTGCATTGAAATACCAATATCACTCCGAGTAAACAGCATCGCAGGATTGCTGTAAGTATATTTTCCGGCCTGCTGCATCACCGCCAGATAAGCACCACTCTTTTGCAGTTCTTCAATACCCTGTAATGGCAATAACAGTTTTTCGCGGGTATTCGGTGTCGGGTTTAAGTCAAAGCGCCCGGTGTAAACCAAATCAGCATTTTTCAGTAATTGCTCAGAATCCCAGGGTTCTATACCTCTGAGGTAGTCCCCATGAGCAATAACCATTGGTAATGCTGCTTCTTTTATACGGAAAAAATTAACATCGATCCGATTAACATTCAGTGCCAGAACAGGTAAACCTTCTGCCAGCTTACTTGGTAAAAGAACGCCTTTGCTGGCAAAACCAACAGCCGGTTTAACCGAGGCAGTCTGGAGTTTTTTCTCATAAGCATTGGCCAGACTGCGCCCGTTGATACCCTGTAAACCTTCATCAACCGTTAATCTTAATTCACGATCAGGAGGTAAATGACGAAGTCTCAGCTCCATTTGGTTATCCGACAGCTCCCATGCACCATCTAATTTGCCGGATTTAACATCAACTAAATGAACTGCCTGAGCAAAATTCTGATCTGCTTTCAGCGGAACAGAGAATGTCACCACCATTGCACTGGCGCCATCCAACTGTACTTCTGAGGCATCTAAAATGGTGACATCTTTACCCGTATAGCGCTCTTCCAGTAACTGAGAAGACGAGGGTTGAGGTGCTGAAGAGTGAGATCCGCGACCGGCGGTATCGGCTGTTTCTGATGTTGCCGGAATTGTTGAAGTTTCCGGTTTTATACTGTTTTCATTATCCTGCGATTGATCGCATCCGGATAAAATACCTAGTGCAAAGAATGCAAACAAAGTGACAACCATTACCGAGATTGTACGTTTTTTCCTTGTTGCCCATTGCCTCAGTTGAGGTTGATACATAACCATAATCCTTATTGTTCATCGGCTGGCACTCATTCATCACACTATCCCTGTGTCAGTAAAGATTCATGTTTATTGATTGAGTACAGGAATAGTATCCCTCAGCCAACTACCCAATTTCCGTTGATAGAAAGGCTGAGTATGTTGAATCAGGTAGTGGCTTATCCCGCCATCTTGTTCATCAAGCAGGCAAAAATCCACTGATTCATCTTCGTTCAGATGTTCACAAGCTAACTCACCAGCAGTCTGGATCAGCATATTCATGTCACTTTCTGCCACTTCCCCACTGAGTTCCAGACCAATTAACAGATTGGGCTTTTCATCCTGTTCTTTATCGTGTGCCATAACCAAAAAAGCACGGCGTACCGGTTTATGCTGCTTAAATAAATTAGTCAGAGTTTCGATAAGCAGGGTCGGTTTTTCTTCGGGTTGGCTGAGAGTAATACGACTTCCACTCGGAACCTCAATTTCAGTGGCAATGGCTTCGTTTGACGAACTCATGAAAATCTCCGGACAGTATAGATATTGATACAGAAGTTAAAAGCTGAGTTACAAGCAATTAAAGTAGCTAAATCATAGCCTCCCCATCAGGGAGGCTAGAAAATAAGAAGTCAGAAATATCCAGATATCACAACATCTTATACATGAATATTCTGGCATTTCCCGATGGCTTACAAGCCACTTCACCAAAAGCAGTGTACCCTTGTTTCAGGTAAAACTCAGGTGCCTGAATGGACATCGTGTACAACGTCACAGCATGGCAACCGCGCTGGCGGGCTTTTTCTTCAGCTTTTCTGAGTAACACACTTCCCAATCCCTCATTTCTGAGTTCATCAGGGAGATAAAGGTAGTTGATGAAAAGCATGCCAAGTGACGTTCGCCCGACCAAACCGCCAATCACTTCACCATCTTTATCCTTGATATAAATATCCAGCGGCTGGTTACCCTGTTCACCAGTCTGCATGATATTCCATTCATTGAGTAATTCACTGACCCGTTCACGCGCATAGGGGTCATCTTCGTCAGAATCCGTGATCTTAAAGTCGGGCAACACAATGTCCTGATTCATTAAACTTTCCTTCTTATCACTTATTTGGCTTTTGTCAGCAGTAAGTTAGCGATGGTGCGTACACCACAACCTGTTGCACCCGCTGACCACTGTTCACCCGCAGATGAGCGATAGGTTGCTGAACAGTCGATATGTACCCAGCCTTTTTTATAGTTCTCGACAAAGTGAGACAGGAAAGCAGCGGCAGTACTTGCGCCTGCTGTATGAGAAGGTGCAGCGATGTTATTCAGTTCAGCAAAGCTGGATGGCAATTGATTACGGTGGAATTCAGCCAGTGGCAGACGCCAGAACTGTTCATGCTCCTCATCTGCTGCCGCCAACAAATCTGCTGCCAGTTGATCATCAAAACTCAGAACAGAATGGTAATCGTTACCGACTGCAACTTTCGCAGCACCGGTCAATGTCGCTGCATCAATAAGCAAAGAGGCATTTTCTGCACTGGCGTCAATCAGACCGTCAGCCAGTACCAGACGCCCTTCTGCATCAGTATTCATCACTTCAACAGTTTTGCCATTACGATAGCGAATGATATCGCCCAGTTTGAATGCATTACCGCTGACCATATTATCAGCAATGCACAGGAACAGTTTTACACGCTGTTTCAGGCCACGGCTTATCGCCAGTGCCAACGCACCTGACAGGGTTGCCGAACCACCCATATCAGATTTCATGGCTCCCATTGAGTTGGATAGTTTCAGGCTATAGCCGCCTGAATCGAAGGTAATCCCTTTTCCGACTAAGCAGGAAAATACGGGTTCATTTTTATTTGTTGTCGGATTGAAATCCAGTTCCAGAAAGACAGGAACGCGGGAAGAGCCACGGCCGACAGTATGAACACCAGCATAGCCATGCTCATATAAGGCATCACCTTTTATGATGCGGTAACTGATCGCATCCGCCGCCACATTGTTAAGTAAATCAATAACACGTTGGGCAAGCTGCTCTGGCCCCAATTCTTCGGCGGGCAGATTGATGGTATCACGCGCCCAGTCGATAAATTTGATCCGGTGTTCCAGTTCCTGTTTTTCTTCGTTATTCAGTTGAGGCCATTCAATCGTACGCTGCCCTTTTGGTGCCCGGAATCCCAGCCAGAATGCCCAGCTATTTTCCAGATCCCAGCCTTCACCAGCCAAAGCAACATTGTGGATACCTTGCCCGTTAATTTTACGTCCGGCTCGTTGGATCAACGCCAGTTTACTGTTTATGTCAGACGATTTATTGTCTGACATGTGGATCGTCATTCCCTGATCACCCGAGCTAATTAGCGCATTCTCACCCCAGCATGCTTTAGCTGGCTCATAAGACAGAGTTATCGGCATGATTTGCGCCGGTATAGCGTGCTTTGTCATTTTCTTCCTCTCTTCTTATTCTGTTTTTACTGTATTAAGGTCATCAATATTAGGATTCTAAATGTAAAAAAACTGGCGGATGCCAGTTTTTCATTAAATACAGACTATGCCAAGTGACTGGACAAAATTTGGTGAGTTTGCACTGCTTTTCGCACTATTTTCATAACTTATGTTGCTTGCGTAACTTGTGAGTTATGAAATTTATCTCTGTCACTCAAACTCGTCTAACCAAACCAGTAAAATGGCTTCTAATATTTTTTCGTTGGATTTTTCTGGACTATCATCAAAATCATCCAATTCGCAAATCCATTGATGCAGGTCGGTGAAACGTACTGTCTTAGGATCTAAATCCGGGAACTTATCATAGAGTGCTTCGCCAATCTCGCGGCTGTCAGACCATTTCATTTTTTGTGCTCCTGTTTAGTTCTCAGATCAGTGCTCACGCGCATGGTTGATCGTGTATTTAGGAATTTCAACAACCAAATCCTCATCAGCAACTTTAGCCTGACAACTCAACCGGCTTTCCGGCTCCAGACCCCACGCTTTGTCCAGCATGTCATCTTCCAGTTCAGCGCTTTCCTCTAATGAGTCAAAGCCTTCTCTGACGATACAATGACAAGTGGTACACGCGCAGGATTTTTCACAGGCATGTTCAATTTCAATACCGTTTCGCAGTGCGACATCCAGAATTGATTCGCCTTCTTTCGCGTCCAATACTGCACCTTCAGGGCAAAGTTCGTTATGAGGTAAAAATACAATTTTAGGCATAATTAAATTTCATCCACAGAATGGCCCGCCAAAGCCCGGCGGATCGATGTGTCCATGCGACGCGCAGCAAATTCCTGCGTTTGCTTGTCCAATTGTTTAATTGCACTTTCAATGGCTTCAGGCGATGTTCCCTGAGCACTTTCAATTAATACTTGTACGGCAGCATCAATTGCAGCATGTTCTTCCTGACTGAGTAAATCAGCATCTTTTTCCAGTGCACCGGTTAAACTTTCCAGCACTCGGGCTGCTTCTACTTTTTGTTCAGCCAATTTACGCGCCTGAATATCTTCCTGCGCATTACTCATTGAGTCTTTGATCATTCGGGCGATTTCCTCATCAGACAGACCATAGGAAGGTTTCACCTGAATAGAGGCTTCAACACCCGTCGATTTCTCCAGGGCGCTGACACTCAGCAAACCATCAGCATCAACCTGAAAAGTCACACGGATATGCGCACCACCGGCCGGTAAAGGCGGAATTCCCCGCAGCGTGAAACGTGCCAGAGAGCGACAGTCTGCCACCAACTCACGTTCCCCCTGAACAACATGGATGCTCATTGCGCTCTGTCCGTCTTTGAACGTCGTAAATTCCTGTGCTCTTGCGACTGGAATCGTGGTATTGCGCGGGATAACCTTCTCAACCAGACCACCCATAGTTTCAAGGCCCAATGACAGCGGGATAACATCCAGCAGCAGCATTTCGCTGTCAGGCTTATTACCAGCCAGAATATCCGCCTGTATTGCTGCGCCGACCGCAACAACTTTATCTGGATCAATAGATGTCAACGGTTCTCGATCAAAGAATTCACCTACCATGCTGCGGACAAGCGGCACTCTTGTCGAACCACCCACCATCACAACCTGTAATACTTCATCCGCAGTCACTCCGGCATCTTTCAATGCACGACGACAAGCCAGTAAAGTACGTTTAACCAGTGTTCTAATTAATTCATTGAATTCGTTGCGGGTAATATTGCCCTGCCAACCAGCAAAATTAATCGTTACTGACTCTGCATCACTCAGCGCAATTTTGGTTTGTGTAGCAATATCCAATAATTGACGCTGCAACCCGTGGTCGGTATCGGTAATTCCGGCCTGCTGACGAACCCAGTCTGCCAGCAGATGATCAAAGTCATCACCACCCAGCGCAGTATCACCGCCCGTTGCAAGCACTTCAAAAACACCACGGCTCAGGCGCAGAATAGAAACGTCAAATGTTCCGCCCCCCAGATCATAAACGGCAATAACACCTTCCTGACCAGAATCAAGCCCGTAGGCAATCGCAGCCGCAGTCGGTTCATTCAGCAGACGCAGAACATGTAAGCCGGCTAAACGGGCAGCATCTTTCGTTCCCTGACGCTGAGCATCATCAAAATAAGCCGGAACGGTGATAACAACGCCATCAAGTTTGCCATCCAGTGTTTTTTCTGCCCGTTGAGCCAACGATTTCAGTATGTCAGAAGAAACCTGAATAGGGTCTACCAAACCTGCCGCAGTATTGATTAACGGTAGCCCATTTTCACTGGCCTGAAACTGATAAGGGAGATTCGGATAACGCTGCTGAATGTCAGCCAGAGAGCGCCCCATCATACGTTTGACGGAACTTATTGTATTGACAGGATCAAAAGCCGCCTGTTGACGTGCCTGCCAGCCAATCTGAATTTCATCTTTACAGTACTGTACAACCGAAGGAAGCAAGTGACGGTTTTCACTATCTGCTAAGGTTTCAGCCTGACCGCTGCGGACTGTCGCAACCAGAGAGTGTGTTGTGCCCAGATCAATCCCCGCAGCCAGACGGCGCTGGTGAGGTGCGGCAGATAAACCCGGTTCACTGATTTGTAATAAAGCCATGTGTGCCCCTATAAAAAACCACTATATCCGTCTTTCAAGCGGCCGCTCTGCTGGCATCGATATAAATATCGATATAACTTGAAATTTACCGGATATATTAAATCAGCCACGCATTGTTCACTAAAACGCGATGCAGCTAAAAGTCATCCAGCAACCGCTCTTCCAGCTGCTCGACCTGCTGTTGCAATTTATCCAGAAAGCGTAACTTACGGACAGTATCGGCGGCAATTGACCATTGCTCTGCATCCAGCTGTTGTTCCATCTGCTCACTGCGAGTTTTAATCATTTTATTCAGGCGAGATGAAAAACCAGCTAATGCAGCATCCGGCTCTGCACTCTGTTCAATGCTATCCAGCTCTTCACGCAACTCTAACTGCTGCATCAGGAAAGCCGTATCCTGCATTGTGTGCTGTTCACTGGATAAGTTAAACCCTTGCTGAGACAGCATATATTCTGCACGTTTCAGGGGGTGTTTCAGAGTTTGATAACCATCATTGATGGTTGCAGCCTGTTGAAGTGCCAGCGTTTTCTCACGCTCTGGCTGAGTGGCAAAACGATCAGGATGAAACTGACGCTGTAACTCCTGATAGCGGGTCGCCAATTGTTGGCGATCTATTGCATAACGCGCAGGCAACCCGAATAAAGTAAAGTAGTCCATAAGTTACTCTTGGTTTCGCAAAATACGGGGGTTAAACGTTAAAACTTTCCCCACAGCCGCATTCGCCGGAAACATTGGGGTTGTTGAATTTAAAGCCTTCGTTCAGACCTTCTTTGATAAAATCCAACTCAGTTCCATCAAGGTAAACAATGCTTTTACCATCAACGATAACTTTCACGCCCTTATCTTCAAAAACCTGATCTTCATCATTAACTGTATCAGCAAATTCAAGTACATATGCCATACCAGAACAGCCGGAAGTTCTCACTCCCAGACGCAGACCAACACCTTTTCCACGATTATCAAGGAAAGCCAAAACACGCTGGGCTGCACTTTCTGTCAGGGAAATTGACATACAACACCTCACTTTTAAAACTATTAATCTTGAAGATGATGACTTTTGAAGCGGTCATCTTCAAAATCAGTAAAGGTGGATATTGAAACAATATCCACCAGAATTATATTTCACCCGTAGGGTGCATTTAGAAGAATTACTTGGCCTGACGCTTGTTCTTATAATCTGCAATTGCAGCTTTAATTGCATCTTCTGCCAGAATAGAACAGTGAATTTTCACTGGCGGTAACTCCAGTTCATCAGCAATCTCAGTGTTTTTGATTGCTTCAGCCTGATCCAGTGATTTTCCTTTCATCCATTCTGTTACCAGAGAACTGGATGCAATCGCCGAACCGCAGCCATAAGTTTTAAAACGTGCATCTTCGATAATGCCGTCATCACTGACTTTAATTTGCAGTCTCATGACGTCACCACAAGCTGGCGCACCAACCATTCCGCTACCCACTGAAGGATCTTCGCTATCAAATGACCCTACATTGCGTGGATTTTCATAGTGATCAATTACTTTTTCGCTGTAAGCCATGTCGTTACTCCTGAAACTGTCTGATTAATGATGAGACCATTCGATGGTGCTGAGATCCACGCCTTGCTTGAACATTTCCCACAGTGGAGAAAGATCGCGCAGGTGGCCAATCGCGTTATGAATCAACTTGATTGCATAGTCTATTTCTTCTTCTGTGGTAAAACGCCCCAAAGAGAAACGAATAGAACTGTGTGCCAGCTCATCATTCATACCCAGTGCGCGCAGAACATAGGAAGGCTCAAGGCTCGCAGAAGTACATGCTGAACCGGAAGAAACCGCTAAGTCTTTCAGTGACATCATCAATGACTCACCTTCAACGTAGTTGAAGCTGACATTCAGAATGTGTGGTGCACCCAGTTCCAAATCACCATTCAGGTAAACTTCTTCAATATCTTTGATACCGTTCCATAAACGCAGACGTAAAGCACGCAGACGTTCTGACTCGGCTTGCAGTTCTTCTTTTGCAATGCGGTAGGCTTCGCCCATGCCGACAATCTGGTGAACAGGCAGTGTACCGGAACGCATACCACGCTCATGGCCGCCACCGTGCTGCTGTGCTTCAATACGGATACGAGGTTTGCGGCGAACATACAAACCGCCAATACCCATCGGGCCATATAATTTATGAGCAGAGAAAGACATCAGATCGACTTTCAGTTTGCTGAGGTCAATCGGCAGTTTCCCGACACTCTGAGTGGCATCAACATGGAAAATGATGCCGCGGCTGCGACACATATCACCGATGGTCACAATGTCCTGAACAATACCAATTTCGTTGTTGACGTGCATGATAGAAACCAGAATCGTATCGTCACGCATTGTGGCTTCCAGCTCTTTCAGATCGAGCATACCGTTGCTCATTGGTGCAAGGTAAGTCACTTCAAAACCTTCACGCTCCAACTGACGACAAGTATCTAAAACAGCTTTGTGTTCAGTTTTACTGGTAATAATGTGCTTGCCTTTTTTCTGATAGAATTTCGCTGCACCTTTAATACCGAGGTTATCTGATTCTGTTGCACCTGAAGTAAAGACGATTTCACGCGGGTCAGCACCGATCAGGTCAGCAATCTGGTTACGCGCAATATCAACCGCTTCTTCAGCCTGCCAGCCAAAACGGTGTGAACGGGAAGCAGGGTTACCGAAAACCCCGTCCATAGTCAGATAATTCATCATCTTTTCAGCAACACGGTTATCAACCGGGGTTGTCGCTGAATAGTCCAAATAAATGGGTAATTTCATTGCTCACATGCTCCGTAAGACACTTTTAATACAGTTAGTTGCCGCTTATTTACCGCTAATTAAGCACGCAGGTTAACGTTAATCATTTCTTGAATCCTGCCATTAGCAGTACGGCGCTTATCGCTGTCTTGACGATCAGCAACGTCTAAAACTTCTTGGTTGTTCACTAATTCTTCTAAACTGATACTGTTCAGGAAACTCGTAATACGCTCGCTAAGGTCACGCCATAATGTATGAGTCAAACAGCGATCACCGCCCTGACAGCCTTCCCTGCCCTGACAACGAGTTGCATCTACAGATTCATCAACAGCAGAAATCACTTCAGCGACGAAAATCTTACCGGCATCTCTGCCAAGCAGATAACCGCCACCCGGACCACGGACGCTAGAAACCAGACCATTCTTACGTAGGCGAGAAAACAACTGCTCAAGATAGGAAAGGGAAATTCCCTGACGTTCAGATATGTCAGCTAGTGGCACCGGCCCTTCTTGTGAATGCAATGCCACATCTAACATGGCAGTTACCGCATAACGTCCTTTTGATGTCAGTCTCATAACAAAAACTCCATGGTGAAATATGGGTCAAATTGTGGCATTCCTGAGCGTTTTAGTCAACTATTTAACCTAGTAATTTACTCAACTATTATTTAGTTGTCTTTCATCCTGTTACCGCTCATACACCTCATTTTTCAACCTATTTCAAACCGGAGCCTGATGATTTATTAGCCCATTTTTCCATAGAGGTCAGAATACCACGAAGGATATTTAACTCCTGAGTTTCTGGACGGGCGCGAGTATAGAGACGCCTTAATCTGTTCATTATCTGCCCCGGATGAGCTTTACGAATAAAGCCGGAGTTACTTAATACCTGCTCAAGGTGCTGGTAAAAACGCTCCATATCTTCAACAGGCGGGTACTCAGCTTCATGCTCTGTAGCATCCTGTTTTTCCTGAGCAGTAAGGTACGCCATCCGGATCTCATAACTGACCAACTGAACAGCCATAGCCAGATTCAGCGAACCATATTCCGGGTTAGTCGGAATATAAAGATGGTAGTGACACTTCTGGAGTTCTTCGTTGGTCAGCCCCACACGCTCACGACCGAATACAATAGCTACCGGTGAGTTCTGAACAGCCCTGACACAGCGTTCACCACATTCCCGTGGTTCAACCATTGGCCAGGAAAGTGTACGGGAGCGGGCACTGGTTCCGATAACCAACTCACACCCGGACAGTGCTTCATCCAGCGACTCCACAATCGTGGCATTACCAATAACATCACTGGCACCTGCTGAAAGTGCAATAGCGTGAGAGTCAGGCTGGACAAGCGGATTTACCAGATACAGGTTGGTTAACCCCATTGTTTTCATAGCTCTGGCAGCTGAACCCATGTTGCCTGTGTGGGAGGTTTCTACCAGGATAATGCGGATGTTCTCTAACATGACAGCTTTTAATTTCAGGATAAGAGCCGAATATCTTAACACAGCATTAGTCATTTTGACGAACTACTGCTATACTGCGCGCCGATTTGTTTCCCGTTCTTTAAAATTCTGGTGGAAGATACCCCATGCATCCGATGCTAAATATCGCTATACGCGCTGCTCGTAAGGCCGGCAACCATATTGCCAAAAGCTATGAAACTCCTGATGCTGTTGAAGCAAGCCAAAAAGGCAGTAACGATTTTGTCACTAATGTTGATCGCGATGCTGAAAGCATGATCATTGACATTATCCGTAAGTCTTACCCTAAGCACACGATTATCACTGAAGAAACAGGTGAACACTTAGGTGAAGAAAGCGATATCCAATGGGTAATCGATCCACTGGATGGCACCACCAACTTTATTAAACGTCTTCCACACTTTGCTGTTTCCATTGCCGTGCGTATCAAAGGCCGCACTGAAGTTGCTGTGGTTTACGATCCGATGCGTAATGAATTGTTCACTGCGACCCGTGGTCAGGGTGCACAGCTAAATGGTTATCGTCTACGTGGTAGTAACGCCCGTGATCTCGATGGCACTATCATTGCTACCGGTTTCCCATTCAAAGCTAAGCAACACTCTATCCCTTACATGAACGTACTGGGTAAATTATTTGAGCGCTGTGCTGATTTCCGTCGCACCGGTTCCGCAGCTCTGGACATGGCTTATGTCGCTGCCGGGCGTGTAGATGGCTATTTCGAGATCGGCCTGAAGCCGTGGGATTTCATGGGTGGTGAGCTGTTGGTACGTGAGTCCGGCTGTATCGTGACCGACTTCGTTGGTGGTCATAACTACACCAATTCCGGTAATATCGTTGCAGGCAGCCCACGTATTGTTAAAGATATGCTGTCTGAGATGCGTGAAGAATTAACTGAAGCACTGAAGCGTTAATTTTAAAAATAACTCGCTGAGCAATGTGATTTAAAGGGCACCTTGTTTTTATTGGTGCCCTTTCTTTATTTAACGCGCTACTTACAAGGTACGCGATAGCTCATTGGTATATTCATAGCGAATGAATCTGAGCTTCCGCTTTTTTAGGCCGTAAGAAAATCGTCGGTAATGCGACCAATGCCATCACCCAGTAGATACCGCCGCCTATATGTTCATACAGGAAACCGCCCACTGCACTCATAACCGCAATGCCGCCCCCCATTGCTAACGCAGAATAGACTGACTGCAAGCGAATCACTTCATTTTCTTTTCTGGCACCGATAAAACGCATGGCAGCTAAATGGCAGACAGTAAAAGTTCCACAATGCAGAATTTGAATAATAATCAGCACCGGCAATTCCGTGAACGTTCCCATTAATCCCCAACGGATAACCCCGCAAATAGCGGAGAGCAGCAGAAGACTGCGGGCATTCCAGTGGCGGAATAGCTGTTTACTAAAGGTGAAAACAATCACTTCAGCCACAACGCCCAGTGACCAGAGATAACCGATAGTTGATGAAGAATAACCGGCTTTTTCCCAATAAATGGAACCAAAGCTGTAATAACCGGCATGAGCTGCCTGTAATAACGTGACACACAATAAAAACTGCCACACTGATTTTTCGGATAGTAACTTTCTGAATGATACTGCACTGGCATTTTCTACCTTGATTTTACCCTCAGGCATAATAGAGGGTTTCAGCATCATGCCGGACAGCATAATCGCAACACTGACAATCAGGGAAACGAGGATAATCTGATGATGGCCAAATAAATTACTGCCAATCCAGTCATTGAGCTTATCAAAGGAGAGACTTATACCTGAGCCGAATTCAATCCCGGAAGAAGACAACAATATTCCGGTTAAAGAAGAGCTGATAACAAAAGCAATCGATCCCCACACCCGCACTTTGCCATAATCAAAAGTAAACTGTTTTTGCCATGTCCCTGCTAAAGCATCTGATAAAGGGATTAGCGGTGAAAAAAACAGGTTAAAACCTATCATAACCAACGTAATCCATGCCCAGTGGCTGCCAAAAGAAAAGCCGATAGCAAAGAGCAGAGTCAAAAAAGATAATAATCTTAATGCGGTAATTAATTTGGCGGGATCTTTAACAGTGGGGGAAATAACCAGACTGCCAATAAAGCGGGAAACCAAGCCGATACCTAATATAATGCCGATCATCGAAGGCTTTATACCTTCTCCCTGTAACCAGACTGACCAGAATGGTAAAAATATACCGAAAGAAAAAAAATAGGTGAAGTAGCCTAACCCCAGCCAAAATGTTGATGGCACAACCATCCTTTGCCCCCGTGTTTGATGCAAAAAGTTTAATGCAAAAAACCCGCTCAGAACTGATGTCGTGAGACGGGCTTATTAACTACTTATTCAATATTTATATTCTAAATTATGCGTAGACCGGATATTTTGCACAGATAGCCAATACTTTCTGTTTAACGCTGTCAATCACCGTTTCGTCATTGATATTATCCAGCACATCACATATCCAGCCTGCCAGCTCACGGGTTTCTTCTTCTTTGAAACCACGACGAGTGATTGCCGGGGTACCAATACGAATACCGGAAGTCACAAATGGACTACGGGGATCATTAGGTACGCTGTTTTTATTCACGGTAATATTGGCTCGACCTAATGCTGCATCTGCTTCTTTGCCCGTGATATCTTTATCGACCAAATCCAGCAGGAACAGATGGTTTTCAGTGCTACCGGAAACAATTTTGTAGCCACGCTGCAAGAATACATCAACCATTACTTTGGCATTCTTAGCGACTTGCTGCTGATAAGTTTTGAATTCTGGCTCCATGGCTTCTTTCAGCGCAACCGCTTTACCAGCGATAACATGCATCAGCGGGCCACCCTGACCACCTGGGAAAACAGCCGAGTTCAGTTTCTTATACAGCTCTTCATCCCCGCCTTTCGCCAGAATCAGACCGCCGCGTGGGCCTGCCAGTGTTTTGTGAGTAGTGGTTGTCACAACGTGAGCATGAGGAACCGGGTTCGGATAAACACCCGCAGCAATCAAACCAGCCACATGAGCCATATCAACAAAAAGGTATGCACCGATTTCATCAGCAATTTCGCGCATTTTTGCCCAGTCAACCACACCAGAGTAGGCAGAGAAACCACCGATGATCATTTTAGGCTGATGTTTTATTGCCTGATTACGGATATCGTCGTAATCAATTTTGCCATGTTCATCAATACCATAAGGAACAACATTATAAAGTTTCCCAGAGAAATTAACTGGAGAACCGTGAGTCAGATGCCCACCGTGTGCCAGATTCATCCCTAAAACTGTATCACCGGGTTGCAACAGCGTCATATAGACCGCCATATTCGCCTGAGAACCTGAATGCGGCTGGACATTAGCATAATCAGCACCAAACAGCTCTTTTGCTCTGTCAATTGCCAGTTGCTCAACTATATCAACGTACTCACAGCCACCATAGTAGCGTTTGCCCGGATAGCCTTCCGCATACTTGTTAGTCAACTGAGAGCCTTGAGCCTGCATAACTCTTGGGCTGGTGTAGTTTTCAGAAGCAATCAATTCAATATGTTCTTCCTGACGACGAACCTCCTGTTCCATCGCCTGCCACAGTTCGGGATCATAATTCGCAATATTCATTTCACGCTTTAACATTAGGTTCTCCTGACTCAGCTACATCTCTAAAGGCTATATTTCTAAAAAATATCCCTGAGGGACAGAATGTGACACAGTGTAATCTCTTTTTATCAAATGAGATAGTCTTGACAGGACATTTTACGCAAACGTTTGCTTAAACACCTGCCGCCCATCAGCTCATCATGTTTTTTATGAGCCTGAGATTTATCATCGATCTTTGTGATCCCTGTCAAACATTAATAGGTCACATATCCTGCGATTTTGATTTAAGTCAAGATCATTGCTGGTTTTGATCTTTAAGCTCTTCCCCAGAAACATAAGTTGCATTTAAAATACAACTTATTAATTAAGCATGATTAAAAATTCAGGAGATCATGATGTTAGACAGCCAAACTATCGCAACGATAAAATCTACCATTCCGCTGATTGTTTCCACCGGGCCAAAATTAACGGCTCATTTTTATGAGCGTATGTTCAGTCATCACCCTGAATTACAAAATATCTTTAACATGAATCATCAGAGTAACGGCGAGCAACGTCAGGCGCTTTTCAATGCCCTTTGTGCTTATGCTTCTAACATTGATAACTTACCGGCTCTGTTACCGGCTGTAGAAAAAATCGCTCACAAACATGCAAGCCTGAATATCCAGCCGGAGCACTATCAGATTGTAGGTACTCATCTGCTGGCAACCATTGATGAGCTGTTTCATCCGGCAGAAGAAGTACTGGATGCGTGGGGAAAAGCCTACAATGTATTAGCCGATGTTTTTATCAATCGGGAAGAAGAAATTTACCAGAATGGTGAATTGTCAGAAGGGGGATGGCGTGGTGTACGTCAGTTCCGTGTCAGCCGGAAACAACCCCAAAGCGATATCATTACCAGTTTTGAATTCGAACCTGTTGATGGCGGTAAAGTCTCCGATTACAAACCGGGGCAATATTTGAGTATTTATCTGGACGAACCTGCTTTTCAGCATCGTGAAATTCGTCAGTATTCATTAACTGCTGCTCCAAACGGAACTCACTATCAAATTGCCATTAAACGGGAATCTCATGGCAAAGTTTCCGGCTATATGCACGATAAAGTACAGGAAGGGGATATCGTATTACTGTCCGCACCACGAGGTGATTTCTTCCTTGATATCCAACCTGATACTCCTGTTACGCTTATCTCAGCGGGTGTTGGCCTGACTCCTATGATGAGTATGTTGCAATATCTGCATAAACAACCACATTCTGGAATAATCAATTGGTTTCACGCCGCAGAACATGGCGGCTACCATGCCTTTTCAGACAAAGTAAAGACGATTGCCCAATCCATGCCAAATATGAATTATCAGGTCTGGTATCGCGAACCCAGAAATGGAGATAAGTACGGCACAGATTACCAACAGGCGGGGCTTATGGAGCTAGCTGCGGTAAAAGATGCGATAAGCGCAGAAGGAATGGAGTTTTATCTCTGTGGGCCGGTAGCTTTCATGCAATATATCGCCGCTCAACTTCTGGCGATGGGCATTAACGAACAGTATATCCATTATGAATGTTTTGGCCCGCATAAAGTGATTTAACCCGAAATCATCACTTAACCCGGAATGAGAACCCCGCCATAACGGCGGGGCATAAGGCTCTGAGAGGTTAAATCGCTTCTTCGTCCTGTTCACCCGTACGAATACGCACAACACGAGCAACATCGAAAACAAAAATCTTGCCATCGCCGATTTTACCGGTTTGAGCAGTCTGCATGATAGTATCAACACAGGTATCAACAATATCATCCGGTACAATAATTTCTATTTTGACTTTCGGCAGAAAGTCCACCATATATTCTGCACCACGATACAGTTCTGTATGCCCTTTCTGGCGACCGAATCCCTTCACCTCTGTCACCGTCATACCTGTGATACCGACTTCAGCCAGAGCTTCACGCACATCATCGAGCTTGAAAGGTTTGATAATTGCATCAATCTTTTTCATGAAGTATTCCTGTTATTACCAATTCTTACGCCCGAAACCAGACGTAATCGGATAGCGCCTGTCTTTACCAAAATCACGCTGTGTAATACGCGGGCCAATCGGAGCCTGACGACGTTTATATTCATTGATGTCCACCAACCGGATCACCTTGCGGATAATCGTTTCGTCGAAACCTTCAGCTACCAAATCAGCTACTGATTTATCTTTTTCTACATATCCCTCAAGGATAGCGTCCAGCATGTCATACGGCGGCAGACTGTCCTGATCAAGCTGATCGGGAGCCAGTTCCGCAGATGGCGGACGTTCAATAACCCGCTGAGGAATAGCAGGAGATAATGTATTACGATATTTAGACAATGCAAATACCATTGTTTTTGGTACATCTTTCAACGCATTGAAGCCACCAGCCATATCACCGTATAAAGTCGAATAGCCCACTGCGGATTCACTTTTGTTACTGGTCGTCAGTACCAGACGACGGCGTTTGTTTGACATTGCCATCAGAATGACAGCCCGGCAACGTGCCTGTAGGTTTTCTTCCGTCGTGTCTTTTTCCGTGCCTGCAAACATCGGCTCTAACTGAGCCATAAATGCATCAAACATAGGCTCGATAGAGACAATGTCAAATTCAACACCGAGCAACTCAGCCTGTTCTCTGGCATCATGAATACTCATTTCAGAGGTATAGCGGAATGGCATCATCACCGCCTGTACATGCTCTTTACCCAACGCATCCACCACAATCGCCAGTGTCAGGCCTGAATCAATCCCTCCGGATAATCCAAGTAATGCGCCTTTAAAACCGTTTTTCTGGACATAATCCCGCACAGAAAGTACTAAAGCTTTATAGATTTGCCCCAGTGGCGGTAATTGAGGCACCGGATTTACCATCGGCTCAATAGTCATATCATTGAAACGACACAGTTCTACCTGCTCTTCAAAAGCCGCCATACGGTGAGTGATTTCACCATTTATATCAAAGACTTTTGAGCAACCATCAAAAATCAGCTGATCCTGCCCGCCAACCTGATTCAGGTAGATAATTGGCAAATGAATACGCTGGCAATGTGATTTGATTAGCGCGCTGCGAATATTCGGTTTGTCATGATTATAAGGAGAGGCATTTATTGACAGGATAATATCGGCTCCTGCCTGTTTCAACGCATCAACCGGCGCATCAAACCAGAGATCTTCACAAATCAGCAAGCCAAGGTTATAGCCTTTAAAGGGTATAACACAAATTTGTTCACCCGCTTCGAAATAGCGTTCTTCATCAAAAACGCCATAATTAGGCAGTTGTTGCTTGAAGTAACGAGCAACGGTTTCACCTTTCCAGAAGAGCGAAAGCGCGTTGTATATTTTTCCGTCCTGTTGCCACGGATGACCAACTAAAATACCAACCTGAGAACTTGCCTCCTGCAAACGTACTAATTGTTCGCGGCAACGCTGATGAAAATCAGCACGAAACAGTAAATCCTCCGGGAAATAACCCGACAGTGATAACTCAGAGAACATGACGAGATCAGCGCCTTTTTCCTGCTGTTCCTGCACTGTATGCAACATACGCTCGCTGTTGCCTTCGATATCCCCTACCAGCCAGTTTAATTGGGCAAGGGCAATATTAAGAGTACGACTCATAGAATGCGGCTCTCCTGGGCCATTATTCACTTCTCTGTCTGGTTCAGACAGTTCAATACGGCTTGAAAAATGTTTCAGCTTATTTATGGGATTTAAATTACAGGAAGGTTATTCCTTAAAATCGTTGGGGTCCAATTCATGACGGGCCAACAATTTATAAAATTCTGTCCGGTTACGCCCTGCCATCCGGGCGGCGTGAGTGACATTACCTTTCGTCATTTGCAGTAATTTTCGTAAGTAATTCAGTTCAAACTGGCTACGAGCCTCTACAAATGTCGGCAGTGCCGTGTTTTCTCCTTCCAGTGCCTGCATGACTAAAGCATCACTGATCACTGGAGCAGTCGTCAGCGCCACACATTGTTCGATAACATTAACCAGCTGACGGACATTCCCCGGCCAGCTCGCTGCCATCAGACATTTCATCGCATTGGTGGAGAAACTACGGACAAAAGGTTTATGGCGCTTAGCCGATTCCCGCAGCAAATGGTTTGCTAATAAAGGAATATCTTCCGCCCGCTCATTCAGGGTAGGGATTTTCAGATTGACGACATTCAATCGATAATAGAGATCTTCGCGAAATTCATTACGCTGCATCGCTTTCGGTAAATCGCGGTGAGTTGCCGAAAGAATCCTGACATCAATATCTAAATCACGGTTACTTCCCAGAGGGCGGATCTTACGCTCCTGCAATACCCTCAATAATTTAACCTGAAGCGCCAATGGCATATCGCCGATTTCATCAAGAAACAGCGTTCCTCCCTGAGCAGCCAGAAAAAGCCCTTCCCGACTGCTGACCGCACCGGTAAATGCACCTTTTGCGTGACCAAACAGCTCAGATTCCAGTAATTGTTCTGGTAAAGCACCACAGTTAATCGCAATAAAGGGTTTCTTTGCACGGGGGCTTGCGCGATGGATAGCCTGAGCCAACACTTCCTTACCCGTTCCGCTTTGCCCGTTAATCAGAACGCTGACATCAGACTGCGCCACCATTTTCGCCTGTTCCAGCAAACGTAGCATCAAAGGACTACGGGTGACGATTTGCTCACTCCATTTACCATCTATGGCTGGTGTTGATAATTCCAAAGCATCATCAATGGCTTTATAAAGTGCATCGCGGTCAACCGGTTTAGTCAGAAAACTAAACACGCCCTGTTGTGTCGCGGCAACCGCATCGGGAATAGACCCGTGGGCAGTGAGAATAATCACTGGCATACCCGGATGCTGTTTTTGAATTTCAGCAAATAAGGCCATACCATCCATCTCATCCATGCGTAAATCGCTGATGACCAAATCGACTTTTTCTTTTAATAGGGTGCGTAGTGCTTCATGCCCGCTTTCCACTGTCGTGACACGAAAACCTTCACTGATCAGACGCATTCCCAATAATTTCAGTAAGCTTGGATCATCATCAACCAGAAGGAGATGAGCGGGATTGCGTGCAGTCATTGTACTTCAGCTCCTTTTTCTTCTGAAAAATTATCTTCTGTCTTTGTTTCAGATTTTCTTTCCGGAAGCGGTTTCGAGTGACTTTCCGGATGGGCCTCATTGAGTTTATTAGCATTTTCATCAACAGAATGTTCTGTTTCACCTGAAGCTGAAGAGCCATTCTGATTTTGCTTACGGGAAGAAAGCTGACGCTCAATATCGGTCAGATTTTCTAACTTACGGGATATTGAAAGCAATTCATATTCCAACCGATTCCGTATTTCTTTCAATCGGTCAATTTTGTTATCACTATCAGACTGCAATCGCTGATATCTTGATTTTTGCTCTGCCAGATTAATTTTTAAATACTGTTGCTCGAGCCATAAGTGTAGTAATGGCTCGAGCGAGGGTGGAAATTGTGGACTATATCGATTCAGAGTTTCTATGCTATTACGCCGCTCAGCAACTGAAGGTATCGACTGGTTGACAAGAATACTCTGTTTAAAAACCTGCGGCCAATCGTCTGCCATGAACTGTTTAGCCATATCACGGGCTTCAATTGAAGATAATTTATCCGCACACCCCATCAATCTTAGCCAGTAAAGGCTATTTTCCATTGCGGTCGGTTTTGTGATCTTCCAGACCACATCACACCCTTTGGTGTGATAATCGATTACGCGCTGCTCCGGCATAATTGATTCAGAAATTTTTGCCAACTCACCAGAAGCGGAATTTGAGACACATCCTGCCAATAGGTAGGGAACAAACAGTAACATCATGGTACGGAAACACCGGGACAAAGCCCGTTCAGGTAAATGCTGCATTACAGCTTTCTTTTTCACTGTCCGAGTCACAATATTCTGCTGCTCCGTTTTCATCATAAAGTGGTGAGTAAACCTGTTGTGCATATTATTTAGTCATTCTCTGCGGTTAATGGCAGTTCAATCCGGAAACATACATCAGCAAAGTCAGATTCTATCAGATGAAGCTCTCCCCCCATCCGTTTAATACAGTCCTGCGCAATACTCAAACCAAGGCCACTCCCTTTGACCGCCCCTTTGCGCTGAAGTTTTCCTTGGTAAAAGGGTTCGAAAATCATGCTCTTCTCTAACTCAGGGATAGGCGTTCCTGTATTGGCAATATCGATCTGAATACTTTTATCCATTTGCCGACTGGAAATCCAAATGTTACCGGATTCAGCGCCATAGTGCACTGCATTGGAGTAGAGATTATCAATAACTCTCATTAATAATTTAGGTTCAGCCAAACAATCCTCAAGATCCAGCCGGATTTCTGTATGAATATTCTTTGTCCGGGCAGGTAACTGATGTGAGAGGACTACACTAGCAACGATCTCTTTTAAAGATACGATCTGATGTTCGGCAGGCACATCAACAATTTTACGATTGTATTCGAGTAATTGCTCAATAAGCAGTTGTAAATGTTTACTGCTGCTATCCAGAATGGTGACAACTTCTTTTTGATCTGTGGTCAATGGCCCGGCAATTTCATCCGCCAATAATTCTGTCCCTTCACGCATGCTGGCAAGAGGGGTTTTCAGTTCGTGGGAGATATGGCGTAAAAACTCATGGCGTTGAGACTCAAGCCAGGACAGACGTTCACTCAGCCAGATAATGCGCAATGCCAATGAGCGTAATTCTCTGGGGCCTTTAAAGGATTCAATCCTGTTTCCCAGTGCCTGCCCTGCTCCTAACCGATTAATCATTCGCTCAATGCCTTTTACCGGCCCAATAATCATTCGTGTAAACAGGGCAATTAAAAACGCACTTAACAAAAACAAGATTAAACTTTGCCAACCAAAAAATTGCCCCTTATCAGCAATCTCTTTTTGTAATTGCTCACCCCGGATGAAAATAATATTGCGGGTTTCCTGTACTAACTGATTATTGGCGTTTGAAAACTCTTCAAGCAATTTAGCGGAAGCAGCCTCAGGTACACTGTTACTACAGGTAATTTTAGTCAGCCCGGACAGTAGCTGATTAAACTTGTCCTTATACTCTTTATTAGCCAGCAGCGCCATCTGGTTATTCAGCATACCGGTATACTGCTGATATTGCCGTTGGTAGAGTTTTTCCAGCCTGGCATCCCCCAATACACAATACTGGCGATAACTGCGTTCCATCTCAAGAGCAACACCGATCATCGCTTCACTGCGCCGGGCATCAGATAGCGTTGTGCGGTTAATTTCGGCTGCTTGAGTACTGAGTTGATCCAGACTTTGATATGCCTGATAGGCCAGCACCAACAGCGGTAATAGCACTAACCAGAATGCCATTACAACTAATTGACGCAATGAGCGGGGAAATAAACGCCTTTTTTTCAGAGAAATCATCTTAAAACCTGCAATTACATTGATGCTAACCGATATAAGGTGGTAGAAAATCTGCCAGATGATGAATTCTATCGTCGTTTTTCAGAAAAAATAGTCTCGAATAATGGGTTATAACAAATGGGCTGGCAAGAACAAGGATAGTGCAGGTGGATATATCAACACGAGGGGCAAAATTAATCTGCAATAATGACGGCGGGATAGTATTTTTTTCTACTATCCCGCCAGCGAGGAACCTATAAAAATATAGGTGGTGCCTCACTCCACGTGTCGCCCGTTGCTTGATAAAGCCCGAAAGCGAGTATCATAAATTGGACGGTAGGCACCTTACTTTGGCGTCATTCCGGGCTTATGTGGCATATTTCCACCCTATACTGTGGGCCGACATAAAAAGTTGAATGAGCAACTGCCATACATTAAGCACGTTGCGTGCCAACTTTTAAATATTTTTATTAACAAATTGATTTTATTATCAAATAATAAAAAACAATTTAATGTTTATATTTTGTCATCTGTATTTTTGGAGCAGAATATACAGCTGTGTCGCTAATTTATGACACCTTATCACAAAAATAAATTTTAATAATAAAATCAAAATATTAAATGTCTCCTTTTGGAGACACAAAAAACCATCATTTTCTCTTTTTAGAGACACACACTTAAAAACATCAATTTAATTAACTCATAAACCGAAATAAATTAACAAAACAAACACGTTTTGGCGGCAAGCCTTTCATTATGAAAAATATTTGCGTTAATCTAAAATAGCTTCAGCCTCAATTTCTATTAGCCACTTAACCCAGTAAGAATGACCCAGGAAGAAGCAGGCGGCTCGCCTTATCTCTATGTACCGAATATACTCAGTTAATCAGATTGATCAATTTAGCTCCATTAACCCTGATACAGGTGGAAGAAAGAGTTGGAGAGACACCCAAAATATGATATATAAATCAGTAAGTTAAAAAATTCTTAACTCACCACTACAATCAGGGTGAGATCATGAGTGTTCGTATTTCAATCAAAATGAGCCAATTAAATACTAATCGATACTTTAACAAGACCAAATTGAGTAATTTTTATCCCAATAGAGATTGGGAAGCAAACACTTCAAGCTCAAAAAACGTTCACACTCTCGCCCTGCGATCACCCATGTTCATCCTTTCAACAAAAGAAGAGTAATTTGATGTTTAAATTTAGTTTTCCCGATGCAAAAAGAGAATTTTTTTCAATAAGCAAAGCTATTGTAAAAGTTATTATACCTTTATCCTGCATAGTTATGGCATCAAAAATAATGCTAAAAAGTGCAGCTGTGAGTTCATCTGAACGGGACATTCTGCTTTTAACTTTACTTTTCACAATATTAAACTCATCTAAAAAAGCATTTTACTTCATAGCACTACCCATAACAATAATATATAGCATATATGCACCAATCGGAATGACTTTTGGAGGACCATCTTACCAATATATTATGTCATTCTTTGCCACAGACATTCAGGAAAGCAGTGAATTCTTAAATCAAATACCATTTCAAAATTGGATTTTTCCTTTTTTGATTATTATACTCGTAATGCTATTTCGAATTATCTCCGTTAAATTTGGAATATTATATCATCGTAATAAAACCTTTCTCTGCCTAGCTATTATTATATGTTTATTACCACAAAAGCCTTTTGGTTTTTTTAAAAAAATATATAGTTCATCAATAGAAGTAAAAGAAGAATTAGCTAAACTCAATTCTTTCGATATCAAAAGTTCTTGGGGAAAGAGTAAATTATCAAAACAATCTTCCCGTTATGATGATTACGTGTTAGTGATCGGAGAAAGTGCACGACGTGATTATCACCACACATATGGTTATCCTATATCTAATACACCATTTATGGATAAAACTCACGGTGTGGTTATTGATGGCTTTACTAGTGGAGGATCAAATACAGTAGCTTCTTTGCGTCTTATGTTGACTAAATCAGACAGAGAAAATTGGCAACCAAATTACAGCCTTGGATTAATTGATTTAGTTAAATCAGCTGGCCTCGATACTTATTGGATATCTAATCAAGGCTATCTAGGTTACTTCGATACGCCAATCTCAGCAATTGCTAATAAAAGTGATCACAAGTTTTTCTTAAAAAGTGGAGATTATCAATCAGCTAATACCAGTGATTTCTTGTTAGTAAATAAATTTCAAAACTTACTAACCCACTCTTCACAAAGAAAAAGATTTTTTGTTATACATTTATATGGCTCCCACCCTAATGCCTGTAGCCGTATAGATGATTATCATCGTATTATTCAAATCAAAGATAAAAAATATGATTACTTATCATGTTATATATCTTCAATCCAAAAAACAGATGAAGTATTGAGCAGAATCAACAATATATTATCTAAAAACTATAAAAATTCAGGTAGAAGTTACTCCATGATTTACTTTTCGGATCATGGATTGGCTCATGAAGAAATTAATGGAAAAATAATTTTTAATAATAGCTATGTAAGCAAAAGACATTTTGATATTCCTTTGTTAAAAGTATCAAGTGACGATACTCATCGCGAACAATATAAAGCGTTTAAATCTGGTCTGATGTTAGTAGATGGTATTGCCAATTGGATTGGCATCGAGAACCCATACATCCAAAATGGATATGATTTATTTTCTATGAAAAATGATCCTAACGATTTTGGTCTAAGTCGACGTATTTCAGAAATAAATACTCCTGATGATCCTGCTATTGACTTGACTGGGAAATAATAATGCCTAAGAAAAAGTAAAATTACATAATTCAGTAATATCATATTGACCTAAATGGGTGACTTGATTCAAGCCACCCATATCATTAAGTACCATTAAAAATAGTCATTCATTAAGTTAACCCAAATGAATAAAATGGACATCTACCCAAACCGTCTTCAGTGAGCCATACTGAATACATCAGCAAAAATATGAAGAAATGTTCATATATCTAGGTAGTTAACTTATCAAGCAACATAAACCAACTAGTAGATATATTTAAGCAACACAGCTCCCATTATGAAAAATATTTGCGTTAATCTAAAATAGCTTCAGCCTCAATTTCTATTAGCCACTCAGGTAAAGACAACCCTGTAACAATAACCCAGGAAGAAGCAGGAGGCTCTGAGGGAAAAAACTGTTTTAACAAAGATGATATGACTCGCTGATTTTCATGCGACTCAGCTCCCTGTTTGATATAGATACGCAGCATAGTAATATCGCTTAATTCACCACCAGCCGCTTTGATCACTGAATGAATATTTTCTAACGCAAGTTTAGTTTGAGCTGGTAACCCTCCGGGAGTGGTTTCTTCATCTTTATTAATCCCTACCTGACCAGATAAAAACAGATGTCGGTTTCCTGTTTTGATCACTGCCTGACTGAATCCATATTGAACAGAATTAAATACAGTTTCAGGGTTTATCGTTTTTTTAGTCATTGAGATATGCCTTGATATCCAGAAGTAAGAAAGAACGAATAACACCATAAATCAAAAAGATAAAAACCACATGCGGAAAGAGTATTATCTGTGATAAGGAAGTGAAAAATAAAGGCTCTGATGCATGATCAGAGCCTTATGCTTAAAAATAAAAATGGGATATTAAAGTATTAACCTAACTGCTTACGTGCATTACGGAAAATACGCATCCACGGGCCGTCCTCTCCCCACTCTTCAGGATGCCATGAGTTACTGACGGTACGGAATACCCTTTCAGGATGCGGCATCATCGCTGTCACCCTTCCATCACGACTGGTGACAGAGGTTATTCCTCCAACAGATCCGTTAGGATTGGCAGGATAACTTTCTGTTGCCTGACCATAGTTATCGACAAATCGCAGGGCAATCTGCTGATGTTTTTCCAGTCCGGCCAAGCTTTGACTATTTCTGAACTCCACCTGACCTTCACCATGAGCCACAGCAATTGGCAGACGAGAACCAGCCATCCCCTGTAGGAACAGCGATGGGCTTTCCGTCACTTCAACCAGACTGAAACGCGCTTCATAACGTTCTGAGTAATTGCGGACGAAACGAGGCCAATATTCTGTCCCAGGGATCAGCTCATGCAGGTTAGAAATCATCTGGCAACCATTACATACCCCAAAGGATAAGGTATCCGGGCGAGCAAAGAAACTGGCAAAATCATCACGCACCCGCGAATTAAACAGAATGGATTTAGCCCAGCCTTCACCAGCACCAAGAACATCACCATATGAGAAACCACCACAGGCAACCAGTGTCTGGAACTGATCCAAAGTAATCCGCCCACTCAGCAAATCGCTCATATGAACATCCACAGCCTCGAAACCAGCACGGTGGAATGCTGCCGCCATTTCAACATGGGAGTTAACGCCTTGTTCACGCAACACAGCAACTCGCGGACGTATCTGCTTTGATATGTAACTGGCAGCAATATCTTCTGACGGATCAAAGGTCAATTTCACACTCAGGCCGGGATCACTCAAATCCTGTTTTGCTTGATGCTCCTGATCAGCGCACTCGGGGTTGTCACGAAGACGCTGCATTTGCCAGGTTGTTTCTGCCCACCATAAACGCAGAGTACTGCGGTTCTGACGATAAACTTCCATATTATTGCTGGAGATCACGAAGTCATCTCCCGCTTTGGCTTTACCTAAATAATGTAAGCATTCACTTAATCCATAGTCAGCCAGTAGATTTTCAACTTGTGCTCTGTCAGTTTCACGAACCTGAATAACCGCTCCCAGCTCTTCACTGAATAAGGCAGCCAGAATATCTTCATCAAAGGCACTGATATTGGCGTGCAGGCCGCAGTGCCCAGCAAATGCCATTTCAGCCAGGGTTACTAGCAACCCGCCATCAGAACGGTCGTGATAAGCCAGTAGTTTCCGTTCCGCAATCAATTGCTGGATCGCGTTAAAGAAACCGGCAAGTTGTTCAGTACTGCGGATATCTGCGGTCTTATCACCAAGCTGACGATAAACCTGAGCCAGTGCCGTACCTCCCAGCGCATTTTGCCCCTGCCCCAAATCAATCAGCAGTAGGGCATTATCATCATCGGTAGATAATTCAGATGTCACGGTATAACGCACATCTTCTACCCGTGCAAATGCACTAATGACTAATGAAAGCGGTGACGTCATTTCTCGCTCTTCGCCATCCTGAACCCAACGGGTTTTCATCGACATAGAATCTTTGCCGACAGGAATAGTCAGGCCCAACGCCGGGCATAACTCTTCACCAATCGCTTTCACTGCATCGTATAATCCGGCATCTTCCCCCGCGTGACCTGAAGCGGACATCCAGTTCGCGGACAGTTTCACCCGCTTCAAATCCTGTACATAAGCTGATGCGATATTTGTCAGTGCTTCTCCGACAGCCATACGCGCCGATGCAGCAAAATCCAGCAGAGCAACCGGAGCACGCTCCCCTATCGACATGGCTTCGCCATAATAACTGTCCAGACTGGCTGTCGTCACCGCACAGTCCGCAACCGGGATCTGCCAAGGGCCGACCATCTGATCTCTCGCTACCATGCCGGTTATTGAGCGGTCACCAATGGTGATCAGGAATGTCTTCTCTGCCACAGCAGGTAAATGCAGAACACGTTTAACCGCCTCCGCTAAATCAATCCCCTGACGCTCAATTCCTTTGCCCTGTGCTTTCAGTGAATTCACATTTTTCAGCATCTTTGGTGTCTTACCGAGAAGAACATCCAGTGGCAGGTCAATTGGTTGATTATCGAAATGGCTGTCATTCATCAGCAGATGACGCTCTTCTGTCGCTTCACCAATAACAGCATACGGAGCGCGTTCACGCTGGCAGATATCTTCGAACAGAGCAAGCTGTTCCGGCGCTACCGCCAATACATAGCGTTCCTGAGATTCATTACACCAGACCTGCAACGGACTCATTCCCGGTTCGTCATTAAGGATATTACGCAGTTCAAAACGGCCACCACGTCCGCCGTCACTGACTAATTCCGGCATCGCATTTGACAGCCCGCCCGCACCAACATCGTGAATGAACAAAATCGGGTTATCGTTACCAAGCTGCCAGCAGCGATCAATGACTTCCTGACAACGGCGCTCCATTTCTGCGTTATCACGCTGCACGGAGGCGAAATCCAGTTCCGCATCAGACTGCCCTGATGTCATGGAAGAAGCCGCCCCACCACCAAGGCCAATGTTCATGCTCGGGCCACCCAGCACAATCAGTTTGGCACCAACAGAGATCTCCCCTTTCTGGATATGCTCTTCACGGATATTGCCGATCCCTCCGGCCAACATGATCGGTTTGTGGTAGCCTCGTAATTCAGTGCCGTTATGAGATGCAACTTCCTCTTCATACGTCCTGAAATACCCCAATAACGCCGGACGTCCAAATTCATTATTGAATGCAGCACCTCCCAGAGGGCCTTCCAGCATAATATCCAGCGCACTGACAATCCGCTCGGGCTTACCGAATTCTTCTTCCCACGGTTGTTCAAAACCCGGAATTTTCAGGTTAGAGACCGAGAAACCAACCAGTCCGGCTTTAGGTTTGGCACCCCGCCCTGTAGCACCTTCATCACGGATTTCCCCGCCGGAACCCGTTGCCGCTCCCGGCCACGGAGAGATAGCCGTTGGGTGATTATGCGTTTCAACTTTCATCAATATATGAGCGGGCTCCTGATGATAGTCATATACGCCATTTTCAGGATCAGGGAAAAAACGCCCTGCCTGAGAACCTTCCATTACCGCAGCGTTGTCTTTATAGGCAGAAAAAACATGTTCCGGTGTCTGTTCAAATGTATTTTTAATCATCTTAAACAGCGATTTTTCCTGTTCCTGCCCGTCAATCACCCAATCCGCGTTGAAAATTTTGTGGCGACAATGCTCAGAATTTGCCTGTGCGAACATATAGAGTTCCACATCAGTCGGATTACGCTCTAACTTCTGAAAAGCACGCAGCAGATAATCAATCTCATCCGCTGCCAGTGCCAGCCCCAATTCAATGTTGGCGGATTCCAGAGCAGCACGCCCAGATTGCAGAATATCGATTTGCTTCAGTGGGGTAGGCTGCTGGTGAGTGAAGAGTACTTCAGCCTGCTCAAACTGAGTAAACACACGTTCCATCATACGGTCATGCAGTAACGCCGATAAAGCCTGCCACTGCATATCGTTCATTTCACCGCATTGGATATAATAGGCAATCCCCCTTTCCAAACGGACAATTTGTTTCAGTCCACAGTTATGAGCTATCTCTGTCGCCTTTGAAGACCATGGTGATATCGTACCCGGTCGGGGAGTGACTAAAAACAGTTGACCTTTGGGTTCATGTTCAGCTAAAGAAGGGCCATATTTTAATAGCCGGTTTAATTTTTCCTGTTCTTCAGCTGTAAGAGGTGAAGTTATTTCTGCGAAATGAACATATTCCGCATAAATTTCTGTCACGGGAAGCTGTTGAGCTTGGCACTGGGAATGGAGCTTAGTAATACGAAACGCTGATAAAGCGGGCGAGCCACGCAGAATTTCCATAGTAATAGGTTCTCTCATCTTAGAAGCAAAGCCTGACTGATGCCTTAGGGGGAAACACCGACATTATAGAGGAATGTTTTCTCTGACGAAACCGTTTGCGTAAGCATTAATTGAGCTATCAATACATGCAACGGACTTTTAAAATTGGTTCAATAAAGTTGCAGATTTCAATTTTGTTACGCAAAATTCCTAATTACTGGAAATTTAACCATGCTATTATCTGACATTTCATACGGAGCCTAACCGTACTGACGAGAGATAACTATTTGAGCAATATCAAGATAAATTATTTTGTCATCGTCATTATCGCACTCCTCTCTGCCACAATCATTGGTCTCAACATCAGTTGGCCTAATAAACAGCAGGAGCAGATAAACAGGATCTTGGCACGGGGAGAACTTAGGGTAAGTACTATCAGTTCCCCTCTGATTTCACTTAATGATAAAAATGAACCCGTAGGATTTGATTATGATTTAGCCAAACGATTTGCAGATTATCTGGGTGTCAAACTAAGCATCAAGTTTCGTTCTAACATTAACCAGCTTTTTGACGACTTAGAGAATGACAAAGCCGATTTTTTAGCCGCAGGTCTTATCTACAATAAAGAAAGACTTAACCAGACGCGGACAGGCCCGGCCTATTACTCTGTATCTCAGCAGTTGGTTTATCGTAAAGGTACGCTGCGCCCGCGCTCATTTGCAGATCTGACGGGTTCATTGGTGGTTACCGCCGGTTCAGCCCATGTCAGTGAACTAAAACAATCGAAAAAAGAATCTTATCCTGATTTAAACTGGGAAGAATCATCACGTTACAATACGCAGGAATTACTTGAGCAGGTGTCTGAGGGTAAAATTGATTATACAATCAGCGATTCTATCAGCCTTGCCCTACAACAGCGGATTCATCCTAATCTGGCTATCGCTTTCGATGTCAGCGAAGACAGGCCGCTGACCTGGTATTTAAAACGTAATGATGACTACAGCCTCTCTTCAGCAATGCTGGATTTTTTCAACATGCTGACCGAAAACGGTATAACCCCACGGCTTGAAGAAAAATACTTCAGCCATATTGGTTCATTCGATTACTTCGATACTATTTCATTTATTCGGGCAATCAATAAACTACTGCCGACGTATCAACCTCTTTTTGAAAAATATGCAGGCTCTCTGGACTGGCAGTTAGTTGCCGCTATCTCATGGCAGGAATCACACTGGGACCCATTGGCAACCTCTCCTACCGGAGTTCGTGGCATGATGATGCTGACTCGTCCAACTGCTGAGTGGGCAGGCGTTAAAGATCGCCTTGACCCTGAAGAAAGCATAAAAGGGGGAATGGCATATTTGCATTATCTGATGACTCGTTTACCCGATAGCATTCCCGATGATGAAAGAATTTGGTTCGCATTAGCGGCTTATAATATGGGATACGGGCATATTCTTGACGCACGCAAATTAACGACGATGCAAAAAGGGAACCCTGACCGCTGGATGGATGTTAAATCGCGGATTCCCCTGCTGAGTAAGAAAAAATACTATATCCACACCACATATGGTTATGCTCGTGGCTATGAAGCCTACCGCTATGTCGAAAATATCCGTCGTTATTTCCAAAGTCTGGAAGGATACCTGAGAGCCAAGAACAGCCGTAATAAAGAGGAAACTCCTGACACACAGGCTGAACCGACTACCAGCAGTGCTGGTGAACCCGCAGAACTGACTGCGCAACCTCCAGCCATACAGTAAACTTTTACAATTCTTCCTGCTGTTGTTTTTTCAGTCTTTTTAATTCCTTATGTTGCTCCCTACGTTGTTTGAAAAATGCACTCAACATAGCGGAGCATTCCTGCTCCAGTACACCACCGGTAATTTCAATCCTATGATTCATTCCCGGATGACGCAAAATATCGACCAAAGAGCCTGCCGCTCCCGTTTTCATATCACTTGCACCATAAACCAGCCTCTGTATACGGCTGTGGATCATCGCTCCCGCGCACATAACGCATGGCTCCAGAGTAACATACAGTGTTGTATCCAACAGGCGATAATTTTGTAATTGAGAGCCTCCACGCCGCAGTGCAATAATTTCTGCATGGGCAGTCGGATCATGATCTGTTATCGGGTGGTTATAACCTTCAGCAATAATTTTATTATCAGACACTAACAGTGCTCCCACGGGAATTTCCCCTTTTGCCTGTGCCTGTAATGCCAGATCCATGGCCTGACGCATCCAATACTCATCACTATATATTTCTGTCACTGCATATTCTCTTGCTGGTTACACCCTGTTAATTATACATTTGTGAGATTAACATTGATTTATTCAGCCTGAATTTCGTCAAAAAAATCATTCAGAAACTGTTCCATGCGCTCCGTTCTTTCCCGAGCCATTTTTCTGCCTGTTTCTGTTTGAAAACCTGCTTCTATTTTGAATAATTTGGTATAGAAGTGATCAACCGCATAAGCGCGATCATCATATTCACGCTGTTTCGCCAAAGGGTCATTCGCATCATATAAACCTGAACGCATACGTCCGGCAGTATAAAAACAACGGGCAACTCCCATCATGCCGATGGAATCCAGCCGATCGGCATCCTGTACGATTTGAGCTTCCAGTGTCTCTGGAGTCAATGCAGCAGAAAAACTATGTGTTTCAATCGCATGACTGACGGCAGCGATATCCTCTTCATTCCAGCCAAGATCTTTTAATATCACTCCAGCTTTTTCCGCAGCCATACGGGAAGCTAAATGCCGTTTCGGATCATTTTTTTCAACATTAACGCAGTCATGTAATAAAACCGCCGCAAAAACTAACCGTAAATTACCGCATTCAGCTTCACAAATTTTCTGTGCATTTTTCCAAACCCGGTACAAATGAGCAATATCATGAGCACCATCATCACCTTCAATAGCAACCGGTAAAATTTGTTGGGCTAAATCATCAAACGGTGAAAAAGATAACATTGCTAAAACCTCTTAATGGATGAAAAGAACATCTTAGCAAAAAGCAGATAGAATATTTTTTTAAATTTCACCCAGGAAGGGTGAAAGGAATATACTGTTTTAACATGATTATTTATAAGTGAAAACGGGAAACCCTTCATGCTGACAGGACTAAACCATCTGACGCTGGCAGTCTCAAATCTTGAGCGTAGTCTCGATTTTTACATTAATCTGCTTGAATTTACCCCACATGTTCGCTGGCAAAATGGTGCTTATTTAACGCTTGGAGAACTGTGGCTCTGCCTCTCCTATGACGAGACAAAACCCGCACAGGATTATACGCACATCGCCTTTAATATTGAGCCTCAGAATTTTTCTGCTTTCAGAGAAAAAGTGCTCAGTGCCGGAATAAAACAATGGAAAGAAAACCGGAGCGAGGGAGACTCAATCTACTTTTTAGACCCAGATGGTCATCAGCTTGAAATCCATGTGGGATCGCTGACAAGCCGCCTTGATGCGCTACGCATAAAACCTTATGAGGGATTGGAGTGGTATTGATTTTTAAAAATTAAATACAATATTTGTTGTAGAACTTTTTTATTTTTGGCTTTACGTGAGGGGAAATATTAAATCCGTTCAATATCCTGCTAAAAACATCATCACGACATGGCTCCGACATTCTGATATCACCAGCCATAATCTGGCTCGTTACCGTATAAACTCCAAATAACTCAGCTTTTTGATACAAGATATAACTAGGATGCTTAACAAAAGGGTGGGATAAATACAGGATCATTGCAAATAGAGAACAAGTGTTCGTTTGCGCCTGTAAGCAACATAATAGTTCCCTTTCTAACCGGCGCAAAGTTAATCATCATACTAATTCACTGAGAATCCATTATTATGAAATTGTTCACTCCTTAAGCGGAGAGTATAGGTAAGTACAGTTAAACAATGTACATAAAACACTATGATAAGCTAATACCCACTGCTGGATTGCTGTCTCCATAAATGGGCAGCGACAAGCGCCTTCCAAGGCGAAAAACCTGCCAGCCATTTTTCTGTCTGCGCAGCATCTACTTTGCTTTCCTGTTTCAGCAAATACTGAAGATTACGCCTCACGGCAACATCACCATGCAGAGAGCCATTGAGGTAATTTAGTCCCCTTAGCAAGGTATAATTGACAGTCCAAATACCGATCCCTTTAATAGATAAAAGATCGTTGGTCAGTGACCTGATTTCATCTTCACTATTTTCAATGGATAAATTCAATTTACCAGAATCGATTAGCTGACAGACGCTCAATAATGCCTTCGCTTTACCCATAGAAAAACCACATTGATACAAATCCTGCTCAGTACACTGGATGACTTCTTGATGAGTCGGATGGCACATCAAGCCTGATGTATGCTTAACTCCGACAGTCTGAATAAATCGGCGGCGAATAGAAACTGCTGCACTGACACTAATCTGCTGGCCTATGATCGCCCAACTCAACGCTTCAAAAGGTGATGCAGACTGATAAATACGCAAACCTGCCTGCTGTGAGATTAATGCACCAATCGTCGGGTTTTCCTGATATTGCTCCTCAAATACCTCGACTGGCTGCAATAATCCAAGCATGTGTGTGGCTAAAACAGACAAATGATCTTTTGAATAAGGGAGACTCTCACCATCAATATCAAGCTGTACCTGAGCCTTATTTTTCTCTATTGAGATAGTCAGTAATGCCGGGTTTCCCTGCCAGATAATGCCTTTTTTAACCTGACCCTGCTGTACAATTTCAGAAATACATTTTTCATCCCGTTGGTGAAACGCCAAAAAATCTCGCATGTGATAATTATCTGGTAATATAACTTCCGCAATATGGCTTGGTTTCATTAAAAATCTCCAGCTTGATATTTTTCTTAAGAGACTGAAATGGCACTACTAATTACCAAACGCTGCATCAATTGTGATATGTGTGAACCTGAATGCCCTAATGAGGCAATCACAATGGGTGCTGAAATCTATGAAATTGCCCCGGAGCGTTGTACCGAGTGTATCGGACATTATGAAAAACCTACCTGTCAGTCTGTTTGCCCGATAACAAACACGATTATTATCGACCCCGACCATAAAGAGACAGAAGAGCAGCTATGGGATAAATTTGTTCTCTTACATCATGCTGACAAAATCTGAGTTCTGCTTATATATGGTATTTTGAGTGGCTTTCAGCTGATCCCCCGCCCAGACAGGACGAGGATTCATGGTATTTCTAACTCTCTAATATCACAGTTGCGCAGGCATAACGCCTTTCATCTGCCAGTGTGACATGCACGGATTTCACATGCAGTTGGTTCGCAAGTATTTTGGCTTCGCCATGAAGTTTTAATGTGGGTTTCCCCAATGCGTCATTAATCACTTCAAAATGGTTAAATGCCAATCCATTACGAATACCGGTTCCGAGCGCTTTCGCGGCTGCTTCTTTGACAGCAAAACGCTTTGCCAGAAAACGAATCGGCTGGTTATGCTGCTGATATTGTTGCCACTCATTATCACTCAGGATACGTTTTGCCAGCCGTTCGCCAGAACGCCCGACAATCTCCTCTATACGGAGAATTTCAACGATATCTGTACCTAATCCGACAATGGCCATTAACGGCGGGCTTCACGCAACAAGGTTTTCATATCCGAAACCGCAACAGATAACCCACTGAATACCGCGCGCCCGATAATGGCATGGCCGATATTCAATTCGTAGATTTCCGGTAATGCCGCGATGCGCTGTACATTATGATAAGTCAGCCCATGACCTGCATTGACTTTAATCCCTTTAGAGGCAGCATAAGTGACCGCCTCTTTAATACGCTGAAACTCTTTTTCCTGCTGTGCATCATTTTCTGCATCGGCATACGCACCTGTGTGGATCTCAATATAGGGCGCGCCTACTTCAGCCGCAGCATCAATCTGTTGATGATCCGCATCAATAAACAAGGACACCAGAATACCCGAATCTGATAAACGTTTAACGGCAGCGGCAACATGCGCTTTCTGACCGAGGACATCCAATCCCCCTTCTGTTGTGACTTCTTCCCGTTTTTCCGGCACTAAACAACAAAACGCAGGTTTGATTTGGCAGGCTATTTCCACCATTTCATCGGTCACAGCCATTTCCAGATTCATACGTGTCTGGATAGTTTTTGCTAATAACTGAACATCTCTGTCGGTAATGTGGCGACGATCTTCACGCAAGTGAACAGTTATCCCATCAGCACCAGCCTGTTCAGAAACAAATGCAGCCTGTGCAGGATCAGGATATTGCGTTCCTCGGGCATTACGCACTGTTGCAATATGGTCAATGTTGATGCCTAACAATACCTCAGCCATTTTTATCTCCTGCAATTATATTTTAGATAAAATAACGTGCTCACTCCCCATTATGGAGAGCATCCCATTTTAATTTTTCGGGTTCACATTACCCGTATTTTTGCGTACAAATTGATGAAATAATTCACGGCTCTTTAACGGCTTTCCCCCAAGATAAGGCTGCAAGGCAATGCGAGTAAATCGCTTAGCCGCCTTCAATGTAGCCGGATCAGGAAATTCACGTGCAGCCAGTGCCTTTAATTCATTGCCAGTAAAGCTGTAATGATCAACAACCAAACTGGCAATAAACCCTTTTTCTTCTCGATAGCGGTATGTCATTGTATCTGTGATCGGCTCACCACTACCCGCACAATGGAGGTAATCCACACCATACCCCATGTTATTCAGCACCGATAATTCGAAACGGCGCAGAGCATATTCAGGTGTGTACTCGCTCGCAGCCAGTATTTGTAAGCAGTGGAGATAATCAAAAAAAAGGGCAGGATAAGCGATTCCCTGCTCAAGAACTCTGGATAGGAGTTCATTAATATACAGGCCGCTGTATAACACGCTACCGGTTAAAGGAAGGGCTAACGAGATGGGTTCAGCATCCCGTAATGTTTTGATTTCACCCCGCCCACTCCAGCGAACCAACAGCGGGGTAAAAGGCTGAAGACAGCCTTTCAGATTAGAACGGCGGCTGCGTGCCCCTTTTGCCAAAACACGCACTCGTCCTTCATGTTCAGTAAAAAAATCCAGTAATAAACTGGTCTCACTGTAAGGGCGTCCATGAAGCACAAAGGCTCTCTGCCAGCCGTCCACGGATTAACCTTATAAATCGTCAATATAGCCGAGACTACGCAGAGCACGCTCATCATCTGCCCAGCCAGCTTTCACTTTGACCCAAAGTTCTAAATGAACTTTAACATCGAACAGTTTTTCCATATCCTGACGGGCTTCTGTTCCGATTACTTTGATTTTACTGCCTTTGTTACCAATAACCATTTTTTTCTGGCCATCACGTTCTACCAGAATCAGGCCGTGAATCGTATAACCTCCACGCTCATTAGTGACAAATTGTTCAATTTCAACCGTAACTGAATAAGGTAATTCCTCACCCAGAAAACGCATCAGTTTTTCACGGATAATTTCAGATGCCATGAAACGCTGTGAACGATCAGTAATGTAATCTTCCGGGAAGTGATGTTCCGCTTCCGGCATACGATCACGCACAATTTTAGCAATGGTATCAACGTTCGTACCTTTTTCTGCACTGATCGGCACAACATCAATGAAATTCATCTGCTGGCTGAGAAAACCGATATGTGGCAATAAAATGGTTTTATCCGTAACGTTGTCCACTTTATTGATAACCAGCATAACCGGGCAACGCAGGTCACGCAGTTTGTTCACAACCATTTCGTCATCCGGTGTCCAGTGAGTACCTTCCACCACAAAGATGACTAATTCAACATCACCGATTGAACTGCTTGCAGCACGATTCATCAGGCGGTTAATCGCCCTCTTTTCTTCAATATGAAGACCCGGGGTATCGACGTAAATAGTCTGATACGCTCCTTCCGTATGGATCCCCATGATACGATGCCGTGTCGTTTGGGGTTTACGAGAAGTAATGGATACTTTCTGACCCAGTAACTGATTCAATAAAGTCGATTTACCGACGTTGGGTCGTCCGACTATTGCAACAAACCCGCAATAGTTTTTTTCTTTGCTCATTCAAGCTCCAGTTGTTTTAATGCTTGTTCCGCAGCCGCCTGCTCTGCCTTGCGGCGGCTGGAACCTATTCCTCTGACAGGCTGTTCAAATCCACTGACCTGACAGTGAATTGTAAATTCCTGATCGTGTGCTTCCCCACGAACCTGAACAACCAGATATGATGGCAACGGCAGATGGCGCCCTTGCAAATATTCCTGTAAACGCGTTTTGGGATCTTTCTGTTTGTCACCCGGACTGATTTCATTCAGACGAATTTCGTACCAATTCAGTACAATTTTTTCAACGGTCTGAATATCGCTATCCAAAAAAATCCCGCCAATCAAAGCCTCGATACTATCGGCTAAAATAGATTCACGGCGATGACCACCACTTTTTAACTCGCCCGGCCCTAAACGCAGACATTCACCCAGTTCAAATTCTCTGGCAAGCTCCGCCAGTGTATTACCTCGTACCAATGTGGCACGCATCCGGCTCATGTCGCCTTCGTCAACCCGGGGAAAACGGTGATAAAGCGCGTTAGCAATGACAAAACTCAGGATTGAGTCGCCAAGAAATTCCAAACGTTCATTATGCTTACTGCTGGCACTGCGGTGAGTTAACGCCTGAAGCAATAAATCATTCTGCTTAAAGGTATATCCCAGCTTACGCTGTAACCTGTTCATTATTATGGAGTTCATGTGCTACCAATTCAGTTAGAATCCGTCAAATAAAAGCACACGCAACAGACCTGTGAGGCTACCTGATTTCAATATTAATGATAGCCTTACAAAACTGTTGCGTTTGCACTGGCTTCCTAAAATGTTAACTATTTCAGAAAGCCAGTCATCTCGTTTGAAAGAATATTCTACACTGGGAGATAAATTAATGCTTCGCTAATATATAAATATTAGTGAATTCCGCCTACCCGGCTGAAGCGTACCCATGGCCAGTCCGGCCACTCACCTTCCTGTTTATTAAAGCTGATCCAGATAGCCGTTGCGCGGCCTACCAGATTTTTTTCCGGCACAAACCCCCAGAATCGGCTATCAGCGCTATTATCACGATTATCACCCATCATGAAATACTGCCCTTGAGGAACAACCCAAGTTCCTACCGGCTGACCGGGCTGAACAAATTCCGGTTCACGTCGTGGCGGAAGAGTTAAAATATGGTGAGAAACATCACCCAACGTTTCAACGCGTTCTCCCTGACGAATAGTGTTAGGGCTCAATGTTTGCCCAACCGGAATTTGATGCACTTCAGTGCCAATAGTCCCGTCTTTTTTTATCTTTTCTGAGATAGTCCAATCACTTAAATATATATCCCCATAAGTGATAGGGAGAATATCTTTACAATGTTGAGCATGACCACAGCCGGGATAAATCTGAAGCTCTTTGTTCCAATAGTCGTAAACAATCTTATCGCCGGGTAAACCAATCACGCGTTTTACAAAATCGAGATTTGGGTTTACAGGATATTTGAAAACTGCAATATCCCCGCGTTTAGGCTCACCCGTTTTAATCAGGGTGGTTTGTGTGATCGGGTCTTTCAAACCATAGGCATACTTTTCTACCAGAATGAAATCCCCGATCAACAAGGTAGGCATCATTGAACCGGAAGGGATCTGGAAAGGTTCATATACAAAAGAACGCAATATCCAAACAATGGCTAACACCGGAAAAACAGATGCAAAAGTCTCAGCCCATGTAGGCTTGTTTATCTCTTTAATTGCAGCTTTCTGAGATTCGTTGCCCGCAGACTGCTGCTGAGCCTGAGCCAGTTTTCTCTTACGCTCAGGGGCGAGTTTAAACCGATCTATACACCAGATAATCCCGGTGATTAACGTTGCTAACGTTAAGATCAAGGCAAAAGTGTTAGCCATCTAGACTCCTTACGACCTTGTTAATTAATCTTTTCCGACATGCAGAATTGCTAAGAAGGCTTCCTGAGGCAGTTCAACGTTACCAACCTGCTTCATGCGTTTTTTACCTTCTTTCTGTTTCTGCAACAGTTTTTTCTTACGGCTGACATCACCACCATAACATTTCGCCAATACGTTTTTACGTAACTGTTTAACAGTAGAACGGGCGATAATGTGAGTTCCGATAGCGGCCTGAATTGCAATATCAAATTGCTGGCGAGGGATCAGTTCCTTCATTTTTTCCACCAGCTCACGACCACGGTATTGCGAGTTATCACGGTGAGTGATCAGGGCCAATGCATCAACACGTTCACCATTAATCAATACGTCCACACGCACCATGTCTGAGTGCTGGAAACGAACAAAATTATAATCCAGCGATGCATAACCACGTGAGGTAGATTTCAGACGATCAAAGAAATCCAGCACCACTTCAGCCATTGGAATATCGTATGTCAGCGCAACTTGGTTACCGTGATAAACCATATTAGTCTGAACACCACGTTTTTCTATACAGAGTGTAATAACATTGCCGAGATATTCCTGTGGCAACAGCATATGACATTCTGCAATAGGTTCACGCAGTTCTTTAATATTGTTTAATGGTGGTAATTTGGATGGACTATCCACATAGATTATTTCATCACTGGTTGTCTCAACTTCATAAACAACCGTTGGTGCAGTGGTGATCAAATCCAGATTATATTCACGCTCCAGACGCTCTTGAATGATCTCCATATGCAACAAGCCGAGGAAACCACAACGGAAACCAAAGCCTAACGCAGTCGAGCTCTCTGGTTCATAGAATAAAGATGCATCGTTCAGGCTCAGTTTGCCCAAAGCATCACGGAATGCTTCATAATCATCAGAACTGATAGGGAATAAGCCCGCATAGACCTGAGGTTTGACTTTTTTGAAGCCCGGTAATGCTTTTTCAGCCGGATGACGTGCTGTTGTTAACGTATCCCCGACTGGCGCACCAAGGATATCTTTAATCGCACAAACCAACCAGCCTACTTCACCGCAATTTAATACGTCGCGGTCAATGCGCTTCGGAGTGAAAATACCCAGACGATCGGCGTTATAGACCTGACCTGTGCTCATCACTTTGATTTTGTCGCCTTTACGCAGCGTACCATTCTTAATACGCACAAGTGAGACTACGCCCAGGTAATTATCGAACCATGAATCGATAATCAATGCCTGTAATGGCGCTTCAGGATCACCTTCCGGTGGCGGAATTTCCTTAACCAGACGTTCAATAACATCCTGTACGCCCACACCTGTTTTTGCAGAACAACGAACGGCATCCGTTGCATCAATACCGACGATATCTTCAATTTCTTCTGCCACACGCTCCGGCTCTGCGGCAGGCAGGTCAATTTTGTTCAGAACCGGGACAACTTCCAGATCCATTTCAATCGCGGTATAGCAGTTAGCCAGCGTCTGAGCTTCAACGCCCTGCCCTGCATCAACAACCAGCAATGCGCCTTCGCAGGCTGCCAGAGAGCGGGAAACCTCATAAGAGAAGTCAACATGCCCCGGCGTGTCGATAAAGTTTAATTGGTAAACGTTTCCGTCGTTTGCCTTATAATCAAGGGTCACACTCTGTGCCTTGATAGTGATACCACGCTCACGTTCAAGATCCATTGAATCCAGTACTTGCGCTGCCATTTCACGGTCTGACAACCCACCACAGATTTGAATAATCCGGTCAGATAGCGTGGACTTACCATGGTCAATGTGGGCGATAATGGAGAAATTTCTTATTTGCTTCATTATTAAAATCTTTTTTGCCTTAATATTTCTGAATCATTCGCCTATGGACACACTGATGGACATAAAGCGACGTTTTATATAGATACGTGTTTGGCCACTGGCCTGAGAAGCCGTATTCTACATGTCAACACTATGAAAACCTAGTCATGCCTACGGTTTTAAATCTATACCCATACAGTATGTGCAGAAAGTGAAAATATTCGTAATAAATCGAGAAAACGATGATGGTAAAACAGATTATTCCTGATGTAGAACCTTAATCGTATCGGGAGGTAAACCAATTTGTAACACAACTGGCTGGTATTCCTGCTGACTATCCCAATAAGCAGCAACTTTACGGGCAAAGGCAAAACCGGCTAAACCACCAGCAAAGCCCCCCAGACATACCCATAACTGTTCAGCAGCCCAGTATTGGCAGAGCAATCCACCTAAAAACAGACCTAATAATGGTGTTAAATAAACCAACATAGCCGAACGCAACAAACTACTTTCCGGAATACCGACTTCAACTTTTTGCCCCGGTTGAAGTGGCTGGGCAATGTCTAATTCCAGTTGATGGATATTTTCCGGCCCCAGCTTTTCAAGTAAATATGAGCCACAGGCTGTTTTTGCCTGACAACTGCCACAACCCGAAGATGAGCCATAACGCAGTATTGCCCGGCCTTGTTGCCAACGGACAACCGTTGCCCATTCTTTAACCATCAGTTATCCCCCGTAAACGTAACACTGCCGACAATCTGTTTGATTGTGGCGAAGGGTAATTCGCCAATGACAGAAATGCTGTGCCTGCCATGCGACACAGTATAAACTGTTCGCCGACCCTGTCGATACAGTGGTTCACCGGCTGTTTTTTCACCTGTGTTTATCACATTGACAGAAAAATTAAACACCCCATCACTATACATAATGGATTCCAATAATTCCGTCTTTGATAACCGACTCCGGTTACGGGAGACTTCCCGAAAGCCCTCAGGTAACTTACTCACCTTCCAATTAAACTTCACTTTTTCAGCTTTCGGAATCACTAACATCGGTGGTAATTTCAAATGCACAATGGCATTCAATTCCTGTTTTATATCGTCATTCACCCTTGAGGATATAACACGGAACTGCTCAACAACCTTCATTTCGTCCTGATCAAATAATTCAATCAGCAAAGGCAGATAACTTTTTTTATCTATCAATAAATTATAATTATAACGATCGTTATCTTTCGATATTATGCGTACGAAATATACGGGATGATCACCAACATGAGTAGAGCCCGCATCAATGAAATTATAGAATTTCTGTAATTGAGAAAAATCAGCAAAAATGATTGGGGGCAGGTAATCGACAATACGATCCCCGCGTAAGCTGAATGAATCCAACCCCGATTCGTAGTAACTTATCTGATCACCACGCTGAATAATTTCACGGCGCGTGTTATCCATTTGAATAAGCTGTGCGATGGGCTGATTATCAATGATAGCGTGACGATAACGCAAAGGGATCAAAAACTGCTTGTTCAGGTTAATAAACGCAAGCTCATAAGACAGAGTTTGTACGGAATGCCCCATACCCTGTAACAAAGCCTCGGTGCTGTTTTGCTGACCCGAGGCTTTTGAAGAATTCAGGAAGCTCCCGAATAATAAAATGAAAAAAAACGTATATTTCATTTTTATTACTTATTTAAGCTTGCTGGTCTCTGTTCTCCTGAGTGTATAGCGTTAACCTCCGGCAGCCCTAATTCTCTTTCTGCATTAATACGCCGGAAAAGCTCATACTGCTGCAACATCGCATCAATACGTTTATTACTTTCCCTCACCTGCATACTCAAGTCGCCACCAAAAGCATCATGTTCCGCAGGAACCGATAACCCAACAGGTGAAGCAGAACCCATAACCGGTAATGTATTGAAGACCGGATTATCAAGCTGAGTATCAGTGTCCGAACCATTATATTGCTGAACACCAATGATAACCGCCAGTGACACACAAGCCGCTACACCAACCTGAGTCATTTGACTGGCCCAAGGCCGGAGAGCCGTCAACGGACGGAGTTTATGCCAGAACGGTAAGTTCTGCCATGTATCAGGTTTTGGCTGAGATTCCGGAACAACTGCTGGATTGATATGGACAGGTTCTTTTTCAAGCGCCTGCGCTACTTGACTCGCGATATCCAAATGTAATACACCACTTACATCACCGCGTAGTGTATCGCGGATAAGGTGATATCTTTCCCACTGTTTCTGCATTTCAGCATCTTCAGAGATCAAACGAACAATTTCACTATCAAGAGCTTCTCCATCCATTAATGCGGAAAGTTTCTCTCTTTGCATGCCAGTACCCTTCAATATTATTTTGTTCCACTACTACTGTTTCCACTGCTGCAGGTGCTTCAATTACTACTGCTTACTGCTGGATCAGGGGTTGAACTTTATTATCAATGGCTTCTCTTGCCCGAAATATTCGCGAACGAACAGTACCCACAGGACACTCCATAATGACGGCTATTTCTTCATAGCTCAGGCCATCAAGTTCCCGGAGCGTAATTGCTATGCGCAAATCTTCTGGCAGTGACTCAATGGTACGAAATACCACTTGCTTCAATTCTTCTGACAACATTAAATTCTCAGGGTTCGAAATTTCTTTTAGTGAACTTGACGTATCGTAATTTTCTACATCATTAGCATCCAAATCATTGGATGGCGGACGACGCCCCTGAGCGACTAAATAATTCTTCGCAGTATTAACGGCAATACGGTACAACCACGTATAAAAAGCACTATCACCCCGAAAAGAAGACAGTGCCCGATAGGTTTTAATAAATACCTCTTGTGCGACATCAGGAACATCGCCTTGAGGTACGTAACGGGCAATTAAGCTCGCCACTTTGTGCTGGTATCTGATTACCAGCAAATTAAACGCTTTTTGGTCGCCTTTTTGTACTCGCTCGACCAGCATTTGATCCGTTAACTGCTCGCTCATCCGAGGCTCACTCTCCTGAGGTAAAACTCCACATTTATACTTAATTACGCCAGTAATGACACCTTGTCACTCGAACAAGCATCACCTTTGAGTGTTCATTACATGTGAAGTTCAACTTTGATTGTAATTTTGTCTTACAGCCACCAATTATTCTGTATTGTACTTTCAATTTATAGTACAAATCATAGCCTCTATTTGGTGGCTCATCCGATTTTACATCGTGAAAAACTGAAAGATTTATCCCCATCTTTCATAAAAAAACTCAATATTTTTATTGACGATAACCCTATCAATAATAAAGATAAAAATCTTTCACTAATTGCTGAAATTCTTTTGAATATACGCCATCAGCAGCACGGATAATCAGTTCACTAACCCGCATTTCCTGCTTCTGACGGGATAGCCCCAACAATAAACGATGTAGCGGTTTATCCAGCCTATCACGAATATTGAGCCGATAATGGGTAAACCAGCCACATTCTGTCGCCATTTTTTCGAAGGCCTCGCCAATCTGGTAAGGGAGCACCACACAAAATAACCCTTCAGGAGTAATTAATCGTTCAACGCAGTTCAACAAACCTTGATGAGTTAATGCTTCGGTATAACGCGCCTGATTTCGTGCCTCATTACGACAGGCAATTGCCGGTTCAAAATAGGGAGGATTACTTACAATCAAGTCATACCGGCGTTCGCTTCTCATGGCGAAATGATGAATATCCTGCTGACATACCCTGATACGGTCAGACCACGGTGATTGCTTTATATTTTCAATCGCCTGCATTGCAGCATCGTTGTCCAGCTCCACGGCATCAATAATGGTATCGGTTCCGGCTCTCTGGGCTATCATCAAAGCAATCAGCCCACTGCCACACCCGATGTCCAGACAATTTTGCCTATTCGCTACCGGTGCCCATGCTCCCAATAACACGCCATCAGTCCCGACTTTCATCGCGCACTTATCATGTCCGACAAAAAATTGTTTAAATGTAAAACCACCACGGCGAAGAGCAGGTTTATGTATTAACGTCATGAATTATATCTGTTGAAAACGAAAGTTGTTCATAGCATAAATCTTATGACTCGAGGATAAAAGCCACATGCCCAACGCAGACTTTTATCACTGATGCGTGTTATAGGGTGAAGAATGAGCCCAACCTGTTTATAATCGGCGGCCCAAACAGAGGTATATGATGACTGCGACAAACTTTTCCGAATTCGAACTTGATGAATCCCTGCTTGATGCGCTAAATGACAAAGGCTATGAACGCCCGACCGCAATTCAGGCAGCAGCCATTCCGGCAGCCATGGACGGGCGGGATGTATTAGGTTCCGCACCAACGGGTACAGGCAAAACTGCTGCTTACCTGCTACCGGCTTTACAGCATTTGCTGGATTTCCCCCGTAAGAAATCAGGGCCACCACGTATTTTGATTTTAACACCAACCCGTGAACTGGCGATGCAGGTTGCAGATCAGGCCAAAGAGATGGCTGCCCACACCAATCTGGATATTGCCACCATTACTGGCGGTGTAGCCTACATGAATCATGCAGAAGTGTTCAGTGAGAATCAGGACATTGTCGTCGCAACTACAGGGCGCCTGCTTCAATATATCAAAGAAGAAAACTTTGATTGTCGGGCAGTAGAAACCCTAATCCTTGATGAAGCCGATCGTATGTTGGATATGGGTTTTGCCAATGACGTTGAGACGATTGCCGGAGAAACCCGCTGGCGTAAACAAACAATGCTATTTTCCGCAACGCTCGAAGGTGAAAGCATCCGTGATTTTGCGCAGCGTCTGCTGACAGATCCTGTTGAAATCGATGCAGAACCTTCCCGCCGTGAGCGTAAGAAAATCCAACAGTTCTATTACCGCGCTGACAATCTGGAGCACAAAACTGCTTTATTATGTCATCTGCTGAAACAGGAAGACGTTACAAAATCGATTGTCTTTGTACGTAAACGGGAACGTGTCCGCGAATTGGTGGAGTCGCTGCATCAGGCAGGCATTCAGTCCAGTTTTCTGGAAGGCGAAATGGTGCAGGCCAAACGGACAGACGCAGTGAAACGCCTAAATGATGGCCGGGTTAAGGTTCTGGTTGCAACCGATGTTGCTTCCCGTGGGCTGGATATCGAAAACGTCAGCCACGTTTTTAACTTTGATTTACCACGCACAGCAGATGTTTACCTGCATCGGATTGGCCGGACTGCCCGTGCTGGCCGTAAAGGCACAGCAATTGCGCTGATTGAGTCTCATGATCACCCATTACTTGGCAAAATCACCCGCTATCTTCAGGAACCACTGAAAGTCCGGGTTGTCGACGAACTGCGTCCACAAACCAAAGCACCAAGTGAGAAGAAAAGCTATAAGCCATCCAAAAAAGTGCTGGCAAAACGCAAAGAAAAGAAAAAAACAGAAGAAACCAAGAAACCCCGGGTGAAAGTGCGTCATCGTGACAGCAAAAACATCGGAAAACGCCGCACTCCTTCAGGCAACTCCAGACCGGAACTGACAGAATCTGCGGATGAGTAATTAATCTGTATAAGCGGGCAAATTGCCCGCTTTATTATCAGCACAATGCTCAAATAACAGGTTAAGGACAAAATCAGCGCAGACTTAAACTGAATAATATTGTTTCACCTTCTCTCTGGTTAGCTGCTGTTGCGGATTAGCCGAGTGATAGGGTTGGCTGAATAAAATATCCAGTTCATCGTCATTCATATCTATCGCCCACGTTTTTAACAATGACTCTTTATTTGAATGAAGAATATTATCTTGTATATCATTACTCGCAGCAGCCATCATCATGCTTTCTTTTCCATATCCTGTACTGTCTCCTTTCCCCTGCCAAGGTTTATGAATAACCAGTAATTCCTGTACAGCCTCCAGGAAATGAGCCTTGAATGAATGTAACGCGTAACTATAGCGCACAATTGAATCTATGAAATTTTCCGGTTTATATTCATATTCAAGAAGAATCTGACTTCCCATTGGCTGAGGAATCGGTAACGCTTTTTGCAGATTATCCAACCAGTCATGTTCAACAATATAATTCCGGATTAACCCCTGTTCTGCTATTTCGCGGCCAGCTCCCGGGGACCATCCCATCCGTTTCAAAGTCCAGTCTGAAACACCGGCAGAATTAAAGGTAACCGCAGGTTTTCCGGTTGTCAGGGCAGCCATTGATGCCAGCCCTCCCCCCATTGAATGCCCGGTAAAAATAACATTCTTACCCAATGTTTTTAATGCTACCTGTGCCAGAGCTACGGCCTGATTATATTGCTTTTCATTGTATCCAAGCCCCTGACGAATGCTCGCCATAAAGTCTTTTATCTCGTTTGAGCCTGTAAATGAGACAATATATAAGCCCTTGTTTCGGTAGATCCCGGCCTGAAATCCAGTAGTACGATCATCCAGAATATCAGGATCAATACCCGCTTTGACGAGTTCTTCATCAGACATTCGTACATACTCACCAATGCCAAAACTATTTCGGCGGTAAACATCGCGGGTTACCTGCGCCAGAGTATAGTCAATAGATTTCGAATCTTTTCCTGCAATATCATTAGCTTTTAATTCAGGGGTATCCATCACTCTGTTTTGAGAAGCCACTATCAATGATTGATAGAGTGAATCCGCTTGCTTAGTATTTTCCGAAAGAGAAGTCATTGTGGAAGGAATTTGTTTATTTCTATCTGGCAGTATACTGCCAGCAGAGGGTGACTGAGGAGTTGCCTGATTTCCCTGTAATGGAATAGCCCCTAACTGACTCAATAAACTGATATTTGTTGCTAAAGTCATAAAATACTCCTACCGATTTAAGTTAGATATAACAGACTGACCTAATTCTTCTATCGGCAGAATTTTTAACACTTTTATATCAAATTTAATTTTTAATTAACAATTTAAACAGGTATGGCTAAAGTGAATGGATAGAACCAATAAGGAGACAACTTAAAAAACAAAAGGCACAGAAACTTATTAGATGAAGGCTTTCCCTATGCCAAGGGAATCGGTAAGCTTAACTCCATCTGGTAATCTCTTATTTAAAACGGAACCCGCTATGTCCGCTCCTCTTACATGGCATGATGTCATCGGCAATGAAAAAGCACAGCCTTATTTCACTGATACATTGACCTATGTCGCCAACGAACGTAAAGCAGGTAAAACCATTTATCCGCCACAGCAGGATGTTTTCAATGCATTCCGCTATACCGAGCTGGCTGATGTAAAAGTCGTGATTCTGGGACAAGATCCTTATCACGGGCCAAATCAGGCTCATGGTCTGGCTTTTTCAGTACAGCCGGGCATTCCTGCTCCCCCTTCTCTCGTTAATATGTACAAAGAACTGGAGACTGATATCGCAGGATTTCAGCGCCCTAATCACGGCTGCCTGCTTAGTTGGGCAAAACAGGGGGTTTTACTGCTTAATACCGTGCTGACCGTTGAACGGGGTAATGCACACTCTCATGCCAATCTGGGCTGGGAAACATTTACAGATAAAGTCATTGCAGCAATCAATGAACACAGGAGCGGTGTGGTTTTTCTGCTTTGGGGAGCTCATGCTCAGAAAAAAGGCCGTATCATTGATACTCAACGTCATCATGTTCTGAAAGCACCACATCCTTCACCTTTATCGGCACATCGCGGTTTTCTGGGGTGTAAGCATTTCTCACAAGCAAACCAACTGCTTGAAGCACAGGGATTAACTTCAATCGACTGGAATCCGGTACTTCCTGAGTAACTACTTTATTTATCCCTGCAAAAATGCCGCCTAAAACGGCGGCATTACAATAACAGAAACGGTATTTTTTATTTAGAAACTGCAACCATTGCAGGACGCAACAGACGTCCATTCAGGGTGTAACCTTTCTGCATAACCAACATAACGTGATTTGGTTCGTGCTGATCGGATTCCATCATGGTCATCGCCTGATGCACTTCCGGATTGAAAGGAACATTGATATCACCGACAACTTCAATACCAAATTTACCCACAGCATCAATAAATGATTTCAGTGTCAGTTCAATGCCTTCAATCATTGGAATCAACGTCTCATTGGTGCGATCTGCCGCTTCCAAAGCACGTTCCAGATTATCAATTACTGGCAGAAGCTCATTAGAAAATCTTTCCAATGCAAATTTATGTGCTTTTTCCACATCCTGTTCGGCGCGACGACGAATGTTGTCTACTTCAGCACGGGCACGCAGGATCGCATCACGTTCACGAGACTGAGCCTGTTTCAGCTCTTCTTCCAACTCGGCAACACGCGGGTCAACAATACTTTCAGTCTCTGCCGCGTCTGCCTTTTCTGCATCCATTTGTTGCTCAAATACATTTTCTGTATTTTCTGAGACTTGCTCGTCAGGTACTTTTTGGTCTTTACTACTCATGAATATCTCCGCGTATTTTGTATTATATTCGCCACTCTCGCTTATTATGGGGATCAAAACGAGGGATTCAAGGGAACACATCATATTGTGAGGGCAAAACCATATGCTGCAGGAAATAACAGCAATGAATAATGAATTCAAATGCATCGGTATTGTCGGTCGTCCACGTCACCCTGAAGCATTAGCCACCCATGAAATGCTATATCACTGGCTGGTATCTAAAGGTTATTGCGTCATTGTGGACAGACAGGTAGCAAAAGATATTAATTTAAAAGGTGCTCAGACGGGAGGGTTAACTGAAATCGGTAAAGTAGCCGATTTAGTGATTGTCGTAGGTGGTGACGGTAACATGCTGGGCTCAGCCAGAGTACTGTCTCGTTATGATATTAAAGTTATTGGTATTAACCGCGGTAATTTAGGCTTTCTGACGGATTTAGATCCGGATAACGCTCTGCAACAGCTTTCTGAGGTTCTCAATGGAGAATATCTCGATGAAAAACGATTTCTACTGGAAGCTCAGGTCACAAAAAAAGGCCAGAAACCACGGCGTAGTACGGCACTGAATGAAGTTGTGCTGCATCCGGGCAAAGTTGCCCATATGATCGATTTTGAGGTTTATATTGATGACCGTTTTGCATTTTCTCAGCGTTCGGATGGTCTCATTATAGCAACACCTACCGGTTCTACCGCCTACTCCCTGTCAGCGGGCGGCCCGATACTGACGCCGAATCTGGATGCGATTGTGTTAGTACCGATGTTTCCGCATACACTTTCTGCCCGTCCTCTTGTGATCAGTAGCGAAAGCAGTATTTGTCTGAAGTTTTCTCAAAACAGCAATGATTACGAAGTCAGTTGTGACAGCCAGATTGTGTTACCGATTCAGGATGGAGAAGAAGTTATCATTAAGCGTAGTGAATATAACCTGCACTTAATCCACCCGAAAGATTACAATTATTTCAATACATTGAGTACTAAATTAGGCTGGTCAAAAAAAATGTTCTAAAAAAGAGGTCTTCCTACTTTACTGTATAAAAAACCAGTTTATACTGTGCGAAAGAACAGACATGTTTTTATGCACAGGAACATGGCTTTATATACAAAAACATCGTTTTAAGTATAGGAAAAGGTAGGAGAAGCACGATGTTAGCTCAATTGACCATCAGTAATTTTGCCATTGTTCGCGAACTTGAAATTGACTTTCGCTCAGGAATGACAACCATCACAGGGGAAACAGGAGCGGGTAAATCAATCGCAATTGATGCGCTGGGCTTATGTCTCGGTAATCGTGGAGAAGCGAATATGGTTCGGGCTGGTGCTCCCCGTACTGACATCTGTGCCCGCTTTTCACTGGCAGATGCACCTTCTGCCCGTAAATGGCTTGAAACTCACCAGCTTGATGGCAGTTTTGATGATGATAATGAGTGCCTGCTACGGCGTACTATTACCGCAGATGGGCGCTCCCGTGGTTTTATCAATGGTACTGCAGTTCCTCTTTCCCAACTGCGTGAGTTAGGCTCACACCTGATTCAAATACACGGTCAACACGCCCATCAGCTACTTTTAGAAAACCGTCATCAACGGCATTTACTGGATACTTACGCCGGTGAATTCACCCTACAAAATGAAATGAAACAGGCGTATCAGCAATGGAGACAAAGCTGTCAGGCTCTTGCTCAATTTCAACAACAGGCTCTTGAGCGTCGTTCACGACAGCAGCTACTTGAATATCACCTGAAAGAACTAAATGAACTGGCGCCGCAGGCTGGCGAATATCAGGAACAGGATAGCGAATATAAACGTCTGGCAAATTGCGGTCAGTTTTTGTCTGGCAGTCAGGATATCCTCCAAATATTAAGTGACAATGATGAACAAAATATCGTTAGCCTGCTGAGTTACGCACGAAATGAACTGACTGAGCTTGCCAGTATGGATCATAAACTGAGCGGATTACTGAATATGTTGGAAGAAGCTTCTATTCAAATCAGTGAAGTGAGTGATGAGTTGCGCCATTACAGCGATCAACTGGAATTAGATCCTAACCGTCTGTTTGAGCTGGAACAAAAAATCTCACAGCAAGTCAGCATCGCACGTAAGCATTATGTTTCACCGGAAGAACTACCCGCCTTACATCAACAGCTACTGGAAGAACAACACCAGCTTTCACAACAGGAAGATGATTGCGCTCATCTCAGTGAACTCGTCAGCATACACTATCAGCAGGCTCTCAGCGTTGCTGAAAAACTCCACCAAATTCGCCAACAATATGCTATCGAATTAAGTCAGCTTATCACCAACAGCATGCATCAACTTTCCATGCCTCATGGGCGATTCACGATTGATGTTACCTTCGAGCCTGAGCATTTAAATCTTGATGGAGCCAGCAAGGTAGAATTTAATGTTACAACTAACCCTGGGCAGCCTCACCAATCACTGGCAAAAGTGGCTTCAGGTGGCGAACTTTCTCGTATTGCTCTTGCTATTCAACTCATTACAGCTAAAAAAATGGAAACGCCTGCATTAATCTTTGACGAAGTTGATGTTGGTATCAGTGGCCCGACAGCAATGATCGTAGGGCGGCTTCTTCGGGAATTGGGTGAATCAACTCAGGTTATGTGTGTCACGCATTTACCGCAAGTTGCAGGATGTGGTCATCAACACTTTTACGTCAGTAAACAAACCGATGGAGAAGAAACAGAAACCCAGATGCAGCTGTTGGATAAAAAAGCCCGATTGCAGGAACTTGCCCGACTTCTCGCTGGTAGTGAAGTAACAAAAAACACACTGGCTAATGCGAAAGAACTCTTAGCGGCATAACTTGAAAGACGACGGGTATACAACTTTTTTGTATACTTGAAGTCATATATCTTACCGATTTAAAAATTAAAGCTATAGGCAAATAGCATAGAGGTTTTCAAACTCTATAATGTTTATTATTATCGACAGCCTAACTCCTAAAGGAATGTAATTACTATGCGCTGTAAATTGTTGACTGCCGCAACTCTATCTCTGGTTATGCTGACTGCGGGCTGCTCTATGTTTGAGCGAGTTATTTATCGTCCTGATATTAATCAGGGGAATTACCTGACACCGGATGCAGTATCAAAAATCCATAAAGGGATGACTCAACAGCAAGTTGCTTACACTTTGGGAACTCCTATGCTGACAGATCCGTTTGGTAGCCAAACATGGTATTACATATTCCGTCAGCAACCCGGGCATAAAAAAGTAAAACAAGAAACATTGACTCTCACTTTTGATAGTAATGGTGTTTTAACCGACATCAAAAATGAAAACGCTTTGCCACAAAATGGGTAAAATTCGAGATTTTATTTACTCGCCAGTGAGTTAATTACTGGCGAGTAAATATCAGGCAGATATCTACTGAGTACCATGTTTTGCACGTTCTGCCCGTTTACGGCGCAGTTCTTTCGGATCAGCAATAAGAGGACGATAAATTTCAACGCGATCCCCCTCTTCCAAAGTATCTGTCAATTTAGCTGGTCGGCTATAAATACCGATTTTATTCTTAGCCAAATCAATGTCGCTGCGTAATTCTAAAAGCCCCGATGCCATAATTGCCTGTTCAACAGTGGCTCCCTGAGGTAATTTCACATTCCGCAGATATTGTCGTTCCGGCAAAGCATAAATGACTTCAATATTAATATCAGACACTATAAACCTCTCGCGCTCGTTGGGTAAAAGCCTGAACCATATTACCGGCCAGTTCCTTAAATACTTTACCAAAAGCGAGCTCAATCAACTTATTCGTGAATTCAAAATCGAGGTGTAATTCAACCTTACAGGCATCTTCGCTGAGTGGAATAAAGTGCCATCCCCCCATAAGCTTGCGGAAAGGCCCATCGACCAACTGCATACTGATGCTTTGGTTGTCAGATAACGTATTCCGCGTTATAAACGTCTTACTGATCCCCGCTTTGGAGACATCAACAGAAGCCATCATTTCATTACCACTGTTGCTTATGACGCGGCTACCCACACATCCCGGCAAAAAGTCCGGATAAGATTTCACATCGTTGACCAATTTATACATTTGTTCCACGCTGTACGGAACCAACGCAGAGCGATTAATCTGTGGCATATCATTTCCTGTAAAACGTAACAGCGCCAATAATATCACTTTAATGTGGTTAAATAAAAAACTGACGACATTTAGCGCAATAAATGTGCACTTATCGCTAAATATCATGTAGAAGAGATTCCTTTCACTAGCGCTTACAGTATAATACAACGCATTATGACAAAGAAAAAAGCACACAAACCCGGTTCGGCAACAATTGCCATGAATAAGCGAGCTCGTCACGAATACTTCATTGAAGAAGAATTTGAAGCTGGCTTATCGCTACAAGGTTGGGAAGTCAAATCACTGCGCGCTGGCAAGGCAAACATCAGTGAGAGTTATGTTTTGCTTAAAAATGGTGATGCTTATCTTTTTGGTGCCACGATCACGCCATTGAATGTTGCCTCTTCCCATGTGGTCTGTGATCCTACAAGGTCACGTAAACTGTTACTTAACAAACGCGAACTTGATTCCCTATACGGTCGGATCAATCGCGAAGGCTATACTATCGTCGCCCTTTCCCTTTATTGGAAAAACGCTTGGTGTAAAATCAAAATTGGCGTTGCAAAGGGTAAAAAAGCGCATGATAAACGTTCAGACATTAAAGAACGTGAGTGGAAATTAGACAAAGCGCGAATTATGAAGAATGCAGGACGTTAATCACTAGCATTACTGTTCAATATTCTGATATACTTGCGTTTAACACACTTTTGGGGCTGATTCTGGATTCGACGGGATTCGCGAAACCCAAGGTGCATGCCGAGGGGCGGTTGGCCTCGTAAAAAGCCGCAAAACAATAGTCGCAAACGACGAAAACTACGCACTGGCAGCTTAATAACCTGCGCAGAGCCCTCTCTCCCTAGCCTCCGCTCTTAGGACGGGGATCAAGAGAGGTCAAACCCAAAAGAGATCGCGTGGATGCCTTGCCTGGGGTTGAAGCGTTAAATCTAATCAGGCTAGTTTGTTAGTGGCGTGTCTGTCCGCAGCTGGCAAGCGAATGTAAAGACTAGACTAAGCATGTAGTACCGAGGATGTAGGAATTTCGGACGCGGGTTCAACTCCCGCCAGCTCCACCACTTTTTAGTTGTTTGAAGTATAATGAAGTCTACTAAGCCCGCACAGCACAAGCTCTGCGGGCTTTTTTACGTCTATTGTCGTCCAGTGAGAATTGCTGAGAACTACGAGTTATGGCACCCTGAATGGGACCCACTAAGAAGGGTCCAAAAATCGAGGGTCCCAAATGGCAAAAATCGCTAAGAAGCTCACTGACACTGAAATCAAAAGCACCAAGCCAGCCGATAAAGAAATCAACTTGTTTGACGGCGATGGTTTGATTCTACGAATCGCTCCTTTGGCAAAAGGAGGCAAGAAAAATTGGTATTTCAGGTATGCAGTACCAGTGAGCAAGAAAAGAACCAAAATGAGCCTTGGGACATATCCTCACCTTACCCTTGCAAGAGCCAGAGCCTTACGAGATGAATATCTCTCCTTTCTGGCAAATGGTGTTGATCCCCAAGTCCATAACAACGATAAGGCGAAGGCATTAAAGAGTGCTACTGAGCACACCCTCCAAGCCGTAGCGCGGAAATGGTTAGATGAGAAGGTAAAGAACTCAGGTATCTCACAAGACCATGCAGCAGACATCTGGCGCAACTTAGAGAGAAATGTCTTTCTTGGTCTGGGTAATGTCCCTATCAATGAGATCCGACCTAAGCTCTTAAAACAACACCTTGATCCTATTGAGCAACGAGGCGTATTGGAAACTCTACGCCGCATCATTTCACGTCTGAATGAAATCTTCCGGTGGGCAGCCACTGAAGAACTTATTGAGTTCAACCCAGCTGACAACCTTGGCCAAAGATTCAGTAAACCAAAAAAGCAAAATATGCCTGCCCTTCCCCCAAGCGAATTTCCGGTCGTGTATTCAACCCGTTGATTTAGGTATATAATAGCCATTTTGTGGGGAAATGAAATGGCGACAGTTGAAGTGAAACGTCGGTTTTGTCAGCAAGTTGAATACGTCAAAAAACACGGCAAAGGTGAGGCAGGCCATCAACGCTATCGCTGTCTCTCCTGCAAACGCACCTTCCAAC
>NZ_NIBU01000299.1 GCF_002632485.1 Xenorhabdus innexi | reverse complement strand
CACAAACTCCGGTTTGCTCTGGATATCCGCCCCGTTCTTTGCTTTTTCCAGACGACTGTTGGCGTTGTCGTTGACGGCATTCAGAGCGGCGTTAGTGGCGTAGTCGCCTATGTCCTGTTTTGTGTTGAGGGCATCGGTGATCGATTTCGCAATGCCGATAGCGTCCACAAATAACATCCACTCATTTTGTGAGTTATCCGGTTGCTGTCCTCGCGTCTGC
>NZ_NIBU01000298.1 GCF_002632485.1 Xenorhabdus innexi | reverse complement strand
CTCTTAACATTTCAGTGCTCACCTGTACAATGGCTTTATATTATTGACTTAAATAGGTTTTGTAAAGTGAGCGCGCATAATAAAGCACTGCTTCAAGATGACCTCAGAAAAAGGCATAGTGTGAGCAAACTAGTGGTGTATTCTGCAATTAATGACATCACTTTGTATTCCCACGGTAAAGCCACTTAAAAGGTTTAGCTAATACCCGGTTGTAATATTCGATATA
>NZ_NIBU01000297.1 GCF_002632485.1 Xenorhabdus innexi | reverse complement strand
TCACTACAGCCGTTCAGCGGCACAGGAAATCAGCCAACAGTTTCCCCGTTTACCCAACCCCGATATGGTGATGTATGTCTACCCGCATCTGGTTGCGGGTAATACGCCGATACCGGGTTACAGCACGGTGTTCCCGTTTTACAGTCAGGTGCAGTATGCCCTGCCGGGTGAACGCACGGAGGCACACTAATGAAAAAACTCAAGCCACTGAACCGCCCCGGCCAGCTGC
>NZ_NIBU01000296.1 GCF_002632485.1 Xenorhabdus innexi | reverse complement strand
GCAGACGCGAGGACAGCAACCGGATAACTCACAAAATGAGTGGATGTTATTTGTGGACGCTATCGGCATTGCGAAATCGATCACCGATGCCCTCAACACCAAACAGGACATAGGCGACTATGCCACTAACGCCGCCTCATAGATAGGATCTTAAGCAATAACCGTTTATTTTTAGATAGAAAAAAGGCTTCATTTATGATCTGATAATCGTCGCTAAACTAATATCAAAACC
>NZ_NIBU01000295.1 GCF_002632485.1 Xenorhabdus innexi | reverse complement strand
TCATGGGGGCACTCAATTTACACCGGATTGAAGAGACGGTTATTCGTGAATATCCGACGATTAACGCGGAAAATGTCGTCCTTTTTTTCCATGCCATTATATGGTGTCGTCATGAAATACTCAACCAAAGAGCAAGACAGCGGATTTGGACTGCGGCAAGAAACGATGCACTATTTTTGGCATAACGGGTCGCTATACCACGCCAGCGTTTCAAATGGAGAAAAGCGTTTTCAACC
>NZ_NIBU01000294.1 GCF_002632485.1 Xenorhabdus innexi | reverse complement strand
TCCCCGTTTTCACTGTCCTGCAATTGCAGCCGGGTCGGCGGAAAAGCCTGACGGGCTTTCAGGTAAATTGCCCCGCCGGCGCTCTGCACCCGCAGTTTCTCGCTGAGTGACGAGGACAACCCGACCCGCACATTCCGGTCAGCAAAAATAATCCGCTCCTGACCGACTTTCAGCGTCACCGGTAACGGAATGCGTTCCCAGGTCAGCAATTCCTCGGCTTTTGCCCCAAAGCTGAACAACAACATACTGACCAGCCCCAGA
>NZ_NIBU01000293.1 GCF_002632485.1 Xenorhabdus innexi | reverse complement strand
CTTCACTCAACGTATCGAGCGGGAGAATCTAACATTGCGCAACCGACTTAAACGGCTCAATAGAAAGACGTTGGGTTATTCCAAATCGCCGGAAATGCATGATAAGGTCATCGGTACTTTCATTGAACGTGAATATTATATTTAACAGGCATCAACAGGTTGAATACACGACCCAAAAACCGGGTCGATGAGCAAACAGAACAAGCCGTCGTTGAATATGCCTTAGCGTTTCCCGCTTATGGTCAGGCACGTACCAGTAATGAATTACGTAA
>NZ_NIBU01000292.1 GCF_002632485.1 Xenorhabdus innexi | reverse complement strand
GCCACCGAAGGCCGCCCGGCTGAGCGTCTGACTGAAATCCGCGACCAGTTGGAAGATGCGGTGCAGGACAGTCTGGAAGAGGATGATATTTCACCGTGGGTGGTGCAGTTCTTTTGTCAGGATGACGATGAGCCTGACCCGTATCTCCGTACCCTGCGGCACTATGTAAAACCGTGGGCACAGGGCACTGCCTTTACCGGGGCCTTTCTGGCCGAATCGGCCCGTCACCTGACCGGTATTGCCCGGCCTGACGGGATATTTCAGGACAGTTTAATTACC
>NZ_NIBU01000291.1 GCF_002632485.1 Xenorhabdus innexi | reverse complement strand
CTGACCTGGGTGCAGCATCTGGCCGGATTACTGCCGGTGACCGGGCGCTCAACCGGCACCGGGCATCCGGGGTTCAGTTTCTTTAACCGGGGCGGGGCACCGCTGACTTTCGATCCGATGAACAAACAGGATCGCACCCAGAATGCCCACTTGCTGCTGTTTGGCCCGACCGGGGCAGGGAAGTCTGCCACCCTGTGTGCCTCGCTGATCCAGTTAATGGCAATACACCGGCCACGCCTGTTTATTGTCGAAGCCGGTAACAGCTTTGGCCTGCTGGCCGATTACTACGAAAGTCTGGG
>NZ_NIBU01000290.1 GCF_002632485.1 Xenorhabdus innexi | reverse complement strand
CGTCACGCTTTTTGTGCCATAGCCCCGGCCGGGCACTTCATACACCACCCGTACCCGGTCAGCCAGTTCCCCGCTGTCAGCGCGGGTGCGGGCATCTTCACGCAGAAAATCCTGACAGGCGGGCGTCAGGTAAGGGGATAACGCGGTAATTTTGGCCGGATAATCCTGTGCCCCGTTTTTCGGCCACGCATTCAGCTGCTGGAAAATATAAAAGGCAAAACTGTAGACACTCGGTGGCGGGACTTCCCACCACGCCCGGGTACTGCCACTGCGCAAATCCGGCGGGTTATGGACAGTCAGATT
>NZ_NIBU01000029.1 GCF_002632485.1 Xenorhabdus innexi | reverse complement strand
TATGCCAGAACGCGTTCAAAACACCACAAAGAAAATCATGTAAAAACAAAACATTGGATGCGTGTTTTGAACGGCTTAATTCTTAAGAGCCTATCTATGATGCTTTATTAAAATCAATATTTTTATTCTTTTTCATTCCTATTGACCTCGAGTTAACTCAAGGTTTTATAGTGGCATTTGATTTTTTTGTCAATTTGAAAAAAGTTGCTTTGTCATTCTATCTTTTGAAAGAGGCAGTATTTCTTATTTTCATTTCATCCATATTTTTCAGAGTTATTGATTCTTTGTTTGAATACACGACTGCTGTTGAAAAACGATGGATATAAACAGAATATACCGACAGGAACTATTATGGTTAGCCAAACTCTCCCGAAGTTATCTCCCCTTTCGCCAGTGCCTTCAGATACGCTTCCATTGACACTCATTTCTCTGAATGACTGGGGATTGGTGACTGTTACAGGTATTGACAGCCAGAAGTACCTTCAGGGGCAGGTGACAGCCGATATCAATATTCTTGCTGAAAACCAGCATGTATTAACGGCTCATTGTGATGCCAAAGGAAAAATGTGGAGCAGTCTGAGGTTGTTTCATCGTGGTGAAGGATATGCCTATATTGAGCGTCGCGGTGTCATTGAGAAGCAGCTTGCTGAATTAAAGAAATATGCGGTGTTTTCCAAAGTGGTATTGGCTGAGGATACGGAAAGTTTGTTATTGGGTATTGCTGGTGAAAATTGCCGGGATGAACTGGGAGCATTTTTCCCCGTTCTGCCGGATGCTGATAATACGGTTATTCAGCACGGTGCGACTACACTACTTCATTTTTCATTACCACAGGAAAGGTTTTTATTAATCACCGATACTGTGAAAGCAGCAGAATTAATGAAAAAGTTGCCAGCACGGTTAAGTGACAGTCAGCAGTGGCTGGCATTAGATATAGAAGCGGGTTTTCCAGTGATTGAAGCTGCTGTCAGTGCACAGCTTGTTCCTCAGGCTGTTAATCTCCAGAATATCGAAGGCAGTATCAGTTTTGAGAAAGGGATGTATATGGGACTGGCGACGATAGCCCGTACCAAATACCGTGGTGTGAATAAGCGGGCAATGTACTGGTTGGCAGGTAATGCCAGCTATCTTCCTGCTATCGGAAGTGAATTAGAGTGGCAGTTAGGTTCCCGCTGGCGCAAAACCGGCATCATATTGTCTTCCCTGAGGCTGGCTGATGGTACAGTCTGGATTCAGGCCGTGCTGGGTAATGAGATGGAGGCTGACAGTCTATTTCGCTTGCCGGGAGATGAGGGCTGTTTTCTTGGTATTAAAAATTAATCAGCCCATTTTTGATGAGTTCAAATTTCAAAATCAAGACAGGCCGGAATATTTTTATTACCTGTAACGATGCTGTTTTTAATTTCATCCAGTGATAAGTCAGGGTTGCACAGTAGTATGAATTCCCAGAGATAGTCACGTTGTAACTGGCCTTGTTTCACTGCCATCCAGACCGTATTGGGGGAGAAAAGATGACGAGCCTTGAGCGTGACTAAATCTGGATCGTGGTTATGCTGGCTGGCAGTTTCGGCAACAATGCCGATGCCTAACCCCAGTTTTACGTAGGTTTTGACTACGTCAGAATCCTGAGCACTGAGTACGATATCCGGATTGAGCTGTGCGCTGTTAAATGCTTTATCAATCTGAGAGCGTCCGGCAATGCCGTACCGGTAAGTGACTAAGGGGTATTTTGCCAGTTGTTCCAATGTAATATCAGGTCTCCAGACCAGTTCATGTTTCGCAGGAACCAGTAAAGAGTGATGCCAGACAAACCACGGAAACGCAGCAATATTGCTGTTCTGGGTCAGCATTTCTGATGCAATACCAAGATCCGCCTCACCATTAAGTAACATTTTCATGATCTCTCCGGGGGAACCCTGATTAAGTACCAGCCGGATCTCCGGATAAATTTCACGGAATACTTTTATTACCCGGGGAAGGCTATAACAGGCCTGTGTGTGGGTCGTGGCGATAGTTAACACCCCTTGATGCTGTCCGGTAAAATGTTCAGCCAACCGTTGGGCTTTATCAGCATCATTAAGTATACGGCGTGCAATGGTCAGCATCTCTTTTCCCGGCTCAGTCAGCCCAAGAAATCGTTTACCGTGGCGAATGAATAACTCAACACCTAATTCTTCTTCCAATTCACGGATATGGCGGCTAATGCCTGATTGTGATGTATAGAGCACTTTTGCCACTTCTGTCAGATTAAAGCGGCAGCGCTCTGCTTCACGGATAATTCTTAGTTGTTGAAAATTCATTGCATTAGGATTGTCAGAAAAATATTCACCAATATAGAAATATATTTTCCAGCTATTAAATAATTTAATTATAAAAGTTATTCCTTTAAGTAATAAATAAATTATGAATCATGAATAAAACATAATATATCCCCTTTTCACTGCATGTTACGTCCTATTGCCACTTTTTAGATTTACAAAGTAAAAATATTTATTTCTCTTCGTTCGCTTCGAGATTTAAAAAGGAAATAACTGATTCCAATTCTGGCTGTGTAAGTGAGGGGTTTTATGCGTATTCTTTTTTTAGGTGGCAGCCCGGCACCTATATCTAAGTCGTCAGTTTTACTCAATTATGTGTATCAGTGGTTAACTCAGGAAGGCATTGAGGCTATCACAGTCAGAGTGAGTGATTTTGATGCTGATGCATTAATAAACGCCAACTTTCATCATCCTGATATTAAACATTTTATTACACAGCTGGAGAGCGTTGATGGCGTTGTGGTGGCCGCACCGGTTTATAAAGCTTCCTATCCGGGAGGATTGAAAGCACTGTTTGACCTTCTTCCTGAGCGGGCACTGGAAAATAAAGTTGTGCTGCCTTTAATGACAGCAGGAAGTAATTCCCATTTACTGGCACTGGATTATTCACTTAAACCTGTTTTGGGTGTGCTGAAAGCAGAAGAGATTATCAGTGGTGTTTATGCCTGTGATAGCCAGATTGAATACGGTAATAAAGCAGGGGATAAAACAACTGAGCCGACCATTTCTGCGGAAATACGCAGTCGTCTGGATCAAAATATCAGGGCTTTTTTCCGTGCGGTTCAGCGTCGTCCTTTGCAAATCAAGCCATTACAGACTCGTTCGTCAGAGATAAAATCTTCTCCCCTATTGTCAGCGGTTGGGGAAATAAAATGAATGTGGTGAGCAGCTCGCGGTTTCAATCACGTTTCCTCCCTTGGTTGCTCCCGGTATTACTTGTTGTGTGCTGGCAGATTGCAGGTTATGCCGGCTGGTTATCGGATCGCATACTGCCTCCTCCAGAAAAAGTACTGCAAGCAGGCTGGACATTACTGCAAAGCGGGGAACTCTGGAGCAATCTTTATATCAGTACCTGGCGTGCACTGAGTGGGTTTGTCATAGGAGGTTCCTGTGGCCTTGCGCTGGGGGTGATAACCGGGTTGTCAAAATCGGGGGAACGCCTGCTGGATAGTACGGTTCAGATGTTGCGTAATGTGCCGCATCTGGCACTGATCCCGCTGGTCATTTTATGGTTTGGTATTGATGAGCGCGCCAAAATATTTTTAGTCTCGTTGGGTACATTCTTCCCTATCTACCTTAATACGTCTCATGGTATCCGTCATCTTGACCGAGGGTTAATTGAGATGGCCCGTAACTATGGTCTCAGTGGCTGGCGTTTGTTCTGGCAGGTTATTTTGCCGGGAGCGATGCCTTCGATCCTTGTTGGTGTCCGTTTTTCGCTGGGCTTAATGTGGCTGACACTGATTGTCGCTGAAACCATTTCTGCTGATGCAGGTATTGGGTATCTGGCGATGAATGCCAGAGAATTTTTGCAGACGGATATTGTCGTGTTGGCGATTATTCTCTATGCACTGCTGGGTAAACTGGCTGATATGGCGGCATACGGGCTGGAAATCTGGTTACTGCGGTGGCATCCGTCATGGCAGACAGGAGGAAGAAACTCATGAAGCATCTGTCGTTAGTTCAGCAGGGGCTGAGCCTTACTCTGGAGAAGGTCAGTAAACAGTTTGGTGATCGTGAAATCCTTAAATCCCTCAACTTATCAATTCAAAAAGGCCAGTTTGTCGCTATTGTCGGACGTAGTGGCTGTGGAAAAAGTACGTTATTACGTTTGCTGGCGGGGCTGGAATCTGTTTCCGCAGGCAGTCTGAGTGCTGATGGTGTACCTCTGGCTGCATCTGAGAGTGAAGTTCGGATGATGTTTCAGGATGCGCGTCTGCTTCCGTGGAAAAAGGTGATTGATAACGTCGGGCTGGGTCTTAACGGTAGCTGGAAATCGGAAGCACTGGCAGTACTTGAAGCTGTTGGGCTGGCGGATAGAGCCAATGATTGGCCTTCGGCATTATCGGGGGGACAAAAGCAGCGCGTGGCACTGGCTCGTGCACTGATTCACCGCCCTCGTTTGCTGTTGCTGGATGAGCCGTTCGGCGCACTGGATGCTCTGACTCGTCTGGAGATGCAGCAGTTGTTAACACAACTCTGGCAGCAGTATGGGTTTACCGTCATCTTAGTCACGCATGATGTTCATGAAGCCGTTCTGATCGCAGACCGGATTTTACTGATAGAGCAGGGGGAGATAGGTATGGATCTGGCGATCCCTCTCGGACGCCCCAGAACGATGATGATGCCAAAATTATCAGCATTAGAAGCTCAGGTGTTGGAGGCGATTATGACCCCCGTTGAGCAAGGGAAGCATAATAACAACTCCGATCGGCCACATGTCGGTAAAACGGATGACTATGAAAGTGCAGCCAGATAATTATACCCGTCGTCTTCAAGTTGCTTCTTTATTGGCTGCGCTCATTCCCTTGGCTGCCGCGATGCATTTTGAAATTCACAGGGTATAGCCCTGATAAAAAAGATAAGAATTAACAGATAAAAGAAAAATAAATACAAATCAATCCCGACATTATCTATGAAGGAAAAAATAATGACAGTTTATGGCAATAGTGACATTAAGCTTTTCTGGTTCTTGCCTACTCATGGTGAGGGACATTATTTAGGCACAACCAAAGGTGGACGACCCGTAGATCTTCCTTATCTGCAACAAATTGCACTGGCAGCGGATAATCTGGGCTACCACGGTGTTTTGATCCCAACCGGAAGAGGTTGCGAAGATCCGTGGCTGGTGGCTTCTGCTCTGGTATCAGTCACCCGTAATTTACGTTTTCTGGTCGCTGTGCGCCCGGGATTACAACCCCCGTCACTGGCGGCAAGAATGACAGCCACACTGGATAGGCTGTCAGAAGGAAGGGTTCTCATTAATGTCGTCACTGGTGGTGATCCGGTGGAGAATAAAGGTGATGGCATTTTTCTCAGTCATGCTGACCGTTATCAACTGACCCGTGAGTTTCTTGATATTTATTCACGTATGCTGGCAGGTGAAAAAGTGGATTATCAGGGGAAACATTTACAGGTGGAAGGGGCAGAATTACTGTTCCCGCCTATTCAGGAAAATGGTCCTCCGCTCTATTTTGGTGGATCTTCTGAAGATGCCCTTGATGTGGCCGCGCAGCAGGTTGATACCTATCTGACATGGGGAGAACCGCCTGAGCTGGTTGCAGAAAAACTACAACAAGTCCGTGAACGAGCCGCACAACAAGGCCGGACTTTGGAATATGGTATCCGTCTGCATGTCATTGTCCGTGAAACAGAAGAAGAGGCATGGGCTGCCGCAGATCGTCTGATTGCTTATCTGGATGATGACACGATTGCTCAGGCTCAGAAAATATTTTCCCGTATGGATTCCGCCGGGCAGGCACGGATGAATTCACTCCATCAGGGTTCAAGAGATAATTTACGGATTGGCCCGAATTTGTGGGCAGGTGTTGGTCTGGCACGCGGTGGTGCGGGAACGGCACTGGTCGGAAATCCTGAACAAGTGGCAGAGCGTATCCGGGAATACCAGGCACTGGGTATCAGCAATTTTATCTTTTCCGGCTATCCTCATCTTGAAGAGGCACATCGGTTTGCTGAGCTGGTTATGCCGTTATTGCAGATCAATCCGGCGCAGGAAAATCAGCATCGTCTGACCATCCGTTCTGCCAATACAGGGCCGTTTGGTGAAACTATTGGTGGCGGTGAACGTCCGGTAACACAACCACAGGTTTCCCAAGAAAATTATGCCAGTGCCAAGCTTTAGTGGTGGTACTGACTCATGTTAATAAAACAACAAGAAGATGAAGGCTGAAAGGTTGCAGGGGCAATGATATTTTTTTGTAACAGTATTGCCTTGTAAAATCGCATATTCTCCTGCAAACGGGATGCACTCATAGCCAATTATGACGACAGAACAACAGCCATTACAATTTGCTTACTGGGTACCCAACGTTTCTGGCGGGTTGGTAGTCAGTAAAATTCCTCAACGTACTCAATGGGATGCATTATATAATCGGCGGTTGGCGCAAATTGCTGAACGAGCCGGGTTTGACTATGCTCTGACACAAATCCGTTTTACCGCAGGTTATGGTGCTGATAATCAGCATGAATCGGTAACTTTTTCTCAGGATCTGCTGGCCGCGACGGAAAAATTGAAAGTGATAGCTGCTTTGTTGCCCGGCCCCTGGAATCCGGTACTGGCAGCTAAGCAGATTGCCACTATCAGCCATCTCTCTGGTGCCCGTATTGCGGTGAATATTGTCAGTGGCTGGTTTCGTGGTGAATTTAAAGCTATCGGTGAACACTGGCTTGATCATGAGGAACGCTATTTACGCTCTGAGGAGTTTATTCGTTGTTTGCGGGGGATCTGGCAAGAACCAACGTTCACTTTCGCCGGGGATTTTTACCGTTTCCGGGATTACAGCCTGAAACCGAAGCCGCTTGATCCCCAGCCGGAGATTTTTCAGGGAGGCAGTTCACGCGCTGCAAGGGATATGGCTGCGCGGGTTTCTGACTGGTATTTCACTAATGGCAATAGTGTGGAAGGTGTACGCCAACAGATTGAGGATATTGGGGTTAAAGCCCGTCAGAATGGTCACTCTGTGAAAGTGGCTATGAATGCGTTTGTGATTGCCAGAGACACAGAGCAGCAGGCACAGCAGGTGCTTCAGGAAATTATTGAGTACGCTGATGTGGAGGCGGTGAAAGGTTTTCAGCATGAAGTACAGAATGCGGGGCTGGCTTCACCGGAAAAAGAAGGAAACTGGGCAAAGTCGAGTTTTGATGATTTGGTTCAGTACAATGATGGTTTTAAGCCAAGGCTGATTGGTACGCCACAACAGATAGCTGAACGGATCATCGACTATAAAAAGGCCGGAGTGAAATTGCTGCTGCTGGGGTTCCTTCACTTTCAGGAAGAGGTTGAGTTTTTTGGTCGGGAAGTGCTGCCTCGCGTCAGAATACTGGAACAACAGTTAACGTCAGAGTTAAGGGAATGAAAACTTCGAGAGTCGTGATCATTGGCGGAGGTTTCAGTGGTACAGCATTGGCTGCTCATCTGGCACGTCAGGCCGTTTCACGTTTGCATATTACCATTATTGAACCCCGTGTCATGCTGGGGGCGGGGTTAGCTTACTCTTCCCCCGATCCTGCTCATCGGATCAATGTACCCGCTTCACGGATGCAGCTCAGTGGTATGGAAGAGGGGGATTTTGATCATTGGTATCGCCAGCAACCGGAGTTTTATCTGGACTCGAAGGCGCGGCTTCCCAATGATGATGTGTATCCGCAGCGCAGTATGTTCGGGCGCTATGTGGCGGAGAGATTAGCTCAAGCGCAGGAACAGAATAGTCTGGTGACAGTGGAACATATACGTGATACAGCCGTACAGCTAGCAGGGCGCAGCGTTGTCACTGAATCAGGTAACACACTGGAGGCTGATATTATTGTACTGGCGATAAGTCACCCACCTCCGGCTTTACCCCGTCTGTTAGTCCCTTTTTCCGGGCATCCGGCACTGATTGATAACCCTTGGTTATCGGGAGCACTGGCGAAGGTGAAGAAAGACGAACGGATCGCGATTATGGGCACCGGCCTGTCGATGGCTGATGTACTCGCAACATTGCATGGTTATAACCATACTGGTTCTGTGCTGGCATTCTCCCGTCGGGGATTACTTTCTCGCCCCAATCTAACGACCCATTATAATCTCCCAGAGCAGGGTTCTCTGTGGGAGAAAAAATATAGCACTCTGGGATTTCGCTCCGTGCGGCATTTATTGCAGCATATCCGAACTGACATAATCCGTATGGCTGAACAGGGAATACCGTGGCAGATAGTGCTGGATGCGGTGCGTACACACGGGCAGGAACTTTGGCAGAAATTTCCGCTGGTGGAGCAGCAGCGCTTTTTACGTCATTTGCGTAGTTTCTGGGATGTTCATCGGTATCGCATTGCTCCGCAGGTAGCCGAAATAATTACTCACCGTCAGCAGCAGGGAAATCTCAGCGTTATTGCTGCACGTCTGGTGAAGCTTGAAACGGAAAAGTTAAAAACAGAAAAGCCGGAAGCGGATAAAGAGACTTTAACACTATCGCTGAAGTTGCGTCAGGGGGAGCTGATAAAAGTCACCGTGGATAAATTTATTATCACCACAGGCCCGGCACACAGTACGCTGACGGATAGCCAGCCTTTACTACAGGATCTTGCCCGACGCGGTATTATTCAACCGGATGTACTCGGTCTTGGGTTGCATGTTGATGAACATTCACATGCCATTGACCGTTATGGACATAGTCACCCGACATTGCTGATAGTTGGCCCTGCTGCCCGTGGTCGTTTTGGTGAGCTGATGGGATTGCCACAGGTGGCAGAACACGCAGTGACTGTTGCTGATGAAGTATTGCATATTCTGCACTTATCTGAACCTCTCTCTGAACTTCCCCATTCCTGTTTATCGGAGATGAAATGTAAAAGTTAAAAATAGCTAAAGTATGGTGAGGCTATTTATTTTGACTGTTCAGATTGGTTGTTCAGGTTATCTAACGACCAGCTTGCTTGACGAACATCTATTTTCACAGGCAATAGTTTGATACGGGTAAAAGTATCAGCAAGAATCTGTTGCTGGTTAAAAACAGCGGGAGTCATGTGTTCAGCGCCATAAATAGTACGTGTAAGCACCCGTTGCCAGATAGTTTTATCAAGTTTGGTAGCATCGGCAAGAATGGTGGCTGTTTCGTCAGGGTGTTGGTTTGCCCAGTCACTGAGAGTCACCAGTTCCTGAACCACTTTTTCCGCCGCCTGCGGGTAATTATCAACAAATTTCCGGCTGGCAAGATAGAAAGTGTAATGAGGCACCAGCCCTTCGCCGTTACTTATCTGGCGTGCTCCGGTATTGGTTTCTACTTCGGACAGGAAAGGGTCCCAGATAGCCCAGGCATCAATGACACCTCGCTGGAAAGCGGCGCGGGCATCTGCCGGTGGTAAATAAACAGGTTTGATATCCTTATAACTTAATCCGGCTTTTTCCAGTGCGGCTACCAGCAGATAGTGCACATCAGAGCCTTTATTCAGTGCGACACGTTTGCCTTTCAGATCCTGAATACTTTTAATCGCAGAGTCTTTCGCTACGACAATAGCTTCTGTTTTCGGATGAGCCGGAGAGTGGGCAAGATAAACCAAATCAGCTTTTGCGGCTTGCGCAAAGACAGGAGGAACATCGCCGGTTGATGCCAGATCGATACTACCAATATTAAGCCCTTCAAGCATCTGTGGCCCGGCAGGAAATTCTACCCAGCGTATTTTGATACCTTCCTGCCTGAATACATCATCCAGATTCCCACGGGATTTCAGTAGCATAAAAATATTTGATTTCTGATAACCAATAGTAATTTGCTTAGGTTGTGTAGCCAGTACATTACCAGAGAATGCGAGCAACAACAGTAAACTGCCAAGAAAGCGTAATTTATGTGCCATGTTTAATTTTCCTTATTAACCGGATGCTTTATATAGACGGATATAAGCGGGGGATAAAAAGAAAAGATAACAAAGCGGGTTGATGAAAATTAAATAATAAAATTGCGCTTACTAGTGCTGATTTTGGATAACGGTTAATCAGGATGCTGTTTTCTTATGAGGATGTGAACCGTGCCGAAACGACAACTGACACACACCCTCATAGTAAAATCAAACAGTTAAATCAACCTGCTGATTATCAATAAGGCGTGTTTTTCCTAACCATGCAGCCATCAGGATCACCGCTTTTTTACTATGTGAGGTCAAAGATTCCAGATTTTCTGCATCACGGATAAACAACTCATCCGGCAGAAAACCGGCTTCACGCAGACTCATGGATACGGTTTCGAGCAGTTGCTCAATATCCCGCTCGCCATTTTTCAGCTTTTCGGCTGCACGCTGCATAATCTGGTTTAATTGTGGCGCTATTTTTTTCTCTTCTGTCGAGAGGAGGTTATTACGTGAGCTTAAGGCCAACCCATTTTTATCACGGACGATAGGTACGGAAACCAGTGTAATATCGTAAGCCATGTCATCGATCATCCTGCGGATAATCTGTAACTGCTGAAAATCTTTTTCACCGAAGTAGGCCAGATCAGGCTGGATTAGGTTGAACAATTTGCTGACAACCGTGGTAACTCCCCGAAAATGCCCAGGGCGGCTGACACCTTCAAGCATATGAGAGAGTTCAGGTACTTCAACAAAAGTTTGGTTACTGTTTACGCCATTCGGATATATTTCGCTGGCATTGGGGGTAAAAACGATTTCGATATTACGACGACTCAGTTTTTCGCAATCTTCCTGTAGAGTACGCGGATAATTGACTAAATCATCTTCACGGTCAAACTGCATCGGATTGACAAAAATACTCACAATTACCACATCAGCCTGAGCTTTGGCGGTATCAACCAGAGCCATGTGACCATCATGCAGATTACCCATTGTAGGAACAAAGGCAATTCGTTTTCCTGCCTGACGCCAACGGCGGATTTCACGGCGTAAAATGGGGATAGTTTCTATGATCAGCATTGCTCTACTCCTTTAATTAGCAGTCATGCCGGGTATACATTAGTTGAATGAATGCGCCTGATCAGGGTAGGTGCCATTTTCTACCTGTTCAATATACAGACTGATAGCATCCCGTATGTTGCCGGTTTCCTTAAGGAAATTTTTGGCGAACTTTGGTGGTTTGGCAGTAATGCCCAAAGCATCATGCATAACGAGGATCTGGCCATCCGTCTGATTACCCGCACCAATACCAATAACCGGAATTTCGAGTGCTTCGGTAATTTTCCGACCTAATTCGGTTGGCACACATTCCAGCACTAATAGCTGCATGCCTGCTTTTTCCAGAGTGATAGCATCGTTGAGCAGTTGCTGAGCTGTCGCTTCATCACGTCCCTGAACTTTGTAACCTCCCAGCACATTAACTGCCTGTGGCGTCAGGCCCAGATGCCCACAAACAGGAACAGAACGCTCAGTCAGCATTTTTACTGTCTCATACAACCAGCTTCCCCCTTCAATCTTGACCATATTGGCACCGGAACGCATTAATTCAGCAGCATTATTGCAGCTCTGTTCTGGAGTGGCATAACTCATGAATGGCATATCGGCGATTAGAAAAGACTGGGGAGCGCCGGTGCGGACATTTCGGGTGTGGTAGGCAATATCTCCAACAGTAACCGGTAAGGTTGAATCAAACCCTTGCACAGTCATACCAAGTGAGTCACCAATCAGTATGACATTGATGCCTTGTTCGGCGAAAAGGCGTGAAAAACTGGCATCATAAGCTGTGAGAGTCGCAAATTTGCGTTTCTCTTTTTTCAACTGACACAAATCTGACAGGGTTGTTGGTTTCATTATTATCTCCTGAATATTTATACCCGGTGTTGGGTATAGAGCACAGTCCATCCGGGTATCGTGTATAGCTGATACCCGATGGAACAGGTTCGGATTATCCAGAAATAGGCCATGACTGTATGAAATACTGCGTTACTTTTCCTTGATAAAATTATTTTCTTACAACTTAAAGTGTTACAACCAAAACGTCAGGCCATTTTCTGGAACATGTTTTAATCGTTCTGCTAATGTTTCTTTATCAGGAAACACTAGGTCCGGGGCTATTTCTGCCAGCGGATAAAGCATAAATTCACGCTGTTTTAAACCGTAGTGGGGAATGGTCAGGCGTTCAGTATTAATAATTTGATCACCGAACAGCATAATATCTAAATCAAGCGTCCTTGGCCCCCAGCGTTCATCTTTACGGACACGCCCTTGAGCCAGTTCAATTGCCTGAGTATGGTCAAGCAATATTTCCGGTTGTAAGTTTGTATCTAATGCTACAGCCAGATTGAGGAAGTCAGGCTGACCCTGCGGCCCCATTGGTTTAGTCCGATAAAAAGAGGAACGCTCAATAAACGTTGTCTCAGGGATCGATTTCAGTGCAGCAAGTGCATTATTAACCTGCTGCAAAGGGGAGGCCTGATTACTGCCAATGGCGATATAAACCCGGGTCATACTAGTTGTTATTCCTGTTATGACGAAGGTGGTTGCCACGGCGGGGGCGCGTTCTGCGACGAACGGGGTCATTGCCAAGCCCGGAGATCATGCCCCGCTGTTGTGATGGTGTTGACTGCTGGAATTCTGTCCACCAAAGCACCAGTTCTTTCAGTTCGTGGCGCGGCTCAATGCTGGCGCGTAATTCCAGTAAATCGTAGGCAGCCCGGAATTTGGGGTGCTCCATCAATTTATTCGCCCGTTTACCCTGACGACGTGGCAGACGAAGCTGCAATAGCCAGATATCACGCATTGTTGTGGTATGACGTTTCGGAATGGCAATAGAACGGCACTGTTCATCGAGAATATCATTCATTGCCAGAGCAAAAGCATCGTAATACTGTAAGCCCCCTTCCTGAGTCAGCTTTTCAGCATGTTCAATCAGCGGATACCATAATATTGCCGCAAACAGGAAGGCTGGATTGACCCGTTTGTCATTCTGAAGACGGTAATCGGTATTCTTTAATACCTGTTCCAGCAGTTTTTCCATTGGTGAATCACCGGCTTGGGTGAAGCTACGCTGGATGAGCGGGAACAGGGGTTCAAACAGTTGGTATTCACACAATAACTTATATGTGTTGTAACCATCCCCTGATTGCAGGAGTTTCAGTGATTCTTCGAACAAGCGTGCTGATGGAATATCCCGCAACAGAAATGCCAGACGTGGGATTGGCTCTGCGGTATTCTTTTCGATGGTCATATGAAGTTTGCTGGCGAAGCGGACTGCCCGCAGCATCCGCACCGGATCTTCCCGATAGCGGGTTTCCGGATCACCAATCAGGCGTATAATGCCTGCTTCCAGATCAGCCATTCCACCGACATAATCCCGTAATGCGAAATCTTCAATACCGTAATAAAGGCTATTAATTGTAAAATCACGGCGCGCGGCATCTTCTTCTACAGAACCAAAGATATTATCACGCAATAGCATGCCGCTCTGGGCTTTATGTGACTGATTACGGTCATTGCTTTCAACCTGTTCATGTGGCCCGCGGAATGTAGCAACCTCAATCACATCCGGCCCGAACATAATGTGGGCAAGACGGAAACGACGACCAACAAGACGGCAATTACGGAATAATTTGCGAACCTGTTCAGGTGTGGCATTGGTGGCGATATCAAAATCTTTGGGTTTTTTATGCAACAGTAAGTCACGTACGCCACCGCCGACTAAATAAGCCTCAAAACCAGATTTATTCAGGCGGTATAAAACCTTCAATGCATTATCACTGATATCTTTACGTGAAATAGAATGCTGATCCCGTGGAATAACGGTAATCGGGGAATCAGAAGGTTTTGTCTTTACGGACTTTTTCTTCATTTTGATGTTTTCGGCATTGGATGAAGATGTGCGATTTACTCTGCGGCGTTTAGGCAGAGTGCTGCTCTTTGTTTGAGCAGAATGGTCAGATATGGTGACTGGCCTTTCACTGGCTGCCTGTGGTTCGCGTTTTATCTTAGTTTCGCGGATCAGCAAATTACGGCAGAAAGTTGCTACTCGGTTAAAAATGGTACACCTCGATAGTGACGGATAAAATTAAAACAAAAACAGCCGCTAATCATAACTTACTGGGCATTCTTTGAGAATGCTTGCAGTGTCAATAGAAACACTTTATTTAAATTGTCCATTAATTATGTCGTTAGGCGGAACATGTTCTATATTCCAACCTGCAATTGCCTGCTCCAGTAGCTGTTCTGTGGTGATATCCTGCCAGCCGGTAATCGTTGGCTGGTTTAAAAATGATAACGCTTTCACCAGCAGTGGACGTGGATCATCAAGAGGGATCGGTTTGGCATGATTTTGCTTGGAAAGTTTATTTCCCTCTCCATTTAATACAAGAGGCAAATGTACATAATCCGGTGTTGTAAAATTCAGATACCGATATAAGGATATTTGGCGAACCGTCGGCTCAATCAAATCTGCTCCCCTGACAATTTCAGTGATGCCTTGATAATTATCATCAATAACAACGACAAGATTATAGGCGAATAATCCATCTTTGCGATGAATAATAAAATCCTCTTCAGCCATTTTTACAGGTACAGTAACATTACCTTGTAATTTGTCGTAAAAATCATAAACAGGACGATATTGTTTCAGGCGAATAGCAGCATTATGCGCTGGCAATTGTAGTTTCCGACAGTGAGTATCGTAAAATCCTCCCAACCGATGAATACGCTGGCGGGTGCAGCTACAGTAATAGCTGTTTCCCTGTTGCTGCAACTGAGCCAGTATCGCCCGATAAGCTTCATGGCGTTGGGACTGGTACAGTACTTCGCCATCCCAGTAAAGCCCATAGTGCTCCAGTGCACGCAGTATCCGCGCCGCTGAACCGGGAACTTCCCGAGGCGGGTCAATGTCATCGATACGCATCAGCCACTTCCCATGATGAGCGCGGGCTTGTAAATAACTGCCCAGAGCCGTCACCAGAGAGCCAAAGTGGAGATCACCAGATGGAGAGGGTGCGAAACGCCCGATATATGATGAGGAGTGTTCGGATTCAGATTGCGTCATATCAGGATCAGATGAAAGGTACATACGGCGCCTTGCAGCGCCGTACTCACCCATCCGTTAGCCAGCCATTTGCTTTTCGCGAATTTCAGCCAACGTTTTACAGTCAATACATAAATCAGCTGTAGGACGAGCTTCCAAACGACGGATGCCGATTTCAATCCCACAGGATTCACAGAAGCCGAAATCATCATCTTCGACTTTTTTCAGCGTTTTTTCGATCTTTTTGATCAACTTACGTTCACGATCCCGATTACGTAATTCAAGACTGAATTCTTCTTCTTGCGCTGCACGGTCAACCGGATCAGGGAAGTTCGCTGCCTCATCTTGCATATGAGATACAGTACGGTCTACTTCATCCCTGAGTTGATTGCGCCATGCTTCCAGAATTAGCTTGAAATGCGTTAACTGGGCATCGTTCATGTACTCTTCGCCTGGCTTCTCTTGGTAAGGTTCTACCCCAGCGATGGCGAGAATGCTCAAGGACGAGGTTTTACGTTTTTGCCCTTCTTGCATAATGCTTCTCCTTACACACGCACTATCAAACGAGCCCCCTGACAGTAGGGGGAAAAAAATAGGCCGCTATAAATAGCAGATGACTGCGAGGTTGGCAATTATTCCTACCATTAGTTTTGCAATGGTGTGAAGGCAGCCGTGTTTACTGCCTAAATATGCTGCAAAACTCACCTCATCAGCATGATCTGTTTACAAATCATCCCATTGATACAAAAGGCAATTTGTGACTTAGAACCATCCTGTTTTCTGTCATGCTGGCCCCGTAACAGATTACTTCGACCCCTAAATCGCATGCTTGTTCCAAAAGAAAAGCATAATTGTGGTCTATATGTTTTGCTGTCATAACTTGGCTAATGCCGGAATGTAGCACAGCAAAGCACAGGACAGCCCGCTGTCCCTGTTGTGTTATCAATGATAGTTCACGTAAATGTTTTTGCCCACGAATTGTAACAGCGTCAGGAAAATAGCCATTATTTCCTTGTAACAGCGTCACTGACTTCACTTCAATATAGCAGTTAACTTTTTGTTTTGACTCTAACAATAAATCTATCCGGCTTTTCTCTTTTCCATAACCCACTTCGCGGCTGATTTTTTCGTAACCGGATAATTCTGGAATAAGATCCTTCTCTATAGCCTGAAAAACCAGATCGTTAGCTCTGAGTGTATTAACACAAATCCAGTGCCCGTCCTGAGTTTGTGTGAGTTCCCAGCTATTAGGATATTTGCGTTTGGGGTTATCCGAAGTGGAATACCAGACTGTATCACCTGGGGTTGCGCACCCTGTCATTGCTCCGGTATTAGCACAGTGTATGGTAAGGGTTTCACCTTCCGGGGTCAGGACATCAGCCAGAAAACGTTTATAACGACGAATCAATGTAGCGTGCTTTAATGGTGGTGAAAATTCCATACACTTTCCTTTATATCTCATAGCTGTTTTATCATGATGTAACTTGCATGAAGTCACATGAATTAAAATTAAACGGCAACTGCAATTAAAATCGTCAATGCTACAATGGCCTTCATTGAAAGTTAATCCTTATGGTGAACCTTTGCTATTACCCATTTATGACGTTGTGGACTCAGTCATAACCCAGTTAGAAATTTCAAAACAGGTATTACTGCATGCCCCGACCGGAGCCGGAAAATCAACCGGATTACCGTTAGAAATCCTGAATAAATCACGGTTTAACGGGCGGATCATTATGCTGGAACCCCGGCGTATTGCTGCACGTAGTGTTGCGGAACGTCTGGCAGAACAATTGAACGAGCCAGTCGGCAGAACGGTGGGCTACCGGATGCGTCTGGAAACCAAAGTCAGCGCTCACACACGCCTTGAAGTGGTCACTGAAGGTATCCTGAACCGTATGCTGCAACAGGACCCTGAGTTGAGTGGCGTCTCTCTTGTTATACTCGATGAATTCCATGAACGTAGCTTACAAGCCGATCTGGCTTTGGCTCTGCTGCTGGATGTGCAGGAAGGGTTGCGTGATGATTTACGAATTCTGGTTATGTCTGCAACGCTGGATAACCAGCGCCTTTCTTCTCTATTACCGGAAGCGCCTGTCGTGGTTTCAGAAGGACGTAGTTATCCGGTGATAAGAAGTTATCATCCATTACCTGCTCATTTACCTTTTGAACAGACAGTGGCTTCATCGGTATTACGTTTGTTACAGCAGGAGCAAGGTTCACTATTACTGTTTTTACCCGGAGTGAAGGAAATTCAAAGGGTACAGGCCTGCTTAGAAGACAAAATCGGTAGCGATACATTGTTGTGTCCGCTGTATGGTGCTTTATCATTAACAGAACAACGAATGGCGATAACGCCAGCACCGGCAGGAAAGCGAAAAGTCGTACTGGCGACCAATATTGCAGAAACCAGCCTGACGATTGAAGGCATTCGTCTGGTGGTGGATAGTGGTCTGGAACGAACCAGCCGGTTTGAACCCCGGACAGGCTTAACCCGCCTGATCACTCAACGCGTCAGTCAGGCATCAATGGTTCAGCGGGCAGGGAGAGCAGGCAGGCTGGAAGCCGGTGTTTGCTGGCATCTGTTCAGTCAGGAACAGGCAGAGCGAGCTGCGGAGCACAGTGAACCTGAGATTCTGCATGCCGATTTGAGCAGCCTGCTGCTTTCGTTACTACAGTGGGGATGCCGTGATAGCAGTCAGCTACGCTGGCTGGATAATCCGCCGCAGGCCGCACTTACTGTTGCCCGCTCTTTGCTTGTACGGCTGGGAGCGCTGGATGATAAGCAGCAGTTAACCGCCCGTGGCTGGCAAATGACTGAATCTGGTTGTGAGCCTCGTTTAGCCGCTATGCTGTGCTTAGGTAAAGAGCAGTATGACAGGCAGAATTCAGATCGGGGAATGCTGGCAACGGCAGCAAAACTGGTCGCAATCCTTGAAGAACCACCGCGACAGAGACAGCCGGATCTTACCCATTGCCTTACCGCCAATCAACCAAGCTGGCAGCAGCGGTCAAAACAGTTATTCAGAGAACTGACGGGTAATACTATTGCGAGTGCTGCCGATATTAATGTGAAGTATATAGCGGAGTTACTGGTACAGGGCTTTCCCGACAGAATCGCAAAAAACCGCGATAATCTCGGGCGATTCCAACTAGCTACGGGGCTGGGTGCTGTGCTGGAACGTGAAGAAGCGCTTTCAGGTGAGACATGGCTGGTGGCGCCTTTATTACAGCAGGGCAATAAAATACCAGATGCACGTATTCTGCTTGCTTATCCATTAGATATTGAACAAATCATCCGGCAATATCCGTCTTTGTTTACCGAACAGACAGCTATTGAATGGGATGATAATAAAGGAACTTTACGGGCATGGAAGAGACTGAAATGTGGACGATTGACAGTCAGGGCACAGCCTCTGGCAAAACCCTCAGAGGCTGAGTTGCAGGAAGCTCTGCTTAACTGGGTTCGGCAGGAAGGGCTGGCGGCGCTGAACTGGTCACAGGAAGCGTTGCAGCTCCGTATTCGTTTGCAACGTGCTCAGGAGTGGCTACCAGAAACACAATGGCCGACGGTTGATGATGACACTTTACTGACCTCCCTTGAGCAGTGGCTGCAACCGGTACTGGAAGGGGTGAGAGATTTGAAGGGATTGCGGCAGGTTGAACTGTCAGCAGCCCTTATAGGATTACTTGACTGGCCGCAGCGGCAAATACTGGATAATGAACTGCCTGCTAATTACACTGTGCCAACCGGAAGCCGGATTGGAATCGAATACTTCTATGATAAACCACCTGTATTATCCGTGAAAATGCAGGAAATGTACGGAGAACAGCAGAATCCGGCTGTGGCAAAGGGGCGTGTGCCTGTCGTTGTTGAGCTATTGTCTCCGGCTCAACGACCGTTGCAGATCACGCAGGATCTTGCAGCATTCTGGCAGGGAGCTTACCGTGAAGTACAAAAGGAGATGAAAGGGCGTTATCCAAAACACTTATGGCCTGATGATCCTGCTAACACCGCACCGACAAGGCGCGTGAAAAAATATATGTGATCGTTTGAATCAACTCATATTTGGAGAATTCGGTATGTCTGATGATAATCGTCAGCCAATCGGACGGAAGGGTAAAAAAACAAAACATCGTCGTGGGCGTCAGGCAAATAAACGTCATCGGCGGGATGACTATGATGATTATGAATACAATGATTTTGAAGACGAAAATGACAATGGTGATGAGGGGGAACTCATGACGAAGAAAGGGAAAAAATCCCCTCAGGTAAAGAAGGGAAGCAAATGGGTTTGGCTGCTGCTATTGAAAATATTTATTGTGCTGGCAGTTCTCATTGCTGCCTATGGTTTTTATCTTGATAGCAAAATCCGTCACCGTATTGACGGTAAAGTGTGGGTATTACCCGCTGCGGTGTATGGCCGTATGGTGAATCTTGAACCGGGCATGAATTACAGTAAGACCGAAATGGTACGGTTACTGGAGGGTATGCAATATAGACGGGTGACTAAAATAACCCGTCCGGGTGAGTTTGTTGTCAGAGGCAATAATATTGAAATGTTGCGTCGGCCATTTGATTTTCCTGATGGCAAAGAAGGCCAGATTCAGGCTAGGCTGACTTTCGATAACAATCAATTAGTCAGTATTGAAAACATGGAAAACCAGCGTCAGTTTGGTTTTTTCCGTCTTGACCCAAAACTTATCACCATGATGCAGTCTGCGAACGGAGAGCAGCGCCTGTTTGTTCCGCGCTCCGGCTTTCCTGACTTACTGGTTCAGACATTATTAGAAACCGAAGATCGTTATTTCTATGAGCATGATGGCGTCAGACCTCTTTCAATTCTTCGGGCAGCACTGGAAAACCTGCTGGCAGGCCGCACAGTTCAGGGGGGCAGTACGTTAACCCAGCAACTGGTCAAAAATTTATTCCTGACTAACGAACGTACCATCAGCCGCAAAGCCAATGAGGCCTTAATGGCATTATTGCTGGATGCGCGTTACAGCAAAGATCGCATTCTTGAACTCTATATGAATGAGGTTTTCTTAGGGCAGAGTGGTGATGAACAGATCCGTGGTTTTCCGTTAGCGAGTCTTTACTATTTCGGGCGGCCGATTGATGAGCTGAGTCTGGATCAGCAGGCATTGCTGGTAGGAATGGTTAAAGGGGCTTCGTATTATAATCCGTGGCGTAACCCTAAAAATGCACTGGAACGCCGTAATATCGTTTTGAAGATCCTCCAGAACCGAAAAGTAATCGATCAGGAGCTGTATGACCTGCTGAGTGCGCGTCCACTCGGTGTCAAACCGAAAAGTGATGTGATAGCACCTCAACCTGCATTTATGCAGATGGTGCGTCAGGAATTACAGCAAAAACTGGGTGAAAAAGTTAATGACTTATCGGGTGTGAAAATTTTCACAACCTTAGATCCGGTTGCGCAGGATGCGGCTGAGAATGCGATAGAAAACGGTATTGCCGCTTTGCGCACAGACAAAAATCGCCCTGTACCTAAGCTGGAAGGTGCAATGGTCGTTGTTGACCGTTTCAGTGGTGAAGTCCGGGCGATGGTGGGTGGTTCGCAGCCACAATATCCGGGCTTTAACCGTGCTATGGATGCTCGCCGCTTAATAGGTTCGCTTGCCAAGCCTGCAACTTATCTGACCGCATTGAGTGAACCGGATAAATATCGTCTTAACACTTGGCTGGCGGATGAAGCTATTTCAATCCCTCAGGCGGGCGGTAAACCGTGGGAGCCGAGAAACTTCAGCCGTAATTTCAGTGGAAGAGTGATGTTGGTTGATGCGCTGGCGCGTTCCATGAATGTACCGACAGTTAATCTGGGGCTGGATGTAGGGTTGGATCATATTGCGAATACTCTGGTGTTACTGGGTATTCCAGAGAAAGAAATTCAGAAAGTACCTGCAATGTTACTGGGCGGTATCAACCTGACTCCGATGGAAATGGCTCAGGAGTTTCAGACTATTGCCAGTGGGGGAAATCGCGCCAAACTTTCAGCACTGCGCTCTATCATTGCTGAGGATGGCACCGTGGTTTACCAGAGCTTTCCGCAGGCGGAAAGGGCTGTACCTGCTCAGGCAGCCTATTTGACGTTATATGGTATGCAGCAGGTTGTTGCGCGGGGAACAGGCCGCTCTCTGACCGGAAAATATGGTAAATATAATCTGGCTGGGAAAACAGGAACGACCAATAATCTGCGTGATACATGGTTTGCCGGAATTGACGGTAAAGAAGTTGCGATTGTCTGGGCCGGGCTTGATAACAACGAGCCGACCAAGCTGACGGGAGCAACAGGCGCCTTGAAGATTTATGAACGTTATCTGGCAAACGAAACACCTTTGGTGCTGAATAACCGTCCACCGGAAGGTATTGTGGATATGTCAGTTAACGAAGATGGTTCTTTCAATTGTGCCGGAACAGGTATCAGAACGTTACCGATCTGGACGGATGACCCACAGGCGTTATGCCAGCAATCCGTGCAGCAGCCAATTGAGGAAGGCCAAGAAGAAGAGGCACCGGGCTGGCTGAAAGAGATGTTTGGGCAATAACCTGTAATTATCTGCAACTATAAAATGTCATACCCTACTTTTAATAAGTGGGGTATGACCCAATTTCAGTGCGATAGCAAACCTCAATGCTCGAACGATGTTAGATCAAATGTTCGAAAAGCATCGTCTTTTGGTGTATATCCCAGCACTTTTCTTGTTTCAGTTAAATCAAGGCGTTTAAAACGATTATCAGAAATGCCATGCGCAATAAAAAACGTAATTTCCTCTGTCTCAATGGCACAAGTCAGTAACTGAACTGCATCATCCGGGCTGAGCCAGGCACTAAGATCACGGGCTGTTTTCAGCGAATGATTCTCCTTAAATTCAAATGCGCCGATACGAATTGCAACGGAAGACAAACCTTTCTGAGAAGCAAAATAGGAACAAAGTGCTTCTCCATAACATTTTGTCGCGCCGTATATATTCGCGGGTGATACTGCTGCTCCATCCGGTATCTGTTTATCTACTGGATACCCCTCAATTGTCTGTGCGCTGCTGGCAAAAACAAAACGGCGGCATTGTAATTTAGCTGCGGCCTGAAGCAGATAGGTTGTTGTTAATATATTGGCAGGCAATAAATCTTCGAATACAGCATTCGCGTGGGGAATACCCGCGAGATGGATAATATTTTCTACATCAGAAACTAATTCTTCAATAACAGTAGGATCAGATAAATCAGCCAGAATGAAATGGTGTGGATCAGAGATGGGATAGTCAGGATATTTTTGATCTACAAGAGTAAAAATATAATGCTCCTGCATAGCCAGAAAAAAAGTCTGCCCTATACGCCCACTTGCTCCGGTTAACAAAATAGTACGTTTTGACATTGTTTTTCTCGATATTGTCTGATATCAGAGTAAATATTGATTTGTTTTTATACACTAACTTTTTGATATATGCATTATGTAAGCATATGTTCTGTTCAAAGGCGGATTATGGAAAGAACCATTACAATTCTCAAAAAGGAGTCTAAAACTGACAGTTGGGATAATTTCTTTAACGTGCTGAGTAAGCTTTCTGCACCGTATGATTTCTTAGATCTGAGTGATCGCAATCAAAGCATCATAGAACGTGATCCATTTAAGGATCTTTTTAGAAAAATATAAAAACAAGTTGCTCGAAATTATGAATGTTATTGTTTTATCTCTTCTATTTATTACCGCTGCGTTATTACATGGAATCAGTGGTATTGGTTTTCCGATTGCCAGTACAACCGCGTTAAGTTTATTTATGCCTTTGAAAGAGGCGGTTGTATTAGCCTTATGGCCAACATTAGTGGTCAATATATTAAGTGTTATATCGGGCGGAAAGATTGGTCGGATATTACATAAATACAGTTTACTGGCACTTTTCTCATTATTAGGCAGTTTTATTGGGGCTAAACTATTATTTCTGATTAATCCAGCTTATTTGCAATTGTTATTAAGCGGAGTAATAGCTTTTTACGTTATCAGTAGCATCGGCAGCAATAATTTTAAATTACCTAAAAATCCAGTCATTTTATCAATATTTGGTTTGCTCGCAGGCGTTATTGGTGAGGCAACAAACGCGATGTCTCCTATATTGATAATGTGCTTATTAGCAATGAGTCGTGATCGCCACGAAATAGCCAAGGCAGCTAATCTCTGTTTTTTGCTCGGAAAGATCAGCCAGTTGGTAGTATTGCGTAATGAAGCATTTGAATTATTCTTTTCGGATTATTTGTGGCCTGTATTGTTACTGACTGTGTTATCGGTTTTTGCTCTCTTGATTGGCACTCGCCTGAGAAGCCGAATCAGTGCGCAGCATTTTCGTTGGTTGATGCTTATTGTGTTGGGTGTTTTGGGGATAATGTCGGCAATTCAGGCGACACGAAGCTTGATATAAACTGTAATCTATAACACCACGGGAATGCGTGGTGTTATAGAAAATGGGTTATTTCAATTTCGCAAAACAACGAGCCGCAGCATCAACGGTGCGCTGGATATCTTCATCTGAATGAGCAATGGACATAAAACCGGCTTCAAAGGCAGATGGTGCCAGATATACCCCTTCATCCAGCATTAAGTGGAAGAATTGCTTGAAACGTTCAACATCACATTTCATCACATCCTGATAGCAGGTAACGCTTTCTGCATCGGTAAAGAAAATGCCGAACATACCGCCGACATGGTTAATAACCAGAGGAATACCCGCTTTGGATGCCGCATTTTTCAGTCCGGTTGCCAGTTTATCTGTCAGTTCACTCAGGCGTTGATGAACACCAATCTGAGCCACTTCTTTCAGGCAGGCTAAACCAGCCGCCATTGCAATCGGGTTACCGGAAAGCGTACCTGCCTGATAAACAGGGCCGGTTGGAGCCAGTTTTTCCATGATTTCCTGACGACCACCGAATGCTCCTACCGGCATACCACCACCGATGATTTTTCCAAGAGAAGTGAGGTCAGGTGTAATTCCGTAGTACTCCTGTGCGCCGCCTAGAGCAACACGGAAACCAGTCATTACTTCATCAATAATCAGCAAAGCGCCGAATTCATCACACAGTTTACGCAAACCTGATAAAAATTCAGGTTGTGGCGGAATACAGTTCATATTTCCGGCAACAGGTTCGACGATAATACAGGCGATCTCTTCCGGGAATTTTTCGAATGCTTCACGCACAGAATTCAGATCATTGTAGACGCAGGTCAGTGTGTGTTTGGCAAAATCGGCAGGAACACCCGGAGAGTTTGGTTGCCCGATAGTCAGAGCACCGGAACCTGCTTTGACCAGCAGGCAGTCAGCATGGCCGTGGTAGCAACCTTCAAATTTGATGATTTTATCACGCTGGGTATAGCCACGAGCCAGACGGATTGCACTCATAGTTGCTTCCGTGCCTGAGTTCACCATCCGAACCATATCCATGGAAGGAACCAGCTCTGTGACCACTTTTGCCATTTCTACTTCGGCAGCCGTTGGCGCACCAAAACTCAGGCCACGCTCAGCGGCTTCAATAACCGCATTGCGGATAGCAGGGTGATTGTGTCCCAGAACCATTGGCCCCCATGAACCGACATAATCGATATAGGCATTACCATCGACATCATAAAGATAAGCACCATTGGCACGTTGGATAAATACAGGTATACCGCCAACACCATTGAAAGCGCGTACCGGAGAGTTAACACCACCGGGGATAACATGTTTTGCCTGAGAGTAAAGTGTTTCGGACTGGCTCATTAATCAATGCTCCTGAAAGACAACAGATATGTGGATTTGCCATTCTAAATCACCCTAATAGGTAAGCCAAATGAGAAACTCAGGAATAAGATGTACGATATCTGAGCATGGCAAAACTTGAACGAATCAGTCAGGTATTAGATAATCACTGCTAACTGATCAGAAGGTTTATGCCCTCCCTATTATTTATGGGTATACAGCAACTTTCCGGGAACTTTTACCGGAAAACCGGACTGGAGTAAAAATATGAGCGATGATGCTGCACTGCCTTTGCAGTTTACCGATGCCGCAGCCAACAAAGTGAAAGTATTGGTTGCCGATGAAGAGAATCCGAACCTGCGCCTGCGGGTCTACATTACCGGTGGTGGTTGTAGCGGTTTCCAGTATGGTTTCACTTTCGATGACCAAATTAACGAAGGTGATATGACGATCCAGAAACAGGGTGTTGAGCTGGTCGTTGATCCGATGAGCCTGCAATATCTTGTAGGTGGTAGCGTTGATTATACCGAAGGGCTGGAAGGTTCCCGTTTTATTGTGACCAACCCGAATGCAAAAACGACTTGTGGTTGTGGTTCATCTTTCAGTATTTGATGTTGTTATTCAGAACATAAGGGCAACGGAAGTGTTGCCCTGTTTTATTTCTAATCTCATTCTTTTATCCAGAAAAAATTATCCTTTTTGCATTAATATTTCTGATTGGATTTCTAACTGGGTAGGGATGCTTAAAAATCAACCTCATACATATATTCACCAAACTCCTCTAAATAAAGCTGTTGTGTTTTCATGAAATTAATACTTACTTCATCGAGTTTATTATCTCCTGTTAACTCGGAGAATGGAGAGTGATGAACAAAATAACCGTAAATGTTTTCGCAGTCTTTTTGGTAGTTTTTTGTATCTAAAATATGATGATGCCATATTTCATCTATCTCAATAGATGGAACTAGTTTTATACCTGATTTATTATATTTGTAAATCAGATACATAAATCTTTTATATTGTTCTATCGCGTCAATGGCTCCCTCTTCCGACCATACTTTGGCTATATTAGGATTTTTCTGAGTTAATTTTTTTCTAATTACAGAGAAATTAACAGACTCTATTTTTTCAAAAAATTCTTCTTTCGTCATTTCTATATTCCCCAGTATTTTATTATCAGTAAAGCAGGAAAAGGGGATGGTCCTATTCCTGCAGGTTTACTTATCTTCTATTTTAGTTCAACAGGAATTAAGAAGACTCATTACAATGCCGAAATTATTTAGCCAGTTATGAATTATCCATGATATTAGTCCTGAATATCATGATTTATTTATTAATGAAAATTCAAAGAGTTAATCAGTAACTTCACATCTGGCTGGTTTGGCTATTTTACGTGTTCTTTTCATTATATTCACCTTTTTATAAGATAAATTAATTTAGTGGAATATTAATTTCATTCAGGTTATGATCACCAAATAAAATTGATATGTGTATTTTAACTCAATACTGATTTTATTTGATAATAAAACACAACATGAGTTTAATACTCAAACATTAATGCTTAATTGACTTTTTTATGCAATACATCCTGTTTATAAATTATGCATATTGATGTATTTTTATACAAAAATAATGTTTGTGATGTTTTAATGATATTTTATAAAAAACTTTTTTCGTTTTATTTATCAATTTAATAAAGGGGAAAGAATTATAACATATTTAATTGATGGCATAACTGCTCTGTTGCCAGAATAATTCTGGGTCCTGCACGGCTGAACCAGTCATCATTGATAGTGATAATTCTGGCATTTAATTGTGGTTGCCAGAATTCGGCTACTCGCTGTTTTTGCTCTTCCGTTCCTCCCATGACAATCACTTCAGGTTTGCGGACAAGTACCTGCTCACGGTTAACCTGAGGCCACGGAACGGGACTATCGGCAAAGATATTTCTTCCTCCGCATACGGAAACAATTTCACTCTGAATGGTATGACGGGATGAAGTAAATATCGGGCTTATGCCAAACTGAAGAAATACAGGCTTAGGGTTGGATTTGGCATACACTTGTTTTAATTCACTGAATTTTTTTCGGATATCCGCAGCCGATTTTTCGGCTACAGCCGGATGTAAACTGTAGGCAGCCAGCCGATCTAAATCTGTTGCAACATCTTCTACTTTCTTTATATCAGAATAAAAAATCGGAATGCCAAGCGCGGCCAGTTGTTCCAGTGGCCTTTGCGGATTGCCCCCCCGCCATGCCAGTATTAAATCAGGTTTCAGGGCAATGATCCGTTCAACATTAATACCCTGCCAATCTGCGACTTGCTCCAGTTTTTTCGCCGCTTCAGGGTAATCTGAATAAGCACTGACAGCGACAAGCTGATCGCCCATGCCCGCCGCATAAGCCAGCTCAGTTGTGGAAGGGGCAAGGCTGATAACACGGGATGATGCAGCGTAAAGTGGAGCACTGAAAACAGCGAAAAAACTGTATAGACAAAAACCATACAGAAAACTGAATGGCAGAAATGCAAATGCCATTCGGATAGCGCGGTGAGAGGCGATTTTCATGAACAGTGTTCCACGTTACATAATGGATTATTGTTTACTGAGTTCAGTCAGCATTGCGTTGATCATCCGTGTGGATTCCTGTGCGGCGACAACCAGAAACTCATCAAAGCTGATATGAGATTCCTGATCAGCGACATCAGAAATAGCGCGGACAACAACGAAAGGCACTTTATATTGGTGACAAACATGGCCAATGGCTGCCGCTTCCATTTCAACCGCAGCAACTTGTGGGAAAGTCGCCCGGATACGTGCCAGTGGTTCTGAACCATTGATAAAAGCGTCACCACTGCATACCAGACCACGAACTGCGTTCAGTTCCAGAGACTGGATACATTTCTCTGCCAGAGTAATTAATTTATCATCAGCAATAAAAGCGGGCGGGCATTGCGCCATCTGGCCCGGTTCATAACCGAAAGCAGTAAGATCTGCATCGTGGTAACGTACTTCTTCAGAGACCACAATATCACCCACTTTCAGTTGCGGATTCAGGCCGCCTGCTGAACCGGTATTAATCACAATATCCGGCTGACAGTGTTCAATTAACAGGGTAGTACCAAGTGCGGCAGAAACTTTACCAATACCGGATTTCAGCAAGGCGATATCAACACCATTCAGCTTACCGGTATAGATCTCACATCCACCGCGTGACAATGTTTGCAGACCTTCGATCTGGTCGCGTAACAAAGTCACTTCCTGCTCCATTGCACCTATTACACCTACTTTCATTGTGTCATACTCGCTTTATGTTATTAATTAATGGATAACCTATACCCTTCGTCTTATCACTCCCTTGCCGCTGCGATGCAGCCCGAAATCCATTGGGTATAATCATAAGGGTTTGATTAATCCGGCAGTGTATCATTATATAATCGTCTGCCAGAGGTTCCGGCTATAAATAATCATATCATTCGATATGGGGGGATTGATGTCTAAGATTGATTTCAAGCAAAAATTGAATTTTCAGCGTAAGTACAGAAACTCTGCCATCCATGACGCCAATGAAGAGCAAATAAACCGCCAGTTTGAAAGCGATCGCGGGCGCATCATCAACTCAGCAGCTATCCGGCGGTTACAACAGAAAACACAGGTGTTTCCGCTGGAGCGTAATGCAGCTGTACGCAGCCGGTTAACACATTCGCTGGAAGTGCAACAAATTGGTCGTTACATCTCCAAAACAATTATTGCCGAACTGGCAAAGCATAATTTGCTGGAAAAATATGGTCTGAGTGATCGCCTGATGGCTTTTGAAAGCCTGATTGAAATGGCCTGCCTGATGCATGATATCGGCAACCCTCCGTTTGGCCATTTTGGTGAGGCAGCGATTAGGGATTGGTTCGCTCGTCGGTTAGATCCTGTTTATTTACCTGAACCTACAGCAGAACAACCCAACCGACAGGATAACTGTCAGGTTGCGGCATTACGTTTGAGTGGTGAAGAGAAAAAAGATCTGTTCCGGTGCCAGTTACGTATGGATCTATGCCAGTTTGAAGGAAACGCACAGGCTATCCGGCTGGCACACAATCTACTTAAACTGAATCTGACTTATGCCCAAATTGGCTGCATTCTGAAATATACCTGTCCCGCTTATCGCCTTGAAGACTCGCCGGAAGAATTCAGCTATCTGATGAAGAAAAAAGGCTATTACTGGTCGGAAGACTGTTTTATCCGAGAATTGAAAAAAGAGCTGCAATTGGGGGATTTCTGCCGTTTTCCGCTGACTTATATTATGGAAGCCGCTGATGATATCTCTTACTGTATTGCTGATCTGGATGATGCAGTTGAGAAGGGTATTTTTAATGTTGATCAATTGATGGAATATCTGAAGCAGGAGTGGGAAGAGAATGGCGGCCACCAAAAAGGCGATTTGTTCGAATCGACAGTGATTCAGGCCTATAGGAAAACGACGAATAATGAAGCCCGCCGCAATATTCACGAACAATTTTTTATGTATCTGCGGGTATTTATCACCGGCAAACTGGTTCCTTATACGGCGCAGCGTTTTATTGAGCATTTACCGGCAATTTATGCAGGTACTTTCAATCAAGCCTTGCTGGAAGCTAATGGCGAAGAACACCGTCTGCTGAGAACATTAAAAAGCGTCACGCGGAAACGGGTATTTAATCACCCGGAAGTAGAAGAGCTGGAGTTGCAGGGCTATCGGATTATTACCGGCTTACTGGATGTTTACAGCCCGTTACTGGAGCTGTCCCGACAGGATTTCTGGGAGTTACATCAGAATAACTTCCACAAAAAATACTTTATTGAAACCCGCCTGTTACACAAACTTTCAACCAAACACAGACTGGCTTATAACGAAGCGGTGGAAGGTATTATCGCCACTGATGAAACAGAAAAAGACGTGATCGAATTTTATTATCGGGCACGCCTGATTCAGGATTACATCAGTGGCATGACAGACCACTATGCTTACGAAGAATACCGTAAGTTTATGGTGTCGAGGTGAGTGATTTGGCGGCTCTTAATATATCAGGAGCTGCCGCAATAACATGGTCGATTTCATCAATAAATTCCAGTAGTTCCGGTTCTAAATCAGCCAGAGAAATATCTTGTCTCAACTGTTTTTCAATCAACTCACAAATCATTTTGAGTTTAGGCACACCGTTATAGCAGCAACTGCCATGCAACTGATGAACATGATGCAAAAACGATTCACGATGAATTTCACCTTCTGCGGTTAATGCTTGTTCAATCTTCGTTTTCATCTCTGGCAGAGATTGTACCAGCATTGACAGCATTTCCAGCGCCAGTGATTCTTTACCCGCTGTTTGTTGCAAAGCCAGTTTCCAGTCTATGGCTTGCGGTTTTGGGGGGGGACTGTACTGATTCAACAAATTCTTTAGACGAACTTCATCCAATGGCTTAGACAGGCAATCGATAAAAGGGGTGTCTGTCTGATTGCATGTTTCATCGCAGATAAAAGCTGTGACAGCAACAATCGGAGTCTGCTTATGTTCCGGTAGCTGGTGGATTTGTTCTGAGGCCTGAATCCCATCCATATCTGCCATCTGAATATCCATCAGAATGAGATCCAGCGGATGTTTCTGTGCCATTTTCAGGGCTTCCATACCACTGCTGCACAAAATAGTATTGTCTACCTGTTCACTTAAAAGAGCGCCGATTAATTTAAGATTAGCCGGATTATCATCCACTGCCATGACTGTCATCGGCAGGCGGAATGATGTGTGGGGCTGAGGTAAACGTTCAGGTATAGAACCAAGCTGGAACTCCTCTTTTTCCAGCCAGATATCAAAATAGAATACTGTTCCTCTGGTTGGTTCGCTGATGAAATCTATTTCCCCGTTCATTTCATTAACCAGCCGTTTGGTGATACTTAATCCTAATCCTGTACCGCCATAATGGCGGGTAATGCTGGCATCTGCCTGATTGAATGCCTGAAACAGAATAGGGCGGTATTCTGATTTAATGCCAATTCCGGTATCCGTAACGGTAAAATCGATTTGTACCCTATGATGCCTTTGCTGACGCAGTTTTATTTCCAGCGTAATGTTGCCTTTATCGGTAAATTTAATGGCATTACCAATTAAGTTAGTGAGTATTTGCTGCAAGCGGATAGGATCACCAATCATCAGGTTTGGTAGCTTCTCATCAATATAATGATGCAGAGGCAGGTTTTTCGCACTAGCAGAAGGCGTCAGTAACTCAATCACTTCATTGACGGTATCTCGCAGCAGGAAAGGTACTTGATCCAATATCAGCTTATTGGATTCCAGACGTGAAAAATCCAGAATATCATTGATGATTTTCAGCAGATTGTTAGCCGAACGATCAATGACATAGAGGTATTCTGTCTGTTGAGAAGTTATTGGTGTTTTCAGCATCTGTCGGGTAAACCCGATAACGCCGTTAAGGGGAGTCCGTAGCTCATGGGACATATTCGCCAGAAATTCGGTTTTGATCCTGACGGCTTCCTGCGCCCGTTTTTTGGCGATCGTCAGTTCCACATTCTGAATTTCCAACTGTTCCATCGTAATTTGCAGATCAGAAGTCGCCTGTTCGATATGCAACTGCATTTCATCTTTGTACTTTGACAGCGATTCCGCAACGGTATTAATACCATTCTGGAGCGCGGATAACTCGCCCGGCATCGCCCCTGTCACCCGCGTATTCAGTTGCCCCTGCCGGATACGGTTAACGGCTTTTACCATACAATCCAGCGGCTCAGTGACCTTACGAACCAAGATATGGGCAAACAATGCCGTTCCGCCAAGACAGAGGATCAGTAGAATGATAGAGGTTGCAATCTCTTTATATTGCTGGAGCTGGGCGGCCCGTAAATCCAAATCAATGGCGATATAACCGATAGGAACGGATTTGTTTGGTGAATCAGGCCATCCATGAGAAGCACTGGTTTCTGAGATAATCGGCATTTTCAGGATAATGCTGTTGCTATCTTCCTCTTTGGTCAGTGTTGTCGGAATGGGATCATCAGGCCTGAGGCGTAGCAGGTTGACATCATATTTATCATTGGAGATTTCGAACAGTTTATGGTTTTCATCAAAGATCGCAATTGCCATAACGATTTCAGAATTCCGGCGATGAAGTCTATTTATCAATGATTTTACGCGCTTACTGTTATCCAGGTTTATCCCTATTTCGCTGGCGATCGACAACGGCTCAATAATACTGATCCCACTGCGGACTATCAGGCTCTTCAACTCATAATAGCGATATGAGATAAATGATATACTCACAAGCGTTCCGACCAGTAAAACAGGAACCAAAATCAGGCTCATCATACGGGTGCGTAGGCTATATTTGGTCATTAGGCATCCATTGTGGGAAAATCAAAACTCAATTTTTCAAAGTCAGTCAGAATCATGGTGCAATTTTACTCCCCAAATCGCCGCTCCGTAAACCGAAGCATTATTTCCGTTACCGCAGACAACCTTGATGCTCAGGGGCAGGGTATTGCCCGTCATCAGGGAAAAACGATCTTTATTCCGGGGTTATTGCCCGGTGAGCAGGCACAAGTTCAACTGACAGAAGAAAAACGCCAGTTTGCTAAAGCTAAAGTGGTAAAACGTTTATCGGACAGCCCGCTTCGGGTAAATCCGCGCTGCCCGCATTTCAAAATGTGCGGAGGTTGCCAGCAGCAACATGCCGCACCAGAGTTACAGGTGAAAACTAAAGCCAGCGTACTGGAACATCTGATCCAGCGGGAGACGGGCATCAGTATCAGTGCTCAGCCTGTTATTCACAGCCCGGAATATGGTTATCGGCGCAGGGCAAGGCTTGGCCTTCAATATCATGATAAACAGGGTAAGCTAGTGATGGGATTTCGTCAGAGTCAGACCAATGATTTGGTGGATATCAGACATTGCCCGGTTATGCGCCCTGAGCTGGAAAAATTATTGCAGCCATTATCTCTGTGTTTAAGCAGCCTGAAAGTAGCGAAACGCTTGGGGCATGTTGAATTAGTGCTGGCAGATAATGGCCCGTTAGTTGTTTTACGCCATCTTGCCCCCATAAAGCATGAAGATAAAGAGATGCTGCGGGATTTTGCGAGGCAGTATCAGGTGGTCATTTATCTGGCGGGTGATGAAAAATCCCTTGAAGCATTGTCTCCTGAAATCGGGCAGTTTGAGCCTTGGTATCAGGTGGATGGTTTAAAGTTGGTCTTCAGCCCGCAGGATTTTATTCAGGTTAATGATGAAGTTAATCAGAAAATGGTTGCTCAGGCGCTGTCATGGCTGGATGTGCAGCCGGAAGACCGGATATTGGATCTCTTCTGTGGCATGGGAAACTTTACTCTGCCGATAGCGGTTAAAGCGAAGGCTGTTGTCGGTGTGGAAGGCGTTGCGGCATTGGTTGCAAGCGGGCAATATAATGCTCGGTTAAATGGACTTAGTAACGTCACTTTTTTCCACGAAAATCTGGAATCGGATATCCGCCAACAGCCGTGGGCAGCACAGGGCTTCAATAAAGTATTATTGGACCCCGCTCGTGCGGGTGCTGCTGGTGTTATGTCACATATAGTAAAACTGGCTCCTGAAAAAGTGGTTTATGTTTCTTGTAACCCCACAACCCTGGCGCGGGACAGCAAAGTTCTGCTGGAGGCCGGTTATCATCTTGTCAGTGTGCGGATGCTGGATATGTTTCCGCACACCGGTCATCTGGAATCTATGGCGCTATTTTCGCGTTAATTGCGGAAACACTGCCAGCTGAGAGCCGATGACTATCGAGTAGGGAGAAATTATGGTTGCAGTAAGAAGTGCTCATCTCACACCGGCAGGTGAATTTGCTGTCGATAAGTGGATCGCGAGTTTAAATATTGTTAATCCACAATCCAGCCAAAAGTTAGTTGAAACATGGCGCTATTGTCACGAAAAAGTTCAGGATCACCCTAATGCCGAGTTGTTATTGTGGCGTGGTGTTGAAATGGTGGAAATTCTGTCCACACTGAGCATGGATAATGACAGTATGCGTGCGGCACTGCTTTTTCCCCTCCTTGATGCCCGGCTACTTAATAGTGAAACCGTGACAGAGGCGTTTGGTCAGCCCATTATGGATCTGGTTCATGGTGTGCTGGAGATGGACGCTATCCGCGAGCTGAAAGCCACGCATACCGATGCGACCTGCTCCGTTCAGGTGGATAATGTACGGCGGATGCTGCTGGCAATGGTCGAAGATTTCCGTTGCGTGATTATTAAACTGGCGGAGCGGATCGCTTATCTGCGGGAAGTGAAGGATGCCAGTGAAGATGAACGGGTATTGGTGGCAAAAGAGTGCTCCAATATCTATGCGCCTCTTGCCAATCGTTTAGGGATCGGCCAGTTAAAATGGGAGCTGGAAGATTTCTGCTTCCGCTATCTGCATCCCGATGAATATAAAAAGATTGCTCGGCTTTTGCATGAGCGCAGGATTGACCGCGAACAATACATCGAAAAATTTATCACGACATTGCGCCGTTATATGCTCAAAGAAGGAATTTCGGGGGAAATTTACGGGCGTCCTAAACATATTTACAGCATCTGGCGCAAGATGCAGAAAAAATCGCTGGCATTTGATGAACTGTTTGATGTGCGTGCCGTGCGCATTGTCGTTGATCGTTTGCAGGACTGCTATGCGGCATTGGGGATAGTGCATACTCACTACCGCCACTTGCCGGATGAGTTTGATGATTACGTTGCCAATCCTAAACCCAATGGTTATCAATCCATCCATACCGTAGTGTTAGGGCCGAACGGTAAAACACTTGAAATCCAGATCCGTACCCGCCAGATGCATGATGATGCTGAACTGGGCGTGGCTGCTCACTGGAAATATAAAGAAGGTACGGCGATCGGTGGTGGTAAATCAGGTAGTTATGAAAGCCGGATTGCATGGCTGCGGAAGTTGATCGCATGGCAGGAGGAAATGGCAGATACCGGAGAGATGTTGGATGAAGTCCGCAGTCAGGTATTTGATGATCGCGTTTATGTTTTCACACCTAAAGGGGATGTGATCGATTTACCTGCCGGTTCAACGCCACTGGATTTTGCCTATCACATTCACAGCGATGTGGGTCATCGTTGTATCGGGGCGAAAATTGGCGGGCGTATCGTGCCATTCAGTTATCAGCTCCAGATGGGTGATCAGATTGAAGTTATCACTCAGAAACAGCCCAATCCAAGCCGTGACTGGCTGAACCCTAACCTTGGCTATGTCACAACCAGCCGTGGACGGGCTAAGATCCACAATTGGTTCCGTAAACAGGATCGCGATAAAAATATTATTGCGGGTCGCCAGATGCTGGATAGTGAACTGGCTCATTTGGGTGTCACCATTAAAGAAGCGGAAAAAGAGCTGATTGTCCGTTATAACGTGAATTCGCTGGAGGAAGTGCTGGCGGGTATCGGTGTAGGTGATATCCGTATTCATCAACTGACAAATTTCCTGCAAAGCAAGTTCAATAAAACCACGGCAGAAGAAGCAGATCGGGAAGCGCTCCGCACACTTGAGAACAAAACATTCGCACCACGTAACAGCAAAAAAGATAACGGGCGGGTTGTCGTGGAGGGAGTCGGTAATCTGATGCACCATATTGCCCGTTGCTGTCAGCCTATTCCCGGAGATGAAATTACGGGCTTTATTACACGCGGGCGCGGTATCTCCATTCACCGGGCAGACTGTGATCAGTTAACGGAATTGGAAGCAAGTGCGCCGGAGCGTGTGGTGGATGCCGTATGGGGAGAAAGTTACTCCAGTGGCTATTCGCTGGTGGTGAGATTACTTGCCAATGATCGCAGCGGGTTACTACGGGATATCACCACAATCCTTGCTAACGAAAAAGTGAATGTATTAGGGGTCAGCAGCCGTAGCGATGTGAAACAGCAGCTGGCAACTATCGATATGAATATTGAGATTTACAACTTGCAGGTGCTGGGGCGGGTGTTGGCGAAACTGAATCAACTGCCTGATGTGATTGAAGCCAGACGTCTGCATGGAAACTAATCAGTTATGGATCAAATGAATACCAAGTCAGTGGCAAGTATGAAAAGTATTGAGAGACTTAAAGAGATTATGGCGCAGTTGCGCCATCCTCAGCACGGTTGCCCGTGGGACAAAGTACAGACTTCAGCCACAATTGCCCCTTACACGCTGGAAGAAACTTATGAAGTCATTGATGCCATTGAGCGCAATGATGCGAATGCTCTGAAAGAAGAGTTGGGCGATCTGCTGTTTCATATAGTGTTTTATGCCCAGATGGCACAGGAAGAGCAATTGTTTGATTTCGAGGATATCTGTGAAGCGGTCTGTAACAAACTGGAACGCCGACACCCGCATATCTTTAACCAGCAATCGGGTATCAGCAGCGAAGAGGCGATTGGTAGCTGGGAGCAGCGCAAGACCGCAGAAAGAGCCGAAAAAGACCAGCATTCCGTTCTGGATGATATCCCTGCCAGCCTGCCTGCATTGATGAAAGCGTATAAGATTCAGAAACGCTGTGCTTCTGTCGGTTTTGACTGGGATACCATCGGCCCTGTGTTAGACAAGGTTTATGAAGAAATTGACGAAGTGATGGATGAAGCGAAACAGGCGGTTGTGGATGATGATCGCGTGGGAGAAGAACTGGGCGATTTGTTGTTTGCAGTCGTGAATTTGTCCCGCCATTTAGGACACAAGCCGGAGACGACATTACAGAAAGCCTGTCAGAAATTTGAAAACCGCTTTCGTAATGTGGAAAAACTCATCCTTGATAGCGGTTTGTCGCTGGAAACAGCCACATTAGAGGAAATGGATAAAATGTGGGAGCAGGTGAAAAAACAGCAACTGTAATACACCGAAAAATAATCAATCAATTTCAATTAGATGAGGGCCACAGTTGCGCGGCATGTAACACGCGCAGTATTCGAATGGTGAAAACATCTTCTTGGTACACGATGATATAATTTGCCCCGGCAACCAGTTCTCTGGTTCCTGCAACCCGCCCGGGGCGCCCTATCTTGGGAAAATCCAGCAGCTTTTCTGCCTTTGTTTCAATATCGTCCTTGAGGCATTGAGCAGCATATGGATTATCATCAGCTATGTACTCAATAATCGCCAGCAGGTCAGTGCGAGCTAACTCCAGCCACTCTAACTCATTCACGGCGGCGTTTCCTGTCGATTAATGCCTGTACATCATCCATCACCTGCTTATGCGAGACTGTGGGGTTTGTATCAGCTAAAGCTTCTTTTACTTTGTCACGGAACCAGACATCATATTTTTCTGAATCAATTGTTAATCCAACGGGCATCCCTCCTTCTATCGTTATGCGAGTGAGTAGAATTCTGACAGCATCAGATAAAGTCATACCAATATTGGCAAGTTTTTCAGCAGCAGCAGTCTTTAGTTCATCATCGACACGGACATGTAACATTGAAGTATTAGCCATAATTAAATTCTCCGGTTTCACTTATCGTTCATGGTGTATCTCAATTGAGATACAATCAAGTATAGCTAATAAGGCCGGCATTCTGTACCTTATTCCTTGCCTATTTAAAAAATTTATTTCTACGATAAGTTTCCCCTAGAAATTACTACACTTGAACAGATAAAGGAGATAGAGTTTGTAGCGCATTTAAGGTTAGGGTATACTGCTTTCCCGTCCTGTTATATTCATCATCCTTTTAAACCTAAACTTCAGGTTCAGCATGAAAACTAATTATATTTTTGTGACCGGCGGGGTCGTATCCTCTCTGGGTAAAGGCATTGCCGCAGCCTCTTTGGCGGCCATACTCGAAGCCCGTGGACTCAATGTCACCATTATGAAACTGGACCCGTATATCAACGTTGATCCGGGTACAATGAGCCCAACCCAACATGGGGAAGTTTTCGTAACCGAAGACGGCGCTGAAACTGATCTCGATTTAGGCCATTACGAACGTTTCATCCGAACCAAAATGACACGTCGCAATAACTTCACGACGGGTCGTGTTTACTCCGAAGTTCTGCGCAAAGAACGCCGTGGCGATTATCTGGGCGCAACCATTCAGGTTATTCCTCACATCACTAACGAAATCAAAGACCGTATCATCCGTGGTGCAGAAGGCTATGATGTTGTGCTGGTGGAAATCGGCGGTACTGTAGGTGATATCGAATCCCTGCCATTCCTTGAAGCAATTCGCCAGATGGCTGTAGAAGTGGGCCGTGAGAATACTCTGTTTATGCACCTGACTCTGGTGCCTTATATGGCAGCAGCCGGCGAAGTGAAAACTAAGCCTACCCAGCACTCTGTGAAAGAATTACTTTCCATCGGTATTCAGCCAGATGTTTTGATCTGTCGTTCAGACCGCATTATCCCAGCCAACGAGCGTGCAAAAATTGCACTGTTCTGTAACGTGCCGGAGAAAGCGGTTATATCTTTAAAAGATGTTGATTCTATTTATAAAATCCCAGCCCTCTTGAAATCTCAGAGCTTAGATGATTATATTTGTAAACGATTCAGCATTGAATGCCCGGAAGCGGATCTGTCCGAATGGGAACAGGTCATTTATGAAGAAGCTAATCCGTCAGGCGAAGTAACCATCGGTATGGTGGGCAAATATATTGAATTACCGGACGCTTATAAGTCGGTGATTGAAGCCCTGAAACATGCAGGTCTGAAAAATCGTCTGACCGTCAACATCAAACTGATCGATTCTCAGGATGTTGAAACCCGTGGTGTTGAAGTACTGAAAGGTCTGGATTCAATTCTGGTACCGGGAGGCTTCGGTGGCCGTGGTATCGAAGGCAAAATTATGACTGCCCGATACGCCCGTGAAAACAAAATTCCTTATCTGGGGATTTGTCTGGGAATGCAGGTTGCTCTGATCGAGTTTGCACGCAATGTTGCGGGTATGGAAGGGGCTAACTCTACTGAGTTTGAACCTGAATGTAAGTTACCGGTTGTAGGTCTGATCACTGAGTGGCGTGATGAGAACGGCAATGTTGAAGTACGTAGCGAAGAGAGCGATCTCGGCGGAACGATGCGTGTTGGCGGCCAGTTGTGTCATCTGACTGAAAACAGTCTGGTGCGTAATCTTTATGGTCAGGACGAAATTGTTGAACGTCACCGCCATCGTTACGAAGTGAACAACTTATTGTTGAAACGTATTGAAGATGCAGGCTTACGTATTGCTGGTCGTTCAATCGACAATAAGCTGGTGGAAATTATTGAGAACCCGAATCATCCGTGGTTTGTTGCGTGTCAGTTCCATCCTGAATTCACTTCAACGCCTCGCGATGGCCATCCGTTATTTGCCGGTTTCGTAGAAGCCGCTGGCAAATACCAGAAAAGCCAGTTGAAATAAAATATGGGGCGGTTGATGCGATTTTTGCATGACCATCAATCGCCCGGAATTTAACTTGTACTGAGGAAAACCTAATGTCCAAAATCGTTAAAGTGCTCGGCCGTGAAATCATCGATTCCCGTGGTAACCCGACGGTAGAAGCAGAAGTACATCTGGAAGGTGGCTTTGTAGGTCTGGCTGCGGCGCCATCAGGTGCATCAACAGGTTCCCGTGAAGCATTAGAGCTGCGTGATGGTGATAAATCCCGTTTTCTGGGTAAAGGTGTACTGAAGGCGATTGCTGCGGTAAATGGCCCGATTGCGCAGGCTCTGGCTGGTCAGGACGCGAAAGATCAGGCAAATATCGATAAGATCATGATCGAGCTGGATGGAACTGAAAATAAATCCAATTTCGGTGCTAACGCGATTTTGGCAGTTTCTCTTGCAAACGCTAAAGCGGCAGCTGCATCAAAAGGTATGCCTCTGTATGAGCACATTGCTGAACTGAACGGCACTCCAGGTCGATTCTCCATGCCTCTGCCAATGATGAACATCATTAACGGTGGTGAGCACGCTGACAACAACGTGGACATTCAGGAATTCATGATCCAGCCGGTAGGTGCGAGCACGCTGAAAGAAGCGGTACGCATCGGTTCTGAAGTTTTCCACAATCTGGCAAAAGTACTGAAAGCAAAAGGCATGAATACTGCGGTGGGTGATGAAGGTGGTTATGCTCCAAATCTGGAATCCAACGCAGCAGCACTGGCAGCCATCAAAGAAGCAGTAGAGCAAGCAGGTTATGTACTGGGTAAAGACATCACTCTGGCGATGGACTGCGCAGCATCTGAATTCTATAACGAAGAAACCGGTAACTATGAACTGAAAGGCGAAGGTAAAACTTTCACTTCTCAGGAGTTCACCCATTATCTGGAAGGCCTGACCAAAGAATACCCAATCGTTTCTATCGAAGATGGCCTGAACGAATCTGACTGGGATGGTTTTGCTTACCAGACTCAAGTACTGGGCGATAAAATTCAGTTGGTTGGTGACGACCTGTTCGTAACGAATACCAAAATCCTGAAAGAAGGTATTGAAAAAGGCATCGCTAACTCCATTCTGATCAAATTCAACCAGATCGGTTCTTTGACCGAAACTCTGGCTGCAATCAAAATGGCAAAAGAAGCGGGTTATACCGCAGTTATCTCTCACCGTTCCGGTGAAACTGAAGATGCAACCATTGCTGATCTGGCTGTAGGTACTGCGGCAGGTCAAATCAAAACAGGTTCAATGAGCCGTTCTGACCGTGTTGCTAAATACAATCAGCTGATTCGTATTGAAGAAGTACTGGGCAACCGTGCTCCTTTCAATGGCCTGAAAGAAGTTAAAGGTCAGGCATAATTACTGATTTGCTTCGATAAATAATAAATATTGTTTATGATTTGGCGAAAGGATAATATTCTTTCGCCTTATTCTTCTCTACCGGGTAATGGATGATTACTCGGGTAAACCAAAAATAAGAAATGTGACATAACTCCATAAAATACGCTGTTTTTTTGCTCGTTTAATTATTAATTAAACAAATCTCGCGTAGCAGATCCCAAAATCGTACATCTCGTATTTTATTTATCGTTCAGACTCCTTATTATTTCACATGTAATGTAATTCTTTAACATTTAGAGCAATGATTCATCAATTATTATTTTTACATTACGGAGTTATGTTTCATTGTTACATGGAGTCTTCATGGACGCTTCAGAATCTTTAACCCCAGCGGTCGGGCCGATGCCTTCAAATAAAAGAGGCTTTATTATTCTTGCGCTGGATATCATCTTGCTGATCGCCTTGCTGAAGTTTTTGCCTTATAGCGAAAAAGCAAACGCAGGTTTGGCATTGATGGCATTTGTGGGTGTGTTATGGCTGACTGAAGCCATTCACGTCACGATTACTGCACTGTGTATTCCAATTCTGGCAGTCGGAATGGGATTGATGAATACCGGTGACGCGCTGAAATCTTTTGCCAATCCAATTATTTTCTTATTTTTTGGTGGATTTGCACTGGCGACAGCGCTACATATCCAAGGTTTAGACAGGCTAATAGCCAACCGTCTTCTACTGATTGCCCGTGGGCGTTTGTCAGTGGCGGTGATGCTGATATTCGGTATCACGGCGCTACTTTCTATGTGGATCAGCAATACGGCAACTGCCGCAATGATGCTGCCGCTTATTCTGGGTATTCTGGCTAATCTGGATGTTCGTACAGAACGTAATACATTTGTCTTTGTGTTACTGGGTGTAGCGTATAGCGCCAGCATTGGTGGTCTGGGCACTTTGGTAGGCAGTCCGCCTAATGCAATTGCAGCGGCACAGCTGGGTATGGATTTTGTGACATGGATGAAATATGGCGTACCAATGGTGATTATTCTGTTACCGGTTATGGTCATGCTGATGTACATCATGTTACGTCCGAACCTGAATCATAAATTTGATCTGGAACTTGAGCGTCTCGAATGGAATGGTAAACGTGTTATTACCATGCTTATTTTCCTTTTGACAGTTGTTTGCTGGATTTTTAGCTCCATCATCAGTGATGCACTTGGTGGTGTAAAAGATCTAGATACCATTATTGCGGTGAGTGCAGCTACTCTGATTGGTATTACTGGCGTATCAACATGGTCACAGATTCAGAATAACACCGAATGGGGTGTGCTGATGCTGTTTGGTGGCGGTCTGACTCTGAGTGCTGTTCTGAAAAACTCCGGTGCCAGTGAAGTGATGGCAAATGGTATGGCTGCAACTTTCGGATCAAGCCCGTGGTTTGTGATCATTGTTGCTATTGCAGCATTTATTATCTTCCTGACGGAATTCACCAGTAATACAGCCAGTGCAGCACTGCTTGTTCCTATTTTTGCCACCGTTGCAGAAGCGTTGGGAATGCCGGTGATTGTGCTGACCATGATTATTGGTATTGGTGCATCCTGTGCATTTATGCTGCCCGTAGCAACACCACCGAATGCGATTGTTTATGGCACCGGTTATATCAAGCAGACTGAAATGGTTCGGGTTGGGATTGTCCTGAATCTGGCATGTATCGCGATTATCTCTGTAGTTGCCTGGTTCTTCTGGATTTAATTGATATTGATGGTAAAAAATAATGAGGATGCCGGTTGGCATCCTCTTTTTTTAGAAAGGGATACTTGATTTTACGGTATAACTTAATCTTCTTTGGTACTGATATAGATATTTTTGACTTCAGTGTAAGCATCCATAATCATTTTATGTGTTTCCCGTCCAAGCCCTGATTTTTTATAACCGCCAAATGGTGTGTGAGCCGGAAGCTCATGGTAGGTATTAATCCATATGCGGCCTGCTTCAACGGCTTTAGCGACACGCAGGGCACGATTGATATCCTGTGTCCAGACGGCCCCCGCCAGACCATATTCTGAATCGTTAGCCATCTCGATAACTTCTTCTTCATTACTGAACGGAATGACACAAAGTACCGGCCCGAAAATTTCTTCCTGTGCTACCCGCATATTATTAGTCACATTGGTAAGGATCGTTGGCTGTACAAAGAATCCATCATCATAGCCTGAACCGGTAATACGTTTACCACCGGTAAGAATGGTTGCACCTTCCTGTTTAGCAAGATCAATGTAGCTAAGAATGGTATTCATCTGTTCTTCACTAACCTGACAGCTCATTTCAGTTGCCGGGTCCATCGGGTCACCAACCCGGATAGTCTCAAAGACTGTTTTTAATGATTGCAGGAATGAATCATAGATATCTTTGTGCAGGAATAAACGAGCTCCTGATTCACAAGCTTGCCCCTGATTCAGCAGGATAGCATTGGCGGCATATTTGACCGCTTTTTTCATATTTGCATCAGGGAAAACGATATTGGCAGACTTACCTCCCAGCTCAAGCGTAGCCGGAATAAGCCTTTTGGCAGCGGCTGTGGCAACGTTGTAACCCACTTCTGTTGAGCCGGTAAAAGCGACCTTTCCAATGCCCTCATGGTCGAGGATTGCCTGACCAACAACAGAGCCACGACCTGTAACGATATTAACAACGCCCGCAGGAAGAACCTGATTAATGATACGGCCCAATTCTAACAAAGTAATAGGCGTCAGACTGGCTGGGTTGATAACGATGGTATTACCCGCAGCCAGAGCTGGGGCAATTTTCCAGGCTGCCATCAGCAGAGGGAAATTCCAGGGAATGATTTGACCAATTACACCGATTGGCTCTCTGATCACCAGACTGAGGGTATTTTCATCAATGATATCACTTGCATCTGAATGAGCACGGATCACGCCAGCAAAATAGCGGAAATGATCGATAGCGAATGGAATATCAAAATTACGGCATAAAGATTGTGTTTTACCTCCATCCAATGTTTCCAGAGTGATAAAACGTTCTGCTTCTGCCTCCAGTAAATCAGCAATTTTCAGTAAGAGAGATTGTCTTTTTTCTGCTGAAGTTTTTCGCCATGCAGGCAAGGCTTTTGTTGCAGCCCGGACAGCAAGATCAACATCCTGAGCATTTCCAGCTGCATATTCTGTCAGTAACTCTCCGGTTGCAGGATTATAGCTTTTCATTGTTTCTTTTGAGGTACTGTCTACCCACTCACCACCAATCAGCATCTTATACGATTTTGCAGGTGATAGTTCTTTTGCGATATCATGTAATTTCTTCATTATATTCTCCAGTACTTTGATTATTTGGTATGCTAAACCATATACATAGACAGGATCTTAAGCAATAACCGTTTATTTTTAGATAGAAAAAAGGCTTCATTTATGATCTGATAATCGTCGCCAAACAATAAATCAAAACCACG
>NZ_NIBU01000289.1 GCF_002632485.1 Xenorhabdus innexi | reverse complement strand
TCTTCCGGTCTACTCGCCTTGGTTAAATAAAATAGAACGGCTATGGCAATCACTTCATGAAACGGTGACACGCAATCATTGTTGCCAATTTATGTGGCAGCTTATTCGTAATGTGAAAATTTTTTTGGGAAGAGCTTCGTTAACGGCTTGGAAAGAAATGAGAAATATAAGAGTCTCACCATTATGACAAACTATTTAGTAATATATCATAGACAGGATCTTAAGCAATAACCGTTTATTTTTAGATAGAAAAAAGGCTTCATTTATGATCTGATAATCGTCGCCAAACAATAAATCAAAACCACG
>NZ_NIBU01000288.1 GCF_002632485.1 Xenorhabdus innexi | reverse complement strand
CAGGGCACTGCCTTTACCGGGGCCTTTCTGGCCGAATCGGCCCGTCACCTGACCGGTATTGCCCGGCCTGACGGGATATTTCAGGACAGTTTAATTACCGGGCAGCCGTGGCGGGGGCAGCAGCGCCAGACCCGCATGGTGGTTTACCGCTGGCTGCCGGCTCACAAATCATCGCGCCACCACGTCGCGTTATCGCCGGTGGCGGCTCTCAATCAGGTCTGTGAACGACTGGTCTCATCACTGGCCGCCGCCGGTGTGACAGCCCGCCGCCAACAGGGAGAACAAATCCACCGCTGGCTGTTACGG
>NZ_NIBU01000287.1 GCF_002632485.1 Xenorhabdus innexi | reverse complement strand
GGCAGATAGGGATTCAGGCTTTTGCGTCGTTAAGGTTTAGCGTCAGTGCTTTTGCCCAAGCTGGTGTTAGGGTCTTCGGTTCGTTGCGGGTCAGCCTGCGGGGTTTGGGGCAGATAGGGATTCAGGCTTTTGCGTCGTTAAGGTTTAGCGTCAGTACTTTTGCTCAAGTTGGCGTTAGGGTCTTCGGTTCGTTGCGGGTCAGCCTGCGGGTTTTGGGGCAGATAGGGATTCAGGCTTTTGCGTCGTTAAGGTTTAGCGTCAGTGCTTTTGCCCAAGCTGGTGTTAGGGTCTTCGGTTCGTTGCGGGTCA
>NZ_NIBU01000286.1 GCF_002632485.1 Xenorhabdus innexi | reverse complement strand
GGTTTTGATATTAGTTTAGCGACGATTATCAGATCATAAATGAAGCCTTTTTTCTATCTAAAAATAAACGGTTATTGCTTAAGATCCTATCTATGAAGCTGAGTTAACATATTGGTCATGTATTCAAGGCGTTGTCATTCATTTATAATGCGTATTTTTGTGAGATAACATACGTGGCTACAGTAGAAGTAAAATGTCGATTTTGTCACCAACCCTCTCTGTCAGCATAGTTGTCACCCTCATTAACAACACTGATAGAGAAAAAAATGACACGTATTTCACCTGAACGTAAATCTGCCGCACTGGCTAAA
>NZ_NIBU01000285.1 GCF_002632485.1 Xenorhabdus innexi | reverse complement strand
AGCTCGCCGGCCAGACGCGCCGTCAGTGCTGCCCGGTCCGGGTCACGCTGCAACGCCTGAATGACCCCCTGCGTCACCGTCAGGCTGCCGGTTTTCAGTTGGGTCAGACTGGCCTGCGTCGGCTTCGCCGTACCACTGACCAGTTTCACCAGTTGCTCAATGTTTGTTTTGGTATGGGCTTCCAGCATCGGGGCAAACCCCGTTCCCGCCACCGTCGTGCCCGGCTGATGGGGTTCACCGCCGCTGCTGCACTCGGCAGACTGTGTGCAGGTCCGGATGGCCCGGTCACCCAGCACGCTGACCACGGCGTCAGCGGCT
>NZ_NIBU01000284.1 GCF_002632485.1 Xenorhabdus innexi | reverse complement strand
ATCGCTATTCACGTAAGGAACAGGTTGATATTCCTAATCATCTTGACCGTCAGTTTGCGGTTACCGAACCCAATCAGGTGTGGTGTGGGGATGTGACCTATATCTGGACCGGTAAACGTTGGGCTTATCTGGCGGTGGTCATCGACCTTTTTGCCCGTAAACCCATCGGTTGGGCGATGTCTTTCTCGCCAGACTCTGAGCTGACAAAAAAAGCGTTAATCATGGCATTTGAATCAAGAGGAAGGCCGCAAGGGATCTTGTTTCACAGCGATCAAGGCAGCCACTATACCAGCAAAGCGTTCAGACGATTATTGCAGCGTTATGCTATCAAACAAA
>NZ_NIBU01000283.1 GCF_002632485.1 Xenorhabdus innexi | reverse complement strand
TACTCAATTATCGCTGGGGTATCAGGGGGTCTTATCCCGTGGTCATAAAGACAATGGCGTATTCTTCAATGCCAACTGGAAATTCTAGTCAATAAAAATAAGTTAAATCAATAAACTCACTGCTGGCGCTGACTGGCAGTGAGTTTTTCTTTTATTTCACGTTTATAAGGGGAAATTTTGATATGCCTATCATTAAAATTGACTAAATAATGAATCAATCACCTACCTTAATATCCTTACATAGACAGGATCTTAAGCAATAACCGTTTATTTTTAGATAGAAAAAAGGCTTCATTTATGATCTGATAATCGTCGCCAAACAATAAATCAAAACCACG
>NZ_NIBU01000282.1 GCF_002632485.1 Xenorhabdus innexi | reverse complement strand
ACCTGCTCCAAAAGGCGTGGTCGGAAACGTATTTTTGGCTGGAAAAAGCACAAGAATATTTATGCCAGAACGCGTTCAAAACACCACAAAGAAAATCATGTAAAAACAAAACATTGGATGCGTGTTTTGAAAGGCTTAATTCTTAAGATCCTGTCTATGATGGCTGAATAAAGTATAAATCACTTATAGAATAAATCTTGCATTCACATAATAAGTGCAACACCGTTATGAACGAAGTAAACGAGTCGGTATGCCTTTAAATAACTCATTCGGTGTTTGATAACCTCGCGTTTTTCGAGGACGTTTATTTAATCGATTTGCCACGAGATTTATCTCCAACTCTGAG
>NZ_NIBU01000281.1 GCF_002632485.1 Xenorhabdus innexi | reverse complement strand
TGGTTTTGATATTAGTTTAGCGACGATTATCAGATCATAAATGAAGCCTTTTTTCTATCTAAAAATAAACGGTTATTGCTTAAGATCCTATCTATGAGAATCGACTAATACAGCATATTTATACTACTAAGGCATATTATAAAGCCGGAAAGATCTACGTGATCTTCCGGCTTTTTATCATTATCCTGCTTTATAATCCCCAATCAACTCGCGCATCCGCAGCTTAATTTCACTGATTTGCTCGCGCTGACGCTGGTATTGCTGTTTAAGGCTGTTCGTCTCGTCGCTGTCGGGGATGAGCACTAAACAGCCATCCATGATTTTGACGGTAACAGAGCCGCCAATATCG
>NZ_NIBU01000280.1 GCF_002632485.1 Xenorhabdus innexi | reverse complement strand
GAGGGCTTCTTTTTGGGCATTTGTCAGGGTAATTTTCATGGACACAATCTTGATCTGATAGGAAGGAAAAATCAAGCAGCTTCAATTACGATGGGTATATTTGCCAGCGGCAACGATAAATATCCATGATCTCATTGGCGGTAAACTCGTCCACCGATAAATTAGTCAGCCAGAGACAGAAACGTTTTTCTTCGGCAAACCAGCGGCGGACAAGACGAAACTCATAACCCTTACGCCGACACATCAGATCAAGCACTTCTGAGCGGTTGGTTCTGCGTGTGATGGATTTCAACGGCTTATCAGACAGTTTGGGCAATAATTTTCCCTGCCCATTGCGGGCTGTCATTATC
>NZ_NIBU01000028.1 GCF_002632485.1 Xenorhabdus innexi | reverse complement strand
CGAATGGGTCTTTGACGGTCAGGCGGTCAGGAAAAAGGTGAAATTACCGGAGCAACACCTGACTGAAGCCGAAGCGAAAAAAAAGTTTCTGATTGCGCAGGCGTCAAGGGTTATCGCCCCCCGTCAGGACGCGGTTGACCTCGACATGGCGACGGAGGAAGAGAAAGCGGCACTGCTGGTCTGGAAGAAATACCGGGTGCTACTCAACCGGGTGGATTGCTCGACCGCACCGGAGATTGACTGGCCTGAACAGCCGGAGTGAGGACAGGGGCGGAGTGCCCCTGATTATGAAGAATTAGAAAGCCATTAATTAAACATTATCGGAATTGATAATTGAGTACAAAATTGAGTACATAAATAAAAATACAAAAATAAATACTATTTAAATACAGGGTATTAATTTCATATTCACATAATCGTGGACGTAGAAAGTGATTTCTTTATTGTTACTCAAGGCAATTCTGTATCCGTTGGTTGTGGTTTTTCGTGAAGTCAGGCAAGGACATGGTAAACCATATTTGAAACAATCTGAACACATTATAATGGGTTCAAGGCAAGAGAAATGATAGAAATTACCGAAGCACTGCCGACACCACACGAATATCTCATGTTGCGAGAATATGCAGGTATGTCACCTAAATCCATTGAGGCTGCAGAGAAAGGATTACCGAATTCGCTGTTTATGATTTGCATTCGTGATGAGGGGAAATTGGTTGGCATGGGCCGGGTTATTGGTGATGGGGCTTGTTTCTTTCAAATCGTCGATATTGCGATTGCTCCTGATTATCAGGGAAAGGGATTAGGGAAAGCAGTAATGACTCGCATTGATGCCTGGCTGGAAACTCAGGCTTTGCCGGGTTCTTTTGTTTCCCTGATCGCTGATGAACCTGAGTTTTATGAAAAGCTGGGCTATAAACTGACAGAACCAGAAGCCATGGGAATGTATCGTAGGTTAAATTTGGTGAAATGAATCAAAAAAATATTCAAATATTATTGAAACTAGCTTGTTTATATATTGCCTGAAATTGTATTGTGTAATCAGCATAAAAAATTGTCGTTCTGATTAAGTAAAGGTGTAAAAAATGGACAACGCGAATAAGCCAACATTCCATAATGTTTTAGAGTTTGTACGTATCTTCCGTCGAAAAAATAAATTGCAGCGTGAAATCGTAGATAATGAGAAAAAAATCCGTGACAACCAAAAACGTGTATTGTTACTGGATAATCTCAGTGATTACATTAAACCGGGAATGTCAGTTGAAGATATTCAGGGAATCATCGCTCATATGCGTAGTGATTATGAAGAGCGGGTTGACGAATATATCATCAAAAATGCTGAGTTATCTAAAGAACGCCGGGAGTTATCTAAAAAACTCAAGGCAATGGATGGCGGGGTAAAATAAAGGTTTTATTGTCCAGTGAATAAATTTGTTAACCACGCCATCATCAGGCGTGGTTACTTTATCAGTTCCAGTTGGGCTTTAATTCCGGATCAACCAGAGCATAAATCTGGGAATAAGTCTTTTGATCTTCAGCCATTTGTGACAATTCTTGCGCGACATCTTCGCGGCTTACCAGACCATGCACTTCTCCCTGATAACGTTGGCAATGCCCAGTGCCAGCCTGATCAGTCAATCCTCCCGGACGAATAATAGTGAAATCTAACCTGCTGGTTTGCAGATAGCTTTCTGCCAGTGATTTAAGTCTGACAGACTGTCCGAATAATGACTTAGCTCGTGCTGATAAAGTATGCCAGCTATCGCCGCATCCGATGGATGTAACTAAAAGCATTCGTGAAATCTGAGACTTTTCCAGTGCATCAATAATAGCCATATTGCCAAGATGATCTGAATTACCTCCACCAATAGTTGAAAAAACAATCGGGTTTTCTCCGGCTTGCTCAATCACTTTTTCTATACTTCTGTTGTCACAGGCATCACCCTGTACCACATTCACACCCATTTTACTCAGTATTGCAGCCTGCTCTTCATTACGGATCAATGCTGTAACGGGACGATTTTGTTTGAGCGCGATATTAACCAGATGACGACCGATACCTTTACCTGCACCAAAAATTAACCAAGGCCTCACAGATGCGACTTCACTCATAATAATCCACCAATTTAAATGATAATTATCTGAGTTTATTGGAATCAGGGTTCAAAGGAAATCAAACAGACAGGCTTTTTGAAATGTTTGTGGCGTCAGGAATAAAAATGGCTCCGAAAACAGGAGCCATTTGATTTTACAAGTAATTACAGCATGTAATTACTCGAAAGCCTGTGGTTTTGACATTGCAGATGTTGCGATACTCGTTGCCGAGTGACCACCTGCTCCACCTTTCCCTTTAAAGAGATGATGAGCTGGGCGTTCCCATTCACTAATAATGACCGGCTGTGCAGCAACCATATCAGGGGCCGGAGCCTTAGTCATTGGGGAGTAAGCGTGATGATTTTTTGCCATGATAACCTGAGGCTCAGTAGCTTTTGTCTCTTTCGCTTTAACTTCTGTTGCCTGAGAGCATGCTTCCGTTGCGACAATCGGCTGTTCTTCATGATGTTCCTGTTCAGCGATAGAGGCCACGAGGATAGGTTCTGCTCCGCCGTGGCTCACTTTTTCCTCAGAGTCATGTTGTACTGTGTCATGTTCGGTTTCAGTCTGATGTGAAACATCATGGCTGACAACAGACTTGGCTGCTTCTTGCACAGGCGCATCCGCCAGTTCAGAAACCGGCTTATCAACTGATTCAGCCGGAGAAGGGCGCTCTGATTCATTTTTTACATCTTCATTAGCAACTGTGGCCTGCTCTGTAGTTTTAGTTTCTGCAACAACAGATGTTGGTTCAGCAGTTTTTGCAGCAACAGGTACTGGCATAATTTCAACTGATTGTTCCGAAATTGTTTCTTCAACAACAGGCACTTCTGGTTCAGAAGCAGTAGCTACTGGTGTGACCGGATAACGAACCCAAACTTTACCTGATGCCAGTTCAGGTGAGGCGACCGCTATTGCCAGAGGTACTGGTGATTGGCTCAGATTGCGTTCATCGCGATAACGGCGGCGGCGTTGTCCGCTGACCCGCAAATGACGCGGTGAACGGCGGGAACGACGTGGCATGGTGCTATCTTGCTGTTCGTTATTTTGCTGAGAGCCAGATACCGCAGTATTTTGTTCAACAGTATCCTGAGTGCCGGATTCATTTGCCGCAGCTGGCTGAGCTGTTACTTCAGTTTCGGTATTGATAACAGCAGGTACAGAAACTTTTTTCTCTTTTTCCACGATCACAGGGGCAGAATCAGATGCGATTACCGGAAGGCTAGCAACAGTAGCTTCTTCTTTCACACTATCTGTAATACGAATTTTCTGCTCAAGGTGACGACGTTGACGTCGAGGCATAACAGGCTGGCGTTCCTCGATTTCTTCTTCCGGAACTTCAGGTTTAATTACCTGTTGTGCTTTACTTTCCAATTGTTGCTGGCGTTTTTCTTCCTGACGACGACGCTGGCGCTCTGCACGTTGTTCGCGACGCTGTTGCTGCTGAGCTTCACGCGCTTCGTTATCTACCGCTGTATTATCCTGAGCGTTGTTTTTTGCCTGAGCATTACGTCCTTTACGCTGTTCATCACGTTCACGATTGTTACGGTTTTCATTCTCGTTACGATCACGACGTTGGTTTTGGCGGCGTGGATTACGACGATCAGATGAACGGCGGCCATCATTACCTGCTGGTCTCTTGCCTTTTTCCTGAGGTTGTTTCTCTTCTTCGGCACTGAAGACTTTTTTCAGGGCATTTAAGAAACGGCTGAATAGACCCGGTTTTGCCGCTTTTTGTTGATTATTTGCTTTTACTGCTGCTTTCTTCTCTTTTGCTTTCGCTGCGGCAGGAGCTGGTGCTTCAGCAGGTAAATCAAAAGTTGAAATAGCGGGTTGTTCAGGGCGCTTGCGCTCATGCTGCACATCTTCCTGAATGCCTGCCATTTCTGTTTCGTGAATTTGTGGCAACTGATAACTCAGGGCAGAAATTTCCTCGCCTTTACGAACACGTAAAACAGAGAAATGAGGTGTCTGCATCTGATCATTTGGTACGATAACAATACCAACGCCACCCTGACGGTGCTCAATTGCACTGACAGCCTTACGTTTTTCATTCAACAGGTAAGAGGCGATCTGCACAGGAACAATAGCATGAACCTGATGCGTATTTTCTTTCAGAGCCTCTTCTTCAATCAGGCGAAGAATGGACAGAGAAAGTGACTCATTATCACGAATAGTTCCTGTGCCGCTACAGCGAGGACAAACATGATGGCTGGATTCACCCAGAGACGGACTTAAACGCTGGCGTGACATCTCCAGTAAACCGAAACGGGAAATACGACCAATCTGAATTCTGGCTCTATCCTGACGTACTGCGTCACGCAGGCGATTTTCAACTTCGCGCTGATGACGAACCGGCGTCATATCAATAAAATCGATAACAATCAGACCACCAAGGTCACGCAGGCGCAATTGGCGGGCAATTTCATCTGCCGCTTCCAGATTCGTATTAAAAGCCGTTTCTTCAATATCGCCGCCACGGGTTGCACGGGATGAGTTAATATCAATGGCAGTCAGGGCTTCGGTGGTATCGATGACGACAGAACCACCGGAAGGCAATCTCACTTCGCGCTGGAAAGCTGACTCAATCTGCGATTCGATTTGGTAGTGGCTGAACAGTGGGACTTCACCGCTATACAGTTTAATTTTGCTGGCAAAGTCAGGGCGACCGAGAGCGGTGATATGCTGGCGTGCCAAATCGAGAATTTTCGGGTTATCGATAAGGATTTCACCAATATCCGGACGCAGGTAATCACGGAAAGCCCGTACAATGACGTTACTTTCCTGATGAATCAAAAACGGAGCAGGATGGCTGTTAGCCGCTTTTTTAATAGCTTCCCAATGTTTCAGACGAAAATTCAGGTCACCCTGAAGGGCTTCTGCGGATTTACCGACTCCGGCAGTACGAACGATAAGGCCCATGCCTTCGGGGACATCAAGGGAAGAGAGTGCTTCTTTTAATTCGATACGGTCATCGCCTTCGATGCGGCGTGAAATACCGCCAGCTCTCGGATTATTCGGCATCAGAACCAGATAACTGCCCGCCAGACTGATAAAGGTCGTCAAAGCAGCACCTTTATTGCCCCGTTCTTCTTTATCTACCTGAACGATGACTTCCTGACCTTCTTTAAGAATATCCTTAATGTTAGGGCGGCCATGGGCATGATAATTACTGGGGAAATATTCACGGGCAATTTCTTTTATGGGTAGGAAGCCGTGTCGCTCAGCACCATAATCAACAAAAGCGGCTTCAAGGCTAGGTTCAATCCGTGTAATTTTACCTTTATAGATATTGGCCTTTTTTTGCTCGTGTCCAGGACTTTCAATATCCAGATCATAAAGACGTTGCCCGTCAACAAGGGCAACACGCAACTCTTCCTGTTGGGTTGCGTTGATTAACATTCTTTTCATTCTAACTTACTCATTATTTTTTACATTAGTATAGAGCCATGAGTAAAAAAAGAGCACTACTGGTAACCGATGGCCTCGTGTCTTTTACAAAACCGTCAGCCTCACGGCTATCGTTTGTATAGAGGCGCCTAATTGTCGGCAAGCCTGAATTTCATTTCTTTGTAAGAAACGCAGCGCTCTTTGTTGGGGGATACTGTAATAAATTTAGTACAGGTTTTACCCAATCCAGTAAGTAGCAACTCACAGCCCATAAATTGTTTGATTAAACATTACGTCTTACGCCATTGCTGCGTTTTTGTTCAAACAAACAGATAACAAACAATATTTCAATCTGCCATTCATAGTTTAGTAAACTGTGGCCGGAAAGCATTATTCCATTGCTATTGGGGTGATAGCAAGGTGACTTTATCTCTTTAAGAGTTTTTTATCATGAAATAGTGATAAGTTGTTCATCTTTAGCCTTTATTCTAAGACAATTTAATAATAAAGAATAAAAATGTGGATATTATTTATACATGATTTAAAAATGAGTGGCACTCTGTTTGCGGGATAATTAAAATTGTACCCATGAAAACAAATAATCAAGTTGTACAATTTGTCACTATTGATGACGATGAAGCAGGCCAGAGAATTGATAACTTTTTGCTGGCTCGATTAAAAGGTGTACCTAAGAGCATGATCTATCGGATCTTGCGCAAAGGTGAAGTTAGAGTCAATAAAGGAAGAATTAAGCCTGAATATAAATTGACTGCAAACGATGTTGTCAGAATTCCACCTGTCAGGGTGGCAGAAAAACAGGAAACACCGGTTTCTGCCAAGCTGGATAAAGTTGCGGTACTGGCAGAGTGTATTCTGTATGAGGATGATTATATATTGGTCATCAATAAGCCTTCAGGAACTGCTGTGCACGGTGGGAGTGGCTTAAGTTTTGGGGTTATTGAAGGACTGCGCGCGTTACGTCCCGAAGCCCGCTTTCTTGAACTGGTTCACCGTCTTGATCGTGACACTTCCGGGGTCTTACTGGTCGCGAAGAAACGTTCCGCGCTGCGCTCACTGCATGAACAATTACGTATGAAACAAATGCAGAAAGACTATCTGGCTTTGGTGCGTGGGCAGTGGCAGTCTCACTGCAAAGTAGTGCAGGCACCTTTATTAAAGAATCTGCTGCAAAGTGGTGAGAGAGTCGTTAAAGTCAGCAGCGAAGGCAAACCTTCTGAAACGCGTTTTAAAGTGGAAGAGCGCTATGAGTTTGCCACATTGGTACGAGCCAGCCCAGTAACCGGACGTACTCATCAGATTCGTGTACACACCCTGTATGCGGGTCATCCGATTGCCTTCGATGATCGCTATGGTGATAAAGCATTTGACGGGCAGCTTGCAGAAACAGGGATCAACCGGCTGTTTCTGCATGCCAGTTCATTGAAATTCACGCACCCGTCAACCGGTGAAACCCTGCGTTTTGAGGCACCAATGGATGCTGCGTTACGGCAATGTTTAAAAAAATTGCGACAGATATAATGCTCTAATCATTGGGTTAATCATGTGCCGTCAGTGGGTTTACCCCCTGACGGATAAGCATTTCAGTCAGTGTGATTAATGGCAGGCCAATTAATGTGTTGGGATCTCTGCCGTCAAGTTTTTCAAATAGCGTAATCCCTAAACCTTCACTTTTAAAACTCCCGGCACAATTAAGCGGTTGTTCTTTTTTCAGATAACTGATGATTTCAGTATCAGTAAGTACCCTGAAATGAACATTAAATAGTTCACAGCGAGTATCTGTACTTCCGGTTTTGCTATTGAATAATGTAATTCCTGTGTAAAAAGTAACACATTGACCACTGGCTTTTTTTAACTGTGCGAAAGCATTCTCAAAATTATGCGGTTTTCCTGTTAGCTCGCCATTTAAAATACAAACCTGATCTGAACCTATAATAAGGTGACTGGAATAATGTGGCTGTAATGCGATAGCCTTTTCTTGTGAAAGCCGCATAACTAATTGTTCAGGCGTTTCATTCTCCTGCGGGCTTTCATCAATATGAGGTGCTGCACAGGTAAAAGGCAGGCCAATTTTTTCCAGTAATAAGCGGCGATATATCGAAGTTGATGATAAAACAATCGGAAGCATCATTTTTCCATAAAATACGTAGAGAAATATTTGCAGGCATTTTAAACTATACACCGCTTATTAAGCGAATATTTGGTGGAAAGGTGCAGATGTGTGGCCTTTTTCTTTGACTATATCCCTTTACAAAGATAATATGCGCGCCTTATGCAGAAGGTAAAATTACCCCTGACCATTGATGCACTTCGTGCAGCCCAGAAAAGATTAGATTACACAGGCAGTTATACTGCTGAACAGATGTCTCGTCTTATAGAGTCTGTGGTCAGTGTGGATAGTGATGTAGATAACTCATTATCATTTCAGATTGATAATCAGCGTCTGGCAGTTGTAAAAGGACATTCAGATGTGGATGTTACGCTTACCTGTCAGCGTTGTGGCAGTAATTTCAGTCATCATGTTCACACAACGTATTGTTTTAGCCCGGTCGTCGATGATGAGCGGGCTGAAGCATTACCGGAAGAGTATGAGCCAATTGACGTTAATGAATTTGGCGAAATAGATTTACTGGCAATGATTGAAGATGAAATAATTCTTTCTCTGCCAGTAGTTCCGGTACATGATTCTGAACACTGTGAAGTGTCCGACACGGATATGGTGTTTGGTGTACTGCCTCCTGAAGCAGAGAAACCAAACCCATTTGCCGTATTAGCCAGTTTAAAGAAAAGTACTTAAGGAGTAAGGTCAATGGCCGTACAACAGAATAAACCAACTCGTTCTAAACGTGGTATGCGTCGTTCTCATGACGCACTGACTGCAGCACACGTCTCTGTAGACAAAACTTCTGGTGAAACTCACCTGCGTCACCATGTGACTGCCGATGGCTACTACCGTGGCCGCAAGGTAATCAACAAGTAATTCAGCTAGTTATTAGCAAGTTGATATCTTGGCTAATCTAACCTTAGCGTTAGATGCTATGGGCGGGGACTTTGGTCCTCGCGTCACGGTGCCTGCTGCATTGCAGGCACTGGCATCTAATCCGCGATTAAAACTATTGTTGGTCGGTGATCCCGAAGCCATTTCTCCTTTGCTTGCAAACAAAAATGCTGAGCAGCTCGATCGTTTGCAAATTATTCCTGCGGAACATGTCGTTGCTAATGATGTCAAACCATCTCAGGCAATCCGTTCCAGTCACGGTACTTCAATGCGTATTGCACTAAATCTGGTGAAATCCGGTGAAGCGCAGGCGTGTGTCAGTGCAGGAAATACAGGGGTATTAATGGGGCTGGCTAAGATGATGCTGAAATCGATAGAAGGAATTGAGCGGCCAGCTTTGGTAACAGCTATACCAAATCTGAAACAACAAAAAACGGTCATATTGGATTTGGGCGCTAATATTAATTGTAATAGTCGTATGTTAGTGCAATTTGCCATTATGGGCGCTGTAATGGCTGAAGATGTTGCGGGTGTAAAAAATCCACGTGTAGCATTACTTAATATCGGGGAAGAGGAATCCAAAGGGCTGGATAATATCCGCGAAGCCGCCATGACCTTACGGAATAGTGAGTTAATCAACTATATAGGCTATGTGGAAGGAAATGAGCTGTTAACGGGGAAGACTGATGTCCTCGTGTGTGACGGCTTCGCAGGTAATGTTACGCTGAAGACAATGGAAGGCACAATCAGAGTGATTCTGTCTCTGCTTAAGTCACCGGAAGGGCAGAAGAAAAAATCGTCATGGCTGATGAAAATATTCAGGAAGCTTTTGCTTAAACTAATAGCAAAACGCTTCGGTCATCTAAACCCTGATCAGCATAACGGCGCAACACTATTAGGATTGCGTGGTATTGTCATAAAAAGTCATGGTGCTGCAAATGAAAATGCATTCAAAGCTGCTATTGATCAAGCTGTTCAGGCGGTAGAAAAGCAGGTTTCTGAAAAAATTGCGGTCCGACTGGATGCAGTATTACCCAAGAGTGAATAAGCATAAATGTATACAAAGATCTTAGGCACGGGCAGTTACTTGCCTTCTCAGGTGCGTACTAACGCAGATTTAGAAAAAATGGTGGATACGACTGATGAGTGGATTGTCACTCGCACAGGTATCCGTGAACGCCGTATAGCCGATGAAGGTGAAACGGTAGCAACCATGGGATTCAGTGCTGCAGAGCAAGCCATAGAAATGGCTGGTATCGATAAAACGCAAATTGATTTAATTGTTGTTGCAACCACAACGGGAACCCATGCTTTTCCCAGCAGTGCCTGTCAGATCCAACAACTGTTGGGTATTAACGGTATTCCGGCTTTTGATGTTGCGGCTGCCTGTGCCGGGTTTACATATGCATTGAGTGTCGTTGATCAGTTTATAAAAACGGGTGCAGCCAAATGCGCACTGGTTATTGGTGCTGATACGCTTTCCAAAACTGTTGACCCGCAAGATCGCGGCACTGTTATCCTTTTTGGTGATGCCGCGGGAGCAATGATCGTAGGGGCTTCTGAAGAACCGGGCATTCTGTCAACCCATCTGCATGCGGATGGCCATTATGGCGAATTGCTGTCGGTAGCTCATCAGGATCGCCAAAAAATGGATACGCCAGCATACCTTACGATGGTTGGCAATGAAGTATTTAAGGTTGCCGTGCGAGAATTAGCGAATATTGTTGATGAAACATTGACAGCTAATGGTTTGGCTCATTCCCAGCTTGATTGGCTGGTGCCCCATCAGGCGAACTTACGCATTATTTCAGCGACAGCTAAAAAACTGAATATGACGATGGATAAAGTTGTTGTAACACTGGATCGTCATGGTAATACTTCAGCCGCATCTGTCCCGACTGCATTTGACGAAGCGATCCGTGATGGGCGAATTCAGCGTGGCCAACTTGTTTTACTTGAAGCATTTGGCGGTGGCTTTACCTGGGGCTCAGCGCTAGTACGTTTTTAACTTAACAGGAAGATAAACATGTCTGATTTTGCAATGGTATTTCCCGGCCAAGGTTCTCAATCTCTTGGCATGCTAGCTGGCTTAGCCACAGAATTTCCGCTTGTAGAGCAAACTTTTGCAGAAGCTTCTGCGGTTTTGGGATACGATTTATGGGAATTAGTCCAGCAGGGGCCAGCTGAAGAACTGAATAAAACGTGGAAAACACAGCCTGCATTGCTGGCTGCTTCTGTTGCTATTTGGCGGGTTTGGCAGCAACAGGGAGGAAAAAATCCTTCCATGATGGCTGGGCATAGCCTTGGCGAATATTCAGCACTGGTTTGCGCTGGTGTGATTGAATTCCAACAGGCAATTAAGCTGGTCGAATTACGTGGAAAGCTGATGCAGGAAGCTGTACCTGAAGGGCAGGGTGCTATGTATGCCATTATTGGTCTGGATAATGACTCCATTGCAAAAGCATGTGAAGAATCAGCACAGGGGCAGATTGTCTCCCCCGTGAACTTTAATTCTCCGGGGCAGGTCGTTATTGCTGGTGAAAAAGAGGCTGTAGAGCGAGCGGGTGCTGCATGTAAAGCAGCGGGAGCTAAACGTGCTCTGCCTTTATCTGTCAGTGTTCCTTCACACTGTGCATTAATGAAATCCGCAGCAGACCAGTTAGCAGATGCATTACAGTCTGTTGAGTTTAACCAGCCGCAATTCCCTGTTGTCAATAATGTTGACGTAAAAGCACAAGAATCTGCTGATGCAATCCGGGATGCACTGGTGCGTCAGTTGTATAATCCGGTACGCTGGACAGAATCTGTTGAGTATATTGCCTCTCAGAATATTGATAACCTGTTGGAAATAGGGCCGGGTAAGGTACTGACTGGCTTAACAAAACGAATTGTTGATACGCTGAGTGCTGTAGCAGTGAATGATGTATCATCACTTACAATTGCTCTGAATAAATGACTGAGGAAAACATGGGCTTTGATGGAAGAATTGCACTAGTTACTGGTGCCAGCCGTGGCATAGGTCGAGCGATTGCAGAATTATTGGCTGAACGTGGAGCGCTTGTCATTGGTACAGCGACCAGTGAAAACGGAGCCGAGGCAATCAGTGCCTATCTGGGCGATAAAGGCAAAGGTTTTGTACTGAATGTCACAGATTCAGCATCCATTGAACAAGCACTATCGAATATTCGTGCTGAATTTGGTGAAATAGACATTCTGGTTAATAATGCGGGCATCACACGTGACAACTTGTTGATGCGCATGAAAGATGATGAGTGGCAAGGTATTGTTGACACTAATCTTTCTTCGATTTTTCGTCTGTCAAAAGCAGTAATGCGTTCTATGATGAAAAAACGTTATGGGCGTATTATTTCCATTGGCTCGGTTGTTGGAACAATGGGAAATGCAGGGCAGGCGAATTACGCGGCAGCGAAAGCAGGGGTCATTGGTTTTAGTAAATCACTGGCTCGTGAAGTCGCTTCTCGTGGCATTACCGTCAATGTTATTGCTCCCGGTTTTATCGAAACGGATATGACCAGAGCGTTGACAGACGAACAACGAGCAGGCATTTTATCTGATGTTCCTGCTAATCGTCTCGGTAATGCAAATGAAATTGCCAGTGCTGTAGCGTTTCTTGCTTCTGATGAGGCCGCTTACATTACGGGTGAAACATTACATGTCAATGGTGGCATGTACATGATATAAAAAATGAGCGAACCCACTGTTTTTGATGTGTTTATTATACAAAATAAGCAGTTGGTGGTTCGACCAGCCGGGATTTGGTTGCATCTTTTCCTGTATTTTATAAACTACGAAAACCATCGCGAAAGCGAGTTTTGATAGGAAATTTAATAGTATGAGCACTATCGACGAACGCGTTAAGAAAATCATCGTTGAACAACTGGGTGTTAAAGAGGAAGAAGTTGTAAACACAGCTTCATTTGTTGATGACTTGGGCGCTGATTCTCTTGACACAGTTGAACTGGTAATGGCTCTGGAAGAAGAGTTCGATATTGAGATCCCAGACGAAGAAGCTGAAAAAATCACTACAGTTCAGGCTGCTATTGACTACGTTGAAAACGCAGGTAAATAAGCATATATACCTAGGCGGTCGCTCGACCGCCTATGTTTTTTGTCTTACATTTTTTCCCTCCCTGGAGGATAACCGTGTCTAAGCGTCGAGTAGTCGTGACCGGACTAGGCATGGTATCTCCTGTCGGCAATACAGTAGAGTCTTCTTGGAACGCTGTTTGTACCGGACAGAGTGGTATCGGCCTTATCGAACATTTCGACACCGTTAATCATGCAACTAAATTTGCTGGTTTGGTGAAGAATTTTAATCATGAAGATTTCAATATTTCGCGCAAAGATGCACGAAAAATGGATTTGTTCATTCAGTATGGTATTGCTGCAGGTATTCAAGCTTTTGAAGATGCAGGAATCGAAGTAACAGAAGCCAATGCTGGCCGTTTTGGTGCTGCTATTGGTTCTGGTATTGGTGGTCTGGGTCTGATTGAAGAGAACCACAGAACGTTGCTTTCTGCCGGTCCTCGTAAGGTCAGCCCGTTCTTTGTACCTTCAACCATTATCAATATGGTATCTGGTCATCTGAGCATACTATATGGTCTTCGTGGCCCTAGTATCTCTATTGCAACAGCCTGTACTTCTGGTGTGCACAACATTGGTCATGCAGCGCGTATAATTGCTTATAATGATGCTGATATCATGTTGGCAGGTGGTGCTGAAAAAGCAAGTACAGAATTTGGTGTTGCCGGGTTTGGTGCAGCCCGTGCCCTGTCGACGCGTAATGACGATCCTCAAAGTGCAAGCCGCCCTTGGGATAAAGATCGTGACGGGTTTGTGCTGGGTGACGGTGCTGGTGTTGTTGTTCTTGAAGAATACGAACACGCCAAAAAACGCGGTGCAAAAATTTATGCTGAAGTCGTTGGCTTTGGTATGAGTAGTGACGCGTATCATATGACATCTCCGCCTGAAGATGGGGCAGGAGCTGCACTTGCTATGGAAAATGCTTTGAGAGATGCAGGCATTTCTTCAGAACAAGTGGGCTATATTAATGCTCATGGTACTTCAACACCGGCGGGCGATCTTGCTGAATCTCTGGCTGTGGAATCTGTCTTTGGTCAAGACACTAAAGTATTAGTGAGCTCAACCAAGTCAATGACAGGTCACCTGTTGGGCGCAGCCGGTGCGGTAGAATCTATTTTCACAGTACTTTCTCTGCGGGATCAGATTGTTCCTCCAACTATTAACCTGGTTAATCAGGATGATAATTGCCGTCTGGATTTCGTTCCAGGCGAAGCACGTAAAGTTGAAGGAATGGAATATGCGTTGTGTAACTCTTTCGGCTTCGGTGGGACTAACGGTTCACTGATTTTCCGTAAGATGTAAGACACTCTGTTTTCCATAAAAAGCCTCAACTCGTGTTGAGGCTTTTTTTATACTATTATAGCCCTCCTTATAACCTGAGGTTTTCACGCCTTTTTATTTAAGAATCAGAAAGTAAGATGATGTATTGGATTAACGGCAAACCGCACGATCAACTTCCTGTTAATGATCGCTCGATACAATATGGTGATGGTTGTTTTACTACAATCAGAGTGGAACAAGGTCAGGCGGCTTTTTTGCCTTTGCATATAAAACGATTACAAAAAGGCGTTGAAAAACTGTTTATGCCAGTACCGGATTGGTCGCAACTGGAAAACCATATAAAACAAGTTATAACAGAATGTGAGTCAGGCGTTTTAAAAGTACTCTTATCCAGAGGGACAGGGGGACGCGGTTACAGCATGGCTGGCATTAGCGGGCCGAATCAGATCCTTTCATTGAGCTCATATCCTGAACAATACTATCAGCAGCGGAAAAATGGTGTTGCATTGGGGCTTAGCCCTGTTGCAATGGGAATTAATCCTTATCTGGCGGGAATCAAGCATCTGAACCGGTTAGAACAGGTTCTGATAAAACGGCTTATTGAACAGGAAAAAGTCGATGAAGCGTTAGTGCTTGATAGTGATGGTTTATTAGTTGAATGTTGTAGCGCTAATATTTTCTGGCGCAGAGGCAAAAATATCTATACTCCGGATTTAAGCCAGTGTGGTGTGGAGGGCGTTATGCGACAGAAGATAATCCAGTTATTGGAAGGCAGTGATTATAACTTGTCGTGTGTTATGCGTTATCCTGAAGCATTGGCTCACGCTGATGAAGTCATTATTTGTAATTCACTGATGCCTATAATGGCTGTTAATCAGATTCAGGCACATAAAAATCAGCCAGCATGGAAATATCACTCCAGAGAACTCTATGAATATTTATTGCCTGAATGTTTAAGTCTGTAGCTTTGAGGGTAATTAAACTGTAGTGATTCAGCAAGCCATTGAAAGCAGATGAAAGTGGTAATCGAATGAAACTCAAAAAACGCATTCTTATTTTACCTGGATTGATTATTTTTATTGCAGCAATAGCATTTTTCTTTTTTATCAAAAAAGTGGAAAACTTTTCTGCACAGAAGGTTAATCTGGATCAGGATCTCATTTTTACATTACCAGCCGGAACGGGGCGTCTCGGCTTAGAGACGTTGTTGATTCAGCATAATTTAATTAAAGATAACGGATTGTTGCCGTGGGTATTCCGATTAGAACCAGAATTGCTCAAGTTTAAGGCGGGAACTTACCGGTTACAGAAAAATATGTCGGTAGAGGAAGTTCTGCGGTTATTTGCCAGCGGTAAAGAAGTTCAATTTGCTATTCGTTTTGTTGAAGGCAGCCGTCTTTCTGATTGGTCAAAAATATTGCAGAATGCGCCATACTTAAAACATGTCGCAGAAGATAAACCCCCCCAAGAGCTGGCAGAACTGCTGGGTATGAAAACTGAGAGTTCTCTGGAAGGGTGGTTTTATCCTGATACTTATCTCTATACCGCAGGTACAAGCGATACAGAGTTACTCAAACGTGCTCATCAAAAAATGGTGATGGCGGTAGATCAGGAATGGAAAGGCCGGGCTGAAAATCTGCCTTATAAGAGTGCTTATGAGATGTTAATTATGGCATCTATCATCGAAAAAGAGACTGCCGTAGAGTCTGAGCGCGCTAAAGTAGCTTCTGTATTTGTTAATCGGTTGCGTTTAAAGATGCGGTTACAGACAGATCCGACAGTGATATATGGGCTGGGGGATAAATACAGCGGCACTATTTTCCGTAGCAGTCTGAGCACCTTTACGCCATACAACACTTATATGATTGAGGGGCTGCCACCCACACCAATTGCCATGCCGGGGCTTGCCTCACTTAAGGCAGCAGCCCATCCGGCGGTCACAAACTATTTATATTTTGTCGCAGATGGTAATGGCGGCCATACTTTTACCACAAATTTAGTAGAGCATAATAGAGCGGTAAGCCTTTATCGCCAGAGATTAAAGCAGGATAAATGAACAGCAAATTTATTGTTATTGAAGGGCTTGAAGGCGCAGGAAAAACCACGGCTATCCAGACAGTGTCTGATACACTGAAGCAATCCGGAATTTCTGATCTTGTTTTTACCCGTGAACCGGGTGGAACACCATTAGCAGAAAAATTACGCCAGATGATCAAACAAGGGATAGAAGGTGAAATCTTGACGGATAAAGCAGAAGTTCTGATGCTTTATGCTGCCAGAGTTCAGCTTGTGGAAAATGTAATCAAGCCTGCACTGGCAAAAGGTTGCTGGGTTGTTGGTGATCGCCATGATATGTCATCACAGGCATATCAGGGAGGCGGGCGTAATATTGACAGACATTTACTGGCTTCACTACGTGAAGCGTCGCTCGGTAGCTTTTCCCCTGATTTGACGATTTACCTTGATTTGCCGCCAGAGGTTGGCTTACAGCGAGCTAGAGAACGTGGTGAGCTGGATCGCATTGAAAAAGAATCATTAGATTTTTTCCATCGTACCCGTACAAGGTATCTTGAATTGGTCGCACAGGATAAGTCCATCATAAAAATAGATGCAACGCAGCCATTGGAAAAAGTACAGGCTGATATACGTCAGGCACTGCAACATTGGCTGAAACAACAGGAAATGCAGGCATGAGTTGGTATCCGTGGCTTAACCATGCATATCGTCAGCTGATTGAATCCCACCAACAGGGGCGCGGTCATCACGCTCTTTTGCTCCATGCTTATGAAGGAACCGGTGCTGATGCGCTGCTTTATGGATTAAGCCGCTGGCTAATGTGTCAGGATAAACAGGGAATAAAAAGTTGCGGTAAATGCCACGGCTGTCATTTGATGTTGGCAGAAACACATTCTGACTGGCATGTTCTTGCCCCTGAAAAGGGAAAAAGCACAATTGGTGTAGATGCAGTACGGCAACTTAGTGAAAAGCTTTATGAATATTCTCAACAGGGCGGCGCAAAGATTGCTTGGATACCATCAACAGAAGCACTGACTGATGCAGCCTCAAATGCGTTGTTAAAAACGCTGGAAGAGCCACCCGGCAATACCTATTTCCTGTTGAGATGCCAGCAGCCCGCCAGCTTACTGGCAACGCTACGAAGCCGCTGTTTTTATTATTTTCTGCCTGTTCCTGATAACCAGACTGGTTTGTACTGGCTGCAAAATCAGCTTCCGGCAATATCACCACAGGATATCCAGACAGCCTTAAAATTGTCTCAGGGAGCACCACTGGCGGCAAAACAGTTACTCCAGACCGAAAAATGGCAGCAGAGAAATGCATTTTGTCAGGCTATCACTCAGGCATTGCATAAATGTGATACCTTGTCACTTTTGTCATTATTGAATCGTGATGATGTGCAACAATCTTTATACTGGCTGATCAGTCTGTTGTCTGATGCGGTGAAATGGCATCAGAAGGCACAAAATTACTGTATCAATCAGGATCAGCAGATGTTGGTTTACCATCTGGCCTCCAGTCAAAGTATGGAAAAATTGTTAAATACAGCTGATGATTGGGTACGCTGTCGTCATCAATTAATATCCGTAGCGGGTATCAATCGGGAATTGTTATTGACTGAACAATTACTCAATTGGGAAAAGCAGCTTTGCTCCACTCGGTAATATATTTAAATATGGGCATATTATGTTTTTAGTTGATTCACATTGTCATCTCGATTGTTTAGATTATGAAACACTGCATAAAAGTGTGGATGATGTAGTGGCTAAAGCCGCAGAAAGGGATGTTAAGTATCTGCTGGCAGTTGCGACTACATTACCCGGCTTCCTGCAAATGAAAAACCTGATTGGTAAACGTGATAATGTTGCGTATTCCTGTGGTATTCATCCGTTAAATTTGGATGAAGGTTATGATTTTGATGAACTTGCACGTTTAGCCGCAGATAATGATGTTGTCGCAATGGGCGAAACTGGGCTTGACTATTATTATCAGAAAGATAATGCAGAATTGCAGAGAACTTCATTCCGCCAGCATATTCGCATTGGTCGTGAATTAAATAAGCCGGTAATTGTTCATACCCGTGAAGCAAAAGATGACACCCTGCTAGTGTTGCGGGAAGAAAAAGTGCAGGATTGTGGCGGGGTTTTGCATTGTTTTACCGAAGATAAAGATACAGCGCGGGATTTACTGGATCTTGGCTTTTATATTTCCTTTTCGGGTATTGTGACATTCCGCAATGCTGAACAAATTCGCGAAGCAGCCAGATTTGTCCCGCTCGATCGTATTCTGGTAGAGACTGATTCACCTTATCTGGCACCGGTTCCTCATCGTGGCAAACAAAATCAGCCTGCTTATGTACGTGATGTTGCTGAGTATATGGCAGTATTGAAAGGAGTCAGTATTGAGGAATTAGCCGAAGTGACAACAAGAAATTTTTGTGATTTGTTTCATATCGACATTAAATGATAATAAAGGAGAAATGAGATGGCAGAAGAAACTATTTTTAGCAAAATTATCCGCCGTGAAATTCCATCTGATATCGTATATCAGGATGAGCTGGTGACTGCATTCAGAGACATTACCCCTCAGGCACCGACTCATATTCTGATTATTCCTAATGTACTTATTCCAACAGTTAATGATGTTATTCCAGAGCATGAAGCTGCATTGGGTCGCTTGTTCACGGTTGCTGCAAAGATTGCAAAGCAAGAAGGAATTGCCGAAGATGGCTACCGCCTCATCATGAACTGTAATCGTCATTCAGGTCAGGAAGTATTTCATATTCATATGCATCTGGTTGGTGGGCAACCGTTAGGTCCGTTACTGGCAAAGTAATATTACTCATTGCTTTTTTGTTAATGCGGCTACGTTTAAGAAGAAAGGTAAGCATGGCAGCGTTGTAACTGGAGTAGATTAATGAAAAGAGTTTTCTTGGTTGTATTATCAGCAATGTTGCTGGCGAGTTGTACATTGACACAAACACAACCGCCTGCTCCTGTTACACCTGTTGAACCGGTTAAACCTGAGCAAAAAACAGAACCTCCATTACAGAAAGTTCCTCAGCCTCCGAAACTCCAGTCAATTAACTGGGATAATATCGTTCAGCCATTAGTAGCTCAGATGGCGAAAGCTCATGGTGTAGAAGCCGGAAAGTTACTGCTTGTTGATACTGTCAAAAATAATACGAACAGTTCACTGAGAACGCTTAAGGCAACTGATGCAATTACCGATGTGGTCAATAATACGCATGTTTTTCAGGTTGTGCCGAAAAATCAGGTATATTATGCCCGGCAGGCACTGGGGCTGTCATCAGAAGACAGTCTGGTATCACGCAGTAAAGCTATCGGTCTGGCCCGTTATTTACACGCTGATTATGTGGTTTATTCAGTAGTATCTGGTGATAACCAACAGCGTAAGATAAACATGCAGCTTATGCTGGTTAAAACGGGCGAGATACTCTGGTCTGATAGCAGTGATATTAACTAATAATGAAACTTTATCTGGAATGTTGCGTCAGAAATGGCCTGACATTCCAGCAGAAAATTGGGAAATCAGGCCATTAACAGGGCTGACTCAGGGCAGTCACTATATCACCGATGGCGTGTGTCAGATGGTAGGGCGCAAACACACATGGCATAGTGGTGCTCTGGGTGTCAACCGTCAGCGGGAACAGCGGATATTACGTAAATTATCTTTGACTGGCATAGCTCCTGATGTGATCGCAATGCACGGTGATTGGCTGTTACTGGAATGGTTGGCAGGAACAAAAATTTCAGCAGAAGAATTCGGTTTACCGGCATTTCAGCAATCACTGGCGAAAACCATCGCTACTCTCCATAACCACGCACCATTGGGGTATTCCTTCCAGCTCAAACAACAATTAGCATCTCAGTGGCAACAAATTGATAAAACCCGGCTTTCTCCCCGTTGGTTACGGCTGCATAAATTTTTTATATCAGCGAAAATGCCAGTTCCTTTGAAAATAGCACCGGCTCACATGGATATTCATCCTGATAATCTGGTAATGACATCGGATGGGGTGAAACTGATTGACTGGGAATATGCAACGGATGTTGATATTGGTTTTTCATTAGCGGCGCTGTTTGAAGGAAATCAATGGAGTGACATACAACAGGAATTTTTTTTGAATTATTATTGTACTGAGGCGTCAGGATACAGTGATATCGTTTTATTACAGCAGAAAATTAAGCAGTGGAAACCGTGGGTCAGGTACATGATGCTGATGTGGTATGAAGTACGCTGGCAGCAGACAAAAGATCCGCAATTTTTAGCGCTGGCTTATCCTTTGCGTCTACGCTTTAAGCTGACGCTTTAACATGCAGGTCGGCAATTAATAAGATGGCAACCAATAGGTCACCAATAAACAGGTAACCAATAAGAAGTGAGGAATGTATGGGTCCGGTAATGTTAGATGTTGTTGGTCATGAACTGGATAATGAAGAGCGTGAAATTTTACAGCATCCATTAGTGGGCGGTTTGATCCTGTTCACCCGCAATTTCGATGATACTCAGCAGTTGCGTGACTTAATCCGCCAAATCCGCGAAGCCTCCCGCCACCGTTTAGTCATTGCTGTTGATCAGGAAGGAGGCCGGGTACAGCGTTTTCATGAAGGGTTCACGCGATTGCCTGCGGCTCAGTCATTTGCCTGTTTACATGACGATCTTATGGGAGGGCATTTGGCAGAAGAATCTGGCTGGCTGATGGCATCAGAAATGATTTCAATGGACATTGATATCAGCTTCGCGCCTGTACTGGATTTAGGTCACAAATGCACTGCCATTGGTGAACGTTCGTTTCATGAAGAGCCTGAACCCGCGATGGTGATGGCAGAGCGATTTATCAGGGGAATGCATTCTGCTGGGATGAAATCAACGGGTAAACATTTCCCCGGACACGGAGCAGTAATAGCGGATTCACATAAAGAAACACCCGTGGATAATCGCTCAATGGATGCAATTAGCTGTCACGACATGCTGATTTTCCGCGATTTTATTCAACGAAACCTGCTTGATGCGATTATGCCTGCGCATGTTATCTACCCCCAGATTGATGATCGTCCGGCAAGCGCTTCTCCATACTGGCTGAAAAACGTTTTACGTCAGCAACTGGGGTTTAATGGCGTTATTTTTTCAGATGATCTATCTATGGAAGGCGCGGCTGTTATGGGAGGGTATGCTGATCGGGCAAAAGCCTCACTGGAAGCGGGTTGTGATATGATTCTGGTGTGTAATAACCGTCAGGGAGCAACTCATGTACTGGATAACTTACCGATAGTTAACTCAGATAAGGTAACTCGGTTATATCATCAGGGTGGGCAGTTCAGTCTGGAAGAACTGAAAAAATCAGAACGCTGGCAGCGGGCAAATAGGCAATTAAATAATTTATGTGAACATTGGCTAAGCTGTGGTTAATCATTTCTGATTTATTACACCAAACACAAGACAGGACTGTTATTTTATGAGCCTGTCTTTTTGTATCTCCTTTTATTTATTACTTTTTACTTTCCATTTTAAGTTAGTATGCTCCCATGTATTTCATCAAAAAAATGCCGTTAATCACATATAATTAACATTGTAAATTATAAATATTAATAAATTGGATTTGAGTCAGGCTTATTCGTATTAAGCAAGTAAATTTTGTGATTGGCGTCTAATTAATCAAAAGAATTTAGCAGGGGCATTTTTGGTATGACCTACTGACCAGCCGTGATATTCTGACGATATTTTCAGTATAAAAGTTATCACTGATGTTATTTAAGAACGTTGGTCAAAAAATTTTTAGCGCTTTACATAACATTAGTTGTATTTTCAGTGGGGTAGTCATGACAACGCCAAAGACAAGAATTGTCATCATTGGTGGGGGTGCTGGCGGTTTAGAACTGGCAACACGTTTGGGACATAAATTAGGGCATAAGCAAAAAGCCGAAATCACTTTGGTGGATCGCAACAACAGCCATTTATGGAAGCCATTATTACATGAGGTAGCAACAGGATCTCTCGATGATGGTGTTGATGCATTGAGCTATCTTGCTCATGCAAGCAATCATTACTTCAACTTCCAATTAGGTACACTTACCAATATCAATCGTGAAGAGAAGAAAATCACACTGGCTGAAATTCGCGATGAAAGTAGAGATCTGCTGGTACCAGAGCGTGAGTTAGCTTATGACATTCTTGTTATGGCACTGGGCAGCCAGTCGAATGATTTCGGTACGGCTGGTGTAAGAGAAAATTGTATTTTCCTTGATAACCCGCAGCAGGCACATCGTTTCCATAATGAAATGCTGAATCTGTTCCTGAAATATTCCGCGAATCAATGCCCGGAAGAAAAAGTGAATATAGCGATTGTTGGTGGCGGAGCAACAGGCGTTGAGCTATCCGCAGAGCTATACAATGCAGTTAAGCAGCTGAACAGTTATGGTTTTGAAAGCCTGAATTCAGACGCACTGAATGTGACTTTGGTTGAAGCTGGCGAACGCATTTTACCTGCATTGCCACCACGTATCTCCGGTGCTGCACATCAAGAGCTGACTAAACTTGGTGTTAAAGTCTTAACCAAGACTATGGTAACCAGTGCAGATGAAAATGGTCTGAATACTAAAGATGGCGAGCAGATCAAAGCCTCTTTGATGGTCTGGGCTGCCGGAATTAAAGCACCAGATTTTATGAAAGAGATTGGCGGGCTGGAAACAAACCGTATAAACCAGCTGGTGGTGAAGCCGACTTTACAGACAACACTGGATGATACTGTCTTTGCTATCGGCGACTGTGCATCCTGCCCGAAAAAAGAGGGTGGTTTTGTTCCTCCACGCGCTCAGTCTGCTCACCAAATGGCGAGCCGCTGCTATGACAACATTCTGGCTTTACTGAGTGAAAAGCCGTTGAAAGAATATGAATATAAAGATCACGGCTCTTTGGTGTCTTTATCTAAATTCAGCACCGTTGGCAGCCTGATGGGTAACCTGATGCGTGGTTCTATGATGGTGGAAGGCCGTATTGCACGTATGGTTTACATCTCGCTGTACCGTATGCATCAGGTAGCATTGCATGGGTATATTAAAACCGGCTTAATGATGCTGGTTGGTGGAATAAATCGTGTTATCCGCCCACGATTGAAATTGCACTAACTGAACAAGAGTGGTTTATCTGAATTTGATTAATGATATATTCAATAAATTTCAGGTGAACCACTAAATTTTTCATTATTTTTACTCAATATCATTATATTTTTTGTTATACCCATCATAATTTATTCCTTTCTCATTTTTTGAATATGGCTAATCCTTATAATAAAGCTAATTTTAGTTAGATAACCATGGCATAAAAAGTTATGTTTATCTGTTAGGATCAGGAAGGGTAAGTGGTGATGAAAGTTTTACATCGTAATAAAATATATAATATGAAGTGAGTTTTAACTTCCTGTTTTATATATTTTAAATGATAATTAAATCAGTTGATTGAGAGTGTAATTGAAGTTTGATTTTTTTATAAAATAAGATTTTTCTTAATAACCAATTGAGCGAGTTTTTAGTTGCCAAAAATAGTTCATAGGAATATTTAAGTAAGGAGTGTATAAAATTATTAGTGTAATAAGGTGCTGCGTGAGTAAAATAAAGACAAGGCAGTGTGGGATTTATTCTCTTATTGTTATTATTACTATTGGTATTTACGCAATGCTTTTCCCTAAAAACCCACAGCCTAAGCATGCACAGGTGCTCTCTTCTGAGCCTATCATAACAATAGATTCAGCTCCAAAATATTATTGTAATGGAATGTTGCTGCCATTACTGACCATATTTGTTAATACCGAAAATAATCACTCATCTGTATATGAAAATAGTATATTTTCTTTCATTGAATTATTAAATATAACAAAAAAATATTACTCTCTGAGCTATTATGAATTAAAAAATTGTATTACATTTCAGAATCGGGAGCTGCGTATTATTGGGTATGATGTCATTTATACTATTGGTAATAAACCGGGAAAAGTAAGGGTGATACATAAACCAGATCAATTGATCCCTCTGGATGGAAAAGGAAAATTGATCCTTGCACCGTATTTATAGAAAGAGCCAGAAAAATATCTCCAGTCACATAATTATTATGTTCCCGGAGATAAGTATATAATCTGTTGATATTCTAACTGCGTTAGAAAAACAGCCAGCCTTACTGACACTGTTATATCTGATGTTGCCCGAATGCCTCCAATAATGTCTGTACGAATGATAAGCGTATCGTTCTTTCGGTTAACTCAGTGATAAATTTCAACTTAGAAGGCCCATCCAACCGATAGATATTAGGCTGGGTCTGCAATAAGCTGATGAGATAGTGAGGGTCTACCTTATTACTCCGACTAAATTCAATAAAGCCGCCTTTTTCATGGGCTTCGATACGTTTTATTCCCAGTTTCTGAGCCGTAAGGCGGATAGAGGCAGATTGCAGTAAATGCCGGCCCGGATCAGGTAAGGCACCGAACCGATCAATGAGCTCAACTTTTAACTCTGTCAGCTCACTATCATTTTGGGCGCTGGCAATACGCTTATAGAAAGACAGACGCATATTGACATCCGGGATATAATCATCAGGCAAAAGCATCGGTAGACGTAGTTCTATCTCGGTTTGATTGGTGGTTAAATCCTCCAGTGAGGGTTCCCGCCCATTTTTGAGTGCATCAACGGCGCTTTCCAGCAGCTCCATATAGAGCGTGAAACCGATACTTGCCATTTGACCACTTTGATCTTCACCCAGAAGCTCACCGGCGCCTCTGATTTCCAAATCATGAGTTGCCAGAGCAAAACCTGCTCCCAGATCTTCAAGTGAGGCAATTGCTTCCAGTCGCTTTTGAGCATCCTTAGTCATTGCTTTGGGGTGAGGAGTTAACAAATATGCATATGCCTGATGGTGAGAACGACCGACACGTCCGCGTAATTGGTGTAACTGAGCCAGCCCGAAGTGATCCGCCCGTTCGATAATAATGGTATTGGCTGTCGGAATATCGATACCGGTCTCAATAATTGTGGTGCATATCAACACATTAAAACGCTGATGATGGAAATCCGCCATGACACGTTCCAGATCACGTTCACGCATTTGTCCATGACCGATAGCCATTCTGGCTTCAGGGACTAATTCTTCCAGACGACTTTTGGCTTTTTCAATATTTTCGACATCATTATAGAGATAATAAACCTGACCACCGCGCAAGATTTCACGCAGAATAGATTCCCGAACAACTAAACTGTCATATTCGCGTACAAAAGTTTTTACCGCCAGACGGCGGGCTGGAGGGGTAGCAATAATCGACAGATCGCGCATCCCGCTCATTGCCATATTGAGCGTCCGAGGAATTGGGGTTGCAGTCATCGTCAGAACATCAACATCTGCACGGATAGCTTTAATGCGCTCTTTATGGCGGACACCGAAACGGTGCTCTTCATCCACCACCAATAAACCCAAATCTTTCCAGCGAATTTCACTCTGCAACAGTTTATGCGTACCGATGATGATATCGACTTTCCCTTCTGCTGCCATATCTATAACTTGTTGCTGTTCTTTGGTACTGCGGAACCGTGACATCATTTCAATATGTACAGGCCAGTTCGCAAAGCGATCGCGGAAATTATCATAGTGCTGTTGGGCTAACAGCGTCGTCGGAACTAAAATAGCAACCTGTTTATTATTATTGATAGCGGTAAAAGCGGCTCGCATTGCGACTTCTGTCTTACCGAAACCGACATCACCACAGACCAGCCTGTCCATTGCAATTGGCTGGCACATATCACTCAGTACTGCATTAATGGCCTGCTCCTGATCGGGTGTTGTATCGAATGGGAAACTCTGGCAGAACAATTGATACTGTTCCCGATCGTGCTTAAACGCAAAACCCGGTTTAATGGCTCGCTGCGCATAGATATCCAGCAATTCAGCCGCAACATCCCGGACTTTCTCTGCCGCTTTCTGGCGAGCTTTATTCCATGCTTCACCACCAAGCTTGTGCAGAGGCGCACTTTCCTCCGCTCCTCCGGCGTAGCGGCTGATTAAATGCAGAGATGAAACGGGCACATACAGTTTATCTTCTCCGGCATAAATCAGGATGAGATATTCAGCCTTAATACCACCGGCCTCCAGAGTTGTTAACCCCTGATAGCGCCCGACGCCATGCTCAAGATGTACGACTGGCTGCCCGGGACGAAGTTCGGCTAGGTTACGAATCAGGGTATCGGTGTTAATTGTGCGCCGGTTATCCTGACGACGGCGAGTTACGCGCTCACCAAGCATGTCACTTTCACAAATCAGCGCGAGCTTTTTCTCTTCATCAATAAAGCCCTGTTCGGCGCTGCCCACCATTAAAAAACACCCAGTTTCTTTAGCATCTGCTAGCTGGTGTATGGTGACCGGGTGAATTTTGACTCGGGATAGCAATTCATTTACAGATTCCCGGCGTCCCTCACTTTCCACTGAGAAAATGATTTTGCCGTCGAACTGCTCAATAAAGCGTCTCACTTTATCTAATGGTGCTTTATGATGTGCGGCAATGGAAATATCAGGTAAAGGCTGATAAGCGAGATTAGTATTTCCGGCTTTTGGTGTCAGTTCTTCATTCTTGATCTGGATGCGGGGCCATTTTTTCAGTTCGGCGAACAGCCTGTCGACGGGAAGCCAAATTTGGTCGGGAGGAAGCAATGGTCGCATTGGGTCAATTTTACGGCTTTCAAAGCGTTGCTCGGTATCCTGCCAGAAACGTTCTGCCGCACTCATTAAATCCTGTACAATAATCAGTGTGTTTTCAGGCAGGTAATCAAATAATGTAGACAAAGGCTGTTCAAAGAATAATGGCTGCCAGTATTCAATGCCTGCTGGTAACATTTTTTTACTGACTTGCTGATAAATGTGTTCAGCATCCCGTCGGACATCAAATTTTTCACGCCACTGGCTGCGGAACAGTTCAATGGCTTCTTTATCTGTCGGGAACTCATGGGCAGGTAACAGACTGATTTTCTCTACTTCCTCCAGCGTCCGCTGGCTATCGACATCAAAAGTGCGCAGACTGTCAATTTCGTCATCAAAGAAATCGATACGATAAGGATGTTCACTTCCCATCGGAAACAGATCAAACAAGGCTCCGCGTGTGGCAAATTCACCATGTTCAAGAACCTGTTCAACACTGCGATAACCGGCCTGTTCCAGATTTTTCCGTAAGTTATTACGGGAAATACGCTGCCCTTTATGCATGATCAAAGCGTGCCCTTGGAGATACTTATGAGGGCAAACACGTTGCATCAACGTATTAACAGGCAGAATAAGCGTACCTTCTGTCATAAAAGGTAACTGATACAAGGTAGATAAACGATTTGAAATGATTTCCTGATGAGGAGAAAAGCTATCGTAAGGTAATGTTTCCCAATCGGACAGGATGTTTATTGAAGTACGGGTAAATTGTGGAATTTCATCACGCAGCCGTAAGGTGTTCTGCATATCTTTTGTCACTAGCAGCACAGGCCCGGGGTGGCGTTCAATGATTTCGGCGCATTCAATGGCACTGGCAGCACCGATCAGGTTACCCAGTTGTCGGGTATCACCACGGCGTTCAGGAAGTTGATAACGATATTTTGCGGACATAAGCGTTTGATGTGTTCTCTAAGATTCAGTCCAGTCCCAACACACAGTTAACCCAGAGGTTTTTACAATAAATACGCTGGCAGGTTGAGAGAAAGTAAAAAAACAGAACCGGAATGTGAATGGCTCCATCCATATAGTACGGCTACTCTTTATTATCCCCGAACACTTTACTTTGGCAACTGCTGAATAGCAGATTTGCGTCTGGAATGATGCGACATATTAGTTTGCGTTAATGAACAGGTTTTTTTATCTTCAATTTAACAGTAGCTAATTAAAACTGAATTAAACGGTGATAACATGTAATCAGCAAATGGGACCGATTGAATTTCGTATAAAATACCTATGCAAAAACAGAGATAAAATATGATTTTTTTTATTGATTTAATATATTCAACTAACCCTCTTTGATACGGCGGTTCCTATGTTTCAGTCTGTTTCATTATTTATCGGATTGCGCTACATGCGCGGACGGGCGGTTGATAAGTTTGGCCGTTTTGTTTCCTGGCTTTCAGCCATTGGTATTACTTTAGGGGTGGCGGCATTAATTACCGTGTTGTCAGTAATGAACGGTTTCGAACGTTCATTAGAAGCCAGTATTCTGGGCTTTATGCCTCATGTCATTATCACTTCAGAAAATGCCTCGATTAATCCTGTTGAGCATCCGAGCAGTCAGCTCTCTGGCTTAAAAGATGTGACCCGCATTGAGCCGATTGTTCAGGGAGATGTTGTACTGCAAAGCGCCCATAATGTGGGTGTCGGTGTGATGTTGGGCATTAAGCCGGATGAATATACTCCATTGGCGGAATATACCGTTAATGTTGATACAAGCCAGTTACAACCCGGCCGTTATTTTGTGATTTTAGGTGAACAGTTGGCATCAAGACTGGGAGTCAGGCGGGGTGATCAGATCCGCATTATCGTTCCGAGTGCCAGCCAGCTTACTCCAATGGGCAGGATACCCAGCCAGCGTTTATTTACCGTCGCCGGAACATTTTTGGCTAACAGCGAAGTTGATGACACTGAGATGTTGGTCAATCAGCAGGATGCAGCCCGCCTTTTACGTTATCCCATTAACAATATTACTGGCTGGCGTTTGTTCCTCAGTGAACCATTAAAGGTAGATGAATTAAGTCAGCAACCGCTTCCGAAAGGTTTAGTCTGGAAAGACTGGCGTGAACGCAAGGGGGAGTTTTTTCAGGCTGTACGTATGGAGAAAAATATGATGGGGTTACTGCTTAGCCTGATCATTGCAGTTGCTGCGTTTAACATTATCACTTCTCTTTCTTTATTAGTGATGGAAAAGCAGGGTGAAATCGCTATTTTGCAGACACAGGGGTTAACCCGTAGGCAAGTTATGACTATTTTCATGATTCAGGGAGCCGGAGCCGGAATTATTGGTGCTTTATTGGGGACGGGGTTGGGAATACTGCTTTCCAGTCAGTTAAATAACTTAATGCCCGTTATCGGCCTTCTGACCGAAGGTATTCAGTTACCTGTTGCCATTGAACCTGCTCAGGTGGCGATAATTGCCATCAGTGCCATGCTAATTTCTCTATTATCCACGTTATATCCTTCCTGGCGCGCTGCTGCCACTCAACCTGCTGAGGCTTTACGTTATGAGTAATCAACCTTTATTGCTATGCCATCACTTGTATAAAAAATATCAGGAAGGGAAGGTTTCTACCGAGGTATTAAAAAACGTCACATTCTCTATGCAGCAAGGCGAAATGATGGCGATTGTCGGCAGTTCCGGTTCGGGTAAGAGTACCCTTTTACATTTATTGGGAGGGTTGGATTCACCCACTGCCGGTGAAGTGATTTTCAAAGGGGAATCACTTAACAGCATGTCTGCTTCCGGTCGGGCAGAATTGCGGAACAGGGAAATTGGTTTTATTTACCAGTTTCACCATCTACTGCCGGATTTTAATGCACTGGAAAATGTTGCTATGCCGCTATTGATTGGCAGTAAAAGGCTGCTTGGCGGGAAGAAGCAAGCTGAAAAAAAAGCGCGGGATATGCTGGCCGCAGTCGGGCTGGAAAACCGGGCACACCATCGACCTTCTGAATTATCAGGGGGAGAGCGCCAGCGGGTTGCTATCGCTCGTGCTCTGGTAAATGAACCATCATTGGTACTGGCGGATGAGCCGACAGGCAATCTTGATCAACGTAATGCTGATAGTATTTTTGAACTTTTGCAGGCATTGAACCAACAGCAGGGCACGGCATTTTTGGTAGTGACTCACGATCTGAAACTAGCTGACAGACTGGCGCGTCAGGTAGAAATGCGTGATGGATATTTACAGGATGAATTAACCCTGACGGGAGGGGTGTAATGGCAAATCTGCCTCTTGCATTACTTACTGCAATACGCTTCAGTCAGGGACGTCGCCGTGCCGGAATGGTTTCTCTGGTTTCAGTTATTTCAACACTGGGGATTATGCTTGGTGTTGCGGTGCTGATCATTGGTCTGAGCGCGATGAATGGTTTTGAGCGTGAACTGAAAAACCGGATACTTTCTGTGGTCCCTCATGGGCAGATTTATACTGTAGAACAACCTTTTCAGCACTGGGAATCGGCGCTAAAAGAAATCAGACAAACGCCGGGTATTGCAGGAGCATCTCCTTATATTGAGTTTACCGGTCTGATGGAGCGGGGAGATAAACTTCATGCTGTTCAGGTTCGCGGTGTTGATCCTGTGACTGAAGCTGACGTCAGCACTTTGTCTAAGTTTGTCCGTGGCGACGCGTGGCAAACATTTCAGGCCGGGGAAAATCAGGTAATTCTGGGGCAGGGAGTAGCAAATTCACTGAATGTGAAAAAAGGTGATTGGCTGACCGTTATGATCCCAAACAGCGACCCAAGCCTGAAATTATTGCAGCCTAAGCGGATACGTTTGCAAGTTACCGGAATTTTTCAGTTAAGTGGCTTGTTAGATCACCGTCTGGCTCTCGTTCCGCTATCTGATGCACAACAGTATCTGGATTATGGCAATGCGATTACCGGCGTTGCTATTAAAGCAGACAATGTCTTTGCCGCAGAAAAGCGGGTTATAGCTGCCGGTAATGCAACGGGCAGGTATGTCTATATCAGTACGTGGCTGAAAGATTACGGTTATATGTACAACGATATCCAGATGATACGGGGTATCATGTACTTAGCCATGATTTTAGTCATTGGAGTCGCCTGTTTTAATATCGTTTCAACACTGATTATGGCAGTTAAAGATAAAAGCAGTGATATTGCTATTCTGCGTACTCTGGGGGCAAAAGATGGTCATATCCGGTCAATTTTCTTGTGGTATGGATTACTGACAGGAATGGTTGGCAGTATTATCGGCGCTATTGTCGGAATTTTCATGGCGCTTAATTTGACAGCTATCATTAAATGGATAGAGAGGCTGTCCGGGCATCAATTCCTTTCCGGTGATATCTATTTTATTGACTTTCTGCCGTCAGAATTACACATCATGGATATTTTCTATGTTTTGTTAACGGCACTGCTCCTGAGCTTGTTGGCCAGTTGGTATCCGGCTCGTCGGGCCAGTAAACTTGATCCAGCGCGGATTTTGAGTGGTCAATGATAGCCCAGTGTATTCACTATATTACTTAAGCGCGCTATCTTACGGAGTGAACTGAGCAGAAACGATGAGCCACACACTATGAATGAAATAGTGGTTAGTGAACGCAGTCAGAAAAGAGGCAGTTTGAAATACGACGAGTAAAAAGGATTATTCTAAGGAGAGGTTATATGCGTTTTATTCATCGGCTCAGTAAATTCTGTAAGAGTAGGCGACTACGGAGTCAGAGGTTCCATCGACAAATTTTTTACAGGGATATCCGTGTGGCAAATAAAATAAAGAAACCCCATGTGGTAGTTCTGACCGGAGCGGGTATTTCCGCTGAATCAGGTATCAGAACGTTTCGTTCTTCCGATGGGCTATGGGAAGAGCATCGTGTTGAAGATATTGCGACACCGGAAGGATTCAAACGTGATCCCGAGTTAGTTCAGGAATTTTATAATGCGCGAAGAGAGCAGCTACAGCTGGCGGAAATTAAGCCTAACGCTGCACACTATGCTTTGGCAGAGCTTGAGCAAAAAATTGGCGATAATTTTCTGTTAGTCACACAGAATATTGATAATTTGCATGAGCGTGCAGGAAGTCAGCGTGTTGTTCATATGCACGGTGAACTGCTGAAGGTTCGTTGTTGTCAGTCTGGGCAGGTTATCGAGTGGACCTCCAAACTGACGATGGATGATCGCTGTCATTGTTGTCAGTTTCCTTCGTTACTGCGCCCTCATGTCGTGTGGTTCGGTGAAATGCCGTTAGGGATGGAGCAAATTTATTCTGCTTTATCTGAGGCGGATATTTTTATCGCCATTGGCACTTCCGGTCATGTGTATCCTGCGGCGGGGTTTGTGCATGAAGCGAAATTATCGGGAGCGCATACTGTAGAACTTAATCTGGAACCCAGTCAGGTTGAGAGTATGTTCGATGAAAAGCATTACGGCAATGCCAGCCAAATAGTTACGCAATATGTCCAGTCATTACTTCATCAGGTGTCTGAATGATATATCTGCCCCAGTTACTTTGCAGTCATGCGACTTGTTAGTTATGTGGCTGGGGCAAATATTCAGGCGCCTGAATATGACTTAGGACCTATTCTATTTATCTGCGTGGTGGTTAATCATTAAAATACCAATAACCGCTGTTCACCAGCGCGGTAAGCAGGCTGATAAACCGGACATCATCAATAGCATCGCCCAGAATAGCCGCATTAACAGCATCATACTGACAAAGTGCATCAGCTGCCTGCAAATGAGATGTTTCCATCAGTTCACCATTAACGAAGCATTGATCACCCACACGTAAAGCACGTAGTCCATTCAAACGATTCAGGCTTTCACCCTGTTTGAGTAGATCATAGATTTCATCACTTTCATAAGGTGGTTCTGGTGGCGCGATATCCAGCTCATGGCGTGACTGAGAAATAAATTCACCAAACCAGTTCTGGAAAGTTTCCGGTTGTTCCAGCAAATTCTGCATCATGGTGCGCAGAGTGGTAAGCTCGTTTGTCTGAATGAGTGCAGGGTTATCACGGAATGCCAAATCAGGGTCACTGTAACGATGGCTTCCTAATTCATTTGCCAGAACATAATCGGCAAAACCACTGAACAATTCACGTGCATTCGGAGCACGGAAACCTACTGAATAATTCAGTGATTGTTCAATGGCATATCCTTCATGCGGAAATCCGGGTGGAATATAGAGAATATCTCCCGGTAGCATTTCTTCATCAATAATGGCTTCGAAGGGCTCAACCTGTAATAAGTCAGGATGAGGACAATGTTGTTTCATCGGGATCTTGTCGCCCACACGCCAGCGTCTGCGCCCCTGACCTTGAATGATAAAAACATCATATTGATCAAGATGCGGGCCGACACCACCACCCGGAACGGAAAAAGAAACCATCAAATCATCCATTCTCCAGTCTGAAAGGACACGGAATGGCTTCATGAGGGCAGAAGAGGGATGATGCCAGTGATTAACGGCCTGTACAAGTAACGACCAGTTCTGGTCGCCTAAATGATCATAACTTTCAAATGGCCCATGAGAAACTTCCCAACGCTCTTTTTTTTGGCTGACTAAGCGGCTGTCAATTTCATTTTCCATCGCCAATCCCGCCAGCTCATCGGGAGAAAGTGGGTCGGTAAATTGCTGGAAACCCTGTTTGATTAGCAGCGGGCGTTTTTGCCAGTGATTCTGCAAGAACGCCTGCCAATCCAGATTCAGCTGATAATTCATGGTGATATCCTGAGTGACAAGAGAATTTCCGGCCATTATAACGGATAGTCAATAGAGTTATCAGATTCGGATGAAATATTTCGAGGCCGCTCCCATTCTGTATTCATTACGAGTATCCCGGCCACTGGTTAAGCTGCCGTCATTTTGACATCCAAAAGAGGGGAGAAACGCTGTTAACGCAGATTTCAGGTAACTTGCTGCTTGCGGAAGGTCACACTTATTTTTGCACCTCCCAGATGGCTATCGTCAATGCTGATATCACCATCATATTGCGCCACAATTTCTGAGGCGATCGACAATCCCAACCCTTGTCCGGGGCGCAGTGTATCGGCTCTTAATCCACGTTCGAAAACGATATGACGTTTATTAGGGGGAATGCCGGGGCCGTCATCATCAACAATGATGGTGAGGGAGTTTTCATCCATCAGGGCTGAAACCTGAACAAATTCCAGACAATATTTACAGGCATTTTCCAGAATATTCCCCATTACTTCCAGAAAATCATTTTTTTCACCTAACCAGGTTAATTCAGGAGAAATATCCAAGGTAACATTGATACCTTTATGCTGATAAACTTTAGTCAGTGCGCTGACAAGGCTATCAAGCAGAGTTGGCACGGAAAAAATTTTTTTCAGTATAAGATTGTGGTCATTGTATATATTAGCTCGGTGTAAATAGTAGCCGATTTGTTGAGAAATCCGGTCAATCTGTTCAAGCATGATCGGTTCAGCTTGCTTTATGGTCATCTGTTTATTTGAACGCAGCGAGCGTAATGTGGACTGAAGTACAGCCAGAGGGGTTTTCAGGCTATGTGTCAGGTCTGATAATGTTGTCCGGTACTTTTTATAACGTTGACGCTCATTATCCAGTAACGCATTCAGGTTTTTAATCAGGCCTTTTAACTCGGCTGGTGGGTTTTCATCTAACTCTTGCCGCTCACCTTTTTCCAGAGACCGTATCTGAGTGATTAATGCTTTAATGGGTCGTAAACTCCAGTCCGCAGCGAGCCAGATTAATGGAATGATGAGGAACAGGTTGGCAATCAAAACATATCCAAACCATTCCCAGATTTTTTCTGACGGCTGAATATTTTGAGGTAGGGTATTGATAACTACAATGGTTATTGCTGGTAGCTTATCTGTTGCCGGGTAAATATTGACAACTACAGAATAAATCAGAAGCCTCTTATCGGTCTCGTGACTGGTATCAGTTTTATTATTAACCGGATGTTGACTCTGTGATTCAGAATACAGAGCAGGATTTATATAGGGATAATAAGTTTCTAATTCATATAAGCCATTTTTTTTCAGCCAGTCAGGGGAAATTTTTTTTTCAAGGGCTGGCACATGATTTTGACGCCAGAGTATATCGTTTTTATTGTTATAGATCAGTGTTAATGAGTGATTTTCCATATGAAAATTATCAGGAAGGTTGATAAATAATTTATTTTTTTTCCAGCTGGCAAGAGAATAAAATAAATTACTCTGACTACTGAGCATTGCATAAGTGTCATTATCAAGACGCATTAAATAGCCAACAATTGCGACTATCCCATAGGGTAGAGTCAACACGAGAATAATGACTGTCGCCGCCATAAGAAATCGTGCTCTCAGGGAGAAGAGATGAGTTCTCAGAAAATCAAACATTTTATTTCACATCAAAGCGGTAGCCCTGGCCACGGACTGTGACAATCACTTCGTCAGGCCATTCATGCAGTATTTTTTTTCTCAAACGTCCCATTAATACATCAATTGTATGGCTTTCACGTAATTCAGCGTCAGGATATAACTGCCTCATTAATAATTCCTTACTGACCACTTTGCCATTATTACGCATCAGAGTTTCAATAATCGTATATTCGAAAGCTGTTAATTTTATTTTTTTACCATTAACCGAAAACTCTTTACGTGAAAGATCAATCAGAAAAGGTGGTAATTCCGCAACTTGAGATGCCAACCCACTATTACGACGCATTAATGCTTGTATACGTGCATTAATTTCCTCCAGTTGGAAAGGCTTCGTTACATAGTCATCTGCACCGGCATTTAATACCGTGACTTTTTCCTGCCAGCTTTCACGGGCAGTAAGAATGAGTATGGGAATATTTATATGATCGCTGCGCCAGCGTTTAATTAGGCTTAAACCATCTTCCCCCGGTAACCCCAGATCAATGATTGCAACATCAGGATGATTCTCTTTCAGGTAATAATCAGCTTCTTTTGAGTCTTCAGCCGCATCCACCTGATGGCCAATATCTCGAAGCTGTACTTTTAAATGATGACGAAGCAACGCATTATCTTCAACTATTAATATTCGCATAATGGTTCCTTATGCTAACCAGTAAAATTTATCAAATAAATCTTAAATAGCTAGATAGTCAACTTTATGAATGGATTTAAGTAAATTATAGATATGTTGTTATGATTAAACCAAGTATAGTAACTATTTAGTCTATTGTTGGTATGTTAATGAATGAATTGCTAAAAACAATAAGATAAACCGAAAATAGTATATAACTTTGCGATTTATTTATATTTCATATAAGGTTAATTTGTTTCACAATATGTGAACGGGAAATTCCCGTTCACTATATATAAATAAAATCGTTTTATTTTAATTCATCAACCAGTAATTCAGCGTAACCGATATAATTTGCAGGAGTCATTAACTTCAGACGAGTTTTTTCTTCTTCTGGAAGTTCAAGACCATCAATGAAGTTTTTCATTCCTTCTGCATCAACACGTTTACCACGAGTAAGCTCTTTTAATTTTTCATAAGGCTTCTCAATACCATAACGGCGCATAACTGTTTGAATAGGCTCAGCCAGTACTTCCCAGTTTTGATCCAGTTCGCCTAATAAATGTTTCTCGTTTACTTCCAGTTTATTCAGGCCTTTCATTGTTGATTGGTATGCAATTAACGCATATCCCAGACCAACACCCAGATTACGTAATACCGTTGAGTCAGTCAGGTCACGTTGCCAGCGGGAAACAGGCAGTTTACTGGCAAGATGACCGAAAACTGCATTTGCCAGCCCTAAGTTTCCTTCAGAATTTTCAAAATCAATCGGATTAACTTTATGTGGCATGGTTGATGAGCCAATCTCACCCGCAACTGTTTTCTGTTTGAAGTGGTTAAGAGCGATATAACCCCAGATATCACGGTCAAAATCAATCAGGATAGTATTGAAACGAGCGATACAATCAAACAGTTCTGCAATGTAATCATGTGGCTCGATCTGGGTGGTATATGGATTCCATTGAATACCCAGTGAAGTCACAAATGATTCGCTGAACTGAGGCCAGTTAACATGAGGATAGGCTGACAGATGGGCATTGTAGTTACCAACTGCACCGTTGATCTTACCCAGAATTTCAATTTGACCAAGCTGACGGAACTGGCGCTCCATACGGTAAGCGACATTAGCAAACTCTTTCCCTACCGTTGAAGGTGTCGCTGGTTGCCCGTGTGTACGTGACAGCAAAGGCAGTTCACGATATTCATGAGCCATACGTTTAATGGTGTCGATTAACTGACGCCATTGTGGCTTCAGCACTTCCTCACGGGCAGTTTTAAGCATCAATGCATGTGACAGGTTATTGATGTCCTCGGAAGTGCAGGCAAAATGGATAAACTCAGCAACCTGATGTAAGGCAGGAATATGGGCGACTTTTTCTTTCAGAAAATATTCGACGGCCTTAACATCATGGTTAGTGGTACGCTCAATTTCTTTAATGCGTAATGCATCCTGCTCATTGAAATTTGCAACAATTTCATTCAGGTAAGCGTTTGCGTTTTCATCAAAAGCAGGAACTTCTGTGATTTCTGCTGTGGCGGCCAATTTTTGCAGCCAACGTACTTCAACTTGCACGCGGAATTTCAGTAAGCCGAACTCACTAAAAATAGCGCGCAGTGCGCTAACTTTATCGCCGTAACGGCCATCAATCGGAGAAACAGCAGTCAGTGAGGATAATTCCATTGGTAGAAACTCCCGGATTTTATTTAACGATTTATTTAACAATTAATTCAATTAATAACGCGTTATTCAATTAATAACGCGTTATTCAATTAACAACGCGCAAGAATGTCTTTTGCCTGCCGAACCAGTCTTTGTCGGGAAAACATAAATTGCAGGCGGCTACCACCAACTTGTTGCCACAATACGGTGCTGCGAATACCTGCCAGTAATGCCGCACGGACTTTTGCCTGCACCAATGTATTGCGCAGAATATCCGGTGAACCTGTAACTTGGATACGAGGCCCCAGCGGGCTAATCACATCAACATAAATACCGGCAAGAGAATTGAGCATTCCCTCAGACATAGGTTCAAAATAAGCCTGCTGACGTTCCAACTGGCTTATGCGTTTAGACAGTTCATCTGCTGCTGCCGGATTCTTACTGAGGCGTCGCTCCAGTGCCATCAGGCTTAAAGTATAGCGGGTAAGCTCTGCGGAAAGTCCGCTATTTGTACCATTAAGCATCCCCATAACAGCATCAAGGCCGGTACGCAGGTTACCTGCTTCATTGCCAAAGACATCCAGAGTTGATGTCGGATTCATATTCAGAACACTATTGAGAGTTGCCTCAAAAGCATCGGCATCACATTGCCCTTCATGAGCCAGTTGTTGTACCAGACGTGCTGACTGGCAGATACCTGCCAGTGCTAATGTAATGTCGTAATAATTTTTCGCCACAATTACTCCTGTATGCGTTGTTCGATCACGCCACCGCCGAGACAAATTTCGCCTTGATAAAATACGGCTGATTGACCGGGAGTGACAGCGGCAACGGGGCTATCAAAACGAACCTCAATTTTATCTTCACTCAAAGGAATGACTGTGCAAGGAATATCCTGCTGACGATAGCGTGTTTTGACCATGCAGCGGATTTCTGTTTTCAGTGATTGGCGATCAACCCAATGCAGTTGTTGTGCAATTAAACCGACAGACATCAGGCGGGGATGCTCATGACCCTGTGCAACAACCAGTGTGTTATTCGCAACATCTTTATCAACAACATACCAGGGATCTTCATTACCGGATTTAGTCCCTCCGATACCTAACCCTTTTCGCTGACCAAGTGTGTGGTACATCAGGCCGGAGTGTTGCCCGATAGTTTGCCCGTCAACGGTAACAATCGGGCCGGGCTGGGCTGGCAGATAGCGCCCCAGAAAATCACGGAACTTACGTTCACCAATAAAACAGATACCGGTAGAATCTTTTTTCTTCGCTGTCACCAGACCAATTTCTTCGGCGATGCGGCGAACTTCAGATTTTTCCAGCTCTCCGACAGGGAATAAACTTTTTGCAACCTGCTGATGGCTCAGAGTATATAAGAAGTAACTTTGATCTTTATTGCCATCAAGACCACGAAGCAACTGGCTGACACCATCCACATCCCGACGACGGACATAATGACCGGTTGCAATGTAATCAGCGCCTAAGTCTTCAGCCGCAAATTCTAAAAATGCTTTGAACTTAATTTCTTTGTTACAGAGAATGTCCGGGTTTGGTGTTCTGCCCGCCTTATATTCAGCAAGGAAAAGCTCAAATACATTATCCCAATACTCGGCTGCAAAATTAATGGTATATAATTCAATACCCAGCTTGTCACATACTTCCTGAGCATCCTTCAGATCATCTGCGGCTGAACAGTACTCTTCATCGTCATCTTCTTCCCAGTTTTTCATAAACAGGCCAGCTACCTGATAACCTTGTTGTTGTAGCAGGTAAGCGGAAACGGATGAATCAACACCACCGGACATTCCGACGATGACTTTTTTCTGGCTGTTATCTGACATGGGCATATCTCACTGCGGAAAAAAAGAAACGCAATACTTTAGCATGTTGACAGGCAAGGTGCACCAAACGTCTTCATACTCTTGTGATTTGCGTTTCATTTAATAAAAAATTATTTGATGAAAGGTGGGCCATAACTATCCAGTATTGATAAGGGATAAACCTGATTTTCCAAATAATTACGGATACTTTCAGCAACTAAAGGTGAGCGTAGTTGCCGGCTGTTAATGATTTCTTCTGCACTCAGCCAATGGCAGCAGTGGATATCACTATCTTGAGGTACAGTATCCAGCGTTTTCTCTAATTCAACCAGAAACAGAAAGCGGATAAAAGGGGTTCCATCCGGGGCGATCCACTGGTGTAACTTCAGTAATCCTTGTGGTTTAGCTCGAATTCCTGTTTCTTCCCATAATTCCCGTTCAGCCGCTTCCAGTAATGTTTCGTTAGCTTCAAGGTGACCGGCAGGTTGGTTCCAGCGAGGTTTACCATCAATAAACTCCTCAACAACCAAAAATTGATTGTTGGCATGTACTAAGCAGGCAACAGTGATATGTGGACTAAACACAATCAATTTCTCTCCATTCTCCGGGGGACAGATCCCCTAACTGTAATGAACCCATACTAAACCGGATAAGTCGTAATGTTGGAAAACCAACATGGGCGGTCATTCTGCGGACCTGACGGTTGCGACCTTCAAAAAGAGTAATTTTCAACCAACTGACCGGAATGGTTTTTCGCTCCCTGATTGGCGGAGTACGCTCCCAAAGCCACGCTGGTTCCTCGACTAATTCTGCTCCGGCAGGCAGGGTTGGGCCATCTTTCAGGGTAATACCATTACGAAGCTTGCTTAGTGCAACTTCATCCGGTATTCCTTCTACCTGAACATAATAGACTTTGGCTGTTTTCTTGTTGGGCTGTGTTAATTTGGCCTGTAACTTTCCATCATTAGTCAGAACCAGCAACCCTTCACTATCCCGATCCAGCCGACCAGCGGCATAAACATCACTGAAAGGAATAAAATGCTTTAAAGTTGTTCTTCCCATGTCGTCTGTGAACTGGGGAAGAACATCGTAAGGCTTATTAAATATCAATAACCGGTGCGGGCCCGTCATTTTGTTGGCGGTATTGTTATTTTTTCTTTGACTGAATCGATTAAGTCTTCGTTTTTTAAAAGAGAAATTTGTCATGATAAGTTATTGCACAAAGTGAAGGGCAATATTATACCTGAAATCTGCGTCATTGGCGTTTGCAGAATATTCAAGTAATATTGACACGTCCCTTACAAAAAATTAACAAGGCATTGCGCTTACTTGAAAGGAGAGGTTAATGGAAAGCAAAGTAGTTGTTCCGGCGGAAGGTAAAAAAATTACTATTGATACCAAAGGTAAATTAAATGTTCCGAATAACCCGGTAATCCCTTATATCGAAGGGGATGGGATTGGTGTTGATGTAACGCCGGTCATGCTTAAAGTTGTTGATGCTGCGGTTCAGAAAGCATATAGCGGTGAGCGCAAAATTTCCTGGATGGAGATTTATACGGGTGAAAAATCGACACAGGTTTACGGTAAAGATGTCTGGTTGCCGGAAGAGACGCTTGATTTGATCCGTGAATATCGAGTTGCCATTAAAGGCCCTCTGACAACACCTGTTGGCGGTGGCATCCGCTCTCTGAATGTGGCCCTTCGTCAACAGCTGGATTTGTATGTCTGTCTGCGTCCGGTACGTTACTATCAGGGAACCCCGAGTCCTGTAAAACACCCTGAATTAACTGACATGGTGATTTTCCGTGAAAATGCGGAAGATATTTATGCGGGCATTGAGTGGAAAGCCGGGTCTGCGGAAGCCGATAAGGTAATTAAATTCCTACAGGATGAAATGGGTGTTTCTAAAATCCGTTTTCCTCAACAGTGTGGTATTGGCGTAAAACCATGCTCGGAAGAGGGTACTAAGCGTCTGGTGCGTTCTGCGATTGAATATGCCATTGATAACGATCGTGAATCAGTGACTCTGGTGCATAAAGGCAACATCATGAAGTTTACTGAAGGTGCTTTTAAAGACTGGGGTTATGAGTTAGCGCGTACCGAATTTGGCGGTGAGCTGCTGGATGGCGGCCCGTGGGTGAAGATCAAGAACCCTAAAACCGGCAAAGATATCATCATCAAAGATGTGATTGCAGACGCGTTCCTGCAACAAATCCTGCTGCGTCCGGCTGAATATGATGTCATCGCGTGTATGAACCTGAACGGTGACTATATTTCTGATGCTCTGGCAGCACAAGTTGGTGGTATTGGTATTGCACCGGGTGCAAACATTGGCGATGAGTGTGCTCTGTTTGAAGCAACACACGGCACTGCACCCAAATACGCAGGTCAGGACAAAGTAAACCCAGGTTCAGTAATCCTCTCCGCTGAGATGATGCTGCGCCACATGGGTTGGTTTGAAGCCGCAGACTTAATCGTTAAGGGAATGCAAGGTTCGATTGCCGCGAAGACCGTAACTTACGACTTCGAGCGCCTGATGGAAGGGGCTAAGCTGCTGAAATGCAGTGAATTCGGTGACGCTATTATTTCACATATGTAATAGTGACTGGTTGAGATAAATAACGGGGGCTTAATAGTTCCCGTTGTTTTATTCTCATGTGAGAAATGTTTATCAAAAAGTCATCAAAACTAGCCTAGTTTTGAACGCTTCAAATAATAATTTATTGTTATTGCATTCAAAGAGGAGGTTGGAGAATTCCAGCCCTCCTCGGTTTTACATTATAAACAAGCCCCGCCTGGATATAATGTGCATGCAAGTATACAGTCTTTATATGTCTGACTACCAGGAGCGTACATATCTGAACAAACCCTAGCATAGGTTTGCATTGAAGCTAAAAGAGCCGAACTTGCCAACAGGCAAAGAAGAAGGCGTTTTTTCAAAGTTATTCTCCACATCGTTTACATCATTACTACCAAAAAACAGGTAGATTTAATAATCCCATCTTCACTCAACAACAAGCGAATAATTCTTAACAATTTATTACCCTTTGAAACTAAAGTGAATGTTTTTTGCTCGTTATCTGAGTTGTTAATGGAATACGGATAACACATGCTGGAGCTTTGTTTCTGCTGTGTACCTACATATTCATTTCATACTGGATAGTACCGAGATGATATTCCTGATTGAAAAAGAGGTCAGGGAGCACTACCAGAAAGGCGTTCAGATGGATTTTAGAGAGGATTACGGCAGAGCCGTGCTATTTTGTCAGTAGGCAGCGGCCAGCTTAATGCTGGCCGCTGGCCTTTTCTTTAATCATCTTCACTGATTGATTTAGTATTAAATTCTTTTTTTATTGGTGACTTAGTGAGTTCCATATCTCTGATGTTTTTTTGTACAGAAATAGAGCCGAATAAACATAAGAAAAAAGCAATCCCATAAAATCCCTTTTCACTTGGTAGTAAGTCAGCATTAAACAAACCAATAACTATTAATGCTATCGAAGCAAAAAACGCGATAATACAGGTAATATAATATGCTTGTGTTGTAGGTATGTTATCAGCTTTATCTCTTACAGTTTTTTGTATTGAAATTGAAGAAAATAATCCTAAAAGGAGTATTGCAAAATAATATCCTTTTTCATTTAATTGCATATCTGAACGCCAAAGCCCTGCAAGATAAACACCTGTACCACCAATAACAGCAATCCAGGAAATTAAGTTAAAAGCATTAAATCCTGTAGATTTATTGTCTAACGAAGCGCTATCCTTCACGAAAGTCATCTCCATAATTTATCAATTAAATTTAAACTATCTTATACCATAGTGATTAAAATTAAAAAATACGTGGTGTGATTTTATATTTCTTATAAATGCTGTTAACAGCCCTACCAACGATAGGACTCTTTTCTGCAAGTTTACTGATTGTTTTTCTCTTGAGCCTTTAGATATGATGCACGATTAGTTGCTCTATTAATGTAATCGTTGATAGTGGGACTTATACTGATGCTACAAAATTTAGCCCAAAGAAGTATATGTGACATAAATATATCGGCTAAAGTAAAGTTATTACCTGTAATCCACTCAAAATCCTTATCAAGTTTCAGTTGGCTAATCACTTTCTCGGATTCCTTTCTAAAATAATTAACTAATTCTGACGATCGTTTTTCTTCGGGGATAAAAATCAGTTGTTTTAGTAAATTCCAGATTGGTGATTCTAAGTCTGTAAGCGCAAAACTAAGCCAGGAATTGATGTTTGATTTTTCTTTTAAATCAGTTGAATAAAGACCTTTTTCAGGGTGTTTTTCACATAAATAAAGACATATCGCTAATGTTTCTTCTACCGATACATTGCCATCTACCATAAAAGGGACTTTTCCCCGAGGGTGGGGGGAGGTAACATTAGGATTATCGTTAAGTAAATCAACTCTAACTGTATCGTACGATACGCCAAGCTCTTCTAGTGCCCATAAAACTCTTAATGAGCGACTTTTAGGGAAGGTATATATTTTCATGTGAGATAAAGATCCGTAACTGAAAATGTAAAACTAGCATACACACTCTAAAATTGAGATACAAATAAGAGCGTATTTGTAACAGGTTGTAATTAAAAACAGTTTTGCTCGTACTTATCCGATTTTTTCCGGTTGGACGTCCGTGTCCAGATGCGGAAAGGTTCAATGTGGAAAAATAGTAAAGATTATTTCTGATGGTGGGTGGGCTGAACTGAGTTATGATTAATTTATAGCGAGAGATGAGGTTAAATAACTATAAGGCTGGAAACCACCTTTTGTATTTTTTGTAGAGGGCATCAGTTATAGGTTCTTTTTTTGTTTTATTGGTTTTTAATTTATCAAATTTAATAGGATAGAACTTGTCATCAGGCAGTAAGTATCTAATATAGGGTGGAAGTAATAGCTCCGCACCCCGAGGGGGTTTATAATGCCCGCTGGCATTTGATCATTGCTGTAATTCACCTTGTCTAAATAATAAGTTTCCAGCGAAATATACAGACTCTCTAGTATTGTCTGGTTTCAGTCTATAACAGTAATTTAGTATTAATTATAGAGAATAGTGTTAGCGTTTGGTGATGTGCTATTTGAGTATCAAAGCTATACTTGAATCACGCTAATCATGACAGGAGACAGGAGGTAATATGATGTTAAAGAAGATTGCCACTGTTTTATTGTTGTTTCCAAGTTACTTGCTGGCAGATAGCGGGGTTTATTCCATTGAAGATGGTAAACTCGATATCCGTGATGGTAGCTATTTATGTTATTTGTACCCTGCATATATATTCAGGGAAGCCAAAATTCCCAAAGAGTTTCCCAGAGGGTATTTTCCGAAAATTATGATGAAGGTGAGAGCCGATGGAAACGGAAAATACTTAGGTGTCAGCCTTTACCCTAATATGCCATCTGGTGCAAAACCAGAAGGCTCGTGGGGTTACTTTGGTGTTAATATGGCTCTTGACTCAAGAAACAATAAGGAAGTTATTTATGATTCTGTTAAGGACAATATAAATTTTTCTTATCTGGTAGGTACTAAACAATCGGGAGTAGTAGCTACGTTGAGTAGTAATGATCCTTTTAGTCCGGTGAATGCGGTATTAGGAAGGTGTAAAAGAGTGAGTTCTTAAAAAGTTACTTTTCAGTCTTGAAAGATGAAGAGGATAAAAAACGGAGTATTATAATGAATCTGAGCCATGTTCGGAAAAATAAATCGCTCTGCATCCGGCTTGCTGATCTTCCTGATATCGATATTCTTACCAGAATCGATCCGGTTGTTTTGTATGATAATCGTCGTGCAGGGAAAATTAAAAATTGGGTTAAGAAGCAGTTTTGTTATGTGGTTGATATAGATGGTGAAGTAATTGCTTATGGTGTACTGCATTATGATTTTTTTGATTGTGGCTTTATTGAAATGCTTATGGTTGGAGAAAATAGCAGAAGGAAGGGGGTTGGTTTACAACTTATTAATTACCTTAAATCAATTTGTTCTTGTCCGAAGTTATTCGCATCTACAAATCAATCTAATCAGCCGATGAGATTATTATTAAAAAATGCAGGTTTCAGGAGTAGTGGCTATATAGAAAATCTTGATGAAGATGATCCTGAGTTAGTGTTTTTCTGGCAAAAAAATAATTGAGGTTTAAAGAGTAAATATTTTATTCCCTGTGTATTAAAAAATATCTTGGTGAATGTGGCTTGACCTAAAGTTAAATTGAGGTTTTAAAGTTAGCATGTTCATCAGCTAAAAAAATAAAAGTAAATTACATGGAGAATATAATGATCCCAAGAACATCAATATTAAGAATAGCCAGACCCACTGATAATCTTAAACAAATTACAGAGATGTATGTTAATGGATTAGGGTTCAAGCTATTAGGTGAATTTCAGGGGCACGATGGTTTTGATGGTTCAATTATTGGTCATGAAAAACACAGCTATCATCTGGAATTTACGCACCATCAAGGAACGGTCGTTGGGAAAGCCCCCACAAAAGATAATCTACTGGTTTTTTACTTTAGTGAAAATAGTGTTTGGGAACAATGCTGTCAGCGCATGGTAAATGCGGGTTTTGAAATAGTTCAATCATATAATGGTTATTGGGATGTGGTTGGAAAAACTTTTGAAGATATAGATGGTTATAGGGTTGTCCTACAAAATCAGGAATGGACTGATTAAAGTCTGTATTTTATTAATCTCAGTGTCCGGAAGCATAAAATTATGTTTCCGGTTATATATTGATATTATTAGCCAGTATTATTTTTAAATAATTCAGGGTGAACTAAATAAATTACTGGCAATCTGTATTATATCTGGAGTATGATGCGTTGGTTTTAAATAGAGATATTTACTAATCCCAAATTAACGACTGAAAGGAGAAAATATGATGACAATGCTAATAATAAATCTTTTCAGGCCAGCCTGTAGCTAATTACTAAGATCTTTTATATCTGGTATTGCTTTGGCTAGGACAGCCTGAACCATAACTCTTATTATTTTTTATCGATCATAGGATTGATCTATGGGCAATCATAGACAGGATCTTAAGAATTAAGCCTTTCAAAACACGCATCCAATGTTTTGTTTTTACATGATTTTCTTTGTGGTGTTTTGAACGCGTTCTGGCATAAATATTCTTGTGCTTTTTCCAGCCAAAAATACGTTTCCGACCACGCCTTTTGGAGCAGGT
>NZ_NIBU01000279.1 GCF_002632485.1 Xenorhabdus innexi | reverse complement strand
ACAGCACCAAACTGAGCCATCAAAAAGTCAGCTTGTTCTTGTGTTGGATAAATGCGTACTTTTGTTGCTCTTAACATTTCAGTGCTCACCTGTATAATGACTTTATATTATTGACTTAAATAGGTTTTGTAAAGTGAGCGCGCACAATAAAGCACTGCTTCAAGATGACCTCAGAAAAAGGCATAGTGTGAGCAAACAAGATTTTTACGGGTGTAATGATTAAGCAGTTGAAAGAGGCGTTTGAATCTGCTTGCGTAAAATTGGAGTGTCAGCTTATTGAAATAGACGGCGAACAAGATCATGTTCATTTGCTGATCTCATATCCACCCAAACTTTCAATCAGCATAATGGTTAATAATTTGAAAGCTGTTTCATCTCGTATG
>NZ_NIBU01000278.1 GCF_002632485.1 Xenorhabdus innexi | reverse complement strand
GATTGGGGTTTTGAGAGACTCCTCAATCACCTTGCTGTCAAACAGCAAAATCACTGAGTGTTTCAAATTTTTCAGCTTGTTCCAGATTGTTAAAGAGCATGTATTGGTAAACTGACTCGCAAGTCACGCTTAACAATACCAAATGGCACCGGCTTTCACCCGATACCGGAGCAATGTGGCGTCCCCTAGGGGATTCGAACCCCTGTTACCGCCGTGAAAGGGCGGTGTCCTAGGCCTCTAGACGAAGGGGACACAAAGTCGCTTCGCAGACGCTTGCTCGTCTTACTATCATCAGACAATCTGTGTGAACACTCACAGTCTGCTATCGTTCGGTTAAGGAGGTGATCCAACCGCAGGTTCCCCTACGGTTACCTTGTTACGACTTCA
>NZ_NIBU01000277.1 GCF_002632485.1 Xenorhabdus innexi | reverse complement strand
AATATAAAAGGCAAAACTGTAGACACTCGGTGGCGGGACTTCCCACCACGCCCGGGTACTGCCACTGCGCAAATCCGGCGGGTTATGGACAGTCAGATTACGGGGTGCGATCATCCAGCCGGTCAGGGTGATCAGCAAAACCAGTACTAACACCCCGCAAGCAAGCCGCAGGGTCAGAATATGCTGATCGCGATTTTTCACCGCATGACGAAACCGGCTCATCGCGCGCACCTGCTGCGACGCAATGACCAGCCCTGCGCCGCAATAATCAGGGCCGGATCACCGAGACCCAGCCGACGTTTTTGCTCTGCCAGTGTCAGCCAGAGATAATGTTCCGGTTTGCCGCGCTTAAACTGTGCCAGCCAGCGCCCGCCAAAACTAATCAGCAGCAACGGCATCACC
>NZ_NIBU01000276.1 GCF_002632485.1 Xenorhabdus innexi | reverse complement strand
CTGTACATTCCAGTACTTTATCTTTCCGTGCCTGATAATATTTATTATCAGAAGTTTCATGGATAGTAAAAATATACACTCCCCTTCTTGCATAATATTCCTTACCTGAACGCCAATTCCCTTGTTCATCAGGCGTGATTTCTTCCTGTTTTACACCATCAACGAGTATTATTACTTTAGGATGGAGAGTATCTTTGAATTCGCTGGTTTGTTTATCCTCTGTAGGCAGGGAAGTTCCGTAAAACTGGAGGTATACTTTATTGACAACTTCATTTATTACAGAAAAATCTTTTGATTTCAGTATAGTAACTTCGTCATTACTGTCTTTAACCGGAATATCAGCTGTTCCTTTATTTTTCGCTTTAATTTTTATAAAACCATCAGGGGCATCACTAATTGTCGTTGCC
>NZ_NIBU01000275.1 GCF_002632485.1 Xenorhabdus innexi | reverse complement strand
GCTGATAGTCCCCGCCCGTTTAATGACCTGCGGCATGCCGATAATGTCCGGGTATTGACGGCGGCCGGTGACGTCTTCTTTTTTACGCCCTGCCCAGAGGCGGATGGCGTAGTGGGTGTGCAGTTCAATGGTTAAGGCGGATTTCAGTACACCGGCACGACGGTGTGGCGGCGGGACGGTGTTTTCCTCAGGCTCAGACATAAAAAACAACTCCTGTTTAGTCAGCTTATGTCTGTGGAACTATCAGGGGAAAGACATCAGTGGCTCAATGGATAATCAGTTACGGGAAAAAGGAAATATGACCCCTTGCGTGATTCAGAGGCTATTCAGTATTTTTTCTGCGCAGCAGTAAGACAAGGAATGCCAGATTGACGAACTGGAGACTGGTATTCAAATCTCCCTCGCAGTTCTTCCAC
>NZ_NIBU01000274.1 GCF_002632485.1 Xenorhabdus innexi | reverse complement strand
CGCCAGCGCCGGGTTGCTGATGCGGGTATGCTGCACCTCAAAACGCAGCTGCCGCAAATCCGGCCGGCAGGGAATGGTGGCGACCGCCGCCTGTGTCAGTCCTTTGGATAACCGGTGCACCATCGCCCACCAGACCGGCACCGCCGCGGTCTGGTTATTCAGGCTGGACATCACCGGCGCATAACCACTTTTCTCAGGAGCGGCCGGTGTCCAGGTGCCACAGCTTTTGGCCCGGGAGGGGTCATACTGAAGGGTGGTCAGGCTGACACTGACCAATGGCACACAGCAGAACACCATCACGAAAAACGCCCCGTAGAGTGTATTCTCAAGCCGGGCCAGTGACTGCAAACCGCCGGCGCCGTCTTCTTCACCCCCCTCCCGTACCTGCAACCAGACCGTAATCACTTTCACCACCAACGGCA
>NZ_NIBU01000273.1 GCF_002632485.1 Xenorhabdus innexi | reverse complement strand
AGGTCACATCCCCACACCACACCTGATTGGGTTCTGTAACCACAAACTGACGGTCAAGATGATTAGGAATATCAACCTGTTCCTTACGTGAATAGCGATGTGTCGGCTGCTGGCGACTGACCAGCTCCAGTTCAGCCATTAATTTTCCCGCCAGCCATCGACCCAATGGTCTGCCTTTGGTAGTGACCATCGTTGCAATTGTCCGCGCACCGGCTGAGCCGTGGCTCTCGTTAAAGGCTTCACGCACCAGACTCTTCAATTTCACCCGTTCGGGGTCTGGCTGCTTCCCCCGATTTTGCCAGGCTTGATAACTACTGCGATAAACACCAAACAGTTGGCACAGGAAAGCCACGGGATAATGCACTCTGAATTGTTCGATTAGCGAGAACTGTTCAGGTAATCTGACATCAAGAGTGCTGAAGCCT
>NZ_NIBU01000272.1 GCF_002632485.1 Xenorhabdus innexi | reverse complement strand
ACTGCCCCTGAACCCAGCGCATAAACCCACTGTCCACAAACAGCCACTGATACGCCTGTGCCAGCCAGGCCGGCACCGTTTGGGCGGGGTCTGACAACAACAGACTGCGGGTAAATTCCGTCGATAAAAATTGCAGCTCGGTGTTCATCATCGTCTGGCTGTGAGTAGCCCCCTGCTCCGGCCAGAAAAACGCCATACCGAGATATTCCAGTAGCAGGCTGAATAACCACGACATCACCCCAAAGCCGATAAGCTGCCACGGCCATTCCCATAACACACGGTACAACAGACCGGGCTTACGGGGCGGCTGAGAAGGCTGGCGGGAGGAATTTTCTGACTGTGCCATGAGCGGTCACACTCCCTGCTCTGTCCACCAGTGTTCACTGGTGCGGTAGTGCCGGCGCATCTGGTCGGCAATGTGCTGCAAA
>NZ_NIBU01000271.1 GCF_002632485.1 Xenorhabdus innexi | reverse complement strand
ACTCATTAAGATGACGAACGGCAGATTCTTGGTCAGCAACGCCGGGCTGTTGACCGTCAGGCCGTACAGTTGCGCAATGAAGGTATCGCTATTGGTTTCCAGCAAATCAAATTGCCAGCCGTTGATAACGGGGTTGAAATAGAGCGTGAGCCGCAGATTCATACCGAACAGGGTAAATGACTGTTCCTGAATCTCTTCAGTGGAAACGGGGATTTCGTATATCATTTTCCGCCTCCAAAGAGCCAATGGAGCATCGAGTTTTTACTGTCACTGTTCTTTGGTACAGCTTTTGGTTTCGGCTGTGTTTTCCCCATGTTTTTCTTTTTCGCCGCCGCTTTTTTCAGGTTCGGGTGTAACCCTTTTGCCGTCTGTGTCTCGACAATAAAGATTTCACGCAGGGTCAGGCTGAACTCGGCTGAGCCATCGTAC
>NZ_NIBU01000270.1 GCF_002632485.1 Xenorhabdus innexi | reverse complement strand
GGCACAGGATCGGCTGGAAGAGGATTTTACCCGGCTGGCGAAAAATGCCGTGGGGGACAACACCGAATCGCTGCGTGTCCGGCAGGATGTGCAGGAAGTGAAAGCGTTGCTGGGGCGACGGCATAAACTGTACCGCAGTGCACTCACCTTTCTGGTCCGTGGCAGGGATCTGCCTGATTTGAATCATCGGGTGCACCAGTTATCGTCTACCCTGTTGACCGCAGGCTTGCAGCCTGTCCGGCCTGAATTCAGTGTGTCACCGCTGAATGCCTATTTACGGGCGCTGCCGATGTGCTTTAACCCGCAAAAGGATAAAAAACACTGGCACAGCCGTCTGATGTGGGTGCAGCATCTGGCCGGATTATTGCCGGTGACCGGGCGCTCAACCGGCACCGGGCATCCGGGGTTCAGTTTCTTTAACCGCGGCGGGGCA
>NZ_NIBU01000027.1 GCF_002632485.1 Xenorhabdus innexi | reverse complement strand
TTCTTCCGCCGGTTATCCAGAGAGTGTGATTTTGCCGTTTCCCCGCACCGGTATCGGCACACGGTGGCGTCAACGCTGATGAAATCGCCGGATCGCAATCTGCCGATGGTGAAACGATTACTGGGGCATCGCAATGTTGCGACGACGCTGGAGTATATTGATCTTGATATGGAAGTGACAGGGAAAACACTGGAGCGGGAACTGGGGTTATATACCGATCGCGTTGATAAGGATTGCGATGAGAATGAATAAACCGGCTTAAAAAAAACAGGGCGGGACTCAGACAGGATTGAGGTGGAGGTGGTATGTGAGCGACCCTGCATCAACATTGATGGCATAAAAAGCGATACTGCCCGTTCTGTGTCCCGTGAAGTTTTCACCTGACTTGACATCAGAATCAATTACTGAAATCATTACCTTCAACAAGAAAAGGGTAACTGTTAAAACAGCTACCCTGTAATCTTGTCTAAACTACTTTAAACATCACAATAGCGTGCAAATTGTCATTTAACATCTTATTAACTATTGTTTGTTTTCCACGCATTTGTCAGGAAATTTAACAAGTTCTGACAAACCCGCATCAAATCTTGGTGCCCGGAGGCGGAATCGAACCACCGACACGGGGATTTTCAATCCCCTGCTCTACCGACTGAGCTATCCGGGCTAACGGGGACGCATTAAACAGTATTCCCGCCAATCCGTCAACGACTTTCTATATAAATTTATTCAAGTGCTTTTAATTCATTCAATTGGTTGTAAATGTGAACAAAAAAGGAGAAGCGAACGCCTCTCCTTCTCTATTTTGTAGCGATTATTTATCGACGATAGCTCTTTTGTGCGTTATTCACTTTCATCAGATAACGGCGAGATTCAGCCGATGGGTGTTTATTAGTCAGAGTTTCATAGACATCACCCGGTGCCATTGTGTTGATAACTTGAGCGGCTTTTTTCTTGTCGCTGGAAAATACTCTTAATACACTACCAGCTCCACCGTTGTAAGCTGTAATAACAGCATAGCGGCGCGAGGTTGCGTTCTGGATTTCACCTAAATATGTATTCTGTAAAATCGCCAGATAAGCGGTACCCGCATCGATGTTATTTTCAGGGTCAAAAAGATAATTTCGGCTTGGCTGGCCGGATTTACCCTGTGCTCTGAATACATCCCTCCCCGCAGTATGCTGCATTACCTGCATTAGCCCCAATGCATCGGAACGGCTGACTGCGTATGGGTTGAAGCTGGATTCTGTCTGCATAATGGCAAGGATCAGGGACTCATCAATGCCATATTTAATGGCAGCCTTACGAACAATAGGCAGGTATTTATGAGCACGTTTATCCAGATGATTAGGTACTAATTGTATTGTGACAGACCAAATTACATGCAAACCCGACTGACGGCGCTGTAATTTATTTTGGATCAGGTAATCGGCAAAATGGTTTGCCCGCCATTCCCAGCGAATTGGCTCACCGGTATTATCCAGAACCTGCCCGTAAAGAAAGGGTTCTTTGCTGATTTGAATGTCATTCGCGTCAGAGTAAAGGTCGACAGAACCCGGGTCATCGCCCATTAATAAGGTTGTTACGATAGCCTTGTGTAAATGTTTATTTGGTTCAATAGGCGATATTGTTTCAATAGTAATGGTGCCAGCATCAAAATTAATATGGCTGCGGGTTTTATATTGATCGGTGTATTTTACGTAATCTTTAGGCCCTGCAATTAAAACTTCACGTAATCCCCAGATATTTTCAATGTCATGCGCGAATTGCCCCATCAAGATATCAAATCCGTTAGTATCTTTTATATATTCTTCTTTGTATTCAGTATCTTGTTTACTTGAGCAGGAAATTAGAAGTGGGATGAACAGGAATAGTGCCAGCAGTTTTTTCATTTTATGATGCCGTTGGATATTAGGATAAACTCTCATTTATTGGGTGATGTTTAAATATCCTGATTTCACCCAATAAATAGCAGATATTAAAAATTATTTTTCCGGCGGTGTATAACCGTCGATTTTAATATCTTTCCCTTCAAACAAGAATTTCACCATTTCCTGTTCGAGCAATTTGCGATCTTCCGGATTCATCGTATTTAGTTTCTTTTCGTTAATCAGCATAGTCTGCTTGCTCATCCATTGCTGCCAGGCTTCTTTAGATATTTCACTGAAAATACGCTTACCCAGTTCTCCCGGATAGAACTGAAAATCCTGGCCTTCAGCTTCTTGTTGCAAAAAAGTACAAAAAATAGTCCTGCTCATGATAAATCCTCAAATTAGTAATGGCACAAAAAGTATGGAGCAAAAAATATAGGTAAAATTTATCCCAACTGCTGCAAAAGATACTCAACGGGAGCTGCCAGCCCAATCGTTGCTGGCTGGCGTAAGTTATACCAAAGTCCCTTACTTTCATCCATGCAGGAATCGAAAGATGATATATCGATTTTAATGGGGACGATATCCAGATGAAAATGGCTGAATGTGTGGCGAAATGCAGTGAGTTGTTCAGGTTGGCTGTGAGCAATTCCTGAGTGTTCCAGCCACTGTTTTAGTGAGTTCTCATCAGTAAATTGCGGGAATGCGAATAATCCGCCCCAGATACCGGAAAGCGGGCGCTGCTCCAGCCAGACTGTATCGCCATGCTGCATCAATAAAAAGTAGGCTGTTTTTTCAGGGATTGTCTGTTTCGGTTTTTTACCCGGATAGTTCGTCCAACTATGGTTAGCATATGCAATACAGCCTGTATTAAGGGGGCAGATTTCACATTTGGGTTTACTGCGGGTACATACTATTGCACCTAAATCCATCATAGCCTGATTAAAATATTCAACACCCAGCGCAGGAGTCACACGGGTACTGATATCCCACAGTCGATTTTCCACCTCTTTTTTACCCGGCCAGCCATCAATAGCATAGCAGCGAGCCAGAACACGCTTCACATTACCATCAAGGATGGGGAAATGTTTGCCCTGAGAGAGAGAAAGTATAGCGCCTGCGGTGGAGCGGCCTACACCGGGTAAGGCGACCACATCATCAAAGGTTGTCGGGAATGTTCCAGCGTGTAATTCCACGATCCTCTGAGCAGCCTTATGCAGATTGCGGGCGCGGGCATAATAGCCCAAACCTGTCCACAGATGCAGAACTTCATCCAATGGAGCGGCTGCCAGTGAGGCTACATCAGGAAAACGTGAAATAAATTTCTGGAAATAAGGGATGACGGTCGCAACCTGAGTCTGTTGCAGCATCACTTCTGAAAGCCAGACGTGATAGGATGTTTTTTCCAGCTGCCACGGCAGAGTTTTGCGACCATAACGGTGATACCATTCAAGTACCGCCTGTGAAAATTGCTCGGCTTCCATCATTAGAATAATTGTCTTTATATCTGAGAATCGTTTCGTGAACGGGATTGCAACATAGTGTAACCTCAGTGTAAACCCGAACTTTGTTTCGAAGCACCACACAATTTAACATTAAAGTTGTGCTTATGAGCACTGAACTTGATAAACTCTGCCATCTTTGCATAACTGCGCTCTCTTTAGGCAATCCTGCGGTACATAACGTCCCGGAAGCCAGAGCAAAAGCCTTTAAAACTGATAGAAAGTACCAATAGACAGTACCATGATAAATAACGTAATTTCACCGGAATATGATGAAAATGGCAGGGCTTTGCGCCGTGTCCGCAGTTTTGTGCGTCGGCAGGGGCGGTTAACGGCTCGTCAGCAACATGCTCTTGATAATGTATGGCCAGATATGGGTGTGGATTATCAGCCTGAACTGCAAAACATGGCTGAATTGTTTGGCCGTGATGCACCTGTTGTGTTGGAAATTGGTTTTGGCATGGGGACATCGCTGGTCACAATGGCGAGCCAGAATCCAGAGAAGAATTTTTTCGGGATTGAAGTTCATGCTCCGGGAGTGGGTGCATGTCTGGCTTCTGCTGAAGATGAGAATATCAGCAATCTGCGTGTGATGTGCCATGATGCGATTGAAGTACTGGAAAATATGATCCCTGAACAGGGGCTGGAAATGGTTCAGCTATTCTTCCCTGATCCGTGGCATAAAGCACGGCATAATAAGCGTCGAATTGTACAGCCTGCTTTTGCCCAGCTGATCAGAAATAAACTGAAAATCGGTGGTGTATTCCATATGGCAACAGATTGGCAGCCATATGCTGAACATATGTTGGAAGTGATGAGCGAAGCCGAAGGCTATCGCAACATCTCGGAAAGCAATGATTATGTACCACGTCCTGATTCACGCCCTGTCACAAAATTTGAGATGCGCGGTCATCGTTTGGGGCATGGCGTTTGGGATCTAATGTTTGAGAGGGTAAAATAATGGCTAAAAACCGTAGTCGCCGTCTGCGTAAAAAACTGCGTATTGATGAGTTTCAGGAATTAGGTTTTTCCGTCAGATGGAACTTTCCGGCTGATACATCCGTTGAGGTTGTAGACAGCACGGTTGATGCTCTGATCGAAGAATTAATCGAGCCAAATGGGCTGGCACTGGATGCCAGCGGCTATTTACAGTGGGAAGGTCTGGTCTGTTTGCAGAAAATCGGTAAATGCACTGAAGAGCACCGTCAGTTGATTGATAACTGGTTGAAAGATCGCGGTATGGAAGAAGTTGCCACATCAGAGTTATTTGATATGTGGTGGGATTAGTTCGCTGTTGCATTAATAAAAAGATAGCGTGTATTGAAATTTTGACGCTATATGCAGGGGCTCCTTGAGAGCCCTTTTTTGTCTGGAGAAAAAGTGGTGAAAGTAAGGTTCTCTAATGCGTTGCTGGCAGATATCTTAGATGAAGTACGCCCTTTGATTGGCCAAGGAAAAGTAGCAGATTACATTCCTGCTCTGGCGGAAGTTCCGGTAAATAATTTGGCAATGGCTATCTGTACGGTTGATGGTCAGGTTTTTAAAGCGGGAAATGCGGAAAAACGTTTCTCCATCCAGTCTATTTCTAAAGTGCTGAGCCTGACACTGGCAATGACACGCTATAAAGAAGAGGATATCTGGCAGCGAGTAGGAACAGAGCCTTCGGGGCAGCCATTTAACTCGCTGGTGCAGTTGGAACTGGAGAAAGGTATTCCTCGCAACCCCTTTATTAATGCGGGAGCGTTGGTTATCTGTGACATGTTGCAATCACGCCTGAGTGCGCCAAAACACAGGATGCTGGAGTTTGTGCGCAGTCTCACAGGGCAAAAAGATATTGGCTATGATGAGGTCGTTGCCCGCTCAGAAATGGAACACTCAAGTCGCAATGCTGCTATTGCTTACCTGATGAAAGCATTTGGTAATTTTGAAAATGATGTACTTACAGTACTGCAAACCTATTTCCAGTATTGTGCTCTGAAAATGAATTGTGTTGAATTATCTCAGTGTTTTATTTATCTGGCTAATCAGGGGCGGATGATAGATTCCGGTCAGCAAATTTTGAGCCTCCGGCAAACCCGGCAGATTAATGCGTTAATGTTGACGTGTGGTATGTATGATGGTTCAGGAGAATTTGCTTTCAGGATTGGTATGCCCGGAAAATCGGGTGTTGGCGGAGGTATCGTCTGTGTTGTTCCGGGAGAATTTACTGTCACGGTATGGTCTCCAGAACTGGATCGTTCGGGTAACTCTCTGGCTGGTTGTGCCGCACTGGAAAAATTGGCTGAACGTATAGGGCGCTCTATTTTTTAATTTGAAACCTTAGCAGCTAATTGCAGTAGCTCTGAATAGCAGTAGAGGAGTACAACGCTGAGGAGAACAGGAGAAGGTATGTTACGAAAAATTGTGGTTGCGGCATCACTGGTATTTGCTGTTCAGGCACAGGCTGATTCAGAATGCCGGACGACACTCAAAGATGACATTATTGTTACGGCCGACTCAGTTCAGATGATTGGTGAAAACAGAAGCCTGAAAATTATGCCTGATGGCTCTGTTTTTCGTAATGGTAAGGCATTGTCGTTGAATGCCGATCAGCGCAATAAGGCAAAGCAGTTTCAGCAAGTTACCCGGCAGGATTTACCGTGGGTGAAAAAAAAGGCTTTAAATCATCTTACTGATGCGCGTGAGGCGCTGGATAAAGTTGTTTCTGAAACGATGGGAAAGGATAGCAATATTCGTACCCGCCTGATCCGACTGGAATCTGATCTGAATAAGCAAATTGATAAGGTACTGGAAACCCGTCCTGATGGTATTTCTTTCAATTATCAGGCTATCAAACAGGCAGAAATAGCCGGGAAGGATCTTATCCAACAGAGTTTGGGGGGAATTTTGCAGGACAGCATTAATGAAATGAGCCGTAAAACAAGTAATCAGAATGGTGACGGCAAACAGATGTTAATGTCTCTTCTCGGCGGTTTGGGAAATGCGCAGAATGGTTTTGAAGCAGAATGGAAAAAACAGGAAAAAGAGCTGAAACGCTTTAAAGGGGAAGTGTGCGATAAAACAAATAAACTGGAACAGTTGCGTACCAGCCTTTTGAATTCCATTAACTAAATCACAGTATTTCATATCAAATAAGAATCTAGATGAAATTGATTCTTATTTGATTGACATCCTATATCGGGCATCTAGAATGCAACTCACTGTTTATATAAACGATAACTTCAGGTGTCCTAATGAAAAAAATCCTGCCGATTATTTTAGCCTCATTGTTTTCTGTCACCAGTCACAGCGCATTCAGCCAGCAATCTACAGTATTTACGCCCAATTCAGTAATCACTCAGTCTGGAAATGATGTCACGGTAAAACATTTTTCTGGAGAAACAAAAGTTAAGAAAAACCCTGAGCGCGTGGTTTTATTTGACTTCGGTACTTACGATTCAATGGCCAAATTAGGGTTATCTGAGCGTGTTATCGCCTTGCCGAAAGAAAGTTTGCCTGAATATGTGCGCAGCAGTGTATCTGAAAAAATGAATGATGCTGGTGGGATGAAATCCCCGGATTTAGAAAAACTGGCTGAAATAAAACCTGATTTGATTGTGATCACCGGGCGTCAGGACGATTTTTATGATCGTTTATCCCAAATCGCACCAACAGTGAATTTAAGTACGGATAATAAAAATTATCTGCCGTCCGTTGAAAGTAACTTAAAGCTATTAGGTGAAGTGTTCGATAAACAAGACGCAGTAAAAGCACAGCAGGCTGATTTAGAAAGAACGATCACTACTGCGCAGGAAAAAGCAAAATCGTCAAATAATAAGGTGCTGGTTTTATTACATAATGCCGGTGAGCTATACCCGAATAATCAAACCGTTGTTTACAATGTGGTGAAAGCGCAACGTGCTGAATTGCCAGCAAAACCAGATAACGATAAGAGCCGTCTTGTAACATCAGAAATGATTGCTCAGGCAAATCCTGATGTCATTTTTATTATTGATAGAAGTAAAGCGATTGGAGCTGGGGAGTTAACAAAAGCTCAGTTTGAAACAGCTCAGGTGAAATCAACCAACGCTTATAAAAATGGCAAAATCGTCTATCTGCAACCTGATTTATGGTATCTGTCCGGTGGCGGAATAGAGAGCCTGACACATCAGGTTAATGCAATTGCTGATGCGCTATAATCAAAATCACACTGATTAAATTTGTTCTTCCACATTAATAAAATAAGGCTGCGCCAGAAACGAAGGGTGCAGCCTTATTTTTACAGGAACGATGTTTATAAAAGCAGTTTTATAAGGCAGGGCTACAAAAACAGTTCCAATAACGAATTCAGGAATAATTTTCCATGTTTCGTGATTTGCCAGTGTGTATCACTTTCAGTGATATAGCCTTTTGCCAGAGCCTTATCGAGTTGCGGACGAATGGCGTTTTCCGGTAATCCGGTAAAATCACTGAAATCCTTCCGTGGCATAGCTTCCAGCAAACGAAAACGATTCATGAAAAATTCAAATGGACGATCATCGTGATCTACCTGATTTTGCTGATCTAAATAACGTCCTTGCATATAGCCGCGCGGATGTTTGGTTTTCACTGTACGCAGGATACGCCCATCTTCAAACGATATTTTTCCGTGTGCGCCGCAGCCAATTCCCAGATAATCACCGAATCGCCAGTAATTCAGGTTATGTTGACACTGATAACCTTGTTTGGCATATGCTGAAGTTTCATACTGCTGATAACCTGCTTTCGTCAATAACTGATGCCCCTGAGAGAAAATATCCCATAGTGCATCATCATCCGGCAGGACTGGCGGGCGTGAACCAAAACTGGTATTCGGTTCAATAGTTAGCTGATACCACGACAAATGAGGTGGTGAGAGTTCAATGGCCTGACGTAAATCGTTCAGTGCTTCATCGAGTGTCTGGTTAGGCAGGCCATGCATCAGATCCAGATTGAAACTGCGCAGGCCAAGCCCGTCAGCCAGTTGTGCTGCTCGTTTCGCTTCCTCGGGGCCGTGAATACGCCCTAAGCGGATAAGTTTATCTGAACCGAAACTCTGTACGCCGATTGAAATCCGGTTAATCCCCGCCTTTTGGTAGGCACTGAAACGATCAGCTTCAACCGTTCCCGGATTTGCTTCCATCGTAATTTCTGCCTGTGGGGAAAGTGGCAACAGCTCCCTGACGCCATCAAGCAGCCGCTGCATGCCTTCCGCGCTGAGTAAACTGGGCGTGCCTCCACCGATAAAGATCGTTGATACTTCCCGCCCTTCAACCATTAGCAAATCATTACGTAAATCTGTCAGTAAATGTTCGACATATTCCTGATGTGGTACGTCTCCCTTTAATGCATGTGAATTGAAATCACAATAAGGGCATTTCTGTACACACCAGGGGATATGAATATAGAGACTCAATGGTGGTAATTTAAGCATTACTCATGGCTTCCAACAGCATTTTTAAGGCTTGCCCACGATGTGAAACAGCACTTTTTTGTTCACGACTTAATTCTGCTGCTGTACAGCCAAATTCTGGTACAAAGAAAATCGGATCATAACCGAAGCCACCGTTGCCTACTGCTTCACGGGTAATCACACCAGACCAGCGGCCGTGAAAGACCAGAGGTGTCGGATCTTCTGCATGACGTAAATAAACCAGAACGCAATTGAACTGAGCCTGGCGTTGTTCGTCAGGGATATCGCCCATGGCTTCCAGTAGTTTTTCCAGATTATCCTGATCGGAGGCATCAGCCCCCGCATAACGTGCTGAATAAATGCCCGGCGCACCACCGAGTGCATCGACTGATAGTCCTGAATCGTCAGCAATAGCAGGTAAACCGGTGACTGCCGCAGCATGACGAGCTTTAAGGATGGCATTTTCAATAAAAGTCAGGCCGGTTTCATCGGCGGAATCCACACCCAACTCAGTCTGAGCTACGATATCTAAACCGAAATCAGCCAGTAAACCAGCCAGCTCCCGTACTTTGCCCGCATTTCCTGTGGCAAGAACAACTTTCTGCATTGTTTATATCCAATTAACCTAATTTCTTAACCAGTTATCATTGCTGCTAACCATGACATAACATCGTAACGTAGTGCATTCAGCGCATACAGAATCAACATGACAATCATGGCTGAAAAATCGATTCCTCCCATTGATGGGATAACCCGGCGGATAGGTGCCATCAAGGGTTCTGTTAGTTGGATCAGAACGTAATCAACAGGGTTACGTCCCTGACTGATCCAGCTCAATAATGCGCGGACGATCACAAGCCAGAATATCAGTTTTCCGACTGCGGTAAGCAGTTCGATAAAACCAAAAAGGAAGACGATAGCGTGAGGCAGTAAAAATTGCCCTGTTTCCAGCCAATAGGGAAATAACATTTTGATCATGACAAGTAAGTAAGCCAAAATCACAGATGCTGTATCAATAGGACCTACCGGCGGGATGACTCTGCGCAAGGGGCGCACTACCGGTTGAGTGATTTTAACGATAAATTGTGAAAATGGGTTGTAAAAATCGCACCTTGCCCACTGCATCCAGACACGCAGTAAAAGAACTGCGGTGTATAACCACAGAAAATTCATAATAAGAAAGTTTAAGAATTGCATGTAGCAGCCCTGATTAAATTATATTGGTTGTTTAAAATAATTTTTCCATTTCCTGTGCCCGGCGAATAGCTCCCTGCATAGCTTGGGATACAACCTCCGGCAAATGGTTTTCATAAAAAATGCGTAATGCTTCAGCAGTTGTACCACCTTTAGATGTTACCTGTTCACGCAGGATAGAAAAAGGAAGTTCTGCCTGTGATGCAGCAAGTTTAGCTGAACCAATAGCCGTTTGCAGGACAAGCTCTCTGGCTGTTTGGCTGTCAAAGCCCATCCGTTCGGCTTCCTGTTGCATCGATTCCATAAACAGGAAGAAATACGCCGGAGCGCTTCCGGCGACGGCAATAATATCATTAATATTATTTTCATCGTTTACCCAGCAAACTTTACCGACACTGTTCATCAATGATTCAGCAAACTGACGATCTGATTGGTTTACCTGTTCAGGTGCAAACATGCCACTGATTCCTTGCCCGATAAGTGCGGGAGTATTTGGCATGATACGGATAATATTAAGGTTTTCCTGCAAAAATGAGTAAAAACGGGAAAGCGGAATACCGGCGGCAATGGAAAGAATGAGTTTCGGTTGGAAATTGACCTGTGAGCGTAAAGAGCCACAAACCTCTGCCATCATTTGAGGCTTAACCGCCAAGATAATAACATCCGCTTCTTTGGCATAGCGAATATTGTCACTCTGACTATTGATGCCATACTTTTCTGCCAGAACATCCCGGCGAGTTGTATTGGGTGAGCAGACAGTTATCAGGTTGGCTGGATAGCCTTTTTTGATCAACCCGGCAATGATGGCATGAGCCATATTTCCCGCACCGATAAAAGTGATTTTTCTATTTTCCATGAAGAGATTGTCTCAAATATTAATTAATTTTGTTCTGTTAACGTACGGTAGAACCATACTCGCGGGCGCCGAAAATGGCTGTCCCGATGCGTACTAAAGTTGAGCCACAGGCAATAGCCGCTTCCATATCATCAGTCATTCCCATAGAAAGTGTATCTATCTGTGGGTATTGTGCCTTTAATTTAATAAAAGCCTGTTCCATCCGACGAAAAATTGCAGCTTGTTGTTCATAATCTTCTTCCGGTGCAGGAATGGCCATCAAACCACGTAATACCAGATTAGGCAGTAAATTCACTTTTGCAGCCAACTCTTCAAGCTCCTCAAGCAAAATGCCTGACTTACTGTTTTCCCCACTAATATTAATCTGAATCAGAACGTTAAGCGGAGACATACTTTCAGGGCGTTGTTCACTTAATCGCTGTGCTATTTTTAGTCGATCGATAGTATGGCACCAGTCAAAGTGTTCGGCCACCAAACGACTTTTATTAGACTGTAAAGGCCCAATGAAGTGCCATATCAAATCGTTGCGGTTAGCAAACTGTTGAATTTTTTCAACACCCTCCTGAACGTAATTCTCGCCAAATTCCCTCTGGCCTGTGGCTATAGCTTTTGCGATAGCTTCCGCAGGTTTTGTTTTACTGACTGCAAGTAACGTAATTTCTTCTGGAGAGCGCCCGCATTTCTGAGCTGCGAGGATGATGTTGTTCCTGACATCGTGAAGATTTTGTTCGATATTGTGCATAAGAAACTCAGGAGATTAAAAAATGAATATGGAAAAGTTAGTGGCTCTTAGTGTAAAGCATAATGCCTCCGATCTGCATCTTTGTGTCGGGAAAGTGCCAATTTTGCGCATTAATGATGTGCTATACCCGCAGACACATCTGGCTGAGATTGATGATAGTTTCATCAGTGTATGGAGCAGAGGAGTATTAACTGAGGAACAACAACAGCAATTACGGATCGCTGGGCATTTTGATTTTGTCGTGGAAATGCAGGATAAGCGGCGGCTCAGGGGAAATTTATTCTACCAGCAGGAACATATTTCATTAGTCTTACGGTTAATTCCTGATAAATGCCCGACGTTAGAACAGTTATATGCGCCAGATATTATCCAGCAGCTTATTTTACAGGAAGACAATAGCCCGACAAAAAACGGTCTGATATTAGTCACAGGCGCAACCGGAAGCGGTAAATCAACAACGCTGTCAGCGATGATTAACACGCTCAATAATCATGTCAGAAAACACATCATTACGCTGGAAGACCCGATAGAGTTTGTTCATCGAAGTCGAAATTGCCTGATACAGCAACGGCAAATCGGGGAGAATGTGCCGGATTACCAGACAGCGCTGAAAGGAGCATTAAGGCAGGACCCTGATGTCATCCTGTTGGGAGAGCTTCGTGATAAAGAGACTATTCGGTTGGCACTGACAGCCGCTGAAACTGGCCACTTGGTTTTATCAACACTGCATACCCGTGGAGCAATTCAGGCAATAGACCGCTTGGTGGATGTGTTTCCCGCTGATGAAAAAGGATGGATATGCGCTCAGCTGGCAGGGAGTTTAAAGGCAGTTATTGCCCAGCAATTACTTCCGGCTAAAGATGGGGGCAGGGTAGCTGTTTATGAAATCTTAGTCGTCAATCAGGCTGTCAGCCATTTGATCAGGGAAGGAAAAAACCACCAGATAGCAACGTTAATGCAAACCGGAGCTGCCTGCGGTATGCAAACCTACGAGCAGAGCCGCCAACAACGCAAATTATCGGGTTTGCTGGCGGAATAGCTGGTGCGATAGTGGAGCAAATACCTATGGTTATAATTTCACTGTATTCTTTATTTACGATTATGGCTTTCAATGATCAGCTTTTTAATAATCGGTTTCTTAATGATCAATTTCTCAATGACCAATTTCTCAATGATCAATAGTGTTGTTCAAACCAGCTTTCCAAAATGACGACAGCAGAAGCGGAATCGACTTTGCCTTTATCGAGAGCCCGATACCCGCCGTGATCAAACAGATGAGAACGAGCCTCTACCGTGGTTAATCGTTCATCGTGCAGCTCAACCTGAACGCCAAAGCGGCCGTGTATACGATTAGCAAACTTTTTGGCCTGAACAGTGACCGGCTGCTCTGTGCCATCCATATTGAGTGGCAGACCAACAATGACTAAATCTGGCTGCCATTCTTTGAGAAGCTTTTCAACCATATCCCAATTAGGAGAACCCTCTTTGGCTTTGAAAGAATCTAATGCTCGGGCTGTGCCGGTTATTTCCTGTCCGACAGCCGCACCAATACTGCGGGTACCGAAATCGAAGGCAATCACTGTCCGGTTTTTCATCAGGCATGTCCTGCTTGTAATGCGAGATTGTGGATATTTATTCCCAATAAGGATGCAGCTTCATGCCAGCGATCGGCAATGGGAGTATTGAAAATAATTGAGGGGTCAGCACTGACAGTCAGCCAGCTATTTTCTATAATTTCGTTTTCCAGCTGGCCTTTTTCCCAGCCTGCATACCCGAGCGTCATTAAAATATTTTTCGGCTGGCGTGGTGTGCCTAATGCTTCGAGCATATCTTTGGAAGTCGTTAGCATGGTTTTATCAGAGATTTGTATACTGGAGCTGAATCCGGACTGTGGCGTATGTAAAATAAAACCGTGCTCTTCAGATAATGGCCCACCAGCCATAACAGGCCTGTCCAGATTGATATTATTGTCTCTGTCTTCGGGAGAGATCGCTAATTTCTTCAGTATTCCCTGAAGAGAAATCTGAGCGATTGGCTTATTGATCACTAACCCCATAGCCCCGTTTTGATCATGTTCACAGATGTAAACTACAGAACGGTTGAAATAAGGGTCAGTAAGCGAAGGCATAGCAATAAGGAAATGGTGCTGTAAGTTCATGTTTTTTCTGATGGTGATTTTTACGATAAATGAATAAAGTGGCCCACACAGTATGTGAGCCCACATAATAAATGGCAAATGCCACCACGGAACGGAAGCTGTTTAACCTATTATACCGTTTGTTTACCCAATCGTTTTTCAATTGCATTCATCAGCATACCCGTAACAGACACTTCAGGGAAGGCCGCTTCTATTTCACGTGCGCACGTTGGGCTGGTAACGTTGATTTCAGTCAGACGATCGCCAATGATATCAAGACCGACAAAAATTAACCCTTTCTCTTTAAGAACAGGTGCGACAGCTCGTGCTATTGCCCAGTCACTTTCTGACAGAGGCCGCGCTTCACCACGCCCGCCTGCGGCGAGGTTGCCTCGCGTCTCACCTTGTGCCGGAATACGGGCGAGACAGTAAGGCACAGGCTCACCGTCTACAACCAGTACTCGTTTATCTCCATCTTTAATGGCGGGCAGGAAATTTTGTGCCATACAGAAACGATTGCCGTGCTCTGTCAGTGTTTCAATAATCACACCGATATTCGGATCATCCTGTTTCAGCCGAAAAATAGATGCACCTCCCATACCATCCAATGGTTTGAAAATAACATCACCATGTTTTTGATGGAATTCACGTAACTTGCTGGCACTGCGTGTTACCAGTGTATCTGGCGTCAGTTCAGGGAACCATGCAGTAAACAGCTTTTCATTACAGTCGCGCAGGCTTTGTGGTTTGTTGACGATCAGGCTTCCTTTGACTTCAGCCCGTTCCAGAATATAAGTAGCGTAGATGAACTCAGTATCAAAAGGTGGGTCTTTACGCATCAGGATAACTTGCAGTGTATCTAGGGCGATATCCTGTTCACTGTCAAACTGATACCACTGCTGAGGGTTTTCCTCTACAGTCAGCAGACGGGTGCGCGCACGACCTTCCCCTTGATGCAGATAGAGATCATTCATCTCCATATAATGGATTTCCCATCCACGTTTCTGTGCTTCCAGCAGCATGGCAAAACTAGTGTCTTTCTTAATATTGATGGATGAAATTGGGTCCATCACTATACCGAGCTTGATCATTATTTCTCCTTTACCCGTCGTTTTTCAAGTTTTAACCTGAAATTCATAGGGTATTAACCCAGATCACCAAAACGAACTTGTAGTGCTGTTATTGCAGTGAGTGCCGTAGTTTCTGTCCGCAGGACACGAGGGCCTAACAGGATATCAGTAAACTGGTGATTTGCCGTCATTTCTATTTCTTCGGCGGATAATCCCCCTTCAGGGCCAATCAGCAAACGAATCTTTTCCACCGGCAATGGCAGCGTATTTATACTTTGGCTGGCACGGGGATGCAGATTTAATTTTAGGCTGTTATCGCTTTCTGCACACCACGCTTCAAGTGACATAATAGGACGTATTTCAGGGATCTGGTTGCGTCCGCATTGTTCACAGGCTGAAATTGCAATTTTTCTCCATTGCTGGCGTTTTTTTTCCAGCCTTTCCGCATCCAGTTTTACACCACAGCGTTCAGAAAGTAATGGCGTGATAGTGTTAACGCCCAGTTCAACCGATTTTTGGATTGTGAATTCCATTTTCTCACCCCGGGACATAACCTGCCCCAGATGAAGATCTAATGGTGATTCGTGATCAGACAACTCCCCTTGATGGATATATACTTTGACGGCTTTTTTGCTGGCCTCAGTAATTTCTGCATTAAAAACCTGATTGGTTCCATCGAAGAGTTGTAATTGCTGCCCGTTACTCATTCTGAGTACACGACCAACATGGTTGGCGGCGTCATCACTCAGGTGGATTTCAGTTCCTACAGTGAGGGGGGCTGGATGATAGATGCGGGGAATTCGCATATTTTTCTTTCCTTTTTTCTCCGGATAACCCCGGTATGGCATATGCGGTCATGATAAAGGAGCGCTGATAGCGTAATCAAGCCATACCCGTCGTCTTTCAAGTGCCTCTTTGTTGGCTGGGAAAACCCGTTCCCAATAAATTTATCATTTCCTTGCCGCTGCAATGTAGCTCGAAATCCATAGGTTATATCTCTCAGGTAAGAAGATCTTGCGAGCGGGTTCGCATATTTATTTCAGAATGGCAGTTTTAGTCGATTTTTCATTGCTAATGACCTGAATAAAAATCTAATATTCACCGTGTTCTGATTAATATCAGAAAATAAATAAGGGATATCATAACAGGGACGTTATTTATGGAAGGGATATTGAGCATTTTCATGGATGAAAAAAATCAATGGTTCAATAAATTAATTAATCTAAATAATATAGCAATTTCATTTTTTTGCATTACTTTAGTCTTCTTAGCCATTATTGATATAAAAACTTATCAGTTACCAGATGTTCTCACTCAGCCTTTATTATGGTTTGGATTGGTGTTTAATAGTGATAATAATTTAATTCCGATCAAGAGTGCGGTATATGGCGCCATATCAGGGTATTTATTTTTGTGGTTATTATATTGGTTATGTCGGTCTGTCTTGCGGAAAGAGGGAATAGGTTATGGTGATTTAAAGCTGACTGCCGCAATAGGTGCGTGGATTGGTGCGGAAATGATCCCTGTGCTGATGCTTCTGTCTTCAACCTCCGGATTATTAGGGTTTGTGGTGATTTGGCTGCAAAGGAAAAATTATCCGGAGTTTATTGCTTTTGGGCCTTATCTCTGTTTTTCTGCCATACTTTTGATGTTTTTAAATTTGTTAGAGTTCAATATAATCGGGATTTAGCAAAGTCAGATAATGAATTTTATCGTGTGTAATCAGAATAATGACAGAAACATTACAGCCTAAACGAGTGCACCATGACACTAAGAATAACAGCATTATTGGAAAATCAGGTTTTTGCACCTTATAAGGGAAGCTTAATCAACAAGCAGGGGTTAAGTTTATTAATTCAGGATCAGGAAAACACAATTCTTTTTGATACAGGGCCAGATGGGAGTTTTATCGATAATGCCAAGAAACTAAATATAGACTTATCAAAAATTTCCACTGTTATTATTTCACATGGTCATTTTGATCACTGTGGTGGTCTGCCTTTTTTCTCTACAAACGCTAAAGTGGTTTGTCACCCCGGAGTTAAGGATAAGAGGTACTATGGATGGTTAATAACGAAAAATAATGCGATGAAATTTAAAATGTTATCCAGAGAGGTTAATTATGATAATTTCGACACCTTTTTTTCAAAAGATGAAATGCATATTAGTGATAGTTTCATTTATTCAGGAGAAATTAAAAAAGAAGAAAATAAAAGCTATGGTGTGATCGTTGGTGAAAATTACTCCCCTGATTTTGTAAAGGATGAAGGAGTATTAATTTATAAATCACAGTATGGATTAATTATTTTTATTGGCTGTGGTCATCGTGGTGTTATCGATATGGTTGAATTTTGTAAGTCTATAACGGGTATCGATAAGATCTATGCCATTATCGGGGGCCTACATTTACGTTATGCGTCTCCTTTTAAACTTTTAAGTATCAGGCGATATATCAAAAAAGAGAATATACAGCATGTTTATGCTTGTCACTGTAGTGGTATGTGGGGAAGGTTATGGTTGCCGATTGCAAAGAATCTTTCTACCGGTCAATCTATTGAACTTGAATAATCTTATTTATTGGCAGAGAAATAAAGATGAGAAGTATGGGAGAGAGCAGGATTAGAGCCTATAGTACACATTAATCACATGGTAGATGTTAAAAGCATCTAATGTGTTGGGCTACTTTCTGCATACGATAGATGTTAAAAGCATCTAGTAGGCTGGGTAGCTCCCGTATACGCTAGACGTTGGAAGCATCTAGCTGGTTTAGGCTGTTCATCCTGCTTGCGCTAGACGTTGGAAGCATCTAGTTGGCCTTAAGCTTACCTTATATAACTTAGATGTTAAAAGCATCTAGTTATCTTAGGGTGGTTCGCTTATCTCTCCGTTGAAACTAAATCTAAAGTAAGCGGAATTTTAATTCAAATTGATTTATTCAGATATGACCTATTGATCACAACTTCAATTTATTAATCATTTGGAAATATAAAAAACGGATAAATATCACGTCAATTAGAAATGAATTATGTTTAATTGGAGGTTTTTTTGATTTTTATATATGACTGTTTTTCATTTTGATTGTTGTGAATTATAAAATATGAAACCCTTTTTGAAAAGGTGATTTTATTTTTGTTATAGGTTCTTATATTTCAGGGGGGATAATAAAAAACGGGTGATACGATTCGTAACACCCGTGATGTTTTTAATTTATTGAGGCCACTGCATTTCGCCTTTCAGCACTTTTGCACTTAATTCAAGGCTGGATTCTTCGGCAAAATTTGGATAATGTTTTTTCATAATTGAAATTAATTCAGCCGAGTCTTTTGCTTTTGGTAACTCTTTTTCCAGTGTAGTCAGGTAATTTTGAGTAAAATTCACTGATTCCAGCGTCATAGCTGTATTACCCATATAATGGCCCGGTACTACTGTTACAGGTTTTAGGCTTTTAATTCTGTCTAATGTCTGCATCCAGTTCTGACGTGATGATTTAGTCTGGGTATCAGCAATCCATACATGAATATTGTCAGATACGGTAACTCCGCCGACAACGGCTTTTAATTTAGGAACCCATACGAAGGTACGATCAGCAGCTGGGCCATCCAAACCTTCAACAATCAATTTTTCACCGTCTACAGTGAAAGTATTTCCTTTCAATGGCTCAGGGACGATAATTTTTTTCGGAGCCTGATCTTGCAGGACGCCACCCCAATATGCCAGCTTGCCGTCTTTGGTCTCATTGATAGCTTTAATTGTTTCTGGTGAAGCGATCACTTTGGCTTCAGGGAAGGCTTCCGTGATCACATCAAGACCAAAATAATAATCCGGATCAGATTGGCTAATGTAGATCGTAGTCAGTTTTTTCCCTGTTTTCTGGATCATGTTGACCAGTTCCTGAGCATCACTTTTTCTGAACTGTGCATCAATCAGTACAACTTCGTTTTCACCTCTGATAATTTCAGAAGAAACCGGAAAAATACTTTCTTCTCCCGGATTGTAAATATCCATTTTAAGTTCGGTGGCCTGAGCCAGTGTTCCCATCCCTAGGGAGAGTGCTGTGGCCAAAGCGGTATTTAATATTGTTTTATGTAGTGTAGTCTTATTAGCCATCATTGAATTCCTGAATATTTATCTGCTTGAATGGCGCATATAATAGATTGCATACTTCGATTGAAAAATCCCATAATTGGCAACTGTTTGTTGCATAAATCAATCGAATCAGCGTGGGGATACAGAAACACAGATGGACAGGGTCACAGCAGCACAGGTTTTTGTCACAATTGTTGAACAGGGCAGTTTGAGTGCAGCAGCAGAACGGCTTGATATGTCACGGGCAATGGTGTCACGTTATTTGTCTGAAATGGAAAGGTGGTCAGAAATTCGTCTTCTGCATCGTACAACCCGCCAAATTAGTCTGACATCAGCGGGAGAACAGGCTTATGAGCGCAGCCTGAAATTGATAGAGCTGGCGGAAGCAATGCCGGTTCAGCAATCAGTAGGATCTCAGGCCCTGAAAGGTTTATTAAGAGTAAGCTGTTGTCAGGCGTTGGGAATTAGTGCGCTGTCTGTGGCTATCCCTGAATTTATGCGAAAGTATCCGCAAATTGCTGTTAGTCTGGAAATCAGTAATAAAACAACTAAGTTGGTTGAAGAGCGTATTGATTTAGCAATTCGCATTACCAATAATCTGGGGCTGAGTTTAATTGCTCGTCCGTTATCAACTTGTCATTCTGTTATTTGCGCTGCTCCTTCTTATTTAGCCGACAAAAAAATACCCCTTAAACCCGCTGATTTGGCTATGCATAATTGCCTGACATATAACCTTTTTGATAAAAATTTGTGGTCGTTTGAAAAACAGCAAGAACAGTATTCAGTTCCTGTCAGCGGTACATTAAGTGCTAATGAATCAACGGTTCTGATGGAGGCTGCTTTACAGGGCGCGGGTATTTCTATGCAGCCCTATTATTCTGTTTCACCATACTTAAAATCCGGGCAATTAGTTGAGTTATTACCTGATTATCAGCCTCAGGTAATGGGGATCTACGGTATTTATGTCAGCCGCCAGAATATGCCCGCTACTTTGCGGGCTTTATTGGATTTTCTGGTGGAGTGGTTTGATACTGCACCTCACTGGCAGCAATTAGCACTGAAAAGCTGATGCTATTTTCTGTGAAAATAATTTAGCCTGTTGTTTTAAATGGCTAATGAATATTTCGACTGGTTCGGAGGATGGGCGATGGAGTGGCTTAATTAAGCTGACGACAAAAGGAATTTCTACGCTGAATGGCCGTATACAGAGTCCCGGGTTTTTATGCGGCGAATTTTTATGTAGATAGTCCAGAGCGGTCAGAGGGTTGACAATCGATACCCCGATACCTTCACTAACCATGGCACATACTGATGATGCACTATGGGTTTCCATGATCATTCTGCGTGAAACCTGATGCTCGTGAAATATCGCATCGATGAGTTTTCTGTAACTGTCAGTGGCCGAAAGGCTAATAAATGGCTGACTATGAAAATCGTCTGGTGTTAGTTGTTTTTTTTGTGCCAGCGGATGATTATTCGGCAGAACACAGACTTCATGTAATGTCAGCAACGTTTCACGCTCAGTTCCCACCGGTGTCTGCATATGTTCAGTTAAACCGATATCATGGCGTTGTGCCGAAAGCCACTCTTCCAATAATGGAGATTCCTGTGGAATGATTGTCAGCTGTGCATCAGGATAGGATTGAATAAAACTGCGGCAGGCTGTAGGCAATAAAGATTGTGAGAATACGGGTAAACAAGTGATAGATAGTTGTGCGTACTCAAATTGGCGAATGCTGTCTGCTGCATTGAGTATCCTTTCCAGTCCGTAATAGGAGCGCTGGACTTCTTCAAATAACTTTAGCCCCTGTGCAGTAGGGAACAAGCGCCCTTTAATCCGATCAAACAATTTAAATTTTAACAGTTGTTCTAAACGAGCCAGTTCACGGCTGACTGTTGGTTGTGAGGTTTTCAGTAAAACCGCAGCATCAGTCAGGTTCCTTGTGGTCATTACGGCCTGAAAAATCTCTATATGTCGCCATGAACAGACGTGCATAACGTCCTCCTTTATTTGACTTAATCTGGCTACTGTTTCACGAAGGGAAATAGTTTGTCAGTGGATACTATATATCAGTGGATACTATATAAATGGTGTGTTTAAAAAGAAAGCAATTCCATATCACAAATGAATAGACTTCAGTAAAATAGATATTTTTATTCCTGTCTGTTTACTGTCAATAATGAAGCATCTGCTGATTTTGTGAGAAAGCTTCAATGACAATACCCGCTATTACCACTATTTCTACCGCTACTTTTGGTTCTACCTCTACTTTGGGCAATAATTTTACGCCAGAAAACCTTCTTGATTTGCCCGCGATTTACGGAACACCATTATGGGTCTATGACAGTGATACCATTGTCAGACAAATCGGGAAACTAAAGCAGTTTGATGTTATCCGGTTTGCACAGAAAGCCTGTTCTAATACCCATATTCTGCGCTTGATGAGAGAGCAGGGTATTAAAGTGGATTCGGTATCACTGGGTGAAATTGAACGGGCTATCCATGCCGGATTTCAGCCCGGACGTGATAAATCCGAAATCGTATTCACTGCTGATCTTATTGATGAAGAGACGCTGGAACGGGTCATTGAGTTAGATATTCCTGTTAATGCCGGTTCCATTGATATGCTGGAGCAGATTGGTCAGCGTCAGCCAGAGCATCCGGTTTGGCTGAGAATTAATCCGGGCTTCGGGCATGGCCATAGCCAGAAAACAAATACGGGTGGTGAAAATAGCAAGCATGGGATTTGGTATCAGGATTTGCCTTTAGCTCTTGAGAAAATTCATCAATACAACCTGAATCTTGTCGGCCTGCATATGCATATTGGCTCCGGTGTTGATTACCAACATCTTGCCAATGTTTGTAATGCGATGGCTGAACAAGTTGTATTGTGTGGAATGGATATTCAGGCAATTTCAGCAGGCGGAGGATTATCCATTCCTTATAAAGACGGTGAGGAAGCCGTAGATACCAGCCATTATTACAGCTTATGGCATGAAGCCCGCCAACGTATTGAACAGCACTTGGGACATCGTATTAAGCTGGAGATTGAACCCGGTCGTTTTCTGGTTGCAGAAGCAGGGGTTTTGATGGCGGAAGTGAGAGCGGTAAAGTCAATGGGAAGTCGTCACTATGTGCTGGCAGATGCGGGTTTTAATGACCTGATGCGTCCGGCAATGTATGGCAGTTATCACCATATTTCTGTTTTGTCTGATGATCGTGATGAAAAGTGCAGTGATATCGGGGAAAACAGGAACAGTGCTGGTTTGAGGGAAACATTGGTGGCAGGGCCATTATGTGAATCAGGAGATGTTTTTACCCAGTTAGAAGGAGGAGAGGTGATCCCGCGTATGTTACCTGATGTTTCTGTCGGGGATTATCTGATTTTCCATGATACAGGGGCTTATGGCGCATCTATGTCTTCAAACTATAATAGTCGTCCTTTAATCCCGGAAGTATTGTTCGTTGAGGGGAAACCTCGTTTAATTCGTCGTCGACAGACGATAGAAGAATTACTGTTACTGGAAGCTGTGTAAATTTTAAATAAAGACGGAGCCAGTAATAAGCCCCGTCTTTTTCGTATTACTATTTAATCTGTATCAGCATTAAGCGGCTTTGGTCTGCTTATTCGCTTTTTTTGTTGCGTGAGGTACAGAGAACGCATCTGCTTCAAATTCATCAACATTGATTGAACGCAGTCTGCTGGCTTCCGCACGTTTCAGAATATCAGCCTCTTCTTTGCTGATCTTATTATCTGATAACGCTTTTTCAGCTAGCTGATCCAGACGTGTAAAGCTCAGGTTTTTGCCTGCTTCACGGCTCAGTCGGGCATGAATAGGCTCTGCGGCAATAATGTCATGCAGGGCTTCTTCCAGTAATCCATGAGGATTGTGTTCGCTGGGTGTCAGATATTGCCCGCGACCAATCCGATTACGAGTTGCAGAAGGTGTTTGTAATATCTTAGCCAGTTTGTGATCCAGTTTGTCGGCCGGAGCTGTGCGTGAACGACCTAATGGGAAAACTATACCCCGCATTAGGCCAGCTACCAGCCGGTTAGGGAAATTACGCAGCAAATCATGCAGAGCCAACTCCGCCTGATACAGAGCATCTTCTACCGCCCATTGTACCAGTGGTAAGTCTTCTTTCTGACGCCCCTCATCTTCATAGCGTTTTAAAGTTGCACTTGCCAGGAAGATTTGACTCAAAATATCTCCCAGACGGGCTGAGATGCGCTCACGACGTTTCAGACTGCCACCCAATACTCCCATAGAAACATCAGACATCAGAGCGAGGTTGGCACTCAGGCGATTGATGAGCTGATAGTAACGGCGGGTTGTATCATTGACAGGTGTGCTGCTGGTTCTGCCGTTAGTAATACCTAACCAGAGGCTACGGAGGGTATTACTGGCAACATGTCCGAGATGACCAAACAGCGCTTTATCAAATGCTTTGACATCATTTTTTTCAGCCGCAGCTATTTCATCCAGAACATAAGGATGGCAACGGATTGCACCCTGACCAAAGATAATCATGCTACGGGTCAGAATATTCGCACCTTCTACGGTAATGGCAATAGGTGCGCCCTGATAAGAGCGGGCTAAAAAGTTAGATGGGCCAAGGCAGATACCTTTACCGCCTGCGATATCCATGGCATCAATAACTGCACGCTGTCCTCTGTGGGTACAGTGATATTTCACGATGGCTGAGAGAACTGCTGGCTTCTCGCCCAGCATAATACCGCTTGTGATCATCGTTGCTGCGGCATCCATCAGATAAGAGTTACCGGCAATGCGGGCCAGCGGCTCTTCAATACCTTCCATTTTACCGATAGGCAGTTTGAACTGACGGCGAATGTAGGAGTAAGCACCGATAGCCATAGCGATACTTTTCAGTCCGCCTGTTGCGTTAGAAGGCAGAGTGATACCACGGCCAACTGACAGGCACTCAACCAGCATACGCCAGCCCTGTCCAGCCATTTTCGGCCCACCAATAATGTAATCGATAGGAACGAAAATATCCTTGCCGCGGGTTGGGCCATTCTGGAACGGAATATTCAGAGGGAAGTGGCGCTGCCCGATTTCAACACCGGGGGTGTTGGTTGGGATAAGAGCACAGGTTATGCCCAGAGATTCAGTTTCACCCAGTAAATGATCCGGGTCATACAATTTGAATGCCAGCCCCAGTACAGTCGCGATAGGCGCAAGCGTAATGTAGCGTTTATTCCAGTTCAGGCGCATACCGAGAACTTGTTCACCCTGCCATTCGCCCATACAGACGACTCCGGTATCCGGAATTGCGCCCGCATCAGAACCGGCTTCCGGGCTGGTCAGAGCAAAACAGGGAATTTCTTCACCACGGGCAAGACCGGGCAGATAATGCTTTTTCTGCTCATCGGTACCATAGTGCTGCAAGAGTTCACCCGGCCCCAATGAGTTAGGTACGCCGACAGTAATTGCCAGAATGCCGGAGACACCAGACAATTTTTGCAGAACTTGCGATTGAGCGTAAGCTGAGAATTCCAGACCGCCGTATTCTTTTTTGATGATCATCGCAAAGAAGCGATGCTCTTTCAGATAAGCCCAAAGCTCCGGGGATAAATCTGCTAATTCATGGCTGATTTGGAAATCATTTGCCATACGGCAGGCTTCTTCCACAGGGCCATCAATAAATGCCTGCTCTTCAGCAGTCAGTTGCGGCTTAGGGTAATTGTGCAGTTTATTCCAGTCAGGATTGCCCCGGAACAAATCACCTTCCCACCATGTTGTACCGGCATCAATGGCTTCTTTCTCTGTACTGGACATGCTTGGCATAACTTTACGGAATGCTTTCAGGCCGGGAGCGGAGAATAAAGAGATACGGGTCGGGGTGAAAACAAGAGGGAACAGGATAATAGCAAGAGGTACCAACAGCCAGTAGCTCCAGAGGCCGGTAACACCCATGATGAATGTATAGGCAATAAGCAGAAGGCTGCTGACAGTCAGGCTGACTTTGCGGTAACAAAGCCCGCCAATCAAGACTAAAAATAAGATGATACTGAGGACGGTCATAGTAAAACTCCTGTAAATCTCAGGTTGAGTTGTCAGAGGTCTGACCTGTTGTGATGTTCTTCTTTTTTAGATGAGGAAAAGACATTTATCAATATATTTACATCTTAATTACAATCCAGCTCACAAAGTGATTGGAGTTTTTACCGTGATTGTTTCAATAGGGATGTAATGACATCTTCTTTCAGACGGGGGAATCCGTTACACTGGGTAACTGTTGTTATTAATCAAGAATGTTATTAAGCCAAACTCGTTATTAATCCCGAAGACTTTGCCTTTCAGGAGTATGAACCCCATGTATCAAGATCTGATCCGTAGTGAATTATCTGAAGCCGTAGAAACACTCACTAACTTCCTCAACGATACTGCCAATATTGATGCCATCCAAAAAGCAGCGGTTTTGCTGGCAGATTCATTTAAGGCCGGAGGAAAAGTGCTTTCTTGCGGCAATGGCGGTTCACATTGTGATGCCATGCATTTTGCGGAAGAGCTGACAGGCCGTTATCGTGAAAACCGTCCGGGGTATCCTGGCATTGCTATCTCTGACCCCAGCCATCTGTCCTGCGTGAGTAATGATTTTGGCTATGACTATGTGTTTTCCCGCTATATTGAAGCTGTTGGTCAGCAAGGCGATGTTCTGCTGGGAATTTCAACTTCAGGTAATTCCGGCAATATTATTAAGGCAATTGAAGCAGCCCGTGCAAAAGGGATGAAAGTGATCACGCTGACTGGTAAAGATGGCGGTAAAATGGCCGGAACAGCGGATGTTGAAATCCGTGTACCTCATTTCGGTTACGCGGATCGTATTCAGGAAATTCATATTAAAGTTATCCATATTTTGATCCAGTTGATTGAAAAAGAAATGGTAAAAGCCTGATCGCATAGTGTTAACAGGTATTAGTGTTAACAGGTATCAGGTTCAGGTTAGAGGTAGGCAATGTGTGAATTACTTGGCATGAGTGCCAATGTGCCAACGGATATCGTTTTCAGTTTGAGTGGTCTGATCCAGCGAGGCGGGAATACCGGCCCTCACAGGGATGGTTGGGGAATTACTTTCTATGAAGGTCTCGGATACCGAGCCTTCAAAGATCACCAACCTTGTTATCATTCGCCTGTTGCCCGTTTTATTCAGGGTTATCCGATCAAATCAGAAGCTATTATTGCCCATATTCGTCAGGCTAACCGCGGCAATGTATCTCTTGTGAATACGCATCCGTTTACCCGTGAATTATGGGGAAGGTACTGGACTTATGCTCATAATGGTCAATTGAAAGGGCATCGTAATCTGAAGACGGGAAACTATCGCCCGGTGGGTGAAACGGACAGTGAATGGGCATTTTGCTGGATATTGCATCAGTTGTCGGTGAAGTATCCGAAACGGCCTTCCAACTGGCCTGCGGTATTTCGTTTTATCGCATCACTGGCAGATGAACTCAGGGGAAAAGGCGTTTTCAACATGCTGTTGTCTGACGGACAATTTATGCTGGCCTACTGTTCGACGAAGCTGCACTGGATTACCCGTCGCTCACCTTTTGGTAAAGCTAAATTGCTTGATCAGGACATTGAAATTGATTTTCAGGAGCATACTCATCCAGATGATGTGGTCTCAGTGATCGCAACTCAGCCTTTAACACATAATGAAACCTGGCATAAAATTGAACCGGGCAACTATGTATTATTTCATCTTGGTGAACGCATAATCTGATGGGGTTTGGCTGTCAGGTTGAGTTGCCTGATTTAAAACATATTTTCCTCTGATGACGTTGACAGTTGCAGGTGTGCTATTTTGAACGAAATATTCATAAGCAGGCTGCAACTGCTCCCAGAATGAGTAATTGGCGTTATTGTGATGGCGTTTCATATTTGATGACGTCATCCTGAAAGGATAAATTTCAATTTTAATTTCCCGTTGCCCGCGATGAAGAGCCTTTTCAGCGTATCGGTAGATTTCATCCATATAACGGTTGGTCATGGCATAGCAGCCAATAGATTTACATGCACCATGGATCATTAAATTCTTTCCGGAATAACCCCGGTCTTTATCAAATTGATTAGGAAAGCCTATATTAATGGCCCGGTAATAGCGGCTGTCGGGTTTTAACTGTTTAAGGCCGACGTGATAAAAACCTTCCGGGCTTTTGAAATCTCCTTTCAGCGTTTTGGGGCCAAGCCCGCCAGAATAGTCACAGATGGGATATTGGCGGACTAATTGATAATGGCCTGTGCTGTTTTTGGTATAGAGTTCAAGAATTTTTTCTTCTTTGAATATTTGAATGAAGATATCGGAGCCAAGCTGTTTTAATGATGATTTTTCACTAAATTGTTTGCTGCCTGATAATAAATCCTGAGCCTGAGTAAATACAGGTACACTAGCCAGAAGCCAGCTCAGCAAAAAATAAAAAACATTTTTTTTCATAATGTAACCCTCTCAGAAGGTAATAACTTAATGACATCCTGCGATTGAGGTTATCATGTCGTGGCAATATGCTGAGTAAATATCGTTGCGGTATTTAGCGGTCATAAAAACAGTCTGGTTAAAAAGCCCTCCGTAGTAGGGAAAAGTGATGATTTAGCTCGGATTTATCGAGTGGTTAACGGTTCAGCAGAGAAATTATTCTTATTTGCTTGAGCTAAATCACTCGATTAGTCAGACAGCGTTTGGGGGAAATGTTAGAATCGTTGCGGGCGAAACTTAAGAGAATATTGTAACGATTATCGGCATGAATAACTTGAGATATATGCCGCTCAAGCTGTTTTTTTATTACTGAAGTCGCTGCGTTACCCTGCGGAAATATGACAGGGTGATTTGTAGCATATGATTTAACTGATAAACTTGTGCAAATCTTATGATTAAAATTAAAAAAGGACTCGACCTCCCGATAGCAGGAGCGCCTGCCCAAGTTATAGAAGATGGTCCGACAATTCGCCATGTCGCCTTATTAGGTGAAGAATATGTTGGAATGCGTCCCTCTATGCTGGTTAAGGAAGGTGAGCATGTTAAGAAAGGCCAAATTCTTTTTGAAGATAAAAAGAATCCAGGGGTAGTATTTACCAGTCCCGCAAGTGGGAAAGTTGTAACCATCGGACGTGGAGAACGCCGTGTACTGCAATCTGTTGTGATTGAAGTTAATGGCGACGAAAAAATAACGTTTGATCGTTACGATCGTACAGAGCTTGCCGGTCTGACTCGCGAACAGGTAGAAAAAAACCTGCTTGCATCAGGAATGTGGACAGCACTGCGTACACGTCCTTTCAGTCGTTCTCCTGTCCCAGGCTCCACACCAAAGGCAATCTTTGTTACGGCAATTGATACTCAGCCACTGGCGGCTGATCCGTCCGTTGTCATTGCAACACAGGAAGAGGCTTTTGTTGATGGTCTGAATATTCTGTCAAAACTGACAGAGGGAAAAATCCACGTTTGCCACGGCACGGGGAAAATTCCAGCATCAGGGAACAACCCTCAAATTATTTACAGCCAGTTTGTCGGGCCGCATCCGGCCGGGCTAGTTGGAACCCATATCCATTTCATTGAACCGGTCAGTGCTCAGAAAACAGTATGGCATCTCGGATATCAGGATGTTATTGCTATCGGTAAGCTGTTCACAACCGGTGAACTGTACACTGATCGCGTAATTTCTCTGGCCGGGCCACAGGTTAAAACACCGCGTCTGGTTCGTTCCCGTCTGGGTGTCGATCTTCTGGAGCTGACCCACGGCCAGCTGAAAGAGGGCGAAAACCGCATAATTTCCGGTTCAGTCCTGTGCGGCGCTAAATCAGATGAAGCTCACCATTATCTGGGCCGTTTTCACACTCTGGTATCTGTCCTGTCTGAAGGTCGTGAAAAAGAGTTGTTTGGCTGGATCGCGCCCGGCACGAATAAATTCTCCATTACCCGTACTACCATCGGTCATTTCCTGAAGAAGAAGCGGTTCGCTTTCTCAACTTCAACAAATGGCGGAGATCGCTCTATGGTGCCAATTGGCAACTACGAACGTGTCATGCCATTGGATATCATGGCTACTCACTTGCTTCGTGATCTGCTGGCTGGGGACACTGACGGTTCTCAGGCTCTGGGTTGTCTGGAGTTGGATGAAGAAGATTTGGCACTGTGTACTTATGTTTGCCCGGGTAAATATGAGTATGGTCCGGTACTGCGTGAAGTGCTGACTAAGATTGAGCAGGAAGGGTAATTCATGGGCCTGAAAAATTATTTTGAAAAAGTAGAGCATCACTTTGAGGCCGGTGGCAAGCTGGAAAAATACTATCCTCTCTATGAGGCAGTGAGCACCGTCTTTTACACGCCGGGCACGGTGACAAAAGGGAAAACCCATGTCCGAGATGCCATTGATCTCAAGCGCATGATGATTCTGGTATGGATGTCTGTTTTTCCGGCGATGTTCTGGGGAATGTATAACGTGGGGAATCAGGCGATACCTGCTCTGACCCATTTATACAGCGGAGAGGCATTACAGCAGGTTCTGGCTTCTGACTGGCATTATATGCTGGCACAGTATCTTGGTGCATCACTGACACCGGATGCCGGGTGGGCCAGTAAAATGCTGCTGGGTGCAACCTATTTCCTGCCTATTTATGCTGTTGTTTTTGTGGTTGGTGGATTCTGGGAAGTTTTATTTGCCATTATCCGCAAACATGAAATCAACGAAGGCTTTTTTGTCAGCTCCATTCTGTTTGCACTGATTGTTCCGCCAACTCTGCCATTATGGCAGGCGGCACTGGGTATTACTTTTGGTGTCGTAGTTGCAAAAGAAATTTTTGGCGGAACAGGGCGTAACTTTCTTAACCCTGCGCTGGCAGGCCGTGCTTTCCTGTTCTTTGCTTACCCTGCGCAAATTTCAGGTGATCTGGTCTGGACTGCGGCGGATGGTTTTTCTGGTGCAACGCCACTGTCTCAGTGGGCGAATGCAGGCCAGCACGCTCTGATGAACACCATTTCAGGCCAGCCTGTAACATGGATGGATGCTTTCCTTGGTAACATTCCGGGTTCAGTTGGTGAAGTCTCCACGCTGATGATTTTCATCGGTGGTGCCATCATTCTGTTTGCCCGTATCGCTTCATGGCGCATCGTTGCCGGTGTCATGATCGGTATGATTGCAATGTCTTATCTGTTTAATGCGATTGGTTCAGACACTAACCCTATGTTTGCTATGCCGTGGTACTGGCATATGGTTCTGGGTGGTTTCGCTTTTGGTATGATCTTTATGGCTACAGACCCGGTATCTGCTGCATTTACGGATAAAGGTAAATGGGCTTACGGTATTCTGATCGGGGTCATGTGTATTCTGATCCGAGTTGTGAACCCAGCTTACCCGGAAGGGATGATGTTGGCGATTCTGTTCGCTAACCTGTTCGCGCCACTGTTCGATTATCTGGTCGTACAGGCCAATATTAAGCGGAGAAAAGCCCGTGGCTAATGATAAACCAAAAAATAATGACAGCATTGGCAGAACGTTTCTCGTTGTTTTTGTGCTGTGTCTTGTATGTTCGATTGTCGTTGCCGGTTCAGCCGTAGGTCTGAAAGCGCAACAACAGGAGCAGAAACTGCTGGATAAGCAGCGCAATATTCTGGATGTTGCCGGTTTGTTGAAACCGAACATGACAACAGAAGAAATCAAAGAAACTTATGACCGTCGTATTCAGCCTGAATTGCTTGATTTGAAAACGGCAACACTTGAAAAGAGTGATGGTAAGTTTGACCTGAATAATGCCCTGCGCAGTGATGAAACCAGTATCGCTTTATCCTCGAAGCAGGATCTGGCAAAAATCCGCCGTCGTGCTGATATGGCAGAAATCTATCTGGTAAAAGATGATCATGGAAAAACAACTGAACTGGTATTACCAATCTACGGTTCAGGTTTGTGGTCAATGATGTATGCGTTTATTTCTATTGATGTTGATGGCGTAACATCTCGCGGCATTACTTACTATTCTCACGGCGAAACCCCGGGTTTGGGCGGTGAAGTTGATAACCCGCAATGGCGTAAGCAATGGGTTGGTAAAAAGCTGTTTAATCCGGAAGGTGCTCCGGCGATTAAAATCGTTCGTGGTGGTGCCGGTGATAATCCTTACGGTGTAGATGGTTTGTCCGGAGCGACTCTGACCTCCAACGGTGTTCAGCATATGTTTGATTTCTGGTTGGGTGATAACGGTTTTGGTCCGTTCCTGAAAAAAGTACGCGAAGGAGCCCTGAAAGATGGCTGATAGTAAAGAGATAAAACGCGTCCTTCTTGGGCCGTTATTTGATAATAACCCGATTGCATTGCAGGTTTTGGGGGTGTGTTCAGCATTGGCTGTAACAACCAAACTGGAAACTGCACTGGTAATGACAATTGCTGTAACACTGGTAACGGCATTCTCTAACTTCTTTATTTCATTGATCCGTAACTATATTCCGGGCAGTGTGCGAATCATCGTCCAGATGGCTATCATTGCATCGCTGGTTATTGTGGTCGACCAGATTTTACAGGCGTTTGCCTATGAAATCTCAAAACAGTTATCCGTGTTTGTTGGCCTTATCATTACTAACTGTATCGTAATGGGTCGCGCAGAAGCCTATGCCATGAAATCCCCGCCGGTGGAGAGCTTTATGGATGGAATTGGTAACGGTTTGGGCTACGGTGTCATTCTGTTGCTGGTGGGTTTTTTACGCGAACTGTTTGGCTCAGGAAAACTGCTGGGCATTACAGTGATGGAATCTATTAAGAATGGTGGCTGGTATCAGCCTAATGGCTTGTTCCTGCTGGCACCAAGCGCATTCTTCATCATTGGTATGCTGATTTGGGGTCTGCGGACTCTGAAGCCTGCGCAGGTTGATAAGGAGTAACAGACAACATGGAACATTATATTAGTTTGTTTGTCCGTGCCGTCTTTATCGAGAATATGGCGTTATCCTTCTTTCTCGGTATGTGTACTTTTCTGGCGGTATCCAAAAACGTAAAAACGGCTTTTGGTCTGGGTGTTGCCGTAACCGTTGTTTTGGGGATCTCTGTTCCTGCCAACAACCTTGTCTACAATCTGGTACTTCGTGATGGCGCTCTGATTGAAGGTGTTGATCTGAGCTTCCTGAACTTCATCACCTTTATCGGTGTGATTGCAGCACTGGTACAGATACTGGAAATGATCCTCGATCGCTACGTTCCCGCCCTTTACAACGCATTGGGGATTTTCCTGCCGTTGATTACGGTAAACTGTGCGATTTTTGGTGGAGTTTCTTTCATGGCTCAGCGCGACTATAACTTTAGCGAATCTATCGTATATGGTTTTGGTTCAGGTATGGGCTGGATGCTGGCAATTGTTCTGATGGCCGCGATTCGTGAAAAAATGAAATATGCGGATGTTCCGGCAGGTTTGAAAGGACTGGGAATCACCTTTATTACCACCGGGCTGATGGCATTGGGCTTTATGTCCTTTTCCGGCGTGCAGCTCTAAAGGCGGGAAGAATTCATGGATATAATCATTCTAGGCGTAGTAATGTTTACCCTGATTGTGTTGGCACTGACTGCAATGATTTTGTTCGCAAAATCGAAGTTGGTAAACACCGGGGATATTAAAGTTGAAGTCAATGGCGAGGAAGATAAAAGTTTTACCGCTCCTGCCGGTGACAAATTGTTGGGTATGCTGGCTAATCAGGGGATTTTCGTTTCTTCTGCCTGTGGTGGTGGTGGTTCCTGTGGTCAGTGTCGCGTAAAAATTAAAGAAGGTGGCGGAGACATTCTGCCGACCGAACTGTCTCACATTAACAAGCGTGAAGCGAAAGAAGGCTGCCGTCTGGCATGTCAGGTTAATGTTAAACAGGATCTGAAAATTGAATTGCCGGAAGAAATATTCGGCGTGAAGAAGTGGGAATGTGAAGTTATCTCTAACGATAATAAAGCGACTTTCATCAAGGAATTGAAACTGAAAATTCCTGATGGGGAAGTTGTTCCATTCCGTGCGGGTGGCTATATTCAGATTGAATGTCCTCCACATGTTGCCCGTTATTCTGATTTTGATGTACCAGATGAATACCGCGAAGACTGGGATAAATTTAACCTGTTCCGCTATGTTTCTGAAGTCAATGAACCAACAGTTCGCGCTTACTCTATGGCGAACTATCCCGAAGAACATGGCATCATTATGTTGAACGTGCGTATTGCAACGCCACCGCCAAGAAATCCTGATGTAGCACCGGGTATCATGTCTTCTTATATCTGGTCACTGAAAGCCGGTGATAAGGTGACAATTTCCGGCCCATTCGGTGAATTCTTTGCCAAAGATACTGACGCAGAAATGGTCTTCATTGGTGGTGGTGCAGGTATGGCTCCAATGCGTTCACATATCTTTGATCAGCTGAGAAGGCTGAGTTCCAAGCGTAAAATCACTTTCTGGTACGGTGCTCGTTCTAAGCGCGAAATGTTCTACACCGAAGATTTCGACCAACTGGCAGCCGAAAACGAAAACTTCACATGGCATGTGGCCTTGTCTGATGCTTTGCCGGAAGATAATTGGGATGGTTACACTGGCTTTATTCATAATGTCCTGTATGAAAACTATCTGAAAGATCATCCGGCACCGGAAGATTGTGAGTTCTACATGTGTGGGCCTCCGGTGATGAACGCGGCAGTCATTAAGATGCTGAAAGATCTTGGTGTAGAAGATGAAAACATCCTGTTGGATGATTTCGGTGGCTGATGATGTGCATCAGGCCATGATGTATAGCCTCACAATTGCAGTAAAGCGAACAGTGGTGGGTATATAACACTTTGATTTAACGATAAGCGCCCACATTTTGTGGGCGCTGACGATTCAGAAAGAGTAAGTTATGTTGAATAAAAAAATGATCAACTGGGGTGTCATGCTGTTTATGGCTGTATTGCTGTCAGCATGTGGTGGCCCTGAACAGCAGAATCTGAGCGGGCAAACGATGGGGACATATTACTCCGTCAAATATGTCGCTGATTCATCAGTTCCTTCTCCGGAAATAATGCAAAAAGAGATTGATCGTTTACTGGAAGAAGTGAACGACCAGATGTCCACTTACCGGCCAAATTCTGAATTGAGTCGTTTTAATCAAAGCCGTGAAGTGAATACGCCTTTTCCGGTATCCGCAGCTACAGCTAAGGTTGTTAGAGAAGCCATCCGTATTAATAAACTAACGGACGGAGCGCTGGATGTTACTGTCGGGCCATTAGTGAATCTATGGGGGTTCGGGCCGGAAGGACGGGTGACGAAAGCGCCAACAGAGGACGAACTGGCAACACGTAGGGCGTGGATTGGAATTGATAAACTCTCTGTTGAAGGGAATAACCTGATTAAATCGATTCCGGAATTGTATGTTGATCTCTCTTCTATTGCTAAAGGCTATGGTGTTGATGTCGTGGCGGAATATCTGGCTTCTCAGAATATCGATAATTATATGGTTGATATTGGTGGTGAAGTCCGCACGGCAGGTAATAATGGCAAAGGGACACCTTGGCGGATTGCGATTGAAAAACCATCCGATAGTGGAATGACGCAGAGTGCTCAGGAGATTATTGAACTGGGCAAGATGGCTGTTGCCACATCAGGTGATTACCGTAACTATTTTGAACAGAACGGTGTACGTTATTCTCACACGATTAACCCTAAGACAGGGCGACCTATTGCGCACAATCTGGTTTCAATCACAGTACTTGCTCCAACCTGTATGAGCGCAGATGGTTTTTCTACCGGAATAGATGTGCTGGGGCCGGAAAAAGGAATGGAAATCGCTGAGAAGCTGAACATACCTGTCTTTATGATTGTCAAAACTAAAGAAGGTTTTGAAGAGCGTTATAGCCCGGCCTTTAAACCTTATTTACAACAGAAACAAGACGTACAACAGAAGCAATAAGAGGGAAGGTTATGGAAGTCTTTATCGCAGCCTTTATCTTTTTCCTGCTGGCTTTTGCAGGAATGGCGTTAGGTTATATTGTTAAACGCAAAAGTATTCAGGGAAGTTGCGGTGGTTTGGGAAGCATTGGTGTTGAGAAAGTGTGTGATTGTCCATCGCCCTGCGATGCCCGCAAAAAGCGCGAGGCAAGGGAAGCTGCCCGTCTTGCTCAGTTAGAAAAAAACCGTATTTTGTAATTAGCAGAGAAAACGAATTTAAACAAAACCCGTTGTTAGAAGAAACAGCGGGTTTTGTTTTTCTATGGGCTACTAAGAGGGTGGCATCTTTTATGAGCTTGTTGTAAGTAACTTTTTACTGAACTCATTGAAATACCAAGATCTTCTGCTACGTCTTTATAGCGCATTCCTTGCAACTGTGTCAGCAGAAATGCTTGTCTGACTTTTATTGGTAGCTTATCAAGTGTATTGTCTATCCGCTCTAATTGTTCCAACAGTACGAGTTGATGTTCTGCCGGACAGAACGTGTTTTTCGGCACTGTACTGATATAGTCCAGATAATTTTCTTCGAGCTTTTTCCGTCGGTAATAATTAGCGATGATTCTACGGGCCATGGTAATTAAAAAGGCTTTAGGATAACGGATATCAGCCAGATCTGGAGATTGTAGCAATTTGATAAAAATATCATGGGACAGATCTTCTGCATGGTTGAGATTGGCACAGTTCTGTTTGATCCAGCTGAGCAGCCATTCGTGGTATTCGTTATAGAGCTGACGAGCTATTTCATTGTGTCCGAATGTGCTTTTTTGCACAGCCATGTGATATTGCCTACATAAATAGATTTGATAATGATTATTATTTTTATTTATTAATGGAAGTCAATAGCACATTGCAGCAATAACCCTCTTAAAAATTAAGAGGGTATATTGTATGAGGTGTTTAATGGCAGTCAGAAATGCTGTGAAATACTGAATTTATAGTTGCGACCGATACCTGAAGAAGTATCCAATAAGTATGGATAGTAATCACGATTTAACAAATTGTCGATGGTGATCCTTGCTTCAAAACCTTGTATAAAAGGCGGCTGCCAGCTTGCAAACAGGCCGTGCAGAGCATAACCTTTACTCTTTGGTAATGACCAATGCCCCGCATCAGGATCGTCATCTATCGGTGAACGATCTTGTTTACGGATAAACTCACTTTTCCAGCCCATCGTCATTTGCAAAAGCGGGATTTTAAAGCCGAGCGTTGTGCGCAATGATGCCGGGGGTATTTGATCCCAGTGGGTTTTATGTCCTATCCACGGGTCGCGCGGAGAAGCATCGCGTTGCCCGCGCATAGTAGAGTAGGATAACTTACCAAATAGGAGAGGGCTATCGTAGAAAGTTTCTATTTCTAACCCTTCAAGAGTATAGCCGGGTAGGTTGCGATGATTTGATAATGGTTTTCCACATGCATCATTTGCACCGCTTTTTTTGTGTTCTTCACAATAAATTCCACGCCTTTTGAAAATTTCATCTTTTCCCCGATTGCGGAATAGTGTAGTGCGAATTTGTAGGCTGTCATTTTCTGAGATCAGGTTACCGTAATCAAGAATGGCACCAAGTCGTATCCCTGTCATTTTTTCAACGTTGAGATTGCGGCTGGAACCCGGAACGTTGGTTCTTTCTGATTGAACCTCATACTGTTCATCTATCAGTGGAGCTCTCCATGTGTGGCTGATATCTGCAAACAGTGAAAGATTTTTATTGGTTTTCCACATTAGGCCCAGATGAGGCGTCCAACCGGCATAAGTTACACTGCTGTAGTCATGATTGGCTTCAGGTGCTTTATTGTTAAAACGGGGAGCCTTATTTTCTTCACCGGTATTTTTCACATGGTCATAACGTACTCCCGGTGTAACTGTAACGTTACCCAGATTCAGAGAGTCCTGCATATACAAGCTGTAGGTATGCTGAGTGCCCGCTGGCATATAATAAGGTTGATAGTAACCGTAATTATACTCAGCTTTACCTTTGTTCCCTTTATCGAACATTAACACGTTGCGTTGGTTCTTATGCCAACGAGTTCCGGTGATTAATTCATGTTCGATTATACCCGTTAAGAATACGCTATTATTCTTGATCTCAACCAGATTGTCGGTGTAATCCGTCCAACTTTTGTTCCCCATTGATCCATTGAACAGGGATGATGCGTTATTGGGACGACTATCATTTTGTTTGGTTTTGGAATAAGCGTAGGTTAGTGTTAAATTTATCCATACATTATCTTCCGGTGCGATATTCCATTTAGCGCTATAGTTTTGATCAGTCTGATCACGAAAAATCAGTTTTCTTTTCCATGCGCTATCCCTACCATATTTTTCTATATCGCTTTCAGTTGGTACATTCATTATTCCCCGCTTAGCAGCCCAAGGCTGCCAGCCAGCGGATTCTGAATGCATAGCTGACAAGCTTATTGTGTGTGTGTCACTGGGGTAGAAATTTGTTTTCAGTAAATAGGAGGTCTGGTTGTTTTGTGAAAACTCAAACCGTGTACCATCGGGGCGCTTAATATTATGACCATCGCGTTTGCTGAAATACAGCAGACCATCAGCGTTGCCATTTGGATCTCTGCCATATAATGCTGCGCTGTTAATCCATTGTCTGTCATTGGTGTGGTAGCTTTGTTTAATAAATCCGCCCCAGTCCTCATCAGAGCGTAATAAATCGCTGGCATCTTTGGTTTCAACTTTAATAGAGCCACCAAACCCGCCGTTACCATTCAGGATATTATGCGGCCCTTTATCCACATCAATCCGTTTGATTAACTCCGGTTCGATAAAGATGGAGCCTTGCCGATATTTTTCAAAACCTTTGGGGGCATCATCCAGTGTCACTTTGACATCTTCCTGATCTCCCATTCCCCAGATATTTAATGTTTGTCCACCGGGACGCGGTGAACCAGACATTGAAACACCGGGAAGCTGTTCAAGTAACTCAGCGATATTATCCGCTTGGGTACGGTCGATATCTTCCTGTTTGAGTGCTGAGCTTCCCGCACTGGTGCTGTTATGAGCGCTTCCTACAACAGAAAGTGTAGCGAGCTGAACCGTATCATTTCTCTTTTCAGGCGCTTGTCCTGAAGGTGTTTCAGCCGCCGAAACTGAGCCGGAAAAGACTGTTCCCAGCACCAGAGAGCCAGAGAATGTTCCGCTTACAATTTTTCGGATAAAAGTTGCGATTGGGCGTTTTTCTAAATTTTGACTATTATTTGCCATAAATTTCCCGAAATATGTCTGTATGAAATATTGCATTGCTATAAGTCACCTGAGAAAGCAAATCGGGCAGATAAAAGTGAGAATTATTTTTATCTGCAAGGTTTGCGACAACGTGCTTATGGATGTTGTGGCATAAAAAGCCAGAACACTCATTTGCAAGATTATTTCCGTAAGTGCAAGGGGTTAGCCAATGAAGAAGATTCTTAGTACTCTGTTTCTGGCCGGAATTGTGGCATTCATTGCGGGCTGTGATGATGCAACTAAAAAAGCTGAGGATGCGATGCATCCTGCTGAAAATAGTGCGGCTCAAATGAAGACTGATTCAGAGCAGAAAAGCTCAGACGCAATGGACAATGCAAAGGAAAAACCGCAGGGAACACAAGAAAATACTGGGTCTGAAGAGCAGAAAGCAACAGATAACCTGAAGAAATTACAGAGTAATGTGGAAAGCGCCGCCCAAAGTTCGGTAAACCAAATGTCATCCAAAACGGAAGATATAAAGAATAGCATCACTAAATCTGTCGGTGATGTGGCTGATAAGGTGAAAAATAAAACCGGGGAAATAGAGCAGCAGGCTAAAGATAAAATTAATCAGTTTACCGATGACGCAAAATCGAAGTCGAAAGAAATGAAATCCGATGCCGATAAAAAAACGGATGATTTAATTAAAAAGCTGAAGGGCGATGACGATAAAAAAGAAGAAGGTTGAGCTGGCGCGGTTTATTTCTCTCTCTGAAACCTTGTTTGTGTAGTTTACCAGTTTGAACGTCAGCAAAAATCAGAAGGGCGTCTCTATAAGAAACGCCCTTGTTTTTTATTTTTTTATTACTATCTTATTACTTCGTATCTCTGTAATTAATTATGTTTAGGGTATAAAAATGAAAATAGAACACAGCTTAGGAAGACAAAACCCTGAATTAACTCAGCAGGCTTTCAATATCCGCCAACAAGTTTTTACCGATGAGCAGGGATTTGCCGCCGACATTGATATTGATGAGTATGATGATATTGCCCTGCATGTCGTAGTATCTGATTCAGAAAAGCCTGTTGCGGTATTACGGGCTGTTCCTGAACATAACAATATGCTCAAAGTGGGGCGTGTCGCTGTTTTGAAAGCTTACCGGGGGCAGGGTATCGGCCGTCTGGTGATGGAATACATTGAGGATTATGCCCGCAAAAATGGAGTAGCAACGATTGGTTTATCTTCACAATGTCATGCCCAGCCATTTTATGAAGGACTTGGCTATCAAACAAAAGGTGAAATCTATATGGAAGATGGGGCAGAGCATATCTTTATGACACTGGATCTACTCTAAAACTCTTGGCTTTTTAACGTTGCCTCCTGACTCACCGAGTATATAAATACGGGAACAGCAGTTGATGAATCACTCAGCTATTTCCCGTATTGATAATTGATCTGCCAGTAAGTATTAATTTGTAGGCGAACTTTTCAGTGCAGGTTTGCGGGCAGGCTCACCATTGGCAATATAGTATTTTGCCTGACTACGGGGCAGAGGCGCATTTCCCCTCATTTTATCGGCAATTTTCTCTGCCATCATAATTGTGGTGGCGTTCAGATTACCGGTAATGATCTCCGGCATAATAGACGCATCAATGACCCGTAAATTTTCAACACCATGTACACGTCCCTGACCATCAACCACCGCCATCTCATCAAACCCCATTTTGCAGCTACAGGATGGGTGGAAAGCAGTTTCAGCTCGTTCACGAATAAAGGCATTCAGCTGATCATCTGTTCGGATATCCGCTCCGGGACTTATTTCCCGACCACAATAGGGAGCCAGAGCCGGTTGTGCCATGATCTCCCGTGTGATGCGGATGGCATCGCGGAATTCCTGCCAGTCCTGTTCGGTAGACATGTAGTTAAACAGAATGCTCGGATGCTGGCGTGGATCGCGTGACGTAATTTTTACACGGCCACGGCTTGGGGAACGCATTGAACCAACATGAGCCTGAAAACCATGCTCGTTGACGGGATTGCTGCCGTTGTAATTAATAGCAACCGGCAGGAAATGGAACTGAATATTAGGCCAGTCAAATTTTTCACTGGTACGGATAAAGCCCCCCGCTTCAAACTGATTACTGGCACCAACTCCTGTTCCCTGAAATAACCATTCTGCACCAATCATGGGCTGGTTATACCATTTCAGCGAAGGATAGAGTGAAACGGGTTTCAGGCACTCATATTGCAGGTACATTTCAAGGTGATCCTGAAGATTTTGTCCAACCCCCGGCAGGATATGTACCGCAGGAATCGAAAATTCATTTAATACTTCTTCAGGGCCAATTCCTGACCGTTGCAAAATTTGTGGAGAAGCTATTGCACCGGCACAAAGTAAAACTTCTTTTTGTGCAGTAGCCTGTATCAGTTCGGAATTATTACCCTGATAAAAAGCAACGCCAACGGCCATTTTACCTTTAAATGTGATCGTATCTGTTAAGGCATGGGTAATGATGGTCAGATTAGCCCTCTGTCTGGCCTGATCCAGATAACCACGGGCAGTACTGGATCGACGGCCTTTGGGGGTAACGGTACGATCCATCGGGCCAAACCCTTCCTGCTGATAACCATTCAGATCATCTGTAGCTGGATAACCCGCCTGAACACCTGCTTTCACCATTGCGTGAAAAAGTTCGTTATTACCCGCTTTTGGTGTCGTCACACTGACAGGGCCATCGCTACCATGATAGTCGTTCTGGCCGATATCCCGTGATTCTGCTTTGCGGAAATAAGGCAGGCAATCAAGGTATGACCACTCTTCCAGACCCGGCTGTTTTGCCCAGTTGTCGAAATCCAGCGCGTTTCCACGGATATAACACATCCCATTGATCAGTGATGAACCGCCTAACCCCTTGCCTCGTCCGCATTCCATGCGGCGGTTATTCATATAGGGTTCAGGATCGGTTTCATACGCCCAGTTATAACGGGTTCCCTGCAAGGGGTATGCCAGCGCTGCTGGCATTTGAGTGCGAAAGTCAAATCGATAATCAGGCCCGCCAGCTTCCAGCAACAGGACTGTGATATTCGGATCTTCTGTTAAACGAGTTGCAAGCACATTACCCGCTGAACCAGCACCGATAATAATGTAGTCAAATACCATTGTTATCTCCTCTGTTTCAGTCATCGTTGTTTAAAATAACGATTCAAAATTACCCAGCTCAACCTGTACAGATTTAATCTGTGTGTAATGTTGTAGTGTGACCAGCCCGTTTTCACGGCCGACACCGGAGTGTTTATAGCCGCCAACCGGCATTGCAGCTGGTGATTCTCCCCAAGTGTTTATCCAGCAGATTCCGGCTTCCAGCTGGTGGATAACACGATGAGCGCGGGAGAGATCTTTTGTCACAACGCCAGCAGCGAGGCCATAATCCGTATTGTTAGCACGGGCAATGACTTCATCTTCTGTTTCATAAGCAAGAATACACATTACCGGGCCGAAAATTTCTTCCCGTGCAATAAGCATATCATCCGTGCAGTCAGTGAATACCGTGGGTGCAACAAATGCCCCTTTTCCTAATTCACCTTCCGTAAGACGTTTGCCACCGTACAGCAGGTGTGCCCCGGCATTTTTGCCGTTTTCTATATAGCGCAGAACCGACTCCATATGCGGGAAACTCACCAGAGGGCCGAAATTGGTATTCGGATCGAGGGGGGAACCGATACGGATTCGTTTAACTCGCTCCATTATTTTGTTTTCAAAATGAGGAACCAGTGCCTTCGGAACAAAAACCCGTGTACCGTTGGTACAAACCTGACCAGAGCTGAAATAGTTTGCCATCATGGCAATATCGGCTGCCCGATCCAGATTGGCATCATCGAAAATAATCAATGGAGATTTTCCACCCAGCTCCATCGTTACTTCTTTCAGGGTTGAACCGGATGCATTAGCCATCACTTTTTTACCGGTGACAATGCCGCCGGTAAAAGACATTTTGGCAATTTTCGGATGGACAGCCAGATAGTGGCCTGTTTCATGCCCCATGCCTGTCAGTACGTTAAATACACCATCAGGCAGACCTGCTTCGGTATAAATTTCAGCAAGTTTCAGAGCGGTAAGGGAGGTCACTTCGCTGGGTTTGAAAATCATGGCATTACCGGCTGCCAGCGCGGGTGCTGATTTCCACAGGGCAATTTGGATTGGATAGTTCCATGCGCCGATACCCGCAACGATGCCCAGAGGTTCACGGCGCGTATAGACGAAAGAGGATTCGCGTAACGGAATTTGCTGGCCTTCAAGTGCAGGGATCAGGCCGGCATAATATTCCAGAACATCGGCGCCGGTGACGATATCAACCTGTTGGGTTTCAGAAAGTGGTTTACCGGTATCTAGAGTCTCCAGTTCAGCCAGTTCATCATTGCGTTCACGCAGAATATCAACAGCTTTAAGCAGCACCCGGGAGCGTTCTGTCGCTGTCATCGCGGCCCAGATTTTCTGCCCTTTTTGGGCACTTTCCACAGCCCGTTGGACATCCTGTTCAGTTGCAGACTGTAATTGTGCAATGATTTCACCATTCGCCGGATTGATTGCATCAAAAATATTTTTATCAGGAGTATTTTTATCAAGATTAGTGCTGTCAACATAAGCACCGTGGATATAAAGCTTCTGTAAACCAAAGCGGGTCATGGGTTCTCCTTAGGTCAGAATTCAGGAAGAATGCTCATTTGAGTTTTTGTTCGATGTAATCGAAAGTAATCGTGAATGCACTTTCTGTATCAAAAGGCTTGCTGCTCAAGGCGCTTCTCAGCCAGATGCCGTCAATCAGAGCTGCCAGCCCTTGGGCAGCCAGTTGCGCTTCTCTTCTGGGCAAAGCCTTGTTGAATTCGGCACAGATATTGGAATAAAGTCGGCGTTCGTTAATTTGCTGTAACCGGTATAAATTGGGTTGGTGCATACTGCTTGCCCAGAAAGCCAGCCAGGTTTTCATGGCGGCACTATTAATCTGGCTAGTATCAAAATTTCCGTCAATGATGGCTTTTAGCCTGTTAAGAGGGCTGGCATTGTCGAGCAGCCTTAATCGCCGCGCAATAGCCATCTGGAGTTGATGTAATAAGTGCCGCATGGCAGCTTCAAGTAATTTATTCTTATCTTTGAAATAATGGCTGATGATACCGTTAGATACACCCGCTTTTCTTGCTATCTGAGCAATACTTGCTTCCTGCATTCCAACTTCATTAATAACAGCTAATGTAGCATCAATAAGCTGCTGTTTTCTTATTGACTGTATTCCGACTTTTGGCATGACTGTACGCTCAGAGATCAATGGCTCGGTCACTATTAAACTTTTTTTTGATTGAATGTTCAATCAAAATTAAATATGTTTTATTACAATAATTTTACAAATACTGGCTGGGGTTATCGAAGATGATTTAATTTTTATTATGTTATTCAACAGATTATGAATATGACTCTTTTATATTTTTTCCTTTCATTCACTTCAGGAACTGCCTATGAACAGCGGAGACAGTCCAAAAAACAATCAGAAGGATTCACTGAACTCTGTCGTTTTTTTTACCTCAGCAGCATTAATTATTATTTTTTCTCTTTTCACACTTTTCTTCACGGATGCAACAAGCATCTGGATAAAAAACACTCTTAACTGGGTTTCAAAAACATTTGGCTGGTACTACCTGCTGGCGGCCACACTTTACATTGTCTTTGTCATTTTTGTTGCGGCCTCTCGTTTTGGCGCTATCAAGCTGGGCCCGGAACAATCTAAACCTGAATTTAGTCTGCTTAGCTGGGCTGCAATGTTGTTTGCGGCCGGAATCGGCATTGATTTGATGTTTTTCTCTGTTGCTGAGCCGATTACCCAATATATGCGTCCGCCGACGGGCCAAGGGGAAACAATTGAAGCAGCTCGTCAGGCGATGGTGTGGACACTGTTTCACTATGGCCTGACGGGCTGGTCTATGTATGCTTTGATGGGGATTGCACTGGGCTATTTTAGTTATCGTTACAATTTGCCATTAACTATCCGCTCGGCGCTTTATCCTATTTTCGGAAACCGTATTAAAGGTGCGATAGGTCATACTGTGGATATTGCCGCAGTAATCGGGACGATTTTCGGCATCGCGACAACGCTTGGGATTGGTGTCGTACAGCTAAACTATGGCCTGAAAGTGTTGTTTGATTTGCCTCAGGGATTGGGAGTTCAGGGGGGATTAATACTGCTGTCGGTTATCGTGGCAACAGTATCTGTGACCTCAGGAGTGAATAAAGGTATTCGGTTTCTGTCTGAATTAAATGTTCTGCTGGCATTAGGATTGGTATTGTTTATTCTTTTTGTCGGGGATACGGAGTTTTTGCTTAATGGGCTGGTACAGAATGTTGGTGATTATATCAGCCGTTTTATGGGGATGACCCTCAATAGCTTTGCGTTTGAACGACCGACTGAATGGATGAATAGTTGGACGCTGTTTTTCTGGGCATGGTGGGTAGCCTGGTCACCCTTTGTTGGGTTATTTCTTGCCCGTATTTCCCGTGGCCGTACGATCCGCCAGTTTGTGATGGGAACATTGATTATTCCATTTGTATTTACCCTGATTTGGCTGTCTGTCTTTGGTAATAGCGCGTTATATGAAATTCTTCACGGCCACCGCGAATTAGCTGAAACGGTGTTAGTTCATCCTGAACGGGGGTTTTATGACCTGCTGGCACTTTACCCGGCTTTCACACTGAGTGCTTCTGTTGCCACAATCACAGGGCTGCTGTTTTATGTTACGTCAGCAGATTCTGGATCATTGGTTTTAGGTAATTTTACTTCCAATCTCAGTGACATGAATAATGATGCGCCGAACTGGCTGCGGATATTCTGGTCTGTGGCAATTGGTGTACTGACGCTGGGTATATTAATGACGGACGGTATCTCCGCTTTGCAGAATATGACGGTCATCATGGGGCTGCCGTTTAGTTTTGTGATTTTTTTCATCATGGCGGGATTGTATAAATCGTTGCGGGTTGAGGATTTTCGTAAAGCCAGCGCTTTACAGAATACATCTCCGACATTGGTGCATGATAATGGTTCTCTGAACTGGAAACAGCGACTAAGCCGTATGATGCATTTTCCCGGCACAAAAAGTACTCAACGTATGCTGAATATAGTGTGTCGTCCTGCGATGCAGGAAGTTGCAAAAGAGCTGGAATTACGGGGAGCAAAAGTACAGTTTAATATGCTGCTTTCAGAAGAAGATAAACGCCTTACCCCACTTGAGTTGATTGTGGATTTGGGAGATGAACAGGATTTTATTTACCAGATTTGGCCTCAACGTTACTCTGTTCCTGGGTTTACTTACCGTGCAAGATTAGGCAAATCTGACTATTTCCGGCTGGAAACTTTCTTGATAGAAGGGACTCAGGGTAATGATTTGATGGGATACACAAAAGAGCAGATTATCAGTGATATTCTTGATCACTATGAGAAGCACCTGAATTTTATTCATCTGAATCGTGAATCTCCGGGGCAGACATTGATTTTCCCTAACGGAGTATAATTAAATGGCCTGCAATATCTCATTGCAGGCCATTTAATCAGTCAGCTTTTAAAACCAAATGCTTCAGGGTAGATTTTTTCATAGTAACCATTTAACTGGTTTTCTGACATTTTTGAGATTTCGATATATCTTGGGGAAGATAAAATCAATAGTGATATTAATCCCATAAAGAAAGAGAAACCTAACAATAATACTTTAATATCGTAACTATCAATAATATAAGTTGCTGTCAGCATTCCCAGAGGAATAGATGCCATGCAAATGGCAATGAATTTTGACTCCATTGAATTACGGTAATTCTCTGGTGTGGCAAGACAGCGAATAGAAGTCGTGTTTATATTATAAATAACTAAACCGATACCACAAAATAGCATGTAACAACATAACTCAATAAAAGTGCCTGCCTGTGATATTCCGGCAATACAGAGTGCCATAACGAGTGCTGAAACAAATGCAGTATGAGCCTTGCATAATACTTTATTTATCTGATTTATGATAAAGACACTGCCAAACATCATACCAACGCCAAAGGTTGCCTCAGCAATACCAACATGTAATGCACTGAGTTTAAATTGATTTAAAATGATAATTGGCAGGATATAGATTATTAATGGCGTAATCGCAAAATTAAAGAAAGCAGAGACCAGTGATAATCTTATCTCGGTTGGGTTTTTGGTAATGATTCTAAAACTTTTTTGACCACGATGACCCGTTTTTTCAGATAAATTTTCTGAATTTGTTTTAATGAAATAGAAACCAACTAATGGCAGCAATGACATTGCCGCGATAAAAATTAATGCGCCGTCAATATTTAAATAGTGAATAATTAACCCAGAGATCGCTGGGCCAAGCATAGTATTAATGGAATTTACCAAGCCTCGGTATTTAAATGCCTGCTCTAATTTACTTTTATCCATTATTTCAGGAATGATGCTTGTTCCTATAGGCTGAATAATAGCTGCCGCAATTGAGGTTGTAATGTAAATTAAACCTAATGACAGGTAAAAATTACTGTCGACAAAGTTAGAAATAACAAAAAGAATAAAGGAAGGGATTGCACAATACAGTACAAAACTTCTTTTATTAATTTTATCGCCTATTTCTCCGAACTTAATTAAGAATAAAATCTGAAATAACCAACAAAAAAAGATAAACCAGCCGAGTTTTAATTCCAGCTTTAGTATCTCAATCATCCACCAGGAAAATAACATGCCAAATGCTTTTGTTGACGAAGTGAACAGAATATCCGATACCTGATACAAATAAAAAGAACGATTATTGCTCATCAGAGTCCTTATTTTGGAGTCAAATTTAACAGAGTTTTAAAATATTAGCGTGATATTTGAGCAAGTTGTTTTTCACTTCGTGTGATTTTTATAGTTGGTTAGTGTCAATTCATAGATAGGCTCTTAAGAATTAAGCCGTTCAAAACACGCATCCAATGTTTTGTTTTTACATGATTTTCTTTGTGGTGTTTTGAACGCGTTCTGGCATA
>NZ_NIBU01000269.1 GCF_002632485.1 Xenorhabdus innexi | reverse complement strand
GGCACAGGATCGGCTGGAAGAGGATTTTACCCGGCTGGCGAAAAATGCCGTGGGGGACAACACCGAATCGCTGCGTGTCCGGCAGGATGTGCAGGAAGTCAAAGCCTTGCTGGGGCGACGGCATAAACTGTACCGCAGTGCACTCACCTTTTTGGTCTGTGGCCGGGATCTGCCTGATTTGAATCATCGGGTGCACCAGTTATCGTCTACCCTGTTGACCGCAGGCTTGCAGCCTGTCCGGCCGGAATTCAGTGTCTCCCCGCTGAATGCCTATTTACGGGCGCTGCCGATGTGCTTTAACCCGCAGCAGGATAAAAAACACTGGCACAGCCGCCTGACCTGGGTGCAGCATCTGGCCGGATTACTGCCGGTGACCGGGCGCTCAACCGGCACCGGGCATCCGGGGTTCAGTTTCTTTAACCGGGGCGGGGCA
>NZ_NIBU01000268.1 GCF_002632485.1 Xenorhabdus innexi | reverse complement strand
TGTCGGCGTAAGGGTTATGAGTTTCGTCTTGTCCGCCGCTGGTTTGCCGAAGAAAAACGTTTCTGTCTTTGGCTAACAAATTTATCGGTGGACGAGTTTACCGCCAGTGAGATCATGGATATTTATCGTTGCCGCTGGCAAATAGAACTATTGTTCAAAGAGCTAAAATCGCATACAAATTGGCACGGATTTACCACAAGGAAAGAAACGATAACCACGGGACTCATCTGGCTCAGTTTACTGGCATTGCTGCTCAGGCGTTCGTTAGCAAGCCGGTTATTTTCTGCCGTCTCCTTGTTCAAGGCCGCTCAAAATACAGACATTTGGCTCAAACCAATCATAGAAAACCTGCTCCAAAAGGCGTGGTCGGAAACGTATTTTTGGCTGGAAAAAGCACAAGAATATTTATGCCAGAACGCGTTCAAAACACCACAAAGAAAATCAT
>NZ_NIBU01000267.1 GCF_002632485.1 Xenorhabdus innexi | reverse complement strand
TGGGATAACCGAAATCGGCCGTTCATCAATGCGGATACCGGTGTCGATATGGGCGTATTTATCCGGGTTATGCTCAATGGCGGTCATTTCAAATGAAACACCATCGTCACCCTCTTTGATGCCAGTCACCCGAAACTGCTGCACCGTCAAATCTGTGGCATCAATCGCCCAGACACTTTCCGCGACCGGGGTTTCGGAGTATTCCGTCGTGACCGTGATAATAGCCCCGTTGACCGCCTGAATGGTGCGGCCTTCCGCTTTCCCCGATGGGAGATTGAGTATCAGCCGCTCGCCGACTTTCGCAGAGGAGACCCGGTCAAGCGTAATATTGCGTCCCGAAGCGGCGTGAATCCGTCCGCCCAGTGCGCGACCGGCCAGCATTTCATCCGCCACCCCGATGATGTAACCCGGCAACGGGATTTTGCCGTCCAGCCCCACGGTAAACGTGACCATCCGG
>NZ_NIBU01000266.1 GCF_002632485.1 Xenorhabdus innexi | reverse complement strand
TGGAATAACCGAAATCGGCCGTTCATCAATGCGGATACCGGTGTCGATATGGGCGTATTTATCCGGGTTATGCTCAATGGCGGTCATTTCAAATGAAACGCCATCGTCACCCTCTTTGATGCCAGTCACCCGAAATTGCTGCACCGCCAAATCCGTGGCATCAATCGCCCAGACACTTTCCGCGACCGGGGTTTCGGAGTAATCGGTGGTGACGGTGATGATGGCCCCGTTGACCGCCTGAATGGTGCGGCCTTCCGCTTTCCCCGATGGGAGATTGAGTATCAGCCGCTCGCCGGCTTTCGCAGAGGAGACCCGGTCAAGCGTAATATTGCGTCCCGACGCTGAATGAATACGCCCACCCAGTGCGCGACCGGCCAGCATTTCATCCGCCACCCCGATGATGTAACCGGGTAACGGGATTTTGCCGTCCAGCCCCACGGTAAACGTGACCATCCGG
>NZ_NIBU01000265.1 GCF_002632485.1 Xenorhabdus innexi | reverse complement strand
CCGACTTTCAGCGTCACCGGTAACGGAATGCGTTCCCAGGTCAGCAATTCCTCGGCTTTTGCCCCAAAGCTGAACAACAACATACTGACCAGCCCCAGACAAAAGCAGGCTGTGTGGGATGAATATCTACTCATTGAAATACCCCCTTTTTCTCGTCCACCGCCTGTGGCATCGCTTCCAGCCGCTGCGGCAGCCCGTCATAACAATCCAGTGCCAGCCCGAACGGATTACGCTCTGCATCCCCCTCCCAGCGCACCACGCTCAGGGGGTAACGCACCAGCGCCCGCTTGACGGATTCGGCGTGATAATATTCATCCGCCACCAAATCCAGCCGCACCACCCAGTTATCCCGGTTGCGCACCGTCACGCTTTTTGTGCCATAGCCCCGGCCGGGCACTTCATACACCACCCGTACCCGGTCAGCCAGTTCCCCACTGTCAGCGCGGGTTTTAGCATCTTC
>NZ_NIBU01000264.1 GCF_002632485.1 Xenorhabdus innexi | reverse complement strand
ACGTGTTGATAGGTAAGTGCATTGAACACCTCCCCGTATTGTTCAGGAAAAAATGTCAGGGGTTATCATGCCACAATGGGGCGTACGGCTGTAGTACTAAGGGTCTTGCATCAACTAACGTAAAACGAGGCGCAGTGATATTTTTAAGGACGGTGAATTTGTCAACAATCTGCTCAGGCCTAATATCAAAATCGCAGGCGTTTTTTGCCTTGGGTACCGCATAGCTTTCAGATACACCAAATCCAGCATCCAACCATGCCGGCAATCCCCCGTCAAGAATATAGGTTTTCTGGATACCCATAACCTTGAGCATCCACCAGACCCCTCTCTGTCAGCATAGTTGTCACCCTCATTAACAACACTGATAGAGAAAAAAATGACACGTATTTCACCTGAACGTAAATCTGCCGCACTGGCTAAATTGCTACCACCGTACAACATGACTGTGACTGCGGTTGCACAAATG
>NZ_NIBU01000263.1 GCF_002632485.1 Xenorhabdus innexi | reverse complement strand
AGACAAGATTACAGGGTAGCTGTTTTAACAGTTACCCTTTTCTTGTTGAAGGTAATGATTTCAGTAATTGATTCTGATGTCAAGTCAGGTGAAAACTTCGCGGGACACAGAACGGGCAATATCGCTTTTTATGCCATCAATGTTGATGCAGGGCCGCTCACATACCACCTCCACCTCAATCCTGTCTGAGTCCCGCCCTGTTTTTTTAAGCCGGTTTATTCATTCTCATCGGAATCCTTGTCAACGCGATCGGTGTATAACCCCAGTTCCCGCTCCAGTGTTTTCCCTGTCACTTCCATATCAAGATCAATGTACTCCAGCGTCGTCGCAACATTGCGATGCCCCAGTAATCGTTTCACCATCGGCAAATTGCGATCCGGCGATTTCATCAGCGTTGACGCCACCGTGTGCCGATACCGGTGCGGGGAAACGGCAAAATCACACTCTCTGGATAACCGGCGGAAGAA
>NZ_NIBU01000262.1 GCF_002632485.1 Xenorhabdus innexi | reverse complement strand
ACCAGTATTTTCACCAGACTGTTGGATTTAATCTGCATGACGGTCTCCCGCTTTCACCGCGTCCGGCTCAGGAATAAAGGCGTTCTCCGGCTGTCCTTTAACCACCAGATACAGCACCGTGGTATCTTCCGGTGTGCCGGCTGTTCCCAACCAGCGATGCTGGAATGTCGCGGCGACAAACTGCCCCTGCAAGGCACGCGGGTCAAGCGTGAGCGGGCGTTTCGCCGTATTGCGCAGTTTCAGCGCCACCACGGTGTGATTTTGCACACGCCAGCCTGCCAGCGGCGCCACGTCAATCGGTTCGGCAGGATAGAGTGTGGTGACAGCGTCAGGTAAATGCAGGCTGACCGGATGAATGCCGGTAACCGGCTCAGAGGCTATTCAGTATTTTTTCTGCGCAGCAGTAAGACAAGGAATGCCAGATTGACGAACTGGAGACTGGTATTCAAATCTCCCTCGCAGTTCTTCCAC
>NZ_NIBU01000261.1 GCF_002632485.1 Xenorhabdus innexi | reverse complement strand
TCTGGTCAGTGTGGCCGGGCAGATTTACAAATACGGCATGAACGCCGGCTTGCCGGTTCGTCATGACGGTAAGCTGGCGATTAACCTGCATTGTGATGAATTTAACGAACTGATGGGGGATGAATTTATTCCACTCATTAACAAAGGCGGCGGTGCGGGCATGCAGGTGACGGCATACACCCAGACCTCGTCTGATATCGAAGCCCGTATCGGCAGTCCGGCCAAAACCGCGCAGGTGGTGGGGAACTTTAACACCCTGATTATGCTGCGGGTGCGGGATAACCGGACGGCGGAACTGCTCACCAGTCAGCTGCCGGAGGTGGAAATCTACAGCAAAACGCTGGTCTCCGGGCATTCGGATATTGCCGATGTGGAGCAGGGGCAGGATTTTACCTCGTCCACTCAGGACAGGGTCGGCACCATCAAAACTCCGCTGATTACACCCGCCGAAATGATTAACCTGCCGAAAGGG
>NZ_NIBU01000260.1 GCF_002632485.1 Xenorhabdus innexi | reverse complement strand
CCCGTTTTTAATCATAAAAACGGACTCCAGCTTGTCATTGCTCGGGTTCACCACGGTAAACTGGTTCGCCCGCACCGCAAAGTGAGTTTCCACTTTGCCATTCTTCACCTCCGCCCCGACAGCCACCCCGGCTTGGTAAAACTGGCCCTTGTATTTCACCCCGGCGCCGATGTCATAAATTCCGTACCCGTTACCGTCAATATCAAATACGGCAGTGGCTTTGGTCTGCACGGCAGCGGCATTCTCCCCCACGTCGACCTGGACTTTTTCCAGCTTTTCAGCCAAGGCCTGACGGTCAGTTAACTGGGTGGTTCTCACCTCCAGTATCTCCGCCCGCATCTCGCCGTTTTCTTTCAGTTGCCGCTGCACGACCGCCCCGGTCAGGGCGGCATTTTCCAGGGCGGCTTCATTGGTAAAATCAATCTGCGATTGCAGGCGTTTCCCCGTTTCCGCGCTCAGGAACTGATCCCCG
>NZ_NIBU01000026.1 GCF_002632485.1 Xenorhabdus innexi | reverse complement strand
TTCATCTCGTATGTTGCGACGACAAAACACACACCTTACAAGACAGAGTAAAAGCGCCGCCTTGTGGTCACGTTCATACTTCGCTTGCACTGCTGGCGGTGCAACAATTGAAACGTTAAAGGCTTATGTGGAGAGTCAGGCGACCCCAGATTAAGCCGCTATCGCGTCTTACGCCTTATATCCCCGCCCTCATCGGGCGAGGGTTTACGGCGAAATTGCTAATAAAAAAGCGGTTACAGTATTCATCACCTGTAACCGCTTTTTCAGCAAAGTCTTAAAATCAACTCAATGATTATTTACTGGTATCCAATTCCGGAAAGCCTTTAACAACATCATCAATGGCTTTCATCTGCATCAGGAATGCTTCCAGTTTTGCCAGTGGCAGTGCAGACGGGCCATCACATTTTGCGTTTTCCGGGTCTGGATGAGCTTCAAGGAACAAACCAGCAATACCTACTGCCATTCCTGCACGCGCCAGCTCAGCAACCTGCCCGCGACGACCACCAGAAGCAGCTCCGAATGGATCACGACACTGCAATGCATGGGTAACATCGAAAATGACCGGTGAACCGTTAGTTGCCTGTTTCATTACGCCGAAGCCCAGCATATCAACAACCAGATTGTCATAGCCGAAGTTGCTGCCACGGTCACACAGGATCACCTGATCATTGCCGCCTTCTTTGAATTTTTCCACGATATTGCCCATTTGCCCCGGGCTGACAAATTGTGGTTTTTTAACATTAATCACTGCACCTGTTTTCGCCATCGCCTCTACCAGATCGGTCTGACGGGCAAGGAAAGCCGGAAGTTGGATAACATCAACCACTTCAGCAACAGGTTGAGCTTGTGCCGGTTCATGCACATCAGTGATAATTTTTACGCCGAAAGTCTGCTTCAGTTCCTGAAAAATCTTCATTCCTTCTTCAAGACCCGGGCCACGATAAGAGCGGATGGAAGAACGGTTAGCCTTATCAAAAGAGGCTTTAAAAACATAAGGAATGCCCAGTTTCTGTGTCACCGTGACATAGTGTTCACAAATCTTCATGGCCAAATCCCGTGATTCAAGAACATTCATGCCACCAAACAGCACAAATGGCAGATCATTTGCGACCCTGATATCACCAATATTAACCACTTTCTGTTGCATGCTTATACCTTCTGTTGTTAAGGACAAATGTTAAGGACAAATAAATTATTAAGGGTAAAAATTTTTAATAAAATCTCAAAATGTGCAGTATGGTTAATGCAGCACGATTGTTCGCCGCTCTCTGTCTATAGAGTTAATCTGCATTTTTATCATCTCTGAGATGGGGTCTTCAGGACAATGTTCCACAAAGTAACTCAAATCGGAAACCGCAATATGATCACAGTCAAGCTGGGCGTAAATAAGCCCGCGATCACGGATTTCATAGGGGTCTTCAGGGTCAAACATCAGCACAACTTCACTGGCTCTCAATGCCAGTTCCATCTTTTTCTCTTCCATCAGAGAAACTTTGATCGTATCAGTGATCTTACGCACTAAACTGCTGTTATCGGCTTCCTGTAAATCTTTCTTTTCCAGCCGTATAGTCGGCCCAATGTTGCCTTTCAGCCAGACATCAAGGACATGTTCATTAAGCGTCTCCCCATTCATGGGGTTAATAAACCAGGCAGGCTGATCCGGTAAATCGATACGCAATATTAACTGAGTCGGAAATATCACCGGCAATACAGGAATAGCCAATTCCTGAGCAATATGCACAAATAGTGCACCCAGTGCAACCGGTGCGCCCTGACGAGAATGAAGTACTTTATCCAGCCACAAAGTATCCGATAGACAGTACACCCCATTTGCCCCGCCAAACTTCCATTCCTGATAAAAAAGTGCCAACAATGATTGCAATTTTTCTTTATGGTCATTGATTGAAAAAAGCACCTGATGCGCCTCTTCAACTAACGCAGTTAACTGCTCTGACACGACGGCCTGAGGGAAATCAGGGCGAATAGCCTTTGACACCAGAATAATACCATCAATCAGGGGAGCATCATTGAATTCATAATTAGTTATGGGTTTCATTTTTATTCCATCGACCTACCGTGATACGTTCATTACCACCATAATCCTGAAAAGTCGCTATCTGATGATAACCCTTCTCTAAAAACAGGTTTCTGACAACTGCTCCCTGTTTCCAGCCATGCTCCAATAACAGCCATCCATTCGGTAATAGAAAATGGCGGGCCTGCTCCACGATTACCTGTAAATCCGCCAAACCATTTTGTGCGGCAATCAATGCAGTGACCGGTTCAAACCTGACATCCCCTTCTTGCAGATGAGGGTCATTCTCATCTATATACGGGGGATTACTGACAATCATATCAAATTGTCTGTCACCCACTGTAGAAAACCACTCACTTTGTAAAAAATTCACATTGTGAATAGCCTGTTCTTCACTGACTTTTCCTGCACTAACCTTTTCAAAATTGTATTGTGCCAGTGCAACTGCTTCAGGATTAATATCGACTCCTGTGACATGGCAATCACGCCTTTCAGCAGCCAATGCCAGAGCGATTGCCCCCGTTCCCGTGCCAAGATCGAGGATCTGTGCCGGTGTTTCAGGCAACAATTCCAGCGCTTTTTCCACCAGACATTCGGTGTCAGGCCGTGGGATCAGGGTTGCAGGTGATACTGCCAGCGGCAGTGACCAAAACTCTTTCTCACCCACAATATAAGCGATTGGCTCACCTTTCAGGCGGCGAGCCAGTAAATCGTCAAGCTGAAGGGATTCTTCCCCTGAAATGAGCGTTTCGCTGAACGCTATCAGGTAGGTACGGGAGCGGCCTGTCACATGTCCCAACAGGATCTCCGCCTCGCGTTTGGGGCTGCTGCCAGCAGGCAAATTATCAGATAACTGAGCCGCTGCGTATTGCAGCCAATGTTGATAATTCATTAATCCTGCTCTGACAATGCAGATAACTGGTCAGCCTGATATTCAGTAATGATTGGCTGGATTAGCATATCCAGTTTACCTTCCATGACCTCATCAAGACGATATAACGTCAGGTTGATACGGTGATCAGTCACTCGCCCTTGCGGGAAATTGTAAGTTCTGTTGCGGTCTGAACGATCACCGGAACCCAGAAGATTGCGACGTTCAGAGGCTTCAGCTTCCTGACGCTTCTGCATTTCGGCAGCACGGATACGGGCACCCAGCACAGATAATGCTTTCGCTTTATTTTTATGTTGTGAGCGTTCATCCTGACATTCCACGACAATTCCCGTCGGAATATGGGTAATTCGGATGGCGGAATCCGTGGTATTAACGTGCTGACCACCGGCTCCAGAGGAACGGAAAGTATCAATTTTCAGATCACCCGGGCTGATTTCCGGCAGTTCCGCTTCAGGAATTTCCGGTAACACCGCGACTGTACAGGCAGAAGTATGAATACGCCCCTGAGATTCTGTTTCCGGCACACGCTGAACACGATGACCACCTGACTCAAATTTCAAATGCCCGTAAACCTGCTCACCAGAAACTTTCGCGATGACTTCTTTATAACCGCCATGTTCCCCTTCGTTGGTACTCATGATCTCTACTTTCCAACGACGTGATTCAGCATAACGGCTATACATCCGGAACAGGTCTCCCGCAAATATTGCCGCTTCATCCCCACCGGTTCCCGCACGGACTTCCAGAAAACAGTTGCGCTCATCATCCGGATCTTTTGGCAACAGCAATAACTGTAGTTGCTGTTCCAACTCTTCATTACGAATTTTTGCCTCTTTGAGTTCTTCCTGCGCCATTTCCCTCATTTCAGGATCATCAAGCATCATCTCGGCTGTTTGTAAATCATCCTGAATTATTTTCCAGGATTTAAAACAGTTAGTTACATCAGTAAGTTGAGCATATTCTTTTGATAATGCACGAAAACGATCTTGATCAGCGATCACTTCGGCATCACCGAGGTGAGCCAGTACTTCTTCATGGCGTTCTTGCAATGCTTCCAGTTTAGCGACAATAGAAGGCTTCATTCGTAATATCAGACCTTATTAGAATAGGGTTAGTTATGATCCAGCCCAAGGCCGTCCCGCAGGAGATTCAGGCGTTCTAAATCGCCGTCACTGGCAGCCTTTTGGAGTGATTTAGTTGGTGTATGGATCAGACGATTCGTCAATTGGTGAGTTAACTGATTGATGACCTGTTCTGCATCAGCACCCTGCTGTATAGACATTATTGCTTTTGCCGTCATCTCAGCCCTGATTTTTTCTGCCTGTTCCCGATATTCGCGAATTGTATTAACTGCGCCCTGCGAACGCAACCAATCCATAAAATGAGTGCTCTCTTGTTGTACAATTCCTTCAGCAACCACCGCAGCAGCCTTACGTTGAGCAAGATTTTGCTGAATAATGGCCTGTAAATCATCAACGCTGTACAGATAAACGTCACTCAATTTCTCAACATCCGGCTCAATATCACGGGGAACAGCAATATCAATCAGTAGCATGGGTTGATTACGGCGTAATTTCAGTGCCCGTTCAACCATACCTTTACCAATAATCGGCAAAGGACTGGCAGTAGAACTAATGACTATATCTGCTTCTGCCAGACGGGTATCAATTTCAGGCAGGGATATCACCTCAGCATGAACCTCGTTCGCCAACGCATATGCACGTTCTTTCGTACGATTAGCAATCATAAGACGGTTAACCCGATGCTCTTTGAGATGACGAGCGACAAGCTCAATGGTCTCCCCCGCTCCCACCAGCAGAATGTTTAGCTGTGAAAGCGATTCGAAAATCTGACGGGCAAGCGTACAGGCGGCAAATGCGACAGAAACCGCATTCGCTCCGATTTCTGTTTCAGTTCTGACCCGTTTGGCAACAGAAAACGATTTCTGGAACAGGCGCTCCAGCTCTCCGGATAAAGATTGGTAGCTTTGTGATTCAGAAAAAGCCTTTTTCACCTGACCTAAAATCTGAGGTTCGCCTAGCACCAGTGAATCCAACCCGCTAGCGACCCGCATTAAATGGCTGACAGCATCACTTCCCTGATGCCAGTAAAGGCTCGTACTGAGTTCATCGTGGCTCAGCTGGTGATATTCGCATAACCAATTGACGAGTTGCTCTTTCAGGTTATCCTGCTGTTCGACACTGAGATACAGTTCAGTGCGGTTACAGGTTGATAACACAACGCCTCCCCTCACCAGCGGCTGCCGGAGAAGGTTATCAAGTGCAAGCCCTATCGTATCGGGAGAAAATGCTACCCGTTCACGCAAAGAAACAGGCGCTGTTTTATGATTTATACCGAGTGCTAATAAAGTCATTTTAACTGCGTTGAGTTATCTGGCATGGGCTCATAACGATATTAATAATCATTCTCATAAACCTACACCTTTAGTAAGGACTCTCATTGGGTGAGCATTCTACTTGATGCAACAGTTCAATAAAAGTCAATCAAACAGTTCAATTATAATTATTCGGGAAATTTTGCTGAAACTTCGCTAAATTACCTCCCTGATTATAGACTTTGATAACACATTATTCGCTATCGCACGTCTCTATACCCAATCTATACCCCAAGGGCTACCTTATGAAAATATCGTCATTTTTTCGTTTACTCCCCCTCTCCGCAGTTCTGCTGACGGCCTGTACCGTCACGCAGGCACCCGACGGAACAGGGTCAGATAACTCTCCGCAATGGAATAATCGCAAAGCACAACTGCAAAATTTGACTCATTATCAGACCCGTGGCTCTTTCGCTTATCTGGCAAATGAAAAAAAAGTGTATGCCCGTTTTTTCTGGCAACAATATTCGGCAAATAACTACAAGCTGCTTCTGCTGAATCCATTAGGAACAACTGAACTGGAATTATCTGTTCAGCCTAATATGACCCGGATTACGGACAATGAAGGGAAAAAATATATTAGTGATAATCCGGAAGAACTGATTTATCAGCTCACCAATATGAATATTCCTTTGGATAATCTGAAAAGCTGGATTATCGGCCTTCCCGGAAATGCCCTTAATTTTCAGTTGGATAAAAACTATCTGCTTAAGTCGGTAAGCGACAAAGAAAATGGTGAAATCTGGCAGGTAAATTATCAGGGATACGATACTTCAATTACTCCCGCTTTACCGAACCGGCTGGAACTGACCCAGGGTAAAAACCGTATTAAACTCAAAATGGATAACTGGACTACCCAATAATGACTTTAACCTGGCCTTCTCCGGCAAAATTAAATTTATTTTTATATATCACTGGACGCCGTGCTGATGGCTATCATGAGCTACAAACACTGTTTCAGTTTCTGGATTACGGTGATGAAATCACCATTACTCCCCGTCAGGATGATCAGCTCCGCCTGCTGACCCCAGTTAAGGGCGTGCCACATGACGATAATTTGATCGTGCGTGCCGCACGATTATTACAGGAATATGCAGGGAAACAGTCAATCTTCACCCAATACCGGGGTGCAGACATCCAGATTGATAAGCGTCTGCCGATGGGCGGAGGTCTGGGTGGCGGCTCTTCTAACGCAGCAACAGTGCTGATTGCCCTGAACTATCATTGGCAGACAAATCTGTCGGATGATGAACTGGCACAACTTGGTGTTACTCTCGGTGCTGACGTTCCGGTATTCGTTAAAGGTCACGCCGCTTTTGCCGAAGGTATCGGTGAAAAACTCCAGCCAGCCTCGCCTGAAGAGAAATGGTTTCTGGTTGCTCACCCCGGAATTGAGATCCCGACCGCAAAAATATTCACTGATCCTGAATTAAAAAGAAATTCTCCAATCCGCACTCTGCCTGCATTATTACAGGCGCCATTTAAAAATGATTGTGAGCTGATCGCAAGAAAACGTTTTCGTGAGGTTGAACAGCTTCTTTCATGGCTGTTAGAATACACCCCGTCACGCCTAACCGGGACGGGTGCATGTGTTTTCGGCGAGTTCGAATCAGAAGCATCAGCCCGTAAGGTGTTAAATCAAGCCCCAGAGTGGATGCAGGGCTTTGTTGCGCGTGGCGTTAATATTTCACCATTGCATACATTTCGCTGCGAAAATGCCACTCTGGGATAAACATGTCTATCTTCTGGACGTAAGCCTGAGGTTTTTCTCGTGCCCGATATGAAGCTTTTTGCTGGTAATGCCACCCCTGAACTAGCACAACGTGTTGCCAACCGCCTGTACACAAGCCTGGGAGACGCTGCTGTCGGTCGTTTCAGCGACGGTGAAGTCAGTGTTCAAATCAACGAAAATGTACGCGGTGGTGATGTATTCATCATCCAGTCCACTTGTGCGCCAACCAACGATAATCTGATGGAATTGGTCGTAATGGTCGACGCACTGCGTCGTGCTTCTGCCGGACGTATCACTGCGGTAATTCCTTACTTCGGTTATGCCCGTCAGGATCGTCGCGTTCGTTCAGCGCGTGTGCCTATCACTGCCAAAGTCGTTGCGGACTTTTTGTCCAGCGTTGGTGTAGACCGTGTTCTTACGGTTGACCTGCACGCCGAGCAGATCCAAGGCTTCTTTGATGTTCCGGTTGATAATGTATTTGGTAGCCCAATCCTTCTGGAAGATATGCTCCAGAAAGGTCTGGAAAACCCGATTGTTGTTTCTCCAGATATTGGTGGTGTTGTTCGCGCCCGCGCTATTGCTAAGCTGCTGAATGATACTGACATGGCTATTATTGATAAGCGCCGCCCACGAGCGAACGTTTCTCAGGTTATGCACATCATTGGTGATGTTGCCGGTCGTGACTGTATTCTGGTTGATGACATGATCGACACAGGCGGCACGCTGTGTAAAGCGGCTGAAGCATTGAAAGAGCGCGGAGCGAAGCGGGTGTTTGCTTATGCTACTCACCCTATTTTCTCTGGTAATGCTGTAGAAAACATCAAGAACTCAGTGATAGATGAATTTATTGTCTGTGACACAATTCCTCTGTCTGATGAGGTCAAGGCGTTGAACAAAGTTCGTACTCTGACACTGTCTGGCATGCTTGCTGAAGCAATCCGTCGTATCAGCAATGAAGAGTCAATCTCTGCAATGTTTGAACACTAAGGTACAAGTTAGTGCAGATTTCGAGCACAAACTTATACAAGTGATTAAATAATTCATCGCTGAAAAAACCCGTTGGTGCATCTGTACCAACGGGTTTTTCTGTTTTAATAATAATCAAATAAAATAATCATGAATTGATTTAATTAAGAAGAATAATATTCATCTATATAAAATTATTACCTATATCAACAAGTTAATCTGAGTTATGATTATCCTCTCCAGTAAAATCTTCACCTATCTATCAGAACAGAAAAAAAACAGTCACATAAGTGCATAACAAATCATCTGGTACGTCCAGTCCTTCATAAGCGTAACAATACTGGTGCGCCTGTGTAGTTGCTGCTAACCTGTCGCCGTTTTGAAAACTGACGATAAAAATACCTTAAAAAAACAACAATTATGTTAGTAACTATTTTTTATCGGAAAAGTTAAAATTTTCTGATGAAACAGATTATTACCCTAACCAGCAAAATATCAATTCAACCTATCAGCACCTCTATATTGTGAAGAGGCGTCGCTTTGGCTTTGCCGTTAAAAAAGACGATCTCGCTGATAAATAAAAACAATTTTAAGGAGAATGCTAATGAAAAAGGCATTTTTATTTACACCAGCACTGTTAGCACTTTCAATCAGCACCGTTTCTTATGCTCAGACGTATAACAAGGTTTATGTTTTTGGCGATAGTTTGAGTGATACTGGGAATACTAAAAACGTAAAACGTTTTACAACGAACGGTGAAATCAGCGAACTTTATAATGAATATCTTTCCCGAAGACTGACTGGCAGTAACTTAGAGCCTTCTTCAGATAAAAAACAGAATGGTACCAACTATGCTAAAGGTGGTGCCATAGCAACTACAATCGAAGACCAAAAGTCTAATACCACAGCTGAACAACTCAATAAATATTTTCAGAGTACAAATGGAAAAGCAGACTCTAATGGTATCTATATCCATTGGGTAGGTGGTAATGACCTCGCAGCAGCTTTGATCGCAGGTAGCAAAAATCCAAAAGATCCTTCTAAACCACATGAGATGGTTGGAAAAAGTGCAATGGAAGCATCACGGCAGATTAATCAATTGGTGAACGCTGGTGCCGGATTGATCATTGCACCAACTGTACCTGACGTCGGCACTACTCCGAGGATGTTAGAAACTTTACTTAGTCAGGCTATAATTCGCCAAGCTTTAGAACCTAATCATATTGACCCCAACACTTTTGATGATTTGCCTGATGAGCAAAAAAATCCTATTAAAGAAAAAATTAATGAAACTTTAACAGCAGTCCATGATGGAATTAATAAAAATGATACTCCATCTGGCGCAATTAACCGTATGGTTCTTAAAGGTGCATTGAAAGTAGTTGCAGAACAAGCCGCCGAAAAATCACTTAAAGATAAAAAGGACAAAGCCACAACCCCAGAGGAAAAAGCTGAAGTTGAAGCAGAAATTAACGCTAAAACCAACGAATTATATAAGCAACTTATTACTGCCTATGATGGTGCCAGTGAAGGGGCTACAAGGCTTACTGATGGCTACAACGAAAAAGTCGATACTGAGATCAGCAAAAGCGGGGGCAATATTTTACGTGCCGATGTTAATGGTCTATTAAAAGAAGTGATAGATAATCCACTTCCTTATGGTATTAGCAACACATTAGGTTATGAATGCCCGCAAGGAGTATCTGCGAGTATATGTACTATAAAGGAAGATAAGGGCAGAAAGTTTTTATTCTCTGATCACTTCCACCCAACCCCACTTGCACACGAAATCATAGGCCAATATATCGAGTCCATCTATATTGCCCCATCACAGGTGATGACCCTGAATCAGGTCAACCGTGCGCCGGTTAAGGGTACTCGTAGTTCCCTTGATGGTCACCTGCAACAATTGCGTAGCGGTGGTAATGATCAGGGTAAAATTGGTGTCTTCGGTGGTTTTACCGGCGGCCGCAATACTACCTTTACCTTAGGTGGTGATTATCAGTTGACAGAAAGCCTGTTACTGGGTGCTTTGTATTCTAACGATAATACTGAACGCTCCCCGACTTCTAACTTCTCCTATGAAAGTGATGCAGATGTCGCAACTGCCTATGGTTTGTGGAACGTATTTGACAAAGCATGGTTAAGTGGTGATCTTCACTATGCTGATATTAATTACAGCAGCTTGACCCGTAGCATTAAACTGGGGCAAGCAACCCGCAGAGAAGTCGGCTCAACTACCGGTAAGCAATGGGGTGCCCGTATTACTGCCAACTGGGATATTCCTGTCACCGATATCATGACCACCAGCCCGATTGTACAGTTCAGCTGGGATAAAGGTAATGTAAAAAGCTACCATGAAACCGGCCATAAAAGCACTTCCATGTACTTCAGAGATCAGAATTACACCTCTAAAATTGCAACCCTGGGCTGGCGTGTAGATACGCAATTGGGTCGTGTTAACCCTTATGCTTCCGTGCAGTTTAATCACCAGTTCGGTGATACCCAGTACAAACTGCGTAGTTCCATCAATTCCACCAAAACCTCCTTTGTTGTAGAGAGTGGAAAACAGAGCAAAGACTGGCGCGCATATACTATCGGTGCGAACGCGAACCTGTTTGGTAACATATCCAGTTTTGCTTCCGTGACCCGTAATGAAGGCAGCTCACAAGATGCTAACTACAACTTCAATCTGGGTATCAATGCCCGTTTCTGATTTTGTAGGCAATAAGTTTGTGATCAGCTGACTAATTTTAATCAGTTGATTAATTAAAACGCAGGGCAACAGTATCGTTGCTTTGCGTTTTGTCTGATTCTCTTCCAGCCCTTTCCGCAAGCCCCAAACAACATATAATCCAACATTTAAATAACATAAATGTTCTGAGTAACTATTTCAGATTCACTGGTCTGATATCACATTACTTACAAATAATTCAATGCAATATGGATTATTTTTTCCGGTTTAACATACTTAATCTCTGTCAGTTGTTATCAATAGGTTAACAATTTGATCGTAGTCACAAAACATTTAACCTGTCAGCATCTCAAACCTTATGAAAAGGCGCTGCTCAGACTTCGCTATTAAAAAATCGGGGTGTTGATAAATAACAAAAACTGTTTATGGAGAATGCCAGTGAAAAAGGCTTTTTTATTTGCACCTGCTCTGTTAGCACTTTCAATCAGCACCGTTGCTAATGCTCTGTCTTATAATGACTTCTGTGTTTTTGGAGATAGTTTAAGTGATGAAGAATTCACAACGGAGAAGAATTCGTCATATAAATATGATGTTGCCAAAAAACTCACAGGTAAAGAGTCAAAAGATCATGACCCAAATAATCCAAAACGTGACTGTATCAATGTTCCAAAAGGCGGAGCAACTGCCATTCCTATAAAAATGTTCACTGAAGGATCAGGACATAAAAATCCAAACGAATCGACTACACAAGAACAATTAGAAGCCTATCTTGCTCAACATAACCACAGGTTCAGCCCAAACAAAATTTATGTCCATTGGATAGGTGGCAATGATATTAAATTTGCCTTATATAATGCCTTAAAAATACAGAAAACCTCTCAAATTTCACCTTTCCGAAGTCCTGAAATCACTCGTAAGAGAAATGCCGAAACTATCGGAAATCAGAATATCCCTAAAGTTTCAATTTACAGAAACCCCGAACTTATTCTTAAAGAAAGTGCAGAAGCCGCCGGAAATCAAATCAGATATATAGCCGATAACGGAGCTGGGTTGGTTATCGCTCCAAACGTACCTGATCTGGGAACAACCCCCAGATTATTAGAAGAAATTTTAAGGGAAGGAATAAAACCAGCATTAACCGCTATCTCAGCACCGAAATTAACAAAAGAATTCATGGAACAAGGAGTAGCGCCGGATCAGATCAAACAGCACATTAATGATGCAATTGATACGGCTATAAAAGGAATATTACATAAAATTCATACTGACATTAACAAGGCGATTATTCCTAGTGGTGAAGGTCGTGAGCTGGCTCTTAAAAGTGTCTTTGATGGAGTCAGAAAAGAAGCTGAAAGCATGATCCTAAAAGAGGCTGAAAACCAAGTTAAAAACCGGATAAAAGACCTGCCTAAAGAAAAAGCTGACGAAATAGTTAAGCAAATAGCTGAAGAAATAATGCAAACAATGGCGACAGAATATGGAATCAGCCCCAAAGAAATGGGAGAAAAACTGGCAGAAGGGTATGCCAAAGCCAGCGCTATTGCGACAAAATACACTGAAGAATATAACAATCAGGTAGAGAATATCATTAACCAAAGTAATGGTAATATCCTGCGGGCAGATATCTACGGCCTGTTACATGAAGTTATCGCTAATCCTCTGAGTTATGGTTTTGATAATAATCTTGGTTATGGCTGTGGTTTCAGTATTGGTGCTGATAAATGTAACATTGGACAAGAAAGTTTTGATCGCAGTAAACAATTTATATTCAGTGATAATTTTCATGCTTCAACACTAGCACAAGAATTAATCAGCCAATATATCGAGTCTATCTATATCGCTCCATCACAAGTCATGACCCTGAATCAGGTCAACCGTGTTCCGGTGAAAGGCACTCGAGCTTCCCTTGATGGTCACCTGCAACAACTGCGCAGCAATGGTAATGAACAGGGTAAATTTGGTGTCTTCGGTGGCTATACCAATAACCGTCAGGATTCCTTTAACTTAGGTGGTGATTACCAATTAGCGGAAGGCTTTTTACTGGGAGCGCTGTACTCCAATAATAAATTTGATCGCTCCCCTGTTTCTGATTTTACCTACGAAGGAAATGGGCATGTGGCAGCCGGTTATGCGTTATGGAATGTATTTGATAATGCGTGGCTGAGCGGTGATATTCACTACGCCCGAACCAATTACGACAGCCTGATTCGTAGCATTCAACTGGGAAAAGCAACCCGCAAAGAAATCGGCTCAACCACCGGTAAACAATGGGGTGCCCGTATTACTGCCAACTGGGATATTCCTGTCATCGATATGGTAACCACCAGCCCGATTGTACAGTTCAGCTGGGATAAAGGTGATGTGAAAGGTTATCGTGAATCCGGCGATAACAGTTCCGCCATGCATTTTAGTGATCAAAGCTACACCTCTAAAATCGGCACACTGGGCTGGCGGGTAGATACTCAATTGGGTCGTGTTAACCCTTATGCTTCCGTGCAATTTCATCATCAGTTCGGCGATACCCAGTACAAAATGCGCAGTGCCCTTAACTCAACCAAAGCATCGTTTGTTATGGATAGCAGCAAACAGAACAAAGACTGGCGGGAATATACAATAGGTGCAAATGCCAATTTGTTCGGCAATATACACGGTTTCGCTTCTGTTACCCGCAATGAAGGCAGTTCACAAGATCCAAATTACAATTTCAGTCTGGGTATCAATGCCCGCTTCTGATTGTATGCTATGAAAAAACATATCTGAAATAACAATCACATAACATGCAAGGGAAAATAAATTCTCCCTTGCACTTTTATTCTCCCACCCTATTTTTTCACTATTCACTCTATATATACATACATCCACATCACGTTGATTTTTCGTATAAGTAGCCACAAGTAATATCATATTGAAATTATCAGGGAATATAAGTAATCAACTCTTAATCCAAGAATATTGAGGAATAAGAGCTGAGAGGAAAGCAATGGCTACACTCTCTGGAGAACTCCAATGAAAAAAGCACTTTTCGGAATATCAACTACCACCCTACTCTTAACCAGTTTCATCACACCTTCCTATGCTTATGACAATTCCTATGTTTTCGGTGACAGCCTGAGTGACAGCGGGAATAACGGACGTTATACAACCGATGGTGCAAACAGTGCACTGTATGATGAATATGTGAGCCGCTACATTACCGGTAAAGATTTAACTCCTTCTAATAAGAATGGAACTAACTATGCAGAAGGAGGTGCAACAGCGCTACCACTGCCAGATCATCCCTATACAACACAGGAGCAACTGGATAACTACCTTAAACAGCATGGTGGAAAAGCCGATCCAAATGGTATCTATATTCACTGGGTCGGTGGAAATGATATCACTGCAGCTTTACAGGCCATTCAGGAAAACCCAGATAAAGCACATCAGATTGTTAATACCAGTGCTGCTGCTACTTCAGAGCAAATCAATAAACTGGTTAAAGCCGGTGCCGGACTAATCATTGCACCAACCGTTCCTGACGTGGGAACGACGCCAAAATTAATGGAAGAATTGATAACGCAGGGTTTAACAGCTGAGGGTGTACCAGCAGATAAAATTAAAAAAATATTGGTGAAGATCCGTCAGGAAATTAACAAATATAACATTCCCAGCGGTGAAGCCCGTGAGATAGCAATCGATAAACTTATTGAAGCATTAGCCAAACAGGCCGGAGTACCTGCAAATATCCTAAAAAATATCTATAACAAGTATCGTGACTCCGCCACAGAGTTCACTGATAGTTATAACCAGCAGGTCGATGATAAAATCAGCCAAAGCCATGGCAATATTCTGCGTGCCGATATTAACGCCCTGCTGCACGAAGTCATGGCAAACCCTTACGCTTACGGTATTCAGAATACATTAGGTTATGCCTGTCCTCAGGGAGTGAGCGCTGATAAATGTTCTTCAAAAGATAAAGATTTTAATAAAGACAAAGAATTCTTATTCTCTGATGGTTTTCATCCCACCCCCTATGTTCACTACATTGCAGCTGAATATATTACCTCGATCTACACTGCGCCATTCCTTGTGGCATCACTGACAAGTGTCAACCAGCTCCCGGTCAAAGGTGTCCGCTCATCCCTTGATGGCCACTTGCAGCAGCTCCGCGATGCAGGTAATACGCAGGGGAAAACCGGTGTATTTGGCAGTTATACAAACAGTGGCAATCACGTTTTCACACTGGGTAGTGATTACCAGCTAACAGATAATCTGTTACTGGGTGCTGTCTATTCTCACTACAATGACGAACGAACCCTCGCGTCCAGTTACACTTATGAAGGGCTGGGGCATATTGTCACCGCTTACGGATTGTGGAATATCTATGATAATGCGTGGCTGAGTGGGGACCTCCATTATTCACATATCACTTACGATAGCCTGATCCGCAATATCAAACTTGGTAAAGCTCTCCGCAAAGAAGTCGGATCAACAAAAGGTAAACAATGGGGTGTCCGCATTACCGCCAACTGGAATATTCCTGTTACCGAAGTCGTTACCACCAGCCCGATTGTTCAGTTTATCTGGGATAAAGGTGATATTAACGGTTACCGTGAGCACGAAAATAACAGCACATCCATGCACTTTTCTGGTCAGAAATACACATCTAAAGTCGGTACTCTGGGCTGGCGTGTAGATACACAGTTAGGCCGTTTTAATCCCTATGCTGCGATTCAGTTTAATCACCAGTTCGGGGATCTCCGCACTAAAATACGCAGTGCCATTAATTCCACCAAAACTTCTTTTGTCGTGGAAAGTGGTAAACGGAGCAAAGACTGGCGGCAATATACTCTGGGAATGAACATGGGTCTGGTCAATAACTTACATAGTTTTATTGCCGTAACCCGTAATGAGGGCAGCGCTCAGGAACCTGATTATAATTTCAGTCTGGGAATTAATGCCATATTCTAAGGTTTATTACCTTTCAAGTTGCAGCAGGTAACGCTGCAACTTGAAATCATTAAACCCATTGACTAACCCAAAACGAGATGCCTGTTTTATATTGAGTGTGATGACAGTGGTGTAATACCAAAACATAAAATATTTTAATGGCATTAAGAATGCTTATGCTGTTTTTTACGACGATAGCGCTCATCATGATTCTTCAACCACCAATACTTATCCGTAATTTGCTCCCGTCCTCCGATACTAGCGCCACCCAGCCAGATTAGTGCACCGATAAATAACCCAATCAGTGCAACCCCCGCTAAAAATTCAGATTCATTGATACTGAAAATATGACTGAACAAGACATAGGCTAAACTAATCAGCATTCCTGCCATACCTAATCCCATAAAAATATTGCCCAGAATAAACGCTTTTTTACGCCCCATAACCAACCTCCAATACTTTTTGTGAACGTAATTTGTTTACAAACGAACTCAAAAGCACGAAAGCGGATGCCTTCTTATATTATAGCCATAGTATTGAAAAGGTTATTGCGCCAGCGATCACAAGCTGTACAAATTTTAACTTATTTTTCATACCTGACATCCTAATATCTAATAGCATAATCAATTTTGTACTCAAGCCCTGAGGCAGGTAAACTAAGCCTCTTTTTTTAATACCTTAATGCCAATAAGCGAAACCGAACTGTGAGTAACATAAAATTAATCGTTGGTCTGGCAAATCCTGGGGCTGAATATGCACAGACCCGGCATAATGCAGGAGCATGGTTTGTCGATTTATTAGCGCAACGTCATAACCAATCCTTAAAAGAAGAAAGTAAATTTTTCGGTTATACCGCCCGCATTAATATGAACGGGCAGGATGTCCGCCTGCTGGTGCCAACGACATTCATGAACCTCAGTGGTAAATCTGTTCTTGCTCTGGCCGGATTTTACCGCATCCAGCCAGATGAAATACTGGTTGCACATGATGAGCTTGATCTCCCGCCGGGTGTGGCAAAAATGAAACTGGGCGGCAGCAATGGCGGGCATAACGGATTGAAAGATATCCAGAACAAATTCGGCAATAATCCTAATTTCCATCGCCTGAGAATTGGCATTGGTCATCCGGGTGATAAAAACAAAGTCGTCGGATTTGTTCTCGGCAAGCCTCCAGCCGGTGAGCAAAAGCTGATTGATGATGCTATTTCAGAAGCATTAAGCTGTACGGATATTCTGATGAAAGACGGTATGAGCAAAGCCATTAACCGCCTGCACGCATTTAAAGCCAGTGCCTGACGGGAGTACATGGCACGTAGTGCTATTGCGTGTATAATGGCGCCAATTTTATATAACTCACCAACAGGCTATCCCTTCTGGTTTTCAGGCCAGATAAAGGGCATATTTACTGTTGGTTTATAAGTAATCAAAGGTGATAAATTTATGGGATTCAAATGCGGTATCGTTGGCCTGCCTAACGTTGGGAAATCTACATTATTCAATGCGCTGACCAAAGCAGGTATCGAAGCAGCAAACTTCCCTTTCTGCACTATCGAGCCAAATACCGGTGTTGTTCCAATGCCGGACCCGCGCCTCGACCAGCTGGCTGAAATCGTTAAACCACAGCGCATCCTGCCAACCACGATGGAGTTTGTAGATATTGCCGGTCTGGTAAAAGGCGCTTCAAAAGGCGAAGGGCTGGGTAACCAATTCCTGACCAACATCCGTGAAACAGAAGCGATTGGTCACGTTGTACGCTGCTTCGACAATGACAATATCATTCACGTTTCCGGTCAGGTTGATCCTGCGGCTGATATTGACGTCATCAATACCGAACTGGCCTTGTCAGATTTGGAAACCTGTGAGCGTGCTATCCAGCGCATACAGAAAAAAGCCAAAGGCGGCGATAAAGATGCCAAAACTGAATTAGCTGCACTGGAAAAATGTCTTCCGCATCTTGAACAGGCTGGTATGCTGCGTTCTTTAGATCTGAGTGCGGAAGAAAAAGCCGCTATTCGTTACCTGAGCTTCCTGACCTTAAAACCAACCATGTACATTGCTAACGTCAATGAAGATGGTTTTGAAAACAACCCGCATCTTGATACCGTTCGGGCCATTGCCGAACAGGAAGGCTCTGTGGTTGTTCCTGTTTGTGCTGCAATTGAAGCTGACATTGCAGAACTGGAAGATGAAGATCGTGAAGAGTTCATGGCCGAAATGGGTCTGGAAGAGCCGGGCCTGAACCGCGTTATCCGTGCCGGATACCAACTGCTGAATCTGCAGACCTATTTTACAGCGGGTGTGAAAGAAGTCCGTGCATGGACAATTCCGGTAGGCGCGACCGCACCACAGGCTGCTGGTAAAATCCATACTGATTTTGAAAAAGGCTTTATCCGCGCCCAGACTATCTCATTTGAAGATTTCATCACCTATAAAGGTGAACAAGGGGCAAAAGAAGCAGGTAAAATGCGTGCAGAAGGGAAAGAATATATCGTTAAAGATGGCGATGTTATGAATTTCCTGTTTAACGTATAACTCCCCTGCTTTTCAGGGCAGATTTCAGGACAAAATGACTTCCCTGTAGTACCCGCATCTGACGGGTCTTAATATAAAGGCGGCGTTGATATTGTGAACATATTCAACGTCGCCTTAACTTAAAAAGGTCTCCTGTACCCAATTAATTATGACGAACTTAATTGGATTAATAATTTAATTCATCATAATTAATACTTCCCGCCAAGATGTACACGCTCAAACTTTCCCCGCCAAAATCGGCCCGTTATGCGCTTTCGTAAACCTCATTAATGGTTTACGTAGCATTCAGGTTAACTGTATTACAGTAATATCGTATTAAATCTATCAATCTAATGACATTCCCTGATAAATGGCAATTTCCAGTTACTTTCAGGAACGTTTCCGCCAAATAAAATATGAAGATTAACCATAAATGACTGCTATGAATAAGTTATTTAGGCAAGAAGCCTTAGATAATAAAAAATCCAGCTGGACCGGAGAGGCACTATTAATAGCAAAAGTTCCGGCATGGGTTATTTGTATTACTTCAATAGTTTTTCTGTCTATTTTATTTCTTTTTATTACTTTTGGAAATTACACAAGACGCATCAGTGTTTATGGTGAAGTCATCACTAATCCTCATCCAATAAATATCTTTTCTGCCCAGCAAGGATTTATTTTAAAATCCTTTGTTAAAGTTGGCGATATAGTCAAAAAAGGTCAAAAAATCTATCAAGTTGATATCAGTCAAGTAACAGAATCCGGTAAAACCAGCACCAATGCCCAAAACTCCCTCAGAAACCAGCTAACTCAAATAAATAGTATCATAGAAAATCTTGAACATAATAAAAGCGTTACCTTAGCCAGTCTTGAAGAACAAAAAAAACAATATGAGCTATCACATGAAAAGGACAGGATCATTGTAGAAAATGCACGACAAGGCGTTGAGTTTGCAAAAGACAATATGAAAAATTATAAAACCTATCAGCAACGGGGGCTTATTACAAAAGATCAGTTTAATAACTACGGTTACTCTTATTATCAGCAACAAAATATATATCAAAATTTATATAGCCAATACATCAGCGATTCATTAAAAATCACTAGCCTGAATAGTGATATTCAGTTACAAAAAGCTGATTTTGATAAACAGATTTCACAATATAGAATTCAGCGGGATGATTTAAAACAGAAGTTAACTGAAATGGGTGTCAGTGGCTCTGTATTTATCACCTCCCCTATTGATGGACGTATTGAATCACTGAGCTTTACAGTGGGTCAAATGGTTGTCACAAATGATAATTTAGTTCAGGTCAGCCCGGATGACGTAAAACCGACTTATCATTTAATTCTGTGGGTGCCTAATAGTAGCTTACCTTATATCAAAAAAGGTGATGGTATTAATATACGCTATGACGCTTTTCCATTTGAAAAGTTTGGTCAATTTTCCGGTGACATTAACAACATCTCATATATCCCTGCCTCCCAGCAAGAAATGTCTCACTACCGAAGCTCACCAGAAAATAAACCCGGAGAAAAGGCTGAATCATATTATAAGGTTCTAATTAGCCTGAAAAAAGAACAGTTCAGTTATAACGGAAGAAAATTATATCTTTCTAACGGAATGAAAGCACAATCAACCTTTTTCCTTGAAAAAAGACCCCTTTATCAGTGGATGTTCTCTCCATTCTATGACATGAAAAAAACATTAACAGGCCCCAAAAATGAATAAAACCTCTTTTGAAACTATCACTGAAAGATTAAATCTAGGATTCAGAAGAAGAGTTCCCAAAATTCTGCAGACTGAAGCAGCAGAATGTGGATTAGCCAGTTTAGCAATGGTATTTCATTATCATGGGCTGCAAATTGATTTATCCAGCCTCCGCAGCCAGTTTGGCATTTCCACTCGCGGTGTCACACTGACTACGCTGATCAACATTGCTAATACCCTTAAATTCAAAACCAGAGCTGTAGCGTTGGATCTTCATGAGCTTCAGGCATTAAAAACCCCCTGTATTTTACATTGGGACATGAATCATTTTGTTGTTCTGGTGAATGTAAAAAAAAACAAAATCACGATTCATGACCCGGCATTCGGGCAACGTATAATGGCTCCTGCGGAAGTATCCAAACACTTTACAGGTATTGCATTAGAAGTATGGCCAAGCAGTGAATTTGTGCCCCTAAAAAAACAGAACAAATTACGTATCATCTCCCTGCTGAACAATATTCAGGGTATTAAATCTACACTAATTAAGATATTTTTCTTATCTCTGGTTATAGAAGCAATTAATATTCTCTTGCCGGTCGGAACACAATTAATAATGGATCATGTCATCATTGCTCAGGATCATAGTCTTCTGACGATTATTTGCTGTGGTTTACTCTTTTTCATCTTATTCAGAGTCAGTGTATCCACATTGCGTAGCTGGACATCCATTACTATGGAAGCATTTGTGGATGTACAATGGAAATCCGGTGTATTCGATCATTTAATGAAATTACCTTTAGCATACTTTGAAAAACGTAAATTAGGTGATATCCAGTCTCGTTTTAGTTCGCTCAATGTTATACGGACAACCTTCACACAAAATATTATCAACAGTATTATTGACACTATTATGCTGATTAGTGTTTTTATTATGATGCTACTTTATGGTGACTGGCTGGTTTGGGTTGTATTAGCATTTACTGTCATTTATATCATTATCAGGTTTCTGACTTATCAATATTACAGGCAACTTTCTGAAGAACAGATAGTTAAAGATGCCAGAGCTAACTCCCATTTTATGGAAACTCTCTATAGCATTAATACATTAAAAGCGTTGGGATTATGTGATAGCCGGGCAAAATCCTGGTTAAATCTGAATATTGATACACTTAATTCAAATACCAGACTCAATAAGATAGGGGCGATTTTTAATATTATTAATGTTTTTATTTCCACGAGTGAGCAAATTATCATTTTGTGGTTAGGCGCATCATTAGTTATAGATAATCATATGACTCTGGGAATGTTTGTGGCATTTAACTCATACCGTGGGCAATTTGCTGACAGAGCAGGTAATTTAATCGATATGGCCATTAAATTACGCATGTTAAATTTACATAATGAAAGAATCGCCGATATTGTTCTTACTGAAACAGAAAAAGAAGTACCCGATCGGGACATCGGCTTTTCAGGGAAACCAGTTAGCTTAACGGTCCATGATTTGTATTACCAATATGATAGTTTATCAAAACCTATTATTTCTGGCTTTAGTCTTAATGTTAATGCAGGTGAAAGTGTCGCAATTGTTGGTCCGTCAGGAGCCGGGAAAACAACATTAATGAAACTCATGAGCGGTTTATTAGAACCGGATAAAGGTACAATTCTGATGAATGGGATTGATATTAATATCATTGGTTTAAACAACTACCGGAAATGTATTGCCTGTGTTTTGCAGGATGATAAATTACTTTCCGGCTCTATCGCAGAAAATATATCCGGCTTCATTCACTCACCTGATATAAATTTCATTCAGGAATGTGCTAAACGCGCCAGTATTCATGACGATATTTTATTGATGCCAATGGGATATGAAACACTTATTGGTGAGTTAGGCAATGGATTATCAGGAGGGCAAATACAAAGGTTATTAATCGCAAGAGCACTTTACCGCCGCCCAAGTATTCTGTTTATGGATGAAGCAACCAGCCATCTGGATTTAAATAACGAATCATATATTAATGAATCAATCTCTTCATTAAATATTACCAGAATTATCATTGCACACAGAACCTCAACGATCCAATCTGCCGAACGGGTTATTTCTATCTCTGAAACGTCCTGATAGAACAGTTAGAAAAAAGCCAGCTACTCTTTTGGTAGAATAGCTGGCTTTTTAAGTAAAATTTTAGCTAAAAATCAAAATGCATCAATAACCTTGTCTACTGCATCCTCACCATATTTTAAACCGCCCTTAATAGCTTGGCCAGTCTTATGAGAAATAATGCCGAATCCCTCCAGAATATCAACTACAATTTCACCTGCTTTTTCAATAACATCAACGCCTACTTTAACGCCCTCTTTCCAGCCAGCACCAGCAACCAGTTCCATTTCTTGTTGATTTAATTCTTTCATATATTACCTCATTATCAATTAGGGTATTTATTGCAATTGTCAAAAGACTATTAGTGGCAAAAAACCATAGTAGAGAATTAATACTCTGACTCATGGATTCATTTTTTCTACACCATTACAATATAACACTATTTATTAACTTTTATTAAACGAGACAAAACCCTTATTACTATAATACAGATCATTACGACATTCTCTTTATGAATGAGTTCAACCCATGATTTACTCATAAAATTAAATAATAAAAAACCAAAAACATTATATTATTAAAGACATTTAAAAATTATTATTTATTTCTGATAATTACTCGCCTATAAATATTAATAAAATATTTTTTTAACTATTTTTTTGTGATATTTAACCATTAAAACATTAGCTAATTTAATTTAAATATAAAAATAAACGAAATCTATACTCAGTGAACTTAACAAGACAGTACAAAAAAAATAGAATTATTCCATCTCAAACACATGAGTAATCATCTTTTTCAGAGGTTGTGTGTTTTGATACCCAATAAAAAACCAGTCATCCTAAAAATAGAACGACTAGTTCTTATATAAATTATACTTGTTGTGAAAATACAGGAATGACGACCGTTATCTCACTTCCTTTTGATTAATGATGTTTAATATATCATCAATAAAATGATCTGCTGTGTTTTTCATCGCGTTTTTTAAGGCATCTCTTATTGTGTCAAATTTAACCGGTATTGGCATTTTCAAACCAGCCCCAGAAACCTGCTCTAACTCTTTTCCTGCTAACTCTTTCATATTCAACCTCGTAATGATTACAATCAGTGATTTTTAAAATACCACCCATTACTATTACCAAGAGCATAAATCAGAATGGAAAATTAATGTTCTGAGTCATTACCCTGTCTTTGTTACAATATTAAAATAAACCATCAAGTGTTAATTTTTATTAAACAGACTTCCATTGGTTTTATTATGACGCTAGTAATTACCACCTGTTTCCTCTGGGGTATTCTCTCAATATTAACATCATAAAACGCAGATAATGATGTTTAACATAGCATTACTACTTAACTACGCGCTAACTAACAAAAAATAACACACTTCCATTATCATAAAAACATCTTTATATTAAGGAAAAAGACCTCCTCTAATAATTAAGGAAAATCTATCATCAATGAATTGTGATTCTTATCACGGTTTAACTTTATTCATATTTTCATTTATAAATCTTCCTTGAATTTTAACCAGAAAAAAATAACCATTGTGAATCTCATTAGCTGGTGTATATTTTTCTATATTACCCATAATTTCCTATAATGGTTTATTTTTATGACTCTAATCGCTTATCTCTATCGTCAATCCTGGGTATTGCTGTTTTTATCAACATTACTTGCATTAATCAGTGGGTTTTCTGGTGCTTCAGTAGTCGGTATGATTAGCCAGGGAATTACCGGCTCAATTAATCTTTTTTCATTTATATGGAGCTTTTTTGGCATCTGTATTATTTTTTTTATTACTAAAACATTATCAGAAATCTTGTTATCACATTTAACTCAGGCAACCATTTACTCCCTGCGCCTAAGTCTGAGTAACAAAATCTTACGGGCACCTTTTAAGAAACTGAATCATCTCGGTAAACATGGCCTGCTGGCCGTATTGACTAAAGACGTCGATGTGTTTATTCACTCTTTTATGTTAGCCCCGACTGTGTTTGGTAACATTACACTCATTATTGCCTGTTTTAGTTATTTAGCCTGGATTTCCTGGCAATTATTTATGATTCTGGCCGTTGTCTGTCTGATAACAGCATACCTCTTCTATTTTTTAGAAAAACGTCCGATACGCCTGATGGAAGAAATGCGTGAACAGGTAGATAGAATATATCTTAATTTTCAACAACTCATTGATGGCAGTAAAGAACTGAAACTCAACAGTCAGAAAGGTAATGCGTTTATTGACAACGTCATTTCTCCTGCTGCAAAAAAATTTAAAGAAATCTGTATCAAATCTAATAATTCCTATGCCTGGGTTCTGAATGCCGGTTCTGTAGTTTTCTATATCGTTATCGGTCTGATGATTTTTGTGGTTCCTCTTTGGTTACCACAAGACTCTGCAACTTTAATGACCGTCACTTTGATTGTTCTATTTTTGTCCGGCCCTATCACTGAAGTTATCGGTGCAATCCCTGAATTGAGACAGGCAGAAATCTCATTACAAAAAATGAAACGATTAGATAATCAGTTAGAAGAGTCTCTGTATATACAGCAAGCTAATACCCCGAATCCATTTGTAACCGAAAAACCCTTATTACTTGAGTTAAAAGATGTTGTTCACCATTACACCACTGACAAAGAAGACAGGGAATTTAAACTGGGGCCGATGAGTATGGCTATTTCTCAGGGTGAAATAGTGTTTATTGTCGGGGGTAACGGAAGTGGAAAAACAACACTTGCCATGCTATTAGTCGGTCTGTTCGAACAGGAGTCCGGCTCTATCTTCCTGAATGGAATAAAAATGGATGAAACAAATAATGAACATTATCGCCAGCATTTTTCAGCCGTTTTTTCCAATTATCATCTGTTCGATCAACTATTAAATACGGGAACAAATATTACTGAAAAGGCAACCCACTATATTGAAGCTTTAAACATGAGTCACAAAGTCAAAGTCATTGACGGCCAATTCTCAACCACTGAGCTTTCAGCAGGCCAAAGAAAACGATTAGCCTTAGTCGCCGCTTATCTGGAAGACCGTCCTATTTATCTATTTGATGAATGGGCTGCGGATCAAGACCCTGTATTTAAAAGGATCTTTTATACCGAGTTACTACCTGAACTAAAATCTCGTGGCAAGACTGTTATTGTAATTAGCCATGATGATGCATATTTTGATATTGCAGAACGTGTTATTAAGTTGGAAGATGGGCAAATTAAGGAGATAAAAAGCAGTAATCATCATCCTAGCTAAAAATGATCTGGAGCAAAGACAACGCATTTATAATAAATATATCCTCGCCCATTTTAAGAGCCTCATTACTACAGGCTCTTTTTTTAGCCATGTATTATTATTTAAATTAATCTTTACATGGTTTTTAATAATAGCGAGAGACATTTTCAAATGGTAACCCCTTATCCTGCACGATATACAGGATGAAGATAACTCCTATCATTTTGAAACACTATTTAATAGAAGTATTAATGGCATTAATACTGAAAGACAAAGGGTATCTAATAAAATTAGATAGGCAAGATGGATAACATCACCCTGTAAAATAGCTTTATTTAATATATAATCCATTACCTTAAACCCAATAATAAAGACAATAAACAGCTTATATAAAGATGAAATTAATCTATAACGCCCCTATAAAACTCCATTCATATTACAGTTGTTACTTTTTTTATCACATAATACTTTCGCCGCATTAATTTCATTATTAGAAAATATATTCCTCTGAAATTTATTTGACCAATATTCTTGGTTTTAAATTCTGTGCAACTTTTTTTTGTTTTATCAGTTCTGAAAATTTTGTTTTTCCATATGCCCATAAAAGGGGAGCTATAAAATGAATCATCCTGAAACATTGAAACCATTTGCTTTATCTGAAGCACAAAGCAGCCGTTGGTTTCAATATCAAATGAATCCGGCCCAGAGGGGGCAAAATAATAGTGCATTTTGTGCCAGAGTTAAGGGTTTAACTGCTGAAAAATTAGAGGATGCACTCAATCACCTGATAAAACGCCACCCTATGTTACGGGCTGGTTTTGGTCAATATGGCGGTAAACTGGGGTATCAAATAGCAGAAAGTGCGACCGTTACAATCAAAAAGCACGATGCCCGGGATCTGGATGAAGAAACGCTTCAACAACGAGTCCGTAATGATTGCTGGTATCCCTTCGATCTCGAAAATCCGTTGCGTGTTCATGTTACTTGGTATCAATACCATGATCAGGAATGTGTCATGGTATTAACTTTTGACCATATTGTCGTCGATGGCTGGTCTTATTGGATATTATTGGAAGAACTCGGCATGCTCCTGACCGGGCAGGAATTACCGCCCGCCCCGGAATACAGTTATCAGGATTATGTTATCTGGCAACAACAGTGGCTTAGCAGTGAAAAAGCCAAAAAGCCGCAACAATTCTGGCTCAATAATCTGAATGGCCATTTAACAGAATTACAATTACCCGTCAGCAATAAATCAGGGATTAATAAGTCCTCTTTTACAACAGATAAAATAACAATTACCCACAAGCTCCCCGACATATTAGCAACAAAGCTGAATGCGCTGGCGGCAAAATATCATCATAGTCTGTTTGCTATTTTGCTGGCGACCTATCAGATCCTGCTACATCGCTATACTGGTCAGAATGATATTCTTATCGGCTCTATTATGCCGGGTCGAGGTCGGGCACTCTGGGGTAAAGTTGTCGGTGAATTTGTCAATCCGGTGGCTTTACGCAGTCAGATTCATGGTGAAATGACGGCACAGCAGCAAATCTTACAGACCGCAAAAACCATTCGTCAGGCGATTGAACACCAGAAGTACCCGTTTTCGAAAGTTCTGGAACAGATGAAATTACAGCGTAATGCTGATACTCATCCCGTTTTTCAGACAATCATGACCTTCCAGCAACCCAGATATGTGAGCAACCTGTCATCATTATGGATGGATCTGACTGGTACAACGACGGTGAACTGGGGAGGCGCAGAACTACGCTCTTTCCCATACCCTTATTATGCGGAGATGCCCGTTCCACTAATGGTTAATTTCATCGAAGTCGACCAGCAGATTAATTGTGGTTTTCATTACGATACAAAACTGTTCGATACCGAGTTCATCAGGCAAATGATGGACAATTTTTTTACCCTATTGGCAGCCATAGCAGATAATGACCAGCAGGTTATTGACCATTTACCCTTAATGAATGAACGTCAGATTCAGCAAATCCTTTATGATTTTAATGCAACTGACATTGCCTATCCGCAGAATGTTCTTCTTCATCAGTTAATTGAGCAACAGGTTAATCATACACCGGCAGCAACGGCGCTGGTTTGTGGTGAAAGCCGTCTGACTTACGATGAATTAAACCGCCGGGCCAATCAACTCGCACATGCTTTAATTGCAGCCGGAGTGCAGGCCGATAATCGTATCGGTGTCTGTATGGAACGCAGTCCGGAAATGGTGATCACGCTGCTGGGTATATTAAAATCCGGCGCCGCTTACGTTCCGCTTGATCCGGAATATCCTGCCGACCGTCTTCAACATATTGTGACTGACAGTGAACCGGTATTTATCCTGAGCCATCACGGGCTTCAGACTCACTTACCCACTACCGCTATTCCGTTATGGATATGGGAAAACGCCGATTTTCAGGCAACGATGGCCGAACAACCGGAGGATAATCTTTCCAGCGCTGAGTTAGGGCTGACATCACGTCATCTGGCTTATGTTCTCTATACTTCAGGTTCAACCGGTTTACCTAAAGGGGTAATGAATGAGCATCGTGGAGTAGTTAATCGTTTGCTCTGGGCGAAAGACGAATATCAGCTAAATCCACATGATCTCGTGTTACAGAAAACACCCTTCAGTTTCGATGTTTCCGTCTGGGAGTTTTTTCTGCCTTTACTTTCCGGTGCCCAACTGGTTATGGCGCGTCCCGGCGGCCATAAAGATCCGCTCTATCTGTTGGAAGAAATTGAATCCCGCGGTATTACCACTCTCCATTTTGTTCCGTCAATGCTGCAAAGTTTCATTCATCTCACTCCGGCAGGGCGCTGCCCTTCTCTGCGTCAGGTGTTATGCAGCGGGGAGGCATTACCCTATTCCCTGCAACAACAGTGCCTGTCTCATTTTCCTCACTGTGAGCTGCATAACTTATATGGCCCGACAGAAGCCGCCATTGATGTGACATTCTGGCATTGTGGCTCAGACAGATATACCGATTTAGTGCCGATTGGTCATCCCATCGCCAATACCCAAATGTATATTCTGGATCAATATGGACAGCCTGTTCCTGTTGGTGTTACCGGTGAAATCCATATCGGCGGGATTGGTGTTGCCCGTGGCTACCTGAATCGGCCTGAACTGACAGCCGAGCGTTTTGTTCAGAACCCGTTCAGCACTCGCCCGGATGCCCGAATGTATAAAACAGGGGATTTAGGACGCTGGCTACCCGATGGCAGTATTGAGTATCTGGGACGCAATGATTTTCAGGTCAAGATACGGGGAAACCGCATTGAACTGGAAGAAATTGAAACACGGCTGGCTCAGTGTCACGGCGTTCAGCAGGTTGTGGTGATCGCCCGTGAATATGATGCGGCAGATACGCGACTGGTTGCCTATCTCATCGCTGAATCAGGCGTTACCCTGAAAATCCCCGAACTGCGGGCACAACTAAGCAGCCATCTGCCTGATTACATGATCCCCAGTGCATTTGTCATGCTGGATGCTTTCCCGCTGACACTGAGCGGAAAACTGGATCGCCGTGCTCTGCCCGCTCCGGACTATTCATCAGTAAGCTCTCAGGAATATGCCGCTCCGCAAGGGGAAAACGAAGAACGGCTGGCAGAGATCTGGCAAACGATACTAAAAATAGATCGGGTCGGTCGTCATGATAATTTCTTTGAACTCGGCGGGCACTCGCTGCTGGTACTGCAACTCCAGTCAAGAATTAATGAAGTCTTTGAGGTTGATCTTTCCATTCAACAATTGTTTGCACATCCCTCTATCAGTCAACTTGAAGAGTGCATTATCAACGCTCAATTAATGCAATTCGATGCTCAATCCCTACAGGGTCTGTATGAATCGATGGAATAAATCTGGCTCCAGAATGGTACTCAACAATGAATAATAATGAATTAATTTCTTTGCCATTAGCTGAACGGAAAAGACTACTTGAGTTAGCCAAAACCGCAAAGCTATCTCGTCAGCACGTAAAAAAAGCGGAGATCCGCCCCCAGCCCCGCAATGGTGATATACCATTGTCCTGGACACAACAGCGGCTCTGGTTTCTGACTCAGCTAGATCCCTCTGCTCAAACTGCATACCATATGTCAGTGGGGTTACATCTACAGGGTCAGCTTAACCTGAATGCGTTACAGGCCGCTCTGGACAGGATTGTTGCCCGTCACGAAAGCCTGCGGACTACGTTTATATCCGCTGAAGGAACCGCCCGGCAGATTATCGGGCATACCGACAGTGGATTTGCGTTGACGTCAGAGGATATCCGCCATTTACCAGAGCCAGAACAGCAGACCGCCGTCGAAGAACGAGCTCATCATGAAGCAGTCAGACCTTTTGATTTTACCTGTGGGCCATTACTCCGAGGGCATTTATTACATTTGGCTGAAGATGAGCATGTTCTGTTATTAACACAACATCACATCATTTCGGATGGCTGGTCTGTCAGATTATTAATTCAGGAACTGTCCGCTCTTTATCAGGCTTTTAGTCAGGGACTGCCTGATCCATTGCCGGAATTACCTCTCCAGTATGCTGATTATGTACTCTGGCAGCAGCAATGGTTACAGGGCGATGTACTGGAAACACAGCTTAATTACTGGCGTGAGCAGTTAAAAAATGCACCTGAATTGCTCGAACTACCCACTGACAAACCTCGCCCGATACAACAAAGTTACAAGGGTGACCGTGTTGATTTGGCTCTGTCACCGGAACTGAGTGCCGGTCTGAAAAAACTCAGCCAGCGTCATGGCACAACGTTATTTATGACCCTGATGGCAGGCTGGGCGGTCTTACTTTCCCGTTTCAGCGGGCAGGATGATCTGGTCATAGGAACACCGATTGCTAACCGTCAGCAACATGAGCTGGAATCATTAATCGGTTTCTTTGCGAATACACTGGCATTGCGTATTCAATTAAGTGATAACCCCAGTGTCAGTGAATTGCTGGCACAGGTGAAGCAGCGGGCATTGGGCGCTTATGCCCATCAGGATCTCCCCTTCGAACAACTGGTCGAAGCTCTGCGCCCTACCCGCAGTCTGAGCCACAGTCCTATTTTTCAGGTCATGCTGACTCTTGATAACCAATCAGAACAAAAGCATTTTGAGTTAGCAGGATTAAAATTGAGTGAACTTCCTCTGGTCAGAGAAAGTGCTTATTTTGATTTGACTCTCACACTGAATGATACAGAAAACGGATTAACCGGTGATTTAGAATATGCCAGCGATCTGTTTGAGCGTGCCACTATTGAGCGCATGGCGGAACACCTGCATACCCTGCTGGCGGCGATGGTCGCCGATGACACCCAATCGGTGGCGGCGTTACCGCTGCTGACACCCGCGCAGCGCACGCAGATATTAACCACGTTCAGCACCACTGAAGTGGCTTACCCGCAGGATCTGTTACTGCACCAGCTTTTTGAACAGCAGGTGTTAGACACACCGGAAGCCACTGCGCTGGTCAGTAACGGGCAATCCCTCAGTTACCGCGAACTGAACCAGCAAGCCAACCAACTGGCTCATGCCCTGATCGCCAGCGGTGTCAAACCGGATGATCGGGTGGCGATTTGTGTTGACCGCAGTCCGGACATGATCCTCGGCCTGTTCGGCATTCTGAAAGCCGGGGCCGGTTATGTGCCGTTAGATCCCGATTACCCGACTGAGCGGCTGGCCTATATTCTGTCCGATTGTGCCCCGCAGTTATTACTGACTCAGGCACATTTGCAGCCCCGCCTGCACACTGACGTGCCCGTCTGGGCAATGGACGATACAGGCTATCTGAACACCGTGGCAACACAGCCTTCCTACAATCCAGACCCGAGCCAACAGGGGCTGTTACCGCACCATCTGGCTTATATCATCTATACCTCCGGCTCGACCGGCCAGCCGAAAGGGGTGATGCTGGAACACCGCCATGTGGTGAACTTTGTCCATGTCCAGTGTGACGCCAATGCCCTGACACCGGCGGATCGGGTACTGCAATTCACTTCGGTCTCTTTTGACACCACGGTGTCCGATATTTTCGCCACACTGGCAACCGGTGCCACGCTGGTGCTGCGCCCGCCCCATCTGCGCATTCCGGATCAGGCATTCAGCCAGTTCCTGCGGGATCAGGCCATCACCGTGTCCGATTTGCCCACCGCGTTCTGGCACCTGTGGGTACAGGAAATGGCCGCCGGACGCTGCGGTTTCAGCCCCACGTTACGGCTGGTGCTGGTCGGGGGCGAAAAAGCCGAACGGCGTCATTTCAATAGCTGGCTGGCGTTGCCTGAAACACAGTCCTGCCGCTGGATCAACTCCTACGGCCCGACAGAAACTACCGTCAATGCCACCATGTGGAAACCGGATAGCCAGACCGCACCGCTGGCGGGCAATGTGCCGATCGGCTACCCGCTCACCAATACCCGTGTCTATATTCTGGATACACAGGGGCAACCGGTGCCCATCGGCGTCGCCGGCGAGATCCATATCGGCGGATTAAGCGTGGCTCGGGGCTACCTCAACCGTCCTGACCTGACGGCGGAACGCTTTATTGCCGACCCGTTCAGCCCGCACACCAACGCCCGGATGTATAAAACCGGCGATCTCGGCCGCTGGCTGCCGGACGGCACGATTGACTATCTCGAGCGCAACGATTTTCAGGTCAAGATCCGCGGCTTCCGCATTGAGCTGGGGGAAATCGAGGCGCAACTGGCCCAGTGTGACGGCGTTAAAGATGCGGTAGTGGTCGCGCGGGAAGCGGAAAACGGGGATAAACGTCTGGTGGCCTATGTGATCCCTCACGCGGCAACAACACTGGATCTTATTCAATTACGTGAACAATTAAGTCACCGCCTGATGGAGTATATGCTGCCCGGCGCTTACGTTATTCTGGAAGCCTTCCCCGTCAACCCGAACGGCAAGCTGGATCGCAAGGCACTGCCCGCGCCGGACAGCTCTGCCCTTGTCCAGCGTGAGTATGCCGCACCGCAGGGCGACACGGAGCAGACACTGGCGGCTATCTGGCAGGATTTATTGGGGGTGGAACGTATCGGGCGTCATGACAACTTCTTTGAGTTAGGCGGCCACTCCTTACTGACGGTACAGGTCGCTGCCCGTTTACGGGAAAAACTGCACCTTGAAGTGACCTTGCAGGATCTGTTCACCCATCCCACACTGGCCGATTTGGCCCGGTCACTGGGGCAGGCCACCACGGCTGTTCAGCCGACGATCCTGCCCGCTGACCGCCAGCAGCCGTTGCCCCTGTCCTGGGCGCAACAGCGTTTATGGTTTCTGGCGCAACTGGACAGCGCCGCACAGGCGGCCTACCACATTGCCGGGGGGCTGGAACTGCACGGGCATCTGAATCCGGCGGCACTACAGGCCGCACTGAACCGGATTGTCGCCCGCCATGAAATTCTGCGCACCACCCTTGCCGTGATTGACGGCGAAGCCCGCCAGATCATTGGTGATCCGGCGGGCGGGTTTGCGCTGATTTCACAGGACTTCAGCCGGTTATCCCCGGCAGAGCAGCAACAGGCGATTGCCGCCGCGGAACAGGCCGAAGCCGACCAGCCGTTTGACTTTACTCAGGGGCCACTGGCGCGCGCCCGCTTGCTGAAACTGAGTGATAAACACCATATCCTGCTGGTGACCCAGCACCATATTATTTCTGACGGCTGGTCACTGAATGTGCTGATCACCGAGTTTTCGGCCCTGTATGAGGCCTTCTGCCAGCAACAGCCTGATCCGTTACCTCCGTTGCACATCCAGTATGCGGATTATGCCCTGTGGCAGCGCCAATGGTTACAGGGGGAGAAATTAAAACAACAGGTCAATTACTGGTGCCAGACCCTACAGGACGCGCCGGTATTACTGGAGTTGCCGACCGATTATCCCCGTCCGCTGGAGCAGAGCTATCGCGGGGATCAGGTCACTTTCACCCTTTCCCGTGAACTGAATGCCGGGTTACTGGCACTGAGCCAGCGTCATGGCACGACATTGTTTATGACCCTGCTGAGTGGCTGGGGCGTGCTACTCTCCCGTCTCAGCGGGCAACAGGATGTGGTGATCGGCACACCGATTGCCAACCGCCAATACCGGGAACTGGAGCCGCTGATTGGGTTCTTCGTCAACACGCTGGCGTTACGGATCAGGCTGGATGACAACCCGACCGTCGGCACCCTGTTAGCCCGGGTCAAAACCCATGCACTGGCGGCCTATGCCCATCAGGATCTGCCGTTTGAGCAGTTGGTGGAAGCATTACAACCGCCGCGCAGCCTGAGCCACAGCCCGGTCTTTCAGGTGATGATGGCGCTGGATAATACCGCCGGCTCTTCCTTCCGCTTGCCGGACCTGACCCTCAGCGACCGGCCCGCAGACCGCAAAACCACCCAGTTTGATATTTCGCTGTCTTTCAGTGAGGGGGAAAACGGCTTAGTCGGGGAACTGGAATATGCCAGCGATCTGTTTGAGCGTGCCACTATCGAGCGCATGGCGGAGCACCTGCATACCCTGCTGGCGGCGATGGTCGCCGATGACACCCAATCGGTGGCGGCGTTACCACTGCTGACACCCGCGCAGCGCACGCAGATACTGACCACCTTCAGCACCACCGAAGTGGCTTACCCGCAGGATCTGTTACTGCACCAGCTTTTTGAACAGCAGGTGTTAGACACACCGGAAGCCACTGCGCTGGTCAGTAACGGGCAGTCCCTCAGTTACCGCGAACTGAACCAGCAAGCCAACCAACTGGCTCATGCCCTGATCGCCAGCGGTGTCAAACCGGATGATCGGGTGGCGATTTGTGTTGACCGCAGTCCGGACATGATCATCGGCCTGTTCGGCATTCTGAAAGCCGGGGCCGGTTATGTGCCGTTAGATCCCGATTACCCGACTGAGCGGCTGGCCTATATTCTGTCCGATTGCGCCCCGCAGTTATTACTGACCCAGGCACATTTGCAGCCCCGCCTGCACACTGACGTGCCCGTCTGGGCAATGGACGATACAGGCTATCTGAACACCGTGGCACAACAGCCTTCCTACAACCCAGACCCGAGCCAACAGGGGCTGTTACCGCACCATCTGGCTTATATCATCTATACCTCCGGCTCGACCGGCCAGCCGAAAGGGGTGATGCTGGAACACCGCCATGTGGTGAACTTTATCCATGTCCAGTGTGACGCCAATGCCCTGACACCGGCGGATCGGGTACTGCAATTCACTTCGGTCTCTTTTGACACCACGGTGTCCGATATTTTCGCCACACTGGCAACCGGTGCCACGCTGGTGCTGCGCCCGCCCCATCTGCGCATTCCGGATCAGGCATTCAGCCAGTTCCTGCGGGATCAGGCCATCACCGTGTCCGATTTGCCCACCGCGTTCTGGCACCTGTGGGTACAGGAAATGGCCGCCGGACGCTGCGGTTTCAGCCCCACGTTACGGCTGGTGCTGGTCGGGGGCGAAAAAGCCGAACGGCGTCATTTCAATAGCTGGCTGGCGTTGCCTGAAACACAGTCCTGCCGCTGGATCAACTCCTACGGCCCGACAGAAACTACCGTCAATGCCACCATGTGGAAACCGGATAGCCAGACCGCACCGCTGGCGGGCAATGTGCCGATCGGCTACCCGCTCACCAATACCCGTGTCTATATTCTGGATACACAGGGGCAACCGGTGCCCATCGGCGTCGCCGGCGAGATCCATATCGGCGGATTAAGCGTGGCTCGGGGCTACCTCAACCGTCCTGACCTGACGGCGGAACGCTTTATTGCCGACCCGTTCAGCCCGCACACCAACGCCCGGATGTATAAAACCGGCGATCTCGGCCGCTGGCTGCCGGACGGCACGATTGACTATCTGGAGCGCAACGATTTTCAGGTCAAGATCCGCGGTTTCCGCATTGAGCTGGGGGAAATCGAGGCGCAACTGGCGCAATGTGACGGCGTTAAAGATGCGGTAGTGGTCGCCCGTGAAACAGAAAACGGGGATAAACGTCTGGTGGCCTATGTGATCCCTCACGCGGTAACAACACTGGATCTTATTCAATTACGTGAACAATTAAGTCACCGCCTGATGGAGTATATGCTGCCCGGCGCTTACGTTATTCTGGAAGCCTTCCCCGTCAACCCGAACGGCAAGCTGGATCGCAAGGCACTGCCCGCGCCGGACAGCTCTGCCCTTGTCCAGCGTGAATATGCCGAACCGCAGGGAGAAACGGAACAACGGCTGGCAGCTATCTGGCAAACCTTACTGGGGCTGGAACAGGTCGGCCGTCATGATAATTTCTTTGAATTAGGCGGGCATTCCCTGCTGATTGTCACTTTAATTGAGGAGCTTCGACAGTGTGACCTTACACTGGAAGTCAGCGCAGTTTTTTCTTCCCCCACTCTGATGGCAATGGCATCGCGCATAACGGAAATCACAGATAGTGACAATGTCACTTATGCCGTTCCGCCCAATCTGATTACTGACGATTGCGGTGCTATCACACCGGATATGCTGCCACTGATCACGTTAAGCCAGAATAATATTGACCAGATTGTTACCCACGTTCCCGACGGTGTAGCGAATATTCAGGATATCTATCCATTAGGCCCGTTGCAGGAAGGTATTTTGTTCCACCATTTGCTGGAAACAACCGGTGATATTTATCTGGATAATCTGCTGATGACTTTCGACAGCCGGACACGTCTGGATACATTCCTGCTGACATTACAACAGGTGATTGACCGCCATGATATTCTGCGCAGTGCATTCCAGTGGGACAACCTGCCGGAGCCGGTTCAGGTGGTTTATCGTCATGCGCTTCTGCCCGTGACCGAATTGGCGCTATCAGCCGGTACTGATGCACTACAGCAATTAAGTGAAGCGACCGATCCTCGCCTGATAAGGATGGATATCACTACCGCACCACTATTATCCGCCAACATTGTCAAAGATCCACATACCGATCATTGGCATCTGGCACTGCTTTATCATCATCTGGTTTGTGATCATCTGTCACTGGAAATGATATTTAATGAAGTGCAGATGTTGCAGCTCGGGCAAAAAGCGTCTCTGCCTCCTTCTCTGCCTTATCGTAATTTTATCGCTCAGGTTCGGGCTGTTCCGCTTGAGAAACATCAGGACTATTTCCACCAGCTTCTGGGGGATGTAGACGAACCGACTCTGCCCTTTAACTTAGTTGATGTGCAGGGAAATCACGATGAGCAACATAAGATAGAAGAGGCCGGACTGGCACTGGATGATAAGTTAGCGCATCAGATACGTGATTGTGCCCGCCAACAGGGGGTCAGTGCTGCCGTTCTGTTCCATGTCGCATGGGCGCAGGTTCTTGCACAGTGCAGCGGGCGGGAAGATGTGGTTTTCGGCACCGTCTTATTAGGGCGTTCACTAAAAGGTGCAGATACGTCTCAGGTTCTTGGTATGTTCATCAATACCCTGCCGGTACGGGTTATGTTGCAGGAGCGTACTGCGCAACAGGTGGTGCAGGAAACTTACCAGCAACTCAGCTCATTGCTTGATCATGAACAGACGCCGCTAGCCATCGCCCAGCGTTGCAGTGGTATTCAGGCACCTCAGCCACTTTTCAGCAGCCTGCTTAATTTCCGTCATAGCCAGCGCAGCGAACAACAAACCGATTCCCCCGTATGGGAAGGCATTCAGATCGCCAGCAGTGAAGAGCGCAGCAATTACCCGCTGTCATTGGATGTGGATGATTTTGATGACGGTTTTGCCCTGACCGCCCAATGCAACCGCCAGATTAACCCTGAGCGCATTAATGCTTATATGAATGAAGCGTTGAAAACACTGGTGATGGCATTACAGGAAATACCGAAACAGGATATTCAGTCCCTCAGTATCCTGCCACCAGCAGAACGCATCCAATTATTGGAGAGTTTCAATAGTGCCAACGTTGAGTGCCCGCAGGATATGTTACTCCAGCAACTGTTTGAACAGCAGGCAGCCCTCACGCCGGATGCTATCGCGCTGATCCACGCAGAGAACATGAATGGAGAGTCTCAGCTTACCTACCGTGAACTGAATCAGAAAGCCAACCAACTGGCTCATGCCCTGATCGCCGCGGGTGTGCAGCCTGACGATCGCATCGCCATTTGTGTCGAGCGTGGTCTGGATATGGTGATTGGTTTGTTCGGTATCTTAAAGTCCGGCGCGGGCTATGTTCCGCTGGATACGGATTACCCGACCGAACGACTGAACTTCATTCTGTCAGATTGCGCTCCGAAGTTATTGCTGTCCCAGCAGCATTTATATGACCGTTTATCTACCGATACGCCGGTATGGATGCTGGATGATGACAGTCATACCGAATGTATGGCACAGCAGCCAATCCATAATCCGGCACCGCAGCAACTGGGACTGACTCCGAATCATCTGGCTTATATCATCTATACCTCCGGCTCGACCGGTCAGCCGAAAGGGGTGATGATTGAGCACCATAACGTGGTTAATTTTGTCTATGTTCAACGTCAGACCAACGAACTGACAGCGGCTGACCGTGTACTTCAGTTCACCTCTGTGGCGTTCGATACCACCGTCTCGGATATTTTCGCCACGCTTGCCGCAGGTGCAACCTTAATTATGCGCCCCTCGGAGCTACGTGTTCCTGATAATAATTTTGCTCAATTCCTGCAACAACAGCAGATAACAGTGGCTGATTTGCCCACCGCATTCTGGCATCTGTGGGTACAGGAAATGGCCGCCGGACGCTGTGGTTTCAGCCCTTATCTGCGTCTGGTTATTGTCGGCGGGGAAAAAGCTGAACTGCGCCATCTGATGAGCTGGCAGGCACTGCCGGAAACCCGTTCATGCCGCTGGATGAACTCTTACGGCCCAACGGAAACCACCGTTATCGCCACCGTGTTAAAAGTAGACAGCCATCCTGCCTATAGCGCGGAGACGCTGCCAATTGGCTACCCGCTTGCCAACAGCCGTATCTATATTCTTGATACACGAGGAGAGCCTGTACCCATCGGTGTTTCCGGTGAAATTCATATCGCAGGTGCTGGCGTGGCACGGGGTTATCTGAACCAGCCTGAACTGACGGCAGAACGTTTTATTCCCGATCCATTCAGCCATCAGACCGATACCCGGATGTATAAAACCGGTGACTTGGGACGCTGGTTGCCGGACGGTTCGATTGAATACCTCGGACGTAACGATTTTCAGGTCAAGATCCGTGGCTTCCGCATTGAACTGGGTGAAATAGAAACTCAACTGGCAGCCTGTGAAGGCGTCAAAGATGCTATTGCGATAGTCCGTGAAGACCCGGTTAGTGACGACGGAACAGGTGATAAGCGTCTGGTGGCTTACCTTGTTCCACAACCTGATGCTCAACTGGAAATCACTGAGTTACGTGAGCAACTGAGCCATCATCTGCTGGATTATATGATCCCCAGTGCTTTTGTCATATTGGATGCTTTCCCGCTGAACCCGAACGGCAAACTGGATCGTAAAGCACTGCCTGTTCCTGACCGCTCTGCAACAGCCACACGAGAGTACAAAGCACCACAGGGTGAAACGGAGCAACAACTGGCGGCTATCTGGCAAACCTTACTGGGGCTGGAGCAGGTCGGACGTCATGATGATTTCTTTGAGCTGGGAGGTAACTCCTTATCCATCATGCAATTATCAACCAGATTGCAGGAAGAGTTTCATCTGGAAATTTCAATTACGGACATTTTCCGTCATTCAGCATTAACCAAACTGGCTGAACTTATCTTATCAAAACAGGTGCAAACCTTTTTTGAGCAGGATATTGAAGATATTCAAAAAGAGCTGGAGAACCTATCTGAAGAGGAATTGCTTGCCATGTTGAATGGAGAACAAGCAGAGGGAGAGAAACTATGAGCAAAAATGAACAGACACTGAATCAGCTAAGACAAGCGGTACTCCAGAAAAAACTGAAAGAACGCATGCAAAAGAGTCTGGCAACCGAAAAAGCACCGATTTCTGCCCGCGATCCACAACAGGAGGTTCCGTTATCCTGGGCGCAACAGCGCCTGTGGTTTCTTGCTCAGTTAGATCCGGCTGCCCTGACTGCATACCACATTCCTGCTGCCCTTCACCTGAAGGGCCAGTTGAATATAACTGCATTACAGGCCGCACTGGACAAAATTGTCGCCCGTCATGAAATCCTGCGTACCACGATTGCAATGACAGAGAGCAGCACAGGAGAAGAAGGAAAAGCCCGCCAGATTATTCATGATAAAGAGTTCGGCTTTTCTTTAACGATACGGGATCTCAGCCCGTTAACTGATGATGAACGTCAGGCAGCTATTCAGAGCGCCATAAAATCTGAAGCCAGCGATCCTTTCGATTTTGAAAACGGCCCCCTCATTCGGGGGCAGTTATTCAGACTGGCAGAAGATGAAAATATTCTGTTACTGACCCAGCACCATATTGTTTCAGATGGATGGTCAGTTAACGTCATGATGCAGGAGTTTTCCACTCTTTACCTGAGCTTCTGTCACGGGCAGCCTGATCCGTTACCACCATTAAAAATCCAGTATGCTGATTATACCCTCTGGCAACGGCAGGAATTACAGGGCAAGGAACTGGAAAACCAACTGGATTACTGGCGTAATACGCTACAGGATGCGCCAACGCTGCTGACACTCCCCACAGACAGACCCCGACCGTCAAAGCAGACTTATGCCGGGGGAGAAGCAACCGTGACGTTGTCACCTGATTTAACCGGAAAACTGAAAGCCTTTGCTCAACGCCACGGCATTACGTTATTTATGACTCTGCTGACCGGCTGGTCAGTGCTGCTTTCCCGCCTCAGCGGGCAACATGACTTGGTTATCGGTACGCCGGTTGCCAATCGTAAATATCGCGATCTGGAGCCACTCATCGGCTTTTTTGTCAATACATTAGCGCTGCGGGTTCAGTTACAGGGGAACCCGACCGTCAGCGAATTACTGGCACAGGTGAAAACAGATACGGTCGCCGCTTTTGAAAATCAGGATCTCCCGTTTGAACAATTAGTTGAAGCGTTGAAACCACCACGCAGTCTGAGTTATAGCCCGATTTTTCAGGTTATGATGTCTCTGGATAATACGCCCGGACAACAACAGTTCGAATTGCCGGGATTAACTATCAGTGAACTGGATTTATCCGACAACAGCTCTCACTTTGATCTCTCGCTGTCACTGCATGACACTGATGATGGATTAATCGGCGAACTGGAATATGCCAGCGATTTGTTTGATCACGCCACTATGGAACGTATGGCGGGTTATCTGCAAACACTATTAACTGAAATGGTGGCAGATGACACTCAGCGTGTGGCTGACCTGCCGCTACTGACGCCGAATCAACGTGATCAATTACTGGCTGATTTCAATGCCAGAACAGCGGATTATCCGCAGGAAATACTGCTCCAGCAACTCTTCGAACAACAGGTCGCCCACTCTCCCACCAGCCCGGCCCTGATCAGCGGAGAGCAACAACTTAGCTATCATGACCTGAACCAGCAGGCTAACCAGCTTGCCCATGCGCTGATTACTGCCGGTGTACAACCGGATGACCGGGTAGCAATCTGTGTTGAACGAGGCACAGATATGATCATCGGGCTATTCGGTATTCTGAAAGCCGGTGCCGGTTATGTCCCGTTAGATCCGGAATACCCGACTGAACGGCTGGCTTATATTCTGTCAGACTGTAAGCCGAAGCTGTTACTGACTCAGAAACATTTGCAAAGCCGCCTGACTACCGAAGTACCTGTCTGGGTAATGGATGATGACCGCTATCTGGCTGATGTGGTAAAACAGCTGTCCTACAATCCGGAGCCGTCTCAACTGGGGCTGAAACCGCACCATCTGGCCTACATTATTTATACTTCCGGCTCTACCGGACAACCAAAAGGCGTGATGATTGAGCACCGCAATGTGGTCAGTTTCGTCCATGTTCAGCGGGAAACGAATGAACTGACAGCGTCTGATCGGGTGCTGCAATTTACTTCCGTGGCTTTTGATACGACGGTATCCGATATTTTTGCCACTCTGGCCGCCGGAGCAACGCTAGTGTTGCGCCCTCCCCATCTGCGTATCCCGGATAAAAACTTCAGCCAGTTCTTACAGGAACAGGCCATTACTGTTTCCGACCTGCCGACAGCGTTCTGGCACTTATGGGTGCAGGAAATGGCCGCCGGACGCTGTGGTTTCAGCCCCTCTTTACGACTGGTCATTGTCGGCGGTGAAAAAGCGGAACTACGCCATTTCAATACCTGGCAGACTCTGCCTGAAACCCAGTCCTGCCGCTGGATTAACTCCTATGGCCCGACTGAAACCACGGTTATCGCCACAGTCTGGAAACCGGACAACGATGCTGCCTCTCCGGCAGGTACAGTACCCATCGGATACCCGCTCACCAATACCCGTATTTATATTCTTGATACACAGGGACAACCCGTTCCTATCGGGGTTGCGGGGGAAATTTATATCGCTGGTTCAGGTGTCGCCCGTGGTTATCTGGATCGTCCTGACCTCACCGATGAACGTTTCGTGACCGATCCGTTCAGTCAACACGCTGATGCCCGCATGTATAAAACCGGTGATCTCGGACGCTGGTTGCCGGACGGAACGATTGAATATCTGGAACGTAACGATTTTCAGGTCAAAATACGCGGATTCCGCATTGAGTTAGGTGAAATTGAAGCAAAACTGGCACAGTGTGATGGAGTCAAAGATGTTGTCGTCACAGCCCATGAAGACGAAAGTGGTAATAAACGTCTGGTCGCTTATCTGATACCACAGCCGGAGACAACGCTGGAGATCCTCCGGTTACGCGAACAGCTCAGCACACAGTTAATGGAATATATGCTGCCCGGTGCTTACGTCATTCTGGAGGCTTTCCCGCTGACACCAAACGGCAAGGTCGATCGTAAAGCGTTACCGGCTCCCGACCATACGGCAATCATCAGCCGTGAGTATCAGGCACCGGAAGGTGAAGCGGAACAACAACTGGCAATCGTCTGGCAAGAACTGCTGGGACTGGAACAAATCGGACGACAAGACAACTTCTTCGAGCTGGGCGGGCATTCACTGTTGGTTGTCAGCCTGATTGAAAAACTGCGCCGACACAACCTCGGCATTGATGTCAGCGCGGTTTTCTCTTCACCGACACTGGCTGCTATGGCTGCCTGTTTAACCCGACAAACCGGAACTGATACAGACAGCCCGGCTGTACCGCCAAACCTGATCCCGGATAACTGCCAGACAATTACACCGGATATGCTGCCACTGGTGACACTGTCTCAGGATAATATCGATCAGATAGCCTTACAGGTGACAGGCGGTGTCAGTAATATTCAGGATATCTACCCGCTTGGGCCACTACAGCAGGGCATTCTGTTCCAGCATTTACTGGAAACTGAAGGCGATATTTATCTCGATAGCGTGATCATGACTTTTGACAGCCGCAAACGGCTGAATACTTTCCTGACAGCGATGCAGAAAGTGATCGACCGACACGATATTCTGCGCAGTGCTGTCCAGTGGCACAACCTGCCTGAGCCGGTACAGGTCGTCTATCGCCATGCTCCGCTTCCTGTCACAGAGCTAATATTCTCAGCGGAAGAAAGCAGCACCGAACAACAACTACGCCGTCATACTGACTCTCACTCAACGCGTATGGATATCACAAAAGCCCCGTTGTTATCCGCTAGCATTGTTCAGGAGTCACAAGACGATTCCCCACAAAATGCGCGCTGGTTGCTGGCTCTGCAACACCACCATCTGGTTTGTGATCACCTGTCACTGGAAATCATATTCAGTGAAATTGAAGCGCTATTACTGGGTCAGAGCGAAGACTTACCTGCCCCTCAGCCTTATCGTAACTTTATTGCCCAGACCCGAAACGTTCCGCTGGAAAATCATCAGGCTTATTTCCAACAACTGTTGGGCGATGTTGAAGAACCCACTCTGCCCTTTGGCCTGCTCGATATACAAGGTAATCGTCACCAGATTGCGGAATCCGTCTTCATGCTGGACAACGAACTGGCAAAAACAATACGGGATTGCGCCCGTCAGCAGGGGGTCAGTGCTGCCGTTCTGTTCCATGTCGCATGGGCGCAGGTGCTGGCAAAATGCAGCGGACGGGATGATGTGATATTCGGTACTGTCCTGCTAGGGCGCTTACAGGGAGGCGAAGAGGCATCAAGAGTACTGGGAATGTTTATCAATACCCTGCCGGTACGCATTATGTTACAGGAACGTACGGCACAACAGGTAGTACAGGAAACTTATAGGCAACTCAGTAAATTACTGGCACATGAACAGGCTCCGCTGGCAGTTATTCAGCGTTGCAGCGGAATTCCCGCTTCTCTGCCTCTGTTTAACAGTCTGCTCAATTTCCGTCACAATTCCCCGGATAATGAACAGGAGTTTTCACCAATCTGGGAAGGAATAGAGACACTTGATACCGGAGAATTAAGCAACTATCCCCTGTCGCTGGATGTAGATGACTTTGATGACGGTTTCTCACTGACTGCTCAGACCAGTCAGCAAATCGATCCGGCCCGTATAAATGCCTATATGGATGTTGCCCTGAGAGGGCTGGTCAGCGCATTACAGAAAATACCGGAGCAAAATATTCAGTCTATTCCGGTTCTGCCCTCAACTGAGTACTCGTTGTTACTCAAAGAGTTCAACGGTACCAAGATCGCCTACCCGCAGGATATCTTGCTGCAACAACTTTTCGAACAGCAGGCCGCGCTTTCACCCGATGCCATTGCGCTGATCAGCAGCGAAGAACCAAGCGGTAAAAAACAGTTCACTTATGCTGAACTGAACCAACGCGCCAATCAACTGGCCCATACCCTGATTGCCGCGGGCGTACAGCCGGATGATCGCGTGGCTTTTTGTGTCGAACGCAGTGCGGACATGGTGATTGCCATGCTGGCAATACTAAAATCCGGCGCGGGCTATGTGCCGCTGGATTGTGAATACCCGCAAACGCGGCTGGCTTATATTCTGTCAGACAGCCAACCTAAGCTGTTGTTGACTCAACAACATTTACAGACAAATTTATCTGCGGATATGCCTGTCTGGGCACTGGACAGTCATCATCATCTGGATGCTATGGCAGGCCAGCCGACACACAACCCTGATCCGCACCAGCTTGGGCTGGAGCCACATCATCTGGCTTACATCATTTATACTTCCGGCTCTACCGGACAACCTAAAGGCGTGATGATTGAACACCGTAATGTGGTCAATTTTGTTCACGTTCAGCGGGAAACGAATCAACTGATACCGTCGGATCGCGTACTGCAATTTACCTCTGTCGCCTTTGATACCACCGTATCAGACATTTTTGCCACACTGGCAAGCGGGGCAACATTAGTCCTGCGCACACCGGATATACGTATACCGGATGCCTCTTTTACCCGGTTTTTGCAGGAGCAACGGATCACCGTTTCCGATTTACCCACCGCTTTCTGGCACTTATGGGTACAGGAAATGGCAGCAGGTCGCTGTGGTTTCAGCCCGTACCTGCGGCTGGTGATTGTTGGGGGTGAAAAAGCCGAACTCCGGCATTTTATGACCTGGCAATCCATGCCGGAAACTCATTCATGCCAGTGGATTAACTCCTATGGCCCGACGGAAACGACCGTTATCGCAACCGTATTGAAACTGGACAGCCATATTCCTTATCAGGCAGAAACCATGCCAATTGGCTATCCGCTTACCAATAACCGCCTCTATATTCTGGACAGCCACGGACAACCTGTTCCTCTGGGTGTTTCAGGTGAAATTCACATCGGAGGAGCTGGCGTTGCCCGTGGCTATCTCAATCGTCCGGATCTGACTGATGAGCGTTTTATTCCAGATACGTTCAGTGAGCAGCCGAATGCCAGAATGTATAAAACCGGTGATTTAGGCCGCTGGCTGGCTGACGGTACGATTGAATATCTGGAACGTAATGACTTTCAGGTGAAGATCCGCGGATACCGTATCGAATTAGGTGAAATAGAAACCCAACTGGCGGCCTGTGCCGGAGTCAAAGATGCCATTGTTATAGCACGTGAAGATGAAAACGGTGACAAACGTTTGGTGGCCTATCTGGTCGCACAACCGGATATCACACTGGATATCGTTCATCTGCGTGAAGATCTTGACTCCCGCCTGATGGAGTATATGGTGCCCAGCGCTTTTGTTGTGCTGGATGCTTTCCCGCTGACCCCGAACGGAAAACTGGATCGACAGGCTCTGCCTGAGCCGGATCACACCGCAATTGTCAGCCGCGAGTATCAGGCGCCTCAGGGTGAGAACGAACAACTGTTAGCGGTCATCTGGCAGAATTTGCTGGGACTGGGACAGGTCGGACGGCATGATAACTTCTTCGAACTGGGCGGGCATTCACTATTAGTGGTCAGCCTGATTGAACAACTGCGTCAGCGTGGGTTCACTCTGGCTGTCAGTGCGGTCTTTTCTGCCCCGACACTGATAGCAATGGCTGATCGTCTGGCTGAAACCGCAACAGACAACAGTATTACTTATCATGTGCCACCCAATCTCATTCCTGACGATTGCCGTGCGATTACGCCGGATATGTTACCGTTGGTCACACTGACACAGGATAATATTGACCAGATTGTGGCTGATATCCCTGATGGCATTGCCAATATTCAGGATATTTACCCGTTAGGGCCATTGCAGGAAGGCATTCTGTTCCACCATTTGCTGGAAACAACCGGTGATACCTATCTGGGTAACCTGCTGATGACTTTCGACAGTCGTGAACGTCTGGATACATTCTTGCAAACAGTCCAACTGGTTATTGAACGTCACGATATCCTGCGCAGTGCCGTATATTGGGAAAACCTGCCGGAGCCGGTACAGGTCGTTCATCGCCATGCCCTGATGCCTGTCACAGAGCTGGAATTATCACCCGAAATCGATGCTGAACAACAACTGCGTGATAGCACTGATCCTGACAAAATACGCATGGATGTGACTAAAGCGCCGTTATTGGCTGCCAGTATCGCCAAAGACCCGCATAGTGACAAATGGCTGTTATCTTTACTGCACCACCATCTGGTTTGTGATCACTTATCTCTGGAATTGGTCTTCGATGAAGTCAATACCCTGTTGCAGGGGCTGCCTGAACAACTGCCACAACCTTTGCCTTACCGTAACTTTATTGCCCAGACTAAAAACATTCCGCCCGAACAATATCAGGCTTACTTCCAACAGTTGTTGGGGGATGTGGAAGAACCTACGCTGCCATTCGGATTATCGGATGTTCAGAATAATAATGGTGGGATCACGGAAGATGTTCTAACGCTGGATAATGATTTGGTTCTGATGATTCAACAATGTGCCCGTCAGCAGGGTGTCAGTGCTGCGGTTCTGTTCCATGTTGCATGGGCACAGGTTCTGGCGCAGTGTAGCGGGCGTGACGACGTTGTTTTCGGTACGGTTTTATTGGGAAGACTACAAGGCGGTGAAAAAGCTGAACGGATATTGGGGATGTTTATCAATACCCTGCCTGTCAGAGTCGTTCTGCAAGGACGAAATATTCAACAAGCGGTACAGGAAACTTATCAGCAACTGAGTCAACTGCTGATACATGAACAGGCTCCGCTGGCAGTGGCACAGCGTTGCAGTAGCATTCCGGCTTCTCTGCCACTGTTTAACAGCCTGCTCAATTTCCGTCACAGTTCCCTTGATAACGAAGACGATCTGTCACCCGTCTGGAAAGGAATAGAGACACTTGATACCGAAGAGTTAAGCAACTATCCCCTGTCACTGGATGTTGATGCCTATGATGACGGTTTTGAACTGACGGCTCAATGCAGCCAGCAGATTGATCCGGCTCGTATTAATGCCTATATGATAACTGCATTAAGAGAACTGGTGGCTGCATTACAAAGCACGCCCGATCTGGCTGTTCAGGCTATATCTGTCCTGCCGCCGGAAGAAAATTCACAGTTACTGGTGGAGTTTAACGGTGCTGAAATCGCTTATCCGCAGGATATTCTGCTCCACCAGTTATTTGAACAACAAGCCATTCTCTCACCGGATGCCACGGCGCTAATCAGTTGTGAAGGGCTAAGTTTTGAAAGAATAAGCGGTGAAAAACGGGATAGTGAAAAACAACCCACTCAAAAACAGCTCAGTTATGCTGAACTGAACCAGCGGGCGAACCAACTGGCTCACGCTCTGATTGCCGCAGGCGTACAACCGGATGATCGGGTAGCTATTTGTGTTGAACGCAGCCTGGATATGATTATCGGCCTGTTCGGGATACTAAAAGCAGGCGCAGGTTATGTACCATTGGATACCGATTATCCTACTGACAGACTGGCCTATATCCTGTCGGACTGTAAACCGAAGCTATTACTGACTCAAAAACATTTACAGAACCGTCTGGCAACAGAAGTTCCTGTCTGGCTGATGGATAGTGAAGAACATCAACTGACTGTGGCACAGCAACCCACACACAACCCTGAGCATCACCATTCGGTGCTGACGCCACATCATCTGGCCTATATCATCTATACTTCCGGCTCTACCGGACAGCCCAAAGGCGTCATGATAGAGCATCGTAATGTGGTGAATTTTGTTCACGTTCAGCGTCAGACCAACGAACTCACCCCTGCTGACCGTGTACTGCAATTTACTTCTGTGGCGTTCGATACCACCGTTTCAGATATTTTTGCCACACTGGCAACCGGTGCAACGCTGATCCTGCGACCGACTGACCTTCGCGTACCGGACAACAATTTTGGTCATTTCCTGCGGGAACAGCAAATTACCGTCACCGATCTCCCCACCGCTTTCTGGCATCAGTGGGTACAGGAACTGGCTGCCGGACGATGTGGCTTCAGCCCTTCCCTGCGTCTGGTGATCGTCGGTGGTGAAAAAGCAGAGCTTCACCATCTGACTCTCTGGAAATCACTGGCTGAAACGCAAACCTGCCGCTGGATTAACTCCTATGGGCCAACAGAAGCCACTGTCATCGCAACGGTATTAAAAGTGGATGGTCATTCCCCTTATACCGCAGCAACGCTTCCTATTGGTTTCCCATTAACCAACACCCGTATCTATATTCTGGATAGACAGGGACGGCCTGCTCCGCTCGGTGTTTGCGGAGAAATTCATATCGGCGGTGCAGGCGTTGCCCGTGGTTATCTCAACCAGCCTGAACTGACGGCAGAACGTTTTATCCCTGACCCATTCAGCCACCAGCTCGATGCACGGATGTATAAAACCGGTGATTTGGGCCGCTGGTTACCGGACGGTACGATTGAGTACCTCGGCCGCAATGATTTTCAGGTCAAAATACGTGGGTTCCGTATCGAGCTGGGAGAAATTGAAGCCAGACTCTTTGCTTACCCCGGTATCAAAGATGCAATTGTTCTCGTACGGGAAGATACGCCGAATGATAAACGTCTGGTGGCCTATCTGGTGCCACAACCGGATACCACCCTCGACCTGGAAAATCTGCGCCACTCGTTGCACGTTCACTTAGCCAGCTATATGGTTCCCGCTGCTTTTGTGATTCTGGAGGCATTCCCGCTGACACCGAATGGCAAGCTGGATCGTCGGGCATTACCAGCGCCGGATAAATCTTCGGTTATCAGCCGCAGCTATGAAGCCCCCATTGGGGAAACAGAAGAGATAATTGCAGAGATATGGCAGGATGTACTCCGGCTGGAACAAGTTGGACGCCATGATCACTTCCTTGAGCTTGGCGGTCACTCCCTCTTAACCTTGCAGGTTATTACCCGTCTGAATCAGGTTTTAGATAAAGATATCGGTATCCGCGACCTGCTGGTTCACCCGACCATCAGTGAACTGGCTACGTTCATCCGGTCAGATACATCACTTCCGGAACAGAAGAATGTAGTGACTATCCGTCAGGGGAATGGCAATACCTCACTGTTCCTCATTCACGCAATCAATGGTGATGTTAATTATGTTTACGATCTTGAACCCTATATAGATGATGACGAGTTATCAATTTATGGCGTTCTTGCCAGTGAGACCTACGCCGAAGAAGACATACAGCTCACCCTCAACGACATTGCTCAGGAATATATCAAATACATTCGTCAGATACAGCCGCACGGCCCTTACTATCTGGCTGGCTGGTCATCAGGCGGAACTATTGCTTATGAAATATCCCGCCAGTTAATAGGTGTTGGTGAAACAGTGAACTTTATCGGATTACTGGACACTACGTCTAACTACTTAGTTGATTTTTCAGCAGAAGAGCAACACGCAGGAATGGTTTCTGAAAAAAGCCTGACTCTGCTGGAACTGGTACCGGAAGGCACTCCGGATGATATCAGGAATGAATTTGAAAAATTAGCTGATAACCGTGATTACGATGAAATGTTGGCGTTAGCTGAGAAAAATAATTTGTTACCGCCGCAGGTTACACGAGAAAATGTCAGTGATTTTGTTCAATTACGTCATAATCTCTCTGTTGCTGCTTATTATTATATTCCATCGGCAATAGATGCTGACGTCACTCTATTCAGAGCGACTGAGGAGATCAGTGAAAGAGGAAAGGATCTCGGATGGAGTAAAATTTTACCGCCTGAGCGTCTGACGATTATCCCTATTAAAGGTGATCACACATCTATTATGGAACAACCAAATATACGGAATATGGGCAAAGTATTAGCCACTGTAATAAAGGATAATAAGTAAATAACAAACCACTTCCACCGGAAGTGGTTTAAGAGTAACAATAAATAACGCCCGAAAAACGGGCGTTATTATTTATATATCAGACAGTTCAAACATGTAACACTAATGGTTTAAATAACAAACAAAAATACATCAATGCAATACAAATTAACTGCTACAATGAAATTATTAATTTATATTAATTCCCTAGTGTTCCAAAGCAGAACAATTCTTGATGAAAAAATCAAACTTTATATAGTTACGCAATAAATAAAAGAGTTTATTTTTAAACACTCTCTTTTTAGTGCATTACCAATATAATCCATTTCCCTTACTTTTAAGTTCCTATATCATAAAGCATAAACTCATAAGATAGATTCATAACAGAATTCATCTTATAAGATAATATCAACGAGACAACATAATGCAAGAGACGGACAATAAAAAATCGACTGAAGCTGATAAGATAAAAAATTAGAATCTGCTGATATATACGACTGGGGTATATCATATAATCCCTTGGATTCGACTAATAAGTGCAATTTCTAAGAAAGGCGGTCAGTTGCTATAGTAGGCATCTTTCTCGCCAAAGGAAAATGCACTATGACCTATACACA
>NZ_NIBU01000259.1 GCF_002632485.1 Xenorhabdus innexi | reverse complement strand
CCCGTTTTTAATCATAAAAACGGACTCCAGCTTGTCATTGCTCGGGTTCACCACGGTAAACTGGTTCGCCCGCACCGCAAAGTGAGTTTCCACTTTGCCGTTCTTGACCTCCGCCCCGACAGCCACCCCGGCTTGGTAAAACTGGCCCTTGTATTTCACCCCGGCGCCGATGTCATAAATCCCGTACCCGTTACCGTCAATATCAAATACGGCAGTGGCTTTGGTCTGCACGGCAGCGGCATTCTCCCCTACATCGACCTGGACTTTTTCCAGCTTTTCAGCCAGGGCCTGACGGTCAGTTAACTGGGTGGTTCTCACCTCCAGTATCTCCGCGCGCATCTCGCCGTTTTCTTTCAGTTGCCGCTGCACGACAGCCCCGGTCAGGGCGGCATTTTCCAGGGCGGCTTCATTGGTAAAATCAATCTGCGATTGCAGGCGTTTCCCCGTTTCCGCGCTCAGGAACTGATCCCCG
>NZ_NIBU01000258.1 GCF_002632485.1 Xenorhabdus innexi | reverse complement strand
ACTCATTAAGATGACGAACGGCAGATTCTTGGTCAGCAACGCCGGGCTGTTGACCGTCAGGCCGTACAGTTGCGCAATGAAGGTATCGCTATTGGTTTCTAACAAATCAAATTGCCAGCCGTTGATAACGGGATTGAAATAGAGCGTGAGCCGCAGATTCATACCGAACAGGGTAAATGACTGCTCCTGAATCTCTTCAGTGGAAACGGGGATTTCGTATATCATTTGCCACCCCCTAAAAGTCCCCAGATAAATTGCTTGGCTCTTCCGGCAGGATCGCCAAAGAACTCATTACCACCGAACAAAGCGGAAGAATTATTACCTGTCATTGCGACTTTTTTCGGTTGAGTTTTCCCCATATTCTTTTTTTTCACCGTCTTCGCTGCCGCTTTTTTCAGGTTCGGGTGTAACCCTTTTGCCGTCTGTGTCTCGACAATAAAGATTTCACGCAGGGTCAGGCTGAACTCGGCTGAGCCATCGTAC
>NZ_NIBU01000257.1 GCF_002632485.1 Xenorhabdus innexi | reverse complement strand
GGGTGAACAGGTGATACAGTCAGTGAATATTATATTAATTGCATCAAACCCAGATGTAGCAAGGCTTTCAGGGAATTGTGCAGAGGGTGCATAACTGAGAGGGCGAAAAAGATTTTCAGGGGGGTAGGAAATAAAAGCTCTGATCTAAGAACCCTCGTTGTATTAGTTATCACGTGATCTGGCAGTACGCTCCCAGACAGAAAAGCATGTAAATACAGTAAAGAAAATGTTCGCTTCTGGCTCTGTGTCTTCTACAGGAAGGTGCTTGGGCGGTTATGAGCTGTGAGTTCAACTGGTCGATGCAACGCTATCCTTAAACAAGGTGAACCATCATTTGAAATAATGTGTCTTTTGATCTTGGAATCAATACCAATTAATTGGGTGGGTGCTTAAAACCCTAAATGCCTTTTCAAAATGGTAGGAGTATCAAAGAAACTCGATCCTAAATTTGCGAAATTTTTGTTCCCAAAACGCAAAATCACAGAAAAAAGGATCG
>NZ_NIBU01000256.1 GCF_002632485.1 Xenorhabdus innexi | reverse complement strand
GATTGGGGTTTTGAGAGACTCCTCAATCACCTTGCTGTCAAACAGCAAAATCACTGAGTGTTTCAAATTTTTCAGCTTGTTCCAGATTGTTAAAGAGCAAATTTTCACAATATACTGGCCTGAGCCAATACATTCTGAAAGGGTTTATACGAGACGTAAATAATGGTGGAGCTAAGCGGGATCGAACCGCTGACCTCCTGCGTGCAAGGCAGGCGCTCTCCCAGCTGAGCTATAGCCCCAAATATTCTGCGTTACCGGCCTGTGCTGCCAATTTACTTCACCGCTGACAGGTCAGGGGAAAATAAAATTGGTAGGCCTGAGTGGACTTGAACCACCGACCTCACCCTTATCAGGGGTGCGCTCTAACCACCTGAGCTACAAGCCTATGCCGATACCGTCTCTTTCTTTCATCAGACAATCTGTGTGAACACTCACAGTCTGCTATCGTTCGGTTAAGGAGGTGATCCAACCGCAGGTTCCCCTACGGTTACCTTGTTACGACTTCA
>NZ_NIBU01000255.1 GCF_002632485.1 Xenorhabdus innexi | reverse complement strand
CGAATGTCCAGTCGTGGTGATTATCCAGTCGTCGTACTCTCATTTATTCGGCCTCCCGGTATTGCCGCCGTGTGAATCAGGGTGGGTGTGGTTTTCAAGATCTACACCGCCACCAATCACTTTCGCGGCGCTGATGGTGCCGTTGGATTCACTGTTGCCTTCGGTCTGGTTCCAGTTTCCGGCCTGTTCGTGGTTGCCGGTTTGCCTGCTGTGACCGAGGTGTTCAATATCCCCCTGAATGATGATTTTTCCCTGTACCATGCGGATAAAGGTTGAGCCATCATCAGTTTGCATAGATGCACCGCCATGAAAGAAATCAGGGATTTTCTTTGGTTGGCTGCAAATCCCCGGAATAAAACAGGCATCGGAATAATCATGTAATCGCGCATCCAGCGGCACGGATTTATTGCCGGTGGCATACCAGCCATCAATGCAGCGCTCTGAGAAAATCGCCAGCCCCTCATCACCGGCTTTTACTGGCACGGTGAAACAGAACCCGCCCGCCCGT
>NZ_NIBU01000254.1 GCF_002632485.1 Xenorhabdus innexi | reverse complement strand
AGCCGCCGACGCCGTGGTCAGCGTACTGGGTGACCGGGCCATCCGGACCTGCACGCAGTCTGCCGAGTGCAGCAGCGGCGGTGAACCCCATCAGCCGGGTACGACGGTCGCGGGAACGGGATTTGCCCCGATGCTGGAAGCCCATACCAAAACAAACATTGAGCAACTGGTGAAACTGGTCAGTGGTACGGAGAAGCCGACGCAGGCCAGTCTGACCCGACTGAAAACCGGCAGCCTGACGGTGACGCAGGGCGTCATTCAGGCGTTGCAGCGTGACCCGGACCGGGCGGCACTGACGGCGCGTCTGGCCGGTGAGCTGGCGATGGCGGAGACCACCGAAACCGCGTTACTGATGCGCCGGATGCTGATGACCGGGATGTCCGAACCCAATGCCGCCGCACAGTCGGAAGCGCTGGCAGAAGGGGAACGCCGGATTGCCGCACTGGACCGGGAAATCAGTGCACTGAAAAATGAAATGGCCCTGAAACAGGCGCTGTCCCGCAATGCCATC
>NZ_NIBU01000253.1 GCF_002632485.1 Xenorhabdus innexi | reverse complement strand
ACTTCCTGCACATCCTGCCGGACACGCAGCGATTCGGTGTTGTCCCCCACGGCATTTTTCGCCAGCCGGGTAAAATCCTCTTCCAGCCGATCCTGTGCCTGCGCCACAATCGTCAGCGACACCACCGTGCCTGCCGGCATCATATCCATCAGGGTATTGATATTGTCCCCCCGTTTCACTTCACCGGTCAGTGTGCCCGGCTCGGGCGGCCGACGCAGGCGTTCCACCGGGATCGCTTTGTGCGGCAGGTTGTCAAACCACCAGACACCGGCCTCGGGATCAGACACCGGCGGGGTAAACCACAGGCTTTCGGCAAAATCCGTGCTGACGGAGAGATCCGATTGCGCGGGTGTGGCATAACTGACCGCCCGGTAAAAATCGGCTTTTGCCATCCCCCAGTCCGGCGCCGGATTAAAATGCCGTAACAGCCAGCGGTGGATTTGTTCTCCCTGTTGGCGGCGGGCTGTCACACCGGCGGCGGCCAGTGATGAGACCAGTCGTTCACAGACCTGATTGAG
>NZ_NIBU01000252.1 GCF_002632485.1 Xenorhabdus innexi | reverse complement strand
ATTGACTGCTGGCGCTTTCCACATAAAAAATTAGGGGTATCTGATGGTCATTGAAACGGTGTGCTAATTAACCATAAAACTTAATGGTTTTCAAGCTCGTTTGATGAGGTTATCAAATGCAGAATGTACCACTAGCAATTTAATTATCAAACACAAAGTGGGCTTACTTAATCTGGCTGAAGAGCTGGGGAATGTATCAAGAGCCTGCAAAGTCATGGGCGTCTCTCGTGATACGTTCTATCGTTACCGGGAATTAGTCGAAAACGGCGGGGGTGATTCACTAATCAATCAGTCCCGTCGCGTTCCCAATCTCAAAAACCGGGTCGATGAGCAAACAGAACAAGCCGTCGTTGAATATGCCTTAGCGTTTCCTGCTTATGGTCAGGCACGTACCAGTAATGAATTACGTAAACAGGGGATTTTTGTTTCTGGGAGTGGCGTTCGCTCCATTTGGTTACGGCATAATCTGGAAAACTTTAAAAAGCGACTGGCAGCACTGGAAGCGAAAGTGGAAAAGGAAGGCATTATC
>NZ_NIBU01000251.1 GCF_002632485.1 Xenorhabdus innexi | reverse complement strand
GTTATCCCCCTACATGACCAAGGTGGTCAAGATGTGGCGTAAACTGGGGGCCTGGCTGTGGCTCGCCACACAAAACCTGGCGGACTACCCGGATACCGCCGAAAAGATGCTGAATATGGCGGAGTGGTGGTTGTGTCTCACCATGCCACCGGATGAAGTGGAGCAGATTGCCCGCTTTAAGAAACTGACCGAAGAGCAAAAAGCGGTGTTGCTCTCTGCCAGTAAACTGCCCCGCTGTTATACCGAGGGCGTGGTGCTGGCGAAAAAAATTGAAGCCCTGTTCCGGGTCGTACCACCGAGCCTCTATCTGGCACTGGGGATGACGGAAAAAGAAGAAAAAGCCGAGCGTAGGGCGTTAATGCGGGAACATCAGTGCAGTGAACTGGAAGCCGCTGTTCTGGTGGCAGGGAAGATGGATGTGGCGCGGGGGTTGCTGGTAGGTTTTTAAAGAAAGATCCCAGCACGGTGCCGGGATCGCGTTCAGGTTAGTCTTCGTATTTGAAGTCAACATTGATCTTCATTTTTTCCACATCC
>NZ_NIBU01000250.1 GCF_002632485.1 Xenorhabdus innexi | reverse complement strand
AACCGTGCGGTTTGATTCGCCCTGGGCACCGCCTTCACCTGAACTGATGGGGGAGCTGTCCGCGATATTTGACTGTGAAATCCGCCACTGGTACAGCGACGCATCAGGCAGCCTCAGAGGCTACGACTGTTATGACCAGGGTGAGCATGTGGACAGTGGCCACGGACAGTCCGGCCAACACCGGCCGGCACTGTATCTGGTGACCGGCGAGCAGGCGGAAACGGCGCTGGCTCTGCCGGCGATCGCGGTCGGGCAGTAACCGGCTGTTTCACCGACTTACTTTCTACAAATTGACCACGTCAACCGAAAGGGGAACCGTTCCCTTTTCGGGGCGTGTTTTCCTTTTTTACTGTTATTCTGCAAGGAAAACATGCAATGGCCTCTCAGACCGATCATCAGAAAGCCTTTATTTCACTGTTTAAGCAAACGGCCCGTTATCAGACCCGCTATCAGGTCTTCCGGGATTTTTGCAACTGCGCCATGGCGGCGATCCACAATCAGTATTGTTTCAGTGACGAGCTGGAGCAGTATTACCTGAAAACCATTAA
>NZ_NIBU01000025.1 GCF_002632485.1 Xenorhabdus innexi | reverse complement strand
AGGCCTATCTGGAACATCATTTTGAACCCAACCCGAATGATAACTTCAGGCTGGATAATTGACGCATCGTTCAGCCGATGCGTATCCGGACTTTCAGTCTGTTAATCACTAACCCACCGACTTTAGTCGGTGGTTGTTGAGTTTTGAGAGCTGTTCAATTCCTGCCTTTAGCTGATTTTGTAGTCCCCAATCAATTCCCGCATCCGCAGCTTAATGTCACTGATTTGTGCCCGCTGGCGCTGGTATTGCTGTTTGAGGCTGTTGGTCTCGTCACTGTCGGGGATCAACACCAAACAGCCGTCCATGATTTTAACAGCAACAGAACCGCCAATCTCAAACCCAGCCTGTTTAAGCCATTGCCCTTTAAGATGAATCGCCGGCGGTGCTGTGGCCTTGTCGTTTTGCGGGACGTATCCCACGGTGTAATAACGTTCTGTTTTCGCGGCTTTATTGTGAACCGTGTTTTCAGCGTAAATTTGTCGTATGGGCTGTTGCAGCTTGTGAAGTGGGAAGTCTCAGTGTTTACGGTACGGCGGGAAGTCGTCACTTCACTAAATGGTTAACTCTTTTTATACTGTGCGTTAATCAATAAGAATAGCGTCTGAAAAACAGGGTATATCTTATTGGTTGAATAACTGTTTAATTCAGTCCAATTAAAAAAGAGGTAAATGTGGAAATATTAGTGACAGGTGGAATGGGATATATCGGCAGTCATACCTGCGTCCAGATGATTGAAGCAGGTATGACGCCGATTATTGTCGATAACCTGTGTAATGCCAGTCAGGAAGTTCTGAACCGTATTGAAACACTGACGGGTATCAGGCCGCTGTTTTATCAGGGGGATATTCGTGATGAAACGTTCCTTGATTCTGTTTTCTCCCGTCACTCTATTGAATCGGTTATCCATTTTGCTGGTCTGAAAGCTGTTGGTGAATCAGTCGAAAAACCTATTGAATACTATGATAATAATGTTAATGGCACGCTGGTATTAGTGCGGAGTATGCACAAAGCAGGGGTAAAAAGTATTATTTTCAGTTCATCCGCAACGGTATATGGTGATCCTGAAATTGTTCCTATTACTGAACAGTCTGCGGTAGGTAATACCACCAATCCTTATGGCACAAGTAAATATATGGTTGAGCGTTGCCTGTCTGATTTCCATCATGCGGAAAGTGACTGGTCCATTGTATTATTACGCTATTTCAATCCGGTAGGCGCACATCCTTCAGGTACGATGGGGGAAGATCCACAGGGCATTCCTAACAATTTAATGCCATATATTGCTCAGGTAGCAGTTGGCCGCCGGGAAAAATTGTCTGTTTATGGTGATGATTATCCGACTGTGGATGGAACAGGTATCCGCGATTATATCCATGTAATGGATCTGGCTGATGGCCATATTGCGGCACTGAATGCAGTAGGTAAAAAATCAGGTCTGCATATCTATAATCTGGGCACAGGAAAAGGTACGAGCGTACTGGAAATGGTGGAAGCATTTGGTCAGGCATGTGGTAAGCCGGTTCCTTATGAAATTTGTCCACGCCGTCCGGGGGATATTGCAGAATGTTGGTCAAGCCCGGAAAAAGCTGAACGTGAACTGGGCTGGAAGGCAAATCGTACGGTTGTGGAAATGACCGAAGATGCATGGCGTTGGCAGTCTCACAACCCTAATGGTTATAAAGCCGGATAATATATATTCGGTACTGAATAAAACAGGCATAGCAGCATAATTATAATGGGTATAAAGGCATTTATGCCCATTGATTTATGTGATACGGAATGGATACATGGATGTGTGATTAACATCGGGCATCTGGTTATGTCAAAAATGCAATTTAATCAGGCTGAGTATCCACATAGGCGCTATAACCCTTTAACAGGACAGTGGGTCATTGTCTCACCACACAGGCTTAAGAGGCCGTGGGTTGGGGTAGATGAATTATTACAGTATCCTGCACTTCAGAGTTACGATAAACAGTGTTCTTTATGCCCGAATAACCCCCGCGCTTCAGGGGATATAAATCCTGATTATCAGGATATTTACGTCTTTCAGAATGATTATTCTGCCTTATTGTCGGAAATTCCCAATATTGCTACCACTGACGATCCGCTATTTATAAGCAAACCGGCAAAGGGGATTTGTCGGGTTATCTGTTTTTCACCAAACCACAGTAAAACCTTACCTGAATTATCTCTGACAAATATCCGCCGTATTATTGATGTATGGAACAACCAAATAGAAGAACTTGGTCAACACTATATCTGGGTTCAGTTATTTGAGAATAAAGGGGAAATGATGGGGTGCTCCCAGCCTCATCCGCATGGGCAAATCTGGGCCAGTGATTTCCTGCCTAATGAGCTGGTACGTAAAAATGAGTTACTGAGACAGTATTATGAGCAGCATGGTTCTAATTTATTACTGGATTATGCCATCGCTGAACAGAAAAATGGTGTGCGCACAGTGGTTGAGACCGAACACTGGCTTGCCGTTGTGCCTTATTGGGCTGTGTGGCCGTTTGAAACAATGTTATTGCCGAAAAGCCCTATCCGGCGTATGAATGAACTGACAGCAGAGCAGCGTGATGACTTGGCAATTGCCATTAAAAAACTGACCAGCCGATATGACAACCTTTTCCAATGCTCCTTTCCCTATTCTATGGGCTGGCATTTTGCACCTTTTTTTGATCAACAAACTGATATTGAGCACTGGCAGTTGCATGCTTTGTTCTATCCACCGTTATTGCGTTCGGCGGGTGTACGTAAGTTTCTTGTAGGGTATGAAATGCTGGCTGAAGCCCAGCGTGATTTGACGCCGGAAGAGGCAGCCCAAAGATTACAGTCTGTCAGTGATATTCATTTCAAAAATGGCAGCTCTTGATAAAAATATAGTTATTGATAAAGCACGTTTATAAGGAATGTGTTTGCGGAGGGTGTAGCGATGAAGGCATTAATCCAAAAGGTAACAGAATCTTTTAATGGCATTTTTCACTCTTCTCCGACTCATTTTTTTCAGGCTCCGGGACGGGTGAATTTAATTGGCGAACATACTGATTATAACGATGGTTTTGTTCTTCCCTGCGCGATTAATTACCGGACGGTAGCCGCCGCAGCCAGACGCGATGATACGTTGATTCGAGTGGTTGCTGTTGATTATCAGAATGATCGCGATGAGTTCGACCTCTCGCAACCAATCCATTTTCATCGGGATAAAATGTGGGCAAATTATATCCGTGGTATGGTGGTGTCTTTGCTCCGACATGGCTACTCGTTTGCAGGAATGGATATCGCTGTAAGTGGCAATATTCCACAAGGTGCTGGGCTTAGTTCTTCAGCGTCGCTGGAGGTTGTGATCGGGTTGACTATCAAATCGCTTTATCAGCTCGACTTGAGTCGGAAAATGATAGCCATAAATGGGCAGCAGGCCGAAAATCAATTTGTAGGCTGTAAATCCGGCATTATGGATCAGCTTATTTCAGCCTGTGGCGAACCAGATCACGCTTTACTGATTGATTGCCGTACGCTGGAAATACAGGCCGTTCCGATGCCGGAAAATATCACGGTGATGATTATCAATTCCAACCGGCAGCACGGCCTTGTCGATAGCGCATACAATATACGGCGTCAGCAATGCGAAGATGCGGCCCGAATATTAGGTGTCAGAGCACTGCGTGATGTCTCTATTTATGAATTAGATACCATACAGAAGCAGCTTGATACCCTGCTCGCCAAACGCGCCCGTCATGTTATTTCTGAGAATATGCGAGTTCTGGCTGGGGTTGATGCGTTAAGGACTGGAAACTTGATTCGCCTCAGCCAACTTATGGAGGAGTCCCATATTTCCATGCGCGATGATTTTGAAATCACCGTTTATGAAATCGATGTGCTGGTGGAAATAGTGAAAAATGTGATTGGGAGGCGGGGAGGTGTTCGCATGACCGGAGGCGGTTTTGGCGGCTGTATCGTGGTATTGCTGCCCCCCGATTTAGTGGGAGAAGTCGGGAAGGCTATCGAAAACGAATACAAAATAAAAACCGGCCTGCAAGCGACTATTTACATTTGTCAGGCGAGCAGAGGAGCGGGGCAGCTTATATAAGTCAAGAATGAGTAACCATTTTTCTTACCTATAAAGAGGAGTGTTATCTTGAGTACCAAATTACAATACGAAGAATTACAACAACAATGGTCATCAGTTGATAGCTATCTAAAGAAGAGTCTGTTACATCCTGCACCTAATCTCGAACAAACCCTCGAATATAATGCCAGTCAGGGATTGCCTGCCATCGATGTTTCGGCCCTACAAGGGCAGTTTTTGATGATGATGGTTCAGATTAGCGGAGCAAAACGTATTCTCGAAATTGGCACATTAGGTGGCTATAGTGCTCAGTGTATGGCAAAAGCATTACCGGATGATGGTTTGCTCATCTCGCTGGAGAAAAATCCAAAAATAGTGCAGGTCGCACAGCGTAATATTGAATTGGCTCAACTCGCTCATAAGATTGAAATCATCGAGGGAGATGCCAGTGAGACGTTACCATTACTAACTGAAAAAGCGCCTTTTGATCTGGTTTTTATTGATGCGGATAAGAGATACAGCTCACTGTACCTTGACTGGGCAATCAAGCTAGGGCGTCCGGGAAGTATTATTATTGCGGATAACGTAGTTCGTGGTGGTGGAGTGGTGCATGATCAGCGTGATGAGTTTTCTGAAGGTATTCATCAGGCTCTTGATAACATGTTTAACCGTCCGGAAATCACCGCAACTGCTTTGCAGACTGTAGGTGAGAAAGGTTGGGATGGGTTTGCGCTGTTACGGATCAATGATAGCGTGAATTAATTCTGGCAGGATACCGCTTTTTATTCCCTCGGTAATCCCTGTAAAAGGAATTTTCATCCGGAAATTTACCGAGGGCTTATACCTGCTGTAGTGTAATCTGAAACCTAATATCTCTTCAATGGCGGATTTTCTGGATTTTTTTCTCCGTATCAGGATCATCAGCTACTCTAGCTTCCCGCGCTGACTGGCATGTTTTACGTTCATTTGACTCACGATCTTTAATCACTTTTGCTGTTTCATCTACTGTAGGAAGTGAAAACCCCATATCATCATAAGCCCCGAAACCAGCCAGATGATAGCTGCTGAAGGGAACATCCACAGGAATACGGAATTCCTGCTTTTCTCCCGGCGCCAGTGAATCAAATGAATACACGATGAGTGATTGCGGTTCGCATGTTGTATTAAGGGGTAAAATCGCCAGATATCCGCCAGCCACAGGTTGATCACCCTGATTTTGCATTGTTCCTCCGACGAAGAATTGTCCTTTTGCCCCCAGCCCCATATGGAATAACAAATGAGCTTCTCCTTGAGCCCACAGAGTAGAGCTGAAAAAGCTATTTATCATTAATAGTAATAACGTTCCGTATGTATAACGACCCCGTTTCATTTTTTCTTTCCCCTTTTTCGGATGATTGGGTTTTAGCTAACTGATGTCAGGGATACACACTCTGATGTTGTTTTAAGATCTTCTGAAGCTTGGGGGTCTCTGAGTAGTTTCTGGAGTTGTTCAGGGTCCAACAGGGCAATGTAACTGGTTAAATGATGGTTGCATCCCAGACTATTATTGATATTCAGGCCATCCGGTGTTTTAAGGAGTTCTGACTTTGACAGCGATTCATACTCCAGTATGAACGGGATGTATGGAGGCAGATGAGGAACCAGATCCTTTTCATAACTGAATGTTTCATAGTTAGCAAAGTGGTTATCAATATGAGTGGCAAATTCTTGATTACCAGCTCTTGGGCTGGCAAACAGGCACGCTTTATGCTTATCGCCAAGCAGAGGAATATCCCTCATCAGATATGTTGCAATAACCGCTCCGAGGCTATGACCCAATATAGTATATGGCGTATTGATACCGATGAACTGAGCAATTGCATTGGAGAATTTGAGGTGTCTGTAACTATCTTTATATTCAGGTTCAATAATGTTCAGTTTCAGGGAATTATAAACACTATAAAACCCCATATTGACTTTTTGTTGGGGAGTATCAGCCCATGGTGAGGTGAATGCGGGAACAATGTCATGTAGCGCTTCAAGCAGATTTGAATCATCGGTTCCTCTGATAGCAATGACATACTCTGTCGGCGTTTTTTTATTCTTAGCGATATATCCATAACAGACATGAGTGGGCAGCGTAATTAAAAATTGCTGATTAGTTTTGGGATTGACTGAAAAAGAGAGGTCATTACCACTGATATAGGCCACAAGATCCCAGCCATCTTCTTCTAAGCGAGGGTCAGCAGGGGGCGTTGGGTTATTGTAATGCTGTCTGTTCATCTCTGCGGCATACAGTATCAATGATGCCAGTTGAGCTTTTTTAGGTAACGTATTGTTATACATTGTTAATTCCTCTTTATTCATACCCGTCACCTTTCGAATTGCTTCTTTATGCTACTGCGCTGCAACCCGAAATCCATTGGGAATATTATTATTGGCTGTGTGTATTTCTGTCATTTGTGTTGTACTGCAATATCAAACTTTATCAGTATAAAAAATAAAAAAAGGATAATTAAAGCGTATATCATTCTGGCAGAATTTCTGAGAATTTGAGCCATTGGTATAGCAGATCAGCCAGAGGCTTGGTGAGGAAATATTTCTATTATTCAATATCGAATTAGTTAATTCTCTTTTGTTATATGTAGTTTTGATTTGTTCTTTTTAATCCGCTGCCGTACAGCGTTATCCTTTACCCATCTATAAGTATTATTTTCAAATATTACTGAATATTAAGAGGCTAATATGTCAGCACCACGCTCGGTTCTGGAACTGATTGGGAATACTCCGTTACTGGAACTGACTCATCTGGATACGGGGCCATGCCAGTTATTTATTAAACTGGAGAACCAGAATCCGGGAGGTTCTATAAAAGACAGAGTTGCACTCTCAATGATTGAACAGGCAGAGAAACAGGGGCTGCTGAAACCCGGCGGAACCATCATTGAAGCAACGGCAGGCAACACGGGTATCGGGCTGGCGCTGGTTGCTGCCATGAAAGGTTACAAGCTGATACTGGTTGTACCGGATAAGATGAGCAGGGAAAAAATATATCACCTGAGAGCATTGGGAACGGATGTCCGTCTGACCCGTTCTGATGTGGGTAAAGGTCATCCGGAATATTATCAGGATTATGCGTTGCGTCTGTCGAAAGAAATCAGCGGCGCGTATTACATTGATCAGTTTAATAACGCATCTAATTCACTGGCTCATATAACAACAACCGGCCCTGAAATATGGCAGCAGATGGAACACAATGTAGATGCTGTCGTTGTTGGTGTAGGCTCCGGAGGAACGCTTGGCGGTTTAAGCCACTATTTCAGGGATGTTTCTCCTGATACCCGGTTTGTTCTTGCTGATCCTAAAGGCTCTATTCTTGCTGATTACGTTGAATATGGCAGTTACGACGAAGCAGGAAGCTGGTTTGTGGAAGGGATCGGCGAGGATTTTATTCCACCGCTGGGGGATTTTTCTAACATTAGTCATGCATACCGGATTACCGATGCTGAAGCATTTACCTGTGCGAGAGAATTGCTTTTACAGGAAGGTGTGCTGGTCGGTTCATCTTCAGGTACGTTATTGGCTGCTGCTTTACGCTATTGCCGTGCGCAGAAAACGCCAAAGCGTGTCGTGACTCTGGCTTGTGACAGTGGTAATAAATATTTGTCTAAAATGTTCAATGACTACTGGCTACTGGAACAAGGGTTGCGTTCACAGCAGAAAGAAAATGATCTAAGTGATTATGTGACATATCGTTACCGCGATGGTGCGACAGTTTTTGTTTCTCCACAGGACACCCTACAGATTGCACATGGGCGAATGCGGTTATATGACATTTCACAACTCCCTGTACTCGATAATGACCAGATAGTCGGTATTATTGATGAGTGGGATCTGATGCATGCCATTCAGGCTGATTCTCATAATTTCTCTTTACCCGTCAGTCAGGCTATGACCAGTCAGATTAAGACTCTCCATAAAACTGCGCCGCTGGAACAGTTGGTTGCAACTTTTGATGCGGGGCATGTAGCGCTGATTGTTGATGATGGTAATCACTTTATTGGCCTTGTTACCCGTACTGACGTGCTGAACGCATGGCGTCAACAACTCAATTAACCTATTTCAGGAATAACTTAATGACTAAATTTGATACTAAAAGCGTTCACGCTGGCTATGTCCCTGATCACACTGGTGCTGTGATGCCTGCAATTTATGCAACATCCACTTATGCACAACCCGCACCGGGTCAGCATACGGGGTATGAGTATTCTCGTAGTGGCAATCCCACACGTGATGCGCTGGAGCGGGCAATTGCGGAGCTGGAAAATGGCAGCCGGGGTTATGCATTTGGCTCAGGTTTAGCAGCCAGTTCGACGATTCTGGAGTTGCTCGATAAAGACAGTCACATTGTTGCAGTGGATGATCTGTATGGCGGTACTTATCGGTTGTTGGAAAAAGTGCGTCGCCGGACGGCCGGATTGCGTGTTACCTATGTCGAAGCGGGAGATACTGCGGCACTGGAAGCAGCTATTCAGGCGGATACAAAAATGATTTGGGTGGAAACGCCAACTAATCCACTGCTTAAATTGGCTGATTTGGCAGCAATTGCTCAGATAGCACAACATCATAAGATCATCAGTGTTGCGGATAATACCTTTGCTTCACCTTATATTCAGCGTCCGCTCGATTTAGGGTTTGATATTGTTGTTCACTCTGCGACGAAATACCTGAATGGCCATTCCGATGTTGTTGCTGGCCTTGCGGTAGTGGGAAATAATGCGGAACTGGCTGAACAGCTTGCTTTCCTGCAAAACTCAATCGGCGGTATTCTTGATCCTTTCAGTAGTTTCCTTGTTTTGCGCGGCATACGCACACTATCACTGCGTATGGAACGGCATATCAGCAACGCAGAAAAAATTGCCCAGTGGCTGGAACAGCAGCCGCAGATAGACAAAGTCTTTTATCCCGGTCTTGAATCTCATCCTCAGCATGAGCTGGCGAAGCGTCAGATGAAAGGTGCTGGTGGCATGATTTCCATCGTATTGAAAGGTGATGATGACGCTACTCATCGGGTGATAAAAGCACTGAAACTGTTCACACTGGCAGAAAGTCTGGGGGGGGTGGAGAGTTTGGTTGGTCAGCCGTTTACAATGACCCATGCTTCTATTCCATTGGAAAAACGTTTGGCCGCAGGCATTACACCGCAGTTAATCCGTCTTTCAGTAGGTGTTGAAAATGTAGATGATTTGATTGCCGATTTATCACAGGCGCTTGCCGCAGCAAATCTGTAAAGTTGCAATAATAAAATGCCAGTCCGGTTTCGGATTGGCATTTTAGTGTGCGGTTTTCCTATCGTTAAAAATTAATCAGTTCTGCCAGCTTGGCTTGAGAGATAGTCAGATTTTTCAGAACTATCATAATGTTATTTCTTCTCCGACATTGATATGTTTTTATTCAATAGTGTCAGTAAAATAGCCAGTAAAAGCAGAGCTATGATGACCGCTCCATAGACATTGATGGCCACCAGCATATATATTCTTAGCGTTCCGTAAACAAAGGAGAATGGTTATGGCTGTTTTAAATATACTCACAATTCCTGATGAAAGACTGAAACAGAAATGTGTTGATGTCACCGATGTTAAAGGTATCCAGACGCTGGTCGATGACATGCTGGAAACAATGTATGACACGGATAATGGTATTGGGCTGGCTGCACCTCAGGTAGGAAGACGAGAGTCAGTATTAGTGATTGATATTTCGCCGGAGCGGAATCAGCCCCTGATTTTAATCAATCCTAAAATCGTTGAAAAAGAACGTAAAGTCGTGAATCAGGAGGGGTGCTTATCCATCCCCGGATATTATGCAGATGTGGAACGGTTTGAAAAAGTAAAAGTAGAAGCGCTGGATAGGAATGGTCAGGCTATCACAGTGGAAAGTGAAGACTTTCTTTCTATCGTGATGCAGCACGAAATTGACCATCTGCACGGTATTATTTTCATCGATTATTTGTCACCTTTAAAAAGACAAATGGCATTGAAAAAAGTGAAAAAATATTTGCACGGTAGAACAAACTAACCGGTAATCATCAGCATACAGGTTAATATACTCCAGTCACTATGATTCTGGTGACTGGGATAATCGGAGAGCTATTGCCATTGAAATAGCCATAGTAACTGAAATTAAGCGACAGCATTAATCAGGGTCTATGAAAAAATGGCGGGCTAATAATGGCGCAGTAAGGCTTTTCTTTAAATAAAAACCCCGTGGAAGCGTCATGATGGGCTGACCATATTCACCGATAGCCTCTGTTAATACCCGGCTATTCGCTGCTTTTGGACGCAATTGTAATACTTCACCATGACGAGCTGTAATGCTTTCAACTTTGCCTAATACGATTAGATCCATCAATTCTTCCCAATCGCATCTTAATAATTCTTCTTCAACCGGATTGGGGCTCCAGAGGAGCGGAGAACCAACACGGCGTTCAGAAAGCGGGATCTCTCTTTCACCTTCAACAGGCACCCATAAAACACGAGACAATTTACGTCTGACATGACAATTTTCCCATGTGATGCCACTGTTGCCGGTTAAAGGTGCAACGCAGACAAAGGTGGTTTCCAATGGTGCACCTTTTCTGTCTATCGGGATCGTTTTCAATTCAACGCCGATATGTTCAAAATCCTGTTCTGGCTTACTTCCTGCATTTGCCCCCAGATAATATTCAAGCAACATGCCTACCCAACCTTTATCACGCTTCAGATTGGGCGGTATGGAAATAGCGGCCTGCATAGCCAGCTCTCCTAACGTTGAGCCAGCCAGAGATCTGGCTCGTTCGAAGAGTTGTTGTTCGTTTTCTGGTGGTGCTGGTGGTATGAATTGCATGACTATAAGATATATTTAGGTTTGTTTAAAAAGTAAACACTTTGGTTTTGTAATTTCATTATAAGCTTATCAGTACGCTAATTAACCAGATAATGACATGATATAAAAGGTATTTATATTTGTATTTTTCGAATTAAAAATAAACTCATTATGATTGTTCACCTATTCACCGTGATAATAAACAGGATCTTACACCATGTTATCCACAGAACTATGGGATAAGTGATAAAAATTGGGATCACTGGTTTGATTTACAGCCCTGCCAAAGGTGGTTTTCTACAAAAATAAGCGATTTTTGCTTAACTAAAAGGCATATCCTGTGGATAAATTCACCATTGATTGATATTTGCACAGTGTGATAAAAACAAAAATTTGTGATATTGCGCACAGGTTGTAAGAATGCATGTTATAAACATTAACGTAATGAAAAATAATAGGTATTTATTTAATCTTATCAGACGATTGAAAAGGGTAAAGAAAATTATACCTGTATTACCCCTGAGTTTTTCACATACATATCCACAGAAAAAGTGAATAAAATTATCACTGGCAGACTGTGGTTGTTTATAACTTTAGCTTTTTCTGTGAATTACCCTTCCAAAGGTGTAACCCATACAGATTTAAAGTCAAACCATACAAAAGTACTCATTTCACCCCTTTTGTATTTCTTTGCCCCTGTAATTCAGGCCAATGATGATAACCTGTATTCACCCACTATTTTTCATACCACTCTATTTTTTACACCAGTCTTCAACATTCAGTTTATTCTTCCGGTTGCCAGCCTTGGGCTGGGCAAATTCGTTCCTGTTGAATTTGCCTCCTGCTTGCCGCTGCGATACAACCCGAAATCCATTGGGTATATTTTATATGGGTTACTTTTCTTCGATGATACCTCGAGCAATGATATCACCCATTTCATCAGTGCTGATTGCTTTTCCATTACCAGCCAAATCAGCGGTTCGGTATCCTTGCTCCAGTACGTAGTTGATTGCAGATTCAATGGCATCCGCAATATCATCCCGTTTAAGGCTGTAACGCATCAAGAGAGCAGTGGATAGGATCTGGGCTATTGGGTTGGCGATATTTTTTCCTGCGATATCGGGAGCAGAACCTCCGGCGGGTTCATATAAGCCAAACCCTTGCTCATTCAGGCTGGCAGAAGGCAGCATGCCCATTGAACCGGTGATCATGGCGCATTCATCAGATAAAATATCACCAAAGATATTGGAACAAAGCAGAACATCAAACTGAGAAGGTGCTTTGATAAGCTGCATAGTGGCGTTGTCGATGTACATATGATTGATTTCAACATCAGGATATTCTTTCGCAATTTCACTGACAATCTCACGCCAAAGAACAGAACTTTGCAGAACATTGGCTTTATCAATCGAAGTCACTTTATGCCGACGTTTGCGGGCTGATTCGAAAGCAATACGGGCAATTCTTTCTATTTCAAACCGATGATAAACTTCGGTATCGAAAGCCCGCTCATATTTTCCTTCACCTTCCCGTCCTTTGGGCTGGCCAAAATAGATGCCGCCCGTCAGTTCACGAACACATAAAATATCAAAACCTTTTTCCGCAATATCATGACGAAGCGGACAAAAAGAGGCCAGACTGGTATATAAGCGTGCCGGTCGCAGGTTGCTGAATAGTCTGAAATGCTTGCGTAATGGTAATAAAGCCCCGCGTTCTGGTTGGCTGGCCGGAGGTAAATGCTCCCATTTGGGGCCACCGACAGAGCCAAACAAAATGGCATCCGCATTTTCACAACCAGAAACGGTGACGTCGGGTAAAGGGCTGCCATGCCGATCAATAGCAATTCCCCCAATATCGTACTCACTGGTCGTGATGCGAATGGCAAAACGGTGACGGATAGCATCCAGTACTTTGTGGGCTTGCTTCATGACTTCCGGGCCAATACCGTCACCGGGCAATACGGCAATATGATAGTGAGCAGGCTCCTGCTGTCTTGCAATAGAGTGAGTAGACATTGTTATTCAGTTTCCTTTGTTGTGTTCTTTTGTATGCGTTGTTTTTCTTTTTTGACCTGTTCTGCCTGCCAAATACTGTTCAGAGCGTGGATCATGGCTTTAGCTGAAGATTCAATAACATCGGTCTCTAATCCCACACCATGAAAGCGGCGGCCAAAGCACTCTACGATAATATTGACCTGACCAAGCGCATCTTTCCCATGCCCTTTGCCGGATAACTGATAGGAAAGTAATTTTATCGGATAGCCAGTAATACGGTTAATAGCGTGATAGATAGCATCGACTGTTCCGTTTCCGGTTGCCGCCTCTGATTTAATTTCATCGCCGCAGGCCAGACGCACTGTTGCTGTTGAGACAATATTGGTACCGGACTGAATGCTGAAATAATCCAGATGATAGTGTTCGTCTTCCTGCTGTTGCTGGTTCATAAACACCAGAGCTTCCAGATCGTAATCAAAAACCTGACCTTTTTTATCTGCTAATTTCAAAAAGGCTTTATACAGAGCATCCAGATCATAATCCTGTTCCTGATAGCCCATTTCAGTCATGCGATGTTTTACGGCAGAACGACCAGAGCGGGAAGTCAGATTCAGTTGGGTGTCTTTGAGGCCGATGGAGTCTGGTGTCATGATTTCGTAAGTTTCACGATTTTTCAGAATACCATCCTGATGAATGCCGGATGAATGGGCAAAAGCATTGCTGCCTACAACGGCCTTATGAGCCGGGATTGGGGTATTGCAGATTTGGCTGACTAACTGGCTGGTACGGTAAATTTCTTTATGGTTAATGTTAGTGTGAACTCCCAACATTTGCTGGCGGGTTTTGATTGCCATAATGACTTCTTCCAGTGAGCAGTTTCCGGCTCGCTCCCCAAGCCCGTTAATGGTTCCTTCAACCTGTCTGGCTCCTGCCTGAACGGCGGTAATGGAATTCGCTACTGACATACCCAAATCATCATGACAATGGACAGAAATAATAGCTTTATCAATATTAGGTACGCGATTAAAGAGAGTCTGAATAATACCGCCAAATTGGTAGGGGGTTGTATAACCGACGGTGTCAGGAATATTGATTGTTGTCGCGCCTGCTTTTATGGCCTGTTCAATGATGCGGCACAAGTTATCGATATCAGAGCGTCCGGCATCTTCACAGGAGAACTCTATATCATCGGTATACCGGCGTGCCCGTTTGATGGAACGAACTGCCATTTCGACAATATCATCAAAGCCTTTTTTTAATTTATGTTCGACATGCAGGTTGGAAGTAGCCAACACCATATGCAAGCGAAAGGCTTCAGCAACTTTCAGGGCTTCAGCCGAAACGTCAATATCATTATCAACACAGCGGGATAATGCACAGATACGGCTGTTTTTAATTTCGCGGGCGATAGTCTGGACGGATTCAAAATCTCCGGGGGAAGAAACGGGGAAACCGGCTTCAATGATATCAACCCCCAATCTTTCCAGCGCATAAGCGATTTGTAGTTTTTCTTTAACGCTCAGACTGGCCTGCAACGCCTGCTCACCATCCCGCAATGTGGTATCGAAAATAATAACTTGCTGACTCATAGTGGTACTCCCGTCAATTGGCTGTGATGTTCATGTTTTAGTTTTTTAGGGCGCCGGGCAGGTATAAAAAAACCCGCGTCAGGCGCGGGTTTTTATCTCTGGTAAAGATTAACTCTTAATTCAATCTACCAGCATACCGCGCACATTAAAGGCGATTAGTAGTAGGCTTAGTAGACGAGTATTGTGAATCATGTAAGTCAACCTTTGTGAATCTGTTAATTGAGTATTACCGTTTCGATATAATTATTGATACGTCATCTGAAAAACATTGTCAAGCAGGATAGATTTAGGCCGGGAATGAATAATGTCCACTAATAGGTTTTTTTTTAACCTCTCCGTAGCCGGAGTGACTATTTTTTACATTTTTAGCGATGTTTTTATCTATTTTTCATAGCTATATATGAAGTAAAATCCGGCTCCAATAGATAATAAATATAATATTTGTCATGTTACACAGATGTTTATTAAAGAGACAGGGATAGAATGAATACTCACTATGGTGTTCTTGGCTTAATAATCAAGAATTATATCAATTATAAATATATTAATAAAAGCAATTTATTCATTGTGTGAATAAATTGTACTGTTATGTATTGGCAGATCACCAATCATAGTTAATATGACAATTTAATCCTGCTGAGAAATTTATATAAATAAATTCATAAGGATAATTCTAAGTCATAATTGTGAATTAATAATTTATTTTTTATGATTTTTAGTAAGATATAATTGTTTTTATACAAGGAAGAGTCTCAATTTAATTCTAATTAATTGGGGTAAATGATCTTATTATTTGAAATGGCTCTTTAAAATGTTGAGATTTGCATGGTAAGGCAGCGGATATTCATTTCTTAATAATAAGATCGCTGCAATAAATTTAGTGGAGTGAAATTAAATAATGGCTGGATGCAACCTGGTAAATACAGGAAAAAAAGAACCATGTGAAGTTCAATTGCGTAGTGTGGATCTCAATTTACTTACTGTTTTTGATGCTGTGATGCAAATGCAGAATATTACACGAGCAGCTCAGGCATTAGGTATGTCACAGCCAGCAGTGAGTAACGCAGTGTCCCGCTTAAAAACGATGTTTGATGATGAATTATTTGTGCGGCATGGGCGTGGTATTCAGCCAACGGCGAGGGCAAAACAGCTTTTCGGGCCTCTCAGGCAGGCACTTCAGATTGTACATAATGAGTTACCCGGTGCGGGGTTTGATCCCGATAATAGTGTAAGAACATTTAACCTTTCTATTTGTAGTCCACTTGATATCCGTTTAGCAGCTCAAATTGTTGGTGAAATAAAAAGACATTCTCCCAATATAGATGTAGTGATAAAAACACAAATAAACGACAATATTGAGAAGAAATTAAAATATCAAGAAATCGAATTTGTTATCAGTTATACCCAATTTGAACATCCTGATTTTCATCATTTTCCATTATTTGATGATGAATTGGTTCTGGCCGTTTCTCGAAGCCATCCCAGAATTGATGATTGCATCAGTCAGCAGCAATTGCTGGATGAGAGACATGCAATTGTAGCATTAGATAATTCAGACTCATTCAGCAAACCTTACTATGAAAACAACGAATTAATGGATTCTGTCTCATATCAGGGAACTGATTTAAATAGCGTTCTTAACATTGTATCTCAGACTTACCTGATTGCTATCGCACCTAAATGGATGGTTGAGCACTATTCCGGCCAGTTAAATATCCGGGCCGTATCATTACCCAATAACAGTGTTTCCCGCCCGTGCTATTTAATATGGCATGCTTCTATGAACAGAGATAAAGGACATCAGTGGATGAAATCATTACTGAGTTGCCTTGGTGAACGGTAATAAAACGGCGCATCTTCCTGTTGTTATTTTTTAACCTGTTGTTATTTTTAAAATTGCATTCCTAATCTATTTCGAATTGCATTGTGGCGGCCAGCCTCCGGTGAGAGGCTGAAGCCCCGCATTGATCTCCCTGAGCGCAGTTATCACAAAAAATAGTTAATTATTAAATCTCCTTCTTTTGTCTGAGGACCACCTTAAAAATACGCTTCCCCCTTTCATCAGGAATGGGTAGACTGCGCGGAAATAGCTAACACATGTAAGCTGAAAATTAGGCAGTTTTCTTGCTGAATGTGATGAACCAAAGATTTAGAACAGGAATATATTGTGGTAACAAATTCTCTGCACTCCTATCACTTGATCAAACGATTACAACAGCAAGTCAGCAAATATCCTGAAAAGATTGTATTTCGCCAATGGTCACCATCAGAGCAGCTTGAAATGAGCTGGCAGGATATTGATAGCCAAACGAAATCTATTGCCAGAGCTCTGTTGTCACTTGAGGTGGGAGTTCAGGAAAAAGTCGGTATTTTTGCAGATAACTCAATGGCATGGTCATTATCGGATCTGGCTATTTTGCAGTTACGAGCTGTCACAGTACCGCTTTATGCAACAAGCAGTTGTGATCAGGCTGCATTTATTCTCAATGATGCAGGAGTGCGGGTCTTATTTGTGGGCGGACAGGAGCAGTACGATATCGCGTTGACACTACTGACGCTTTGCCCACAGCTCAATCATCTGGTTGTTCTTGATGAATCTGTCGATTTGAAAGGGTGTGAACAGGCACTGTATTTATCGGCATTTATTGCGGCTGACAGAACACAGTATCAGGCTGAACTTGACAGCCGTATTGCCGGGCTGGATTTGAATGATCTTTTTACGTTAATTTATACCTCCGGTACAACAGGCGAGCCAAAAGGTGTCATGCTGGATTACCAGAATATCGCTGCTCAGCTTTATCTGCACGATCAGAGATTGACGCTCACTCAACAGGATGTATCTCTCAGTTTTCTGCCGTTATCCCATATTTTTGAACGTGCATGGAGTTATTACGTCATGCATACAGGTGCCTTGAATGTCTATCTGACTGACACAAATTTTGTGCGGGAAGCGATGATTGATGTGCGTCCGACAGTGATGTGTTCTGTTCCTCGTTTGTATGAAAAAATACATAGTGCAGTTCTTGATAAAGTTTCCCGTGCTCCGTTCTGGCGCAGAATGATTTTCAATTGGGCAATCAAACAGGGCGAACGCCGCTGGTTACGTCAGCTAAACGGTGAAAAGGGCAGTCCTTTCTCTTTATGTAACGCAAAATTGGCTGATCGTCTGGTATTGAATAAACTCCGTCAACTGTTGGGCGGTCGGGTTCGTTTTCTGCCGGTTGCCGGAGCGCGCCTTGAGGATTCCATTACGCGCTTCTTCCTGTCTATTGGTCTTAATATCAAATACGGTTATGGGATGACGGAAACCTGTGCCACGGTTTCCTGCTGGGAAGAGAAAAATTATTTGCTGGGTTCAATAGGTACACCATTGCCCGGAGTGGATGTTCGTATCAGTACGGCAGGTGAAATTCAGGTACGAGGCCCGATCGTCATGAAAGGCTATTTCAATCGTCCGGAAGAAACCGTGCATGCTTTTACCGAAGATGGCTGGCTGCGTACAGGCGATGCCGGAGGGCTGGATGAGAAAGGTAATCTGTTCATTACAGAACGCCTGAAAGATTTAATGAAAACATCAACGGGGAAATATATTGCTCCACAGTTAATTGAAGGAACATTGGGTCAGGATCGTTTTATCGAGCATATTGCTGTGATTGCTGATGCCCGTCAGTTTGTTTCTGCGTTAATTGTTCCAAGCTATGAAGCGCTGGAGGATTACGCAAAATCGATTAATCTTCACTACCAGAGTCGGTTGGAATTACTCCGTAATCATCAGGTTGTCGGATTATTTGAGCAACGCCTGAAAGAATTACAAAAAAATATCGCCAAATTCCATCAGGTAAAACGCTTTACTCTGTTGCCAGAAGCCTTTTCTATGGAAAAAGGTGAATTGACCCCGACGCTGAAATTACGGCGTAAGATTATCTCTCAGCATTATCAGAATGAAATTGAATCCATGTACCGGGATTGAATCAGCTCTGGATAATAATGTCCCTATTTTGGCTTAACTGTTTGCAAAAAAAGCACTTTTATTAAGAAAATGTTTTCAATCTGTGAATTGTTGTTTGATAACCTTGGTGTCTGACGTTATGTTAATGGCTTAGTGTATTAATGAAATGCGTGTCATCACGCATGCTAATCTAATATTCACTGAGCATAAATAAGAATGGGATAAGTAAGGTTGTTTTTCATGATGGCCTTATGAAGTCCTGACATTAACTTGCAAACAGAGCTTGGAGGCAAACTCAATGGAGATGTTGTCAGGAGCCGAAATGGTCGTCAGATCGTTAATTGATCAGGGCGTTGAGCATGTATTCGGTTATCCGGGAGGGGCAGTCCTGGATATTTATGATGCCTTGCATACGATTGGCGGAATAGAGCATATTTTGGTTCGTCACGAACAGGGCGCTGTCCATATGGCTGATGGGTATACGCGTTCAACAGGGAAAACGGGGGTTGTTCTGGTCACTTCAGGGCCAGGAGCAACCAACGCGATAACCGGAATTGCAACGGCGTATATGGATTCAATCCCGATGGTGGTGTTGTCTGGTCAGGTGGCCAGTTCTCTGATCGGTAATGATGCTTTTCAGGAATGTGATATGGTGGGGATCTCCCGCCCTATCGTAAAACATAGCTTTCTGGTGAAAAAAGCGGAAGATATTCCAAATATCATCAAGAAAGCTTTTTATTTGGCTGCAAGTGGCCGTCCCGGCCCGGTTGTTATCGACTTCCCTAAAGATACCGTTAATCCGGCACTGAAATTTCCCTATATTTATCCAGAAAAAATTAAGATGCGTTCCTATAACCCTACGATTCAGGGGCATAAGGGGCAAATTAAGCGAGCACTTAAAGCGTTACAGGAAGCGAAAAAACCGGTGCTTTATGTGGGGGGAGGTGCAATTAATTCAGACTGCTCAGCGGAACTGTTGAAACTGGCGGAATCTCTTCGTCTTCCCGTTACCAGTTCGTTGATGGGACTGGGCGCTTTTCCTGCTACTCACCAGCAGAATCTGGGAATGCTGGGAATGCATGGTACGTTTGAAGCCAATAAAGCGATGCACAATGCAGATATTATTCTTGCCGTAGGGGTGCGTTTTGATGATCGCACAACCAATAATCTGGCAAAATATTGCCCGAATGCAACGGTCTTACACATTGATATTGATCCGACGTCCATTTCTAAAACGGTGACTGCGGATATTCCGATTGTTGGCGATGCAAAACAGGTGCTTGGTCAGATGGTGGAACTGCTGGATGCCACGGAAAGTATTCAGGACCCCGATGCAATAAAAGACTGGTGGCTATCTGTTGAACAGTGGCGCAATCGCAAATGTCTTGATTACGATCGTTCCAGTCCGAAAATAAAACCACAGGCGGTGATTGAAGCACTGTACCGACTGACCAAAGGGGATGCATATATTGCATCCGATGTCGGGCAACATCAGATGTTTGCTGCACTGCATTATCCATTTGATAAGCCAAGACGCTGGATTAACTCTGGTGGTCTGGGAACGATGGGCTTTGGTCTTCCCGCTGCGCTTGGCGTCAAGCTGGCAAATCCGGCTGCGACAGTTATATGTGTGACGGGGGATGGCAGTATCCAGATGAATATTCAGGAGCTATCTACTGCTTTGCAGTATGGCTTACCGGTTTTGGTGCTGAACTTAAACAACCGCTTTTTGGGAATGGTGAAACAGATACAGGATATCATTTACGCGGGTCGCCACTCTCAGTCCTATATGGAATCACTGCCCGATTTTGTCAGACTGGCAGAGGCTTACGGTCACATTGGCGTATCCATCCAGAGTTATGATGAATTGGAAAGCAAGCTGGCTCAGGCTTTGCGTGAAGTGGAAGAAAACCAGCGTCTGGTTTTTGTTGATGTTACCGTTGATGAAACAGAACACGTTTATCCAATGCAGATCCGTGGAGGAGCAATGGATGAAATGTGGTTAAGCAAAACAGAGAGGACCTGATCATGCGCCGGATTTTGTCTGTATTACTTGAAAACGAATCGGGAGCGTTGTCTCGCGTGGTAGGGCTGTTTTCACAACGGGGTTATAATATTGAAAGTCTGACAGTGGCACCGACAGAAGACCCGACATTATCACGCATGACCATCCAAACTAAAGGTGATGCGAAGGTACTGGAGCAGATAGAAAAACAGCTACATAAGCTGGTGGATGTTCTGCGGGTCAATGAATTAACTGCCGGTGCTCACGTTGAACGCGAAATCATGTTGGTAAAGTTACAGGCCAGCGGATACGGGCGTGAAGAAATTAAACGCAGCACAGATATTTTTCGCGGGCAGATCGTGGATGTTACTTCGTCACTGTACACTGTTCAGTTGGTGGGAACGAGCGAGAAGCTGGATGCCTTTCTTGATGCGGTGCGGGAAGTTGCAGAGATCGTGGAGGTTGCGCGATCGGGCATTGTGGGTGTTGCTCGCGGAGAGAAAATTATGCGATGAAAATTCGCGATCTGCGGGTTAATATACAGATATTTACCGGGCCCTACTGTAACGTGGGGCTTTTTCTATCATATTACTGAGGGGTTAATGTGAAACTGGATGAGATCGCCCGCTTAGCAGGTGTTTCACGTACTACGGCCAGTTATGTTATCAATGGTAAAGCTAAGCAGTATCGGGTCAGCGATAAAACAGTAGAGAAAGTGATGGCGGTGGTGAGAGAACATAATTACCACCCGAATGCTGTTGCTGCCGGTCTGCGGGCAGGGCGTACCCGTTCTATTGGTTTAGTGATACCGGATTTAGAAAATACAAGCTATACCCGTATTGCCAACTATCTTGAACGTCAGGCGCGGCAGCGTGGGTATCAACTTTTGATAGCCTGCTCTGAAGATCAGCCAGATAACGAAATGCGTTGCGTTGAGCATCTTTTGCAGCGTCAAGTTGACGCAATTATTGTTTCCACCGCGCTTCCTCCTGAGCATCCATTCTACCAGCGCTGGGCGAACCGTTCCCTGCCTATTATCGCGCTTGATCGCGCCTTGGACAGTGAACATTTTGTCAGCGTTGTCGGGGACGATCGTGAAGATGCGAAAATGCTGGCACAGGAATTACGTCAGTTCCCTTCAGAATCTGTGCTTTATTTGGGTGCATTGCCTGAATTATCAGTCAGCTTTTTACGTGAGCAGGGTTTCCGTGAAGCGTGGGAAAATGATCCGCGTCAAGTGAATTATCTCTATGCGAACAGCTATGAACGTGAAGCTGCTGCTGAGGTTTTTGCTTCATGGCTGGAAAAGAACCCTCTGCCTCAGGTACTCTACACGACTTCATTTGCTCTGCTTCAGGGCGTGATGGATACCATCCTGAAACGCAGCGGGCGTTTACCTGAACAGTTAGTCATTGCAACATTTGGTGATCATGAGTTGCTTGATTTCCTTGAGTGCCCGGTATTATCGGTGGCACAGCGCCATCGTGATGTGGCTGAACAGGCTTTGTCACTGGTATTGGCCAGTCTGGATGAAAAACAGAGGCCTGAACCGGGGATTACGCGTATGCGTCGCCATTTATGTCGTCGGGGAAGCCTGAGCCGGAAAGCCTGATTTGTGTACCCTCATTTAACATGAGGGTGCAATATAGTGTATCTAAAATCATTTAAATAGGTTCGTTGATTTAATTTTGAGATTATTCTGACTAAAATTTTTCTGAACGAAAATCTCTGCCTGAAAAATTGCAAATAGACTATTGTAGGTAAAAAAATAGATTTCCTTTCTTCAATGTGCCGATTATAAATAAAAGTTATTTCTTTCATGAAAGGTGACTATTTATTTATTTTATATTCAAATGATTACGGTTTTTTTGTTCTACTTTATTTCAGTTTATTATTACTTTTTATACTATTTTAATCTGAATATATTTTGATTATTGATAGATTACAGTTGGTTAACAATTGCGCAATAATGAGATGTTGATTGCATAAATTAATTTAAGTGATAATTATTTGTCCTAAAAAATCTTTTTCAGATTGGCCTTGGTGCTAATAGTTAATTAATGATATTTATCAATAATTTATGAAACAATAATATTGCATAATCTAAAAAATCCTCCTTTTTCTCTCTTAAATCTTTCTGTAAATCTAGCTAAAGCACACTGGCTCTGGCTTGACAAGGTTTTCATACCATCCGTAAACTCTTAATTGTGGTGATTTGTGGGATAATGTGGAGATTTCGGCCATCAAGGGGTAACCTGAGTATGTTTCGTGGAGCAACACTGGTTAATCTCGATACTAAAGGGCGACTTACAGTACCTGCCCGATATAGGGAAACGCTGAATACGGAATCAAAAGGTCAAATGGTTTGTACAATTGATCTTCATCAGCCGTGTCTGTTGCTTTATACATTACCCGAATGGGAAATCATCGAAGAAAAATTATCTCGCTTATCCAGCATGAACCCAGCCGAACGTCGTGTTCAACGCTTGTTATTAGGACACGCCAGTGAATGCCAAATGGACAGTGCAGGACGTCTTTTGTTAGCCCATACATTGCGTCAGCATGCAGGGCTAACAAAAGAGGTCATGCTGGTTGGGCAATTTAATAAATTTGAATTGTGGGATGAGCAGGTCTGGTATCAGCAAGTACAAAGTGACATCGCTGCTGAACAATCTACACAAGAACCTTTATCAGCAAGGCTACAGGATTTATCACTATAAACATGGCAAATAGTCATTTTAAACATACCAGTGTATTACTGGATGAAGCGGTCAATGGACTGAATATCCGAGAAGATGGAATTTATATTGATGGAACATTCGGGCGAGGGGGGCACTCTCGCCTGATTTTATCAAAATTAGGGCCGAATGGTCGTTTGATGGCAATTGATCGCGACCCTCAGGCCATTGAAGCATCAAAAGCGATTACAGATCCGCGTTTTTCTATTACACATGGGCCATTTTCAGATCTGGCTGCCTATGTAGAAGAAGCTGGTCTGGCTGGAAAGATTGATGGTGTGCTGTTGGATTTAGGGGTCTCTTCACCGCAACTGGATGATCCTGAACGTGGTTTCTCATTTATGCGTGACGGGCCGCTGGATATGCGGATGGATACAACCCGGGGGCAATCAGCCGCAGAATGGCTGATGAAGGCTGAAGCTGATGATATCGCGTGGGTACTGAAAACGTTTGGTGAAGAACGTTTTGCCAAACGTATTGCAAGAGCCATTGTTGCCCGCAATCAGGAAGAACCGATCACGCGAACCAGAGAGCTGGCTGAGTTGATTGCTAAGGCAAGTCCAATCAAGGAGAAACATAAGCATCCTGCGACACGCAGTTTTCAGGCTATCAGAATCTACATTAACAGTGAACTGGAAGAAATAGAACGTGCATTGGACGGTGCATTGCAAGTTTTAGCACCACAAGGGCGATTATCAGTCATCAGTTTCCACTCGTTGGAAGATCGCATAGTGAAACGCTTTATCCAGCAACATAGTCAGGGGCCTAAGGTACCGGCAGGTTTGCCGCTTACTGAAGCACAATTGAGGGCATTGGGAGGGCGTAGTCTGAAAGCAGTTGGCAGACTGAAACCCTCAGAGGATGAAGTGGCAACCAATCCGAGAGCAAGAAGTTCGGTATTGCGATTTGCTGAAAAAGCAGGTGATGAGAAGGCAGGTAAATAGTGGCAGGTGAACGTCATGGATTAGTGGGAGTCATTGGCAGGGATCTGATCCGTAATGCCAAAATCCCATGTATTTTACTGGTGGCTGTTGTGGTTTCTGCCATCAGTGTAGTGACGGTCACCCATCAGACCCGCTTATTGACTGCGGAGAAAGAACGTCAGGCAATTCAGATTGATGCTCAGGATATTGAATGGCGTAACTTGCTCCTTGAAGAAAATGCATTGGGTGACCACAGTCGGATCGAATCCATAGCGACTGAAAAATTTCATATGCAACATGTCGATCCGGCACAAGAAAATATTGTGATCACTCAATAAAGTCCAGTTGACAACTAAAAGGTAGGCGATGAAAGCTGCACGCTCTTTAAAGTTGAAAAAACAAGAAGATAAAGCCAGTTTTGTCAGATGGCGTTTTGTCTTGCTCTGTGGGGGCATTTCGCTTGCTTTAATCGGGCTTTTGATTCGAGTGGCTTATTTGCAGATTATCAACCCTGACCGTTTGGTGAAAGAGGGTGATTCCCGCTCTCTGCGTGTTCAGTCCATTCCTACTTCTCGTGGCATGATTAACGACCGTAACGGGCGTCCGCTGGCAGTCAGTGTGCCGGTAGATGCTGTCTGGGCGGACCCGAAAGAGGTTCTGGAAAAAGGGGGGATCACGGGGGATACCCGCTGGCAGGCGCTGGCTGATGCTCTTTCTATCCCTCTGGATCAATTAACCAGTAAAATCAATGAGTATCCTAAAGGTCGCTTTGTCTATCTTGCCCGTCAGGTTAACACTTCTATCGGCGATTATGTCGGAAAACTAAAACTCCCGGGTATCTATCTTCGTCAGGAATCCCGCCGTTATTATCCGGCAGGGCAGGTAACAGCACACATTATTGGCGTGACCAACATTGACGGCAATGGTATTGAAGGAGTCGAAAAGAGTTTCGATAGCTGGCTGACGGGGAAACCGGGCAGCCGGACTGTTCGTAAGGATCGCAACGGACGGGTTATCGAGGATATTTCATCCGTAGACAGCAGAGCTGCCCATGATTTGGCACTCAGTATTGATGAGCGTCTTCAGACATTGGTCTACCGCGAATTAACGAAAGCAGTCGTGCTGAATAAAGCAGAATCCGGTACAGCGGTATTAGTAGATGTTAATACCGGCGAAGTACTGGCAATGGCAAACAGCCCGTCCTATAACCCGAATAATCTGGCGGGAACACCCAAAGATGCAATGCGTAACCGGGCTATTACTGACATGTTTGAACCCGGCTCGACGATTAAACCTCTGGTTGTGATGAGTGCGCTGTATAGTGGGATTGTCAAAGAAAATACCGTATTGGATACCAGACCCTATCGGTTGATGTATGGTTCGAGAGGCCATGAAATTAAAGACGTTGCCCCTCGCTCTGAATTAACCATCACGGGGATCTTACAGAAGTCGAGTAACGTTGGTGTTTCTAAACTGGCGTTAGCGATGCCTGCCTCAGAGCTGGTAGATGTTTATTATCGCTTTGGGATGGGAAAACCGACCGATTTGGGGTTGGTCGGAGAAAAGAGTGGCGTATTTCCAAAAAATAGACAAAGGTGGTCAGATCTTGAGAGGGCCACCTTCTCTTTCGGCTACGGGCTGATGGTAACACCGTTACAGTTAGCGCGAGTCTATGCAACGATAGGCAGTATGGGTGTTTATCGTCCACTGTCAATTACCAAAGTCGACCCACCCGTTCCGGGCACCCGGGTATTTCCTGAGCATATTATGCGCACAGTGGTACACATGATGGAAAGTGTGGCACTGCCCGGTGGCGGTGGCGTACGTGCGGCAATAAAAGGCTATCGTATTGCGATTAAGACCGGTACGGCTAAGAAAGTCGGGCCGGACGGTAAATATGTAAATAAATATATTTCCTATACCGCTGGTGTTGCACCGGCGAGTAACCCGCGTTTTGCACTGGTTGTGATTATCGATGATCCACAGGCAGGAAAATATTATGGCGGAGCAGTTTCAGCGCCTATCTTCGGCGCCATCATGAGTGGTGTCCTCCGTACGATGAACGTTGAGCCGGATGCTTTGCCTGTGGACGATAAAAAAGAGTTTGTAGTTGATAACTAGTTAATAACTAATCTGTGATGAATAAATAAAAAGAGGATAAAAGTGGAAGATCGTAATTTACGCGATTTATTGGCTCTTTGGAGAATTAATGCTCCTGAGCTTCCGCTGCGAGAAATGACATTGGACAGCCGCAAAGCGGCTGCCGGAGATCTGTTTGTTGCGGTTAAAGGGCATCAGACAGATGGTCGAAAATACATTCCTCAAGCCATCGCTCAGGGGGTCGCTGCGGTGATCGCTGAAGCGGAGGGAAAAGCGGATAACGGCACCATTCAGGAAATGCACGGTGTTCCGGTTATCTATTTTGATGATTTAAATAATAAACTGTCGAAATTGGCAGGTGAATTTTATCAGCACCCGGGTAACAAATTAAAGCTGGTTGGTATCACAGGAACCAACGGTAAAACAACAACAACACAATTGCTGGCACAGTGGAGTCAGGGGCTGGGAGAAACCAGCGCCGTCATGGGCACAGTAGGAAATGGTCTGCTGGGCATGACTGTTCCGACCGAAAACACCACCGGCTCAGCCGTTGATATCCAGCTTGATTTACAGCAACTCGTTAACCAGAAAGCGACGTTTGCGGCAATGGAGGTTTCATCACATGGCCTGATACAAAGCCGTGTGGCATCCCTGCCCTATCAGGCGGCTGTTTTTACTAATTTAAGCCGTGATCACCTTGATTACCATGGTGATATGGAAAATTACGAAGAAGCTAAATGGTTACTGTTCAGCACTCATAACGTTAAACAAAAAATTATTAATGCTGATGATGACATCGGCCTGAAATGGCTTTCTCGTTTATCTGGTTCCGCTTTATCTGAAACTGTAGCTGTGACGATGGAAAACCGTCTGCCGGAGAACTGGCAGGGGCGGTGGTTATCTGCGGAGGAAATCCGCTATCACGATAAAGGTGCTTCGATTACCTTCAAATCCAGCTGGGGAAGCGGGACTATAGAAAGCCCTCTGATGGGGGCTTTTAATGTCAGCAACCTGTTATTAGCTCTTGCAACGCTATTATCACTGGGTTATCCGTTGGAAAAATTGTTGGCAACTGCATCTTGTCTGATCCCGGTCTGTGGGCGGATGGAAGTATTTTCCGCCTCAGGCCGTCCTACCGTCGTTGTGGACTATGCTCACACGCCGGATGCACTGGAAAAAGCGCTGGCAGCAGCAAGGCTGCACTGTAAAGGGCAACTCTGGTGTGTGTTCGGTTGTGGCGGCGATCGCGATAAAGGCAAACGCCCGTTAATGGGAGGCGTTGCTGAACAAGAGGCAGATCGGGTAGTTGTTACTGACGACAATCCACGCAGTGAAGAGCCTCAGTCCATTGTTGCGGATATCCTGACAGGCTTCATTGATCCGGGTCGAGCGATGGTTATTCATGGGCGTGTTGAAGCGGTTACCAGTGCGATTATGCAGGCGACAGAAGAAGATGTTGTGCTGGTGGCAGGTAAAGGTCATGAAGATTATCAGTTGGTGGGGAACCGCCGTCTGGATTATTCAGATCGTCTGACGGTTGCGCGCTTGTTGGGGGTGACAGCATGATCCCATTAACACTACAACAACTGGCACGTGTAACCGAAGGGAAGTTACATCACGTTTCCGACCCGCAGGCCACTGTTACTCAGATTCAGTCAGTAACAACCGACAGCCGCAAAATAGCATCTGGTGATCTGTTCATTGCCTTAAAAGGGGAAAATTTTGACGCTCATGACTTCGCAACTGATGTTGTGAAGCAGGGAGCTGGCGCGTTGTTGGTCAGCCGTCCTCTTGAGGTTGATTGCCCTCAGGTAATTGTGAAGGACACTCGTCTGGCAATGGGCAAACTGGCGGGCTGGGTGCGGGCGCAGAGCCAGGCACGGGTTGTTGCATTAACGGGGTCTTCCGGCAAAACCTCCGTGAAAGAGATGACCGCCGCAATTTTACGTCAATGTGGTAATACGCTTTATACCGCAGGCAACTTCAATAACGATATCGGTGTGCCGTTAACCCTGTTCCGGCTTACATCAGAGCACCAGTTTGCCGTTATTGAACTGGGGGCTAACCATATTGGTGAAATTGCGTATACAACTGAAATAGTGCGCCCTGAAAGTGCGCTGGTTAACAACCTGTTTTCAGCCCATCTGGAAGGGTTTGGTTCATTGGCCGGAGTCGCTAAAGCAAAAGGTGAAATTTTTGCAGGGCTTTCGTCCACAGGGACTGCAATTATCAATCTGGACAGCAATGACTGGCCTAACTGGCAGCAGAATATCGGTAGCCAGCAGACGGTATGGCGTTTTTCCATCACACCTGCGGCAGACGCAGATTTTTATGTGACAGAGATTCAGGAACAGCCGCTGGAAACGCATTTCTGCCTGCATACACCCATCGGAAGTTGCGAAATCACATTACCATTGCCCGGAAAACACAATATAGCCAATGTATTGGCTGCCAGTGCGCTGGCGATTACCGTCGGAGCATCCCTTGATGATATCCGTGTGGGTTTATTAGGGCTGAAAGCCGTACCGGGACGCTTATTCCCAGTTCCTCTGGCTGCCGGAAAAGTCGTGCTGGATGATACTTATAACGCCAATCCCGGCTCTATGATCGCCGCAGCACAAGTATTAACCCGGATGCCCGGTTATCGCGTGATGGTGGTCAGCGATATGGGCGAATTGGGTGAGCAGGCGGTTGCGTGCCACCGTCAGGTGGGTGAAGCAATAGCATCGACCGAGATTGAACAAATTCTTAGCGTCGGGCCTTTAAGTGCCCATATTAGTGATGCAAGTGGTCGGGGGCAGCATTTCTCCAGCAAGGCAGAATTAGTTGCAGCATTGCTGCCTTTATTGAAACACCACGAAACAATTTCTGTATTAATTAAAGGTTCACGTAGCACCGAAATGGAAGAGGTAGTGGACTCACTGAAGGAGAACTTCCAATGTTAGTTTGGCTGGCCGAGTATCTGGTTAAATATCATACGGGCTTTAACGTCTTTTCCTATTTGACGTTCAGAGCAATAGTCGGTTTGCTGACTGCGTTGTTTATTGCGTTATGGATGGGGCCAACTCTGATTGCTTACCTGCAAAAGTTACAGATTGGTCAGGTTGTGCGTAATGATGGGCCGGAATCTCATTTCAGTAAACGCGGAACGCCGACGATGGGCGGGTTGCTGATCCTGTTTTCTATTACCATTTCTGTCCTGTTATGGGCGCGTCTGGATAACCCTTACGTCTGGTGCGTACTGGCTGTACTGTTGGGCTATGGCATCGTCGGGTTTGTTGATGACTACCGTAAGGTTGTCCGTAAAGACACCAAAGGGTTGATTGCCCGCTGGAAATATTTCTGGCAGTCCGTACTGGCGCTTGGTGTAGCGTTTTCGATGTACAGCATTGGTAAAGATACATCGGCGACACAATTGGTTGTGCCGTTTTTTAAAGACGTCATGCCGCAGCTTGGTCTGCTGTATATCCTGCTGACTTATTTCGTGATTGTCGGAACCAGTAATGCTGTGAATCTGACGGATGGGCTGGATGGTCTGGCAATTATGCCGACAGTGTTAGTGGCTGCCGGTTTTGCATTGGTGGCTTGGGCGACTGGTAACGTCAATTTTGCCAATTATCTGCATATTCCTTATTTGAACCATGCCGGTGAGCTAGTGATTGTCTGTACTGCAATTGTCGGGGCAGGGCTGGGTTTCCTGTGGTTCAACACTTATCCGGCACAGGTTTTCATGGGGGATGTAGGTTCACTGGCTCTGGGCGGAGCACTGGGAACGATAGCGGTATTACTGCGTCAGGAGTTTCTGCTGGTCATTATGGGTGGCGTCTTTGTTGTGGAAACACTGTCCGTTATTTTGCAGGTTGGCTCGTTCAAGTTACGGGGGCAGCGTATTTTCCGCATGGCTCCTATCCATCATCACTATGAACTGAAAGGCTGGCCAGAGCCACGCGTCATTGTACGCTTCTGGATTATTTCCCTGATGCTGGTACTTATTGGTCTGGCAACACTGAAGGTACGTTAATCATGACTGAACAGATCATGACAAAATACGAAGGTAAAAAAGTCGTTATTGTTGGGCTGGGGTTAACCGGCCTTTCCTGCGTTGACTTTTTCATGGCGCGCGGAGTCACTCCACGCGTGATGGATACCCGTATCGTACCACCGGGAAGTGACAAGTTGCCGGATAACGTTGAATGCCACACCGGAAGTTTCAATACGCAATGGCTGATGGAAGCTGACCTAATCGTTTCCAGTCCGGGTATTGCACTGGCAACACCTGAACTACAGGCAGCGGCTGATGCAGGAATTGAAATCGTCGGCGATATCGAACTGTTCTGCCGTGAGGCAACAGCATCGATTGTGGCGATTACGGGTTCAAATGGTAAAAGCACAGTAACCAGTCTGGTTGGTGAAATGGCGAAAGCAGCCGGATGGCAGGTGGGTGTCGGGGGAAATATTGGCGTCCCGGCTCTGGCGTTATTGAAACAGCCATCCCAGCTATATGTTCTGGAGCTTTCCAGTTTTCAGCTTGAGACGACTTACAGTCTGCGCGCCGCCGCAGCGACAGTACTGAATGTGACTGAAGACCATATGGTTCGCTACCCTGAAGGGCTGGCTCAATATCGCGCCGCCAAGCTGCGTATTTATGATCAGGCCAGCGTGTGTGTTGTGAATGCGCAGGACTATCTGACTCTGCCGGTAACAGGTAAAGACAACCGTTGTATCAGTTTTGGTGTAGACAGTGGTGATTACCGGCTTGACACGGAACAGCAGCAACTGGTTGCCAATCAACAAGCAGTATTATCGATACGTGAAATGTGTCTGACAGGTCAGCATAACTACACTAACGGGCTTGCAGCGCTGGCGCTGGCAGATGCGGTTAATATCCCGCGAGAAGCCAGCCTGCGGGCATTGCGGACTTATCAGGGGCTGGCGCACCGTTTTCAGATAGTACATATGAGAAACGGTATTCGTTGGGTAAACGATTCCAAAGCAACAAACGTCGGCAGTACTCAGGCCGCACTGAATGGCCTGATACTGGAAGGAACTCTCTATCTGTTAGTCGGGGGGGACGGGAAAGAGGCGGATTTCACTCCTCTTCAGCCTTATTTATCAGGCAATAACATTCGTCTTTACTGTTTTGGTCGTGATGGCAATCAACTGGCACAGTTGCGTCCAGAAATTTCTACATTGACAGATACGATGGAGCAGGCCATGAGAGAAATTACACCGAAACTGGTGGCCGGAGATATGGTGTTATTGTCACCGGCTTGTGCGAGCTTTGATCAGTTTCGTGGTTTTGAACATCGTGGGCATGAATTCGCCCGTTTGGCGGAGGAGCTGGGCTAATGATCATTCCGGGCCTCGGTAAATTTAAAAACTGGCTGGCGGGTAATGTGGAGACAGATCCCACAGATATCGTCATGTATGATCGTACCCTGGTCTGGATGGTATTCGGGTTAGCTGTGATTGGTTTTGTGATGGTGACTTCCGCTTCAATGCCGGTTGGTCAGCGTCTGGCACAAGATCCATTTATCTTCGCTCGTCGTGATGGAACTTATCTTGCTCTGGCATTCTGTTTGTCATTGATTACGCTGCGTATTCCGATGGCATTCTGGCAGCGATACAGCAATATCATGTTATTAATCACGATTATGATGCTGGTTGTCGTGCTGTTTGTAGGTAGCTCGATAAATGGTGCTTCGCGCTGGGTAGCCATTGGCCCTTTACGTGTTCAGCCAGCAGAATTGTCGAAGTTATCGCTCTTTTGTTACCTCTCCAGTTATCTGGTGAGAAAGGTAGATGAAGTGAGAAATAACTTATGGGGATTCTGTAAGCCGATGGGAGTCATGGTTGCGCTGGCTGTCTTGCTGTTGGCCCAGCCTGATTTCGGAACCGTGGTCGTGATGTTTGTAACAACGCTGGCGCTGTTATTTCTGGCGGGAGCAAAATTGTGGCAGTTTCTTGCCATCATTGGCTGCGGGATCTTTGCTGTTTGCGTATTGATTGTGGCGGAACCCTATCGTGTGCGCCGGGTAACTTCTTTCCTGAATCCATGGGATGATCCTTTCGGTAGCGGCTATCAGCTCACACAGTCTCTGATGGCATTTGGTCGCGGAGATTTTTTCGGGCAGGGGCTTGGGAATTCAGTTCAAAAACTGGAGTATTTACCGGAAGCGCATACTGACTTTATTTTCTCCATTTTAGGCGAAGAATTAGGTTATTTAGGTGTGGTTTTAGTGTTGGCAATGGTATTCTTCGTCGCTTTCCGAGCAATGATGATTGGCCGCCGTGCGTTGCAGCTTGATCAGCGATTTGCCGGTTTTCTGGCCTGTGCTATCGGTATCTGGTTCAGCTTTCAGGCATTTATCAATGTTGGTGCGGCTTCAGGGATGTTACCGACGAAAGGACTGACATTGCCTCTTGTAAGTTATGGTGGTTCGAGCTTGATCGCGATGTCAACGGCCATCGTTTTATTATTGCGAATTGACTATGAAGTACGTCTGGCAAAAGCACAGGCGTTCGTAAGGAGCCCGAAATGAGTGGCAAAAACCGGCGGTTAATGGTGATGGCAGGTGGTACCGGAGGCCATGTGTTTCCGGGGCTGGCGGTTGCCCATCATTTGAAAGAACAGGGCTGGGATATCCGCTGGTTGGGAACAGCTGATCGTATGGAAGCTGATTTAGTACCGAAACATGGCATAGATATCGAATTTATCCAGATTTCAGGGTTACGGGGTAAAGGAATAAAAGCACAGCTTGCTGCTCCTATCAGAATTTTTAAAGCGATCCGGCAGGCAAAAGCGATTATCCGACGCTACCAGCCGGACGTTGTGTTGGGAATGGGCGGATACGTTTCAGGGCCGGGCGGTATTGCTGCATGGCTGTGTGGTGTTCCGGTCGTTCTGCATGAACAGAATGGTATTGCAGGGTTAACCAATCGCTGGCTGGCTAAAATTGCCAAAACAGTTTTGCAGGCTTTTCCGGGCGCGTTTCCTGATGCTCCGGTAGTGGGTAATCCGGTTCGTAAAGATGTGTTGGCCTTACCTGCGCCGGAACAGCGCCTTGCTGACAGACAGGGGCCTGTACGCGTTCTTGTTGTTGGTGGCAGTCAGGGAGCAAGAGTCCTGAACCAGACAATGCCAGAGGCCGCTTCCCGTATGGGTGACAGCATCTCTGTCTGGCATCAGGCGGGAAAAGGTGCGCAGGCAGAAACAGAGAAGAAATATACAGACTTGGCTGTCGCTGATTTCAGGGTGACTGAGTTTATTGATGATATGGCACAGGCTTATGCGTGGGCGGATATCGTCATCTGCCGCTCCGGTGCATTGACTGTAAGTGAGATTGCGGCAGCAGGTTTACCCGCGATTTTTGTGCCGTTTCAGCATAAAGATCGTCAACAATACTGGAATGCATTGCCGCTGGAAAAAGCAGGGGCAGCCAAAATACTTGAACAGCCTCAATTTACAGCGGATGCCGTGGTGGAATTGCTGAAACAGTGGCAGCGTCCGCAATTACGGGAAATGGCAGAGAAAGCCCGCTCAGTTGCCATTATCAATGCAACTGAACGCGTAGCTGCGGCATTGATTGATGCAGTTAAAAAAAATTAATGCAGTTAAAAAATGTAGTTTAAAAATGAGTATTCAGGCCGTTCTGTGGGTTCGCATATACCGGCAGGGCGGAGAAGTAAACATAACTAGTGAAGATTAAAACGTGAATATACAACAGTTGGCGAAATTAAGAGCTTCAGTGCCTGAAATGAGAAAAGTCAGGCATATCCACTTTGTTGGCATTGGTGGTGCTGGCATGGGTGGTATCGCCGAGGTGTTGGCTAATGAGGGTTATCAGATAAGTGGTTCTGACCTCGCTCCTAATCCAGTGACACAGCAACTGATTACACTGGGAGCAACCATTTATTTTAATCACCGCGCCGAGAATGTGCGCAATGCCAGCGTGGTTGTTGCATCAACAGCAATCCCTGCTGACAACCCGGAAATTATTGCTGCCCGTGAAGCTCGTATTCCGGTTATCCGCCGTGCAGAGATGCTGGCAGAGCTGATGCGTTACCGGCATGGCATCGCTGTTGCGGGTACACATGGCAAGACAACGACGACAGCAATGATTGCGGGTATCTATGCTCAGGCTGGCCTTGATCCTACATTTGTCAATGGCGGACTGGTCAAAGCTGCGGGAACTCACGCGCGTCTCGGCACCAGCCGTTACCTGATTGCCGAAGCGGATGAAAGTGATGCTTCTTTCCTGCACTTACAGCCCATGATGGCGGTGATAACCAATATCGAACCTGATCATATGGATACCTATCAGGGAGACTTTGAAAACCTGAAGCAGACTTTTGTCAACTTCCTGTATAATTTGCCATTTTATGGCCGGGCAGTGATGTGTATTGATGATCCGGTTGTGAAAGAATTGATTCCCCGTATCGGGCGTTATGTAACGACTTATGGTTTCAGCGAAGAGGCTGACGTTCGCATTACCCACTATGAACAGAAAGGAGCACAGGGCTTCTTTACCATCAGCCGTGAAGATTTGCCTGAACTTCATGTTGTTCTGAATGCGCCGGGGAAACATAACGCACTGAATGCAACAGCCGCTGTTGCTGTCGCGACTGAAGAAGGGATTGACGATGCAGCAATTCTGGCATCACTGGCTGAATTTCAGGGAACCGGACGGCGTTTTGATTTCTTGGGGGATTTTTCTCTCCGGAATATTAATAACAAAGAAGGCAGTGTCATGTTAGTTGATGATTATGGTCATCATCCGACTGAAGTCGATGCGACAATTAAAGCTGCGCGGGCGGGCTGGCCTGACAAACGTATTGTGATGATATTTCAGCCTCATCGCTATACCAGAACGCGTGATCTGTACGATGACTTTGCCAATGTTTTAAATCAGGTGGATGTTCTGTTAATGCTGGATGTTTATTCAGCCGGAGAAACTCCGATTCCGGGGGCTGACAGCCGTTCCTTATGCCGTACTGTCCGTAGTAGAGGGAAGTTAGACCCTATATTAGTGTCAGAACCGGAGCAAATTTCGGCCATGCTGTCACAAATAATGGAAAACAACGACTTAGTATTAGTACAGGGTGCCGGTAATATCGGTAAAATAGCGCGCAATTTGGCTGAGACAAAACTACAGCCGTCTTTTAATGAAGGAGTGCATCATGGCTGATAAGGTCGCTGTTTTATTGGGAGGGACTTCTGCTGAACGTGAAGTTTCACTGCAATCCGGGCAGGCTGTTGTAGCTGGGTTGAAGGAAGCGGGTATTAATGCGCATTCAGTCGATACAAAATACTTTGATGTGACTAAACTCAAAGAAGAAGGGTTCAGCAAAGTCTTTATCGCTCTGCATGGGCGTGGTGGTGAAGATGGCACAGTACAGGGTTTACTGGAATTTTTGCAGCTTCCTTATACCGGCAGTGGCGTGATGGCATCCGCTTTATCAATGGATAAATTACGAACAAAACAGCTATGGGAAGGAGCAAAACTACCTGTTTCTCCTTATGTTGTGATTAATTCACATCAATTTGAACAACTTAATGATTTTCAAATCAAAGAATATGTTCAAGAATTAGGGCTGCCGTTAATGGTGAAGCCAAATCTGGAAGGTTCCAGTGTTGGCATGACCAAAGTGAATGACTATTCCGAGCTATATGCAGCACTGGAGCTGGCATTCCAATATGACAAAACTATCTTGATTGAGAAGTGGATGTTCGGCCCGGAATATACAGTGGCATTTCTTGGTGATGAGGTTCTTCCCTCCATTCGTATTCAGGCACCGGATGTATTCTATGACTATGATGCGAAATATATCTCAAACGAAACTCAATATTTCTGCCCGAGTGGTTTAAGTGCAGAGAAAGAGCAAGAATTGGCGGATATCGCATCAAAAGCCTACAAGATCGTCGGATGTAGTGGCTGGGGAAGGGTTGATATCATGGATGATGGGAATGGCAATTTCTATCTACTTGAAGTGAACACTTCTCCGGGTATGACAAGTCATAGTCTGGTGCCTCTTGCTGCGCGTCAGGCGGGGGTAAGTTTTTCACAATTAGTGGCAAGAATTCTGGAGCTGGCTGATTGATATGTCACAGGCAGCCCGGAATACGCGGGAAATTGAAGCTCGGAGTTCCCGTCCCAGTAATGGTTATTATCTGGCTGGGTTTCTCTTCTTCCTGATGGTGGTCGGCACTGTCACATGGGGAGGTTGGGTAACCTTAGAGTGGATGAAGGATTCAGACAGGCTGCCACTCTCAAAACTGGTGTTGACAGGCCAGCGGCATTACACCACGGATGATGATGTCAGGCAGGCTATCCTGTCGTTGGGCACGCCAGAGACATTTATGACACAAGATGTCAATGTTATTCAGGGCCAGATAGAGCGGCTGCCATGGGTTCGTCAGGTTACGGTACGTAAACAATGGCCTAATGAACTGAAAATTCATCTGGTAGAATACGTGCCTTATGTGCGTTGGAATGATACTCACATGCTGGATAAAGAAGGAAGAGTATTCAGTTTGCCTATTGAACGTAGCACCACAGGGCATTATTCCATGCTCTATGGCCCGGAAGGCAAAGAAAAAATCGTATTGGCAGAATATCGCACAATGGCTGAACAGCTTGCTGCACATAAAATGAAAGTGAAAGCAGTGATCATGACGGCTCGTAATTCCTGGCAACTGGTACTGGATAATGATGTCCGGCTGGAGTTGGGTAATAAAGATCAAGAAGGGCGTATTCAGCGTTTTATTGAGCTTTACCCTGTGTTGCTGAAAAACACGCAAAAACGTGTGGCTTATGTGGACTTACGTTATGACAGTGGTGCTGCGGTAGGCTGGGCACCTTTATTAACTGATGCACCAGCTTCAATGAATGTGCAAGAAAATAAACAGTGACAGGCAGAACAACGATGATCAAATCAACGGACAGAAAATTGGTAGTTGGCCTTGAAATCGGGACAGCAAATGTATCTGCCCTGGTTGGTGAAATTCTGCCCGATGGTATGGTTAATATTATCGGAGTGGGGAATTGCCCATCCCGCGGCATGGATAAAGGCGGCGTCAATGATCTGGAATCAGTCGTAAAATGCGTCCAGCGTGCGATTGATCAGGCTGAATTAATGGCAGATTGCCAAATATCTTCAGTTTATCTGGCGTTGTCTGGTAAGCATATTAGCTGCCAGAACGAAATTGGTATGGTGCCAATTTCAGAAGAAGAAGTAACACAGGATGATGTGGACAGTGTTGTCCATACCGCCAAATCGGTTCGTGTTCGTGATGAGCACCGTATTTTGCATGTGATCCCACAGGAATACGCTATCGATTATCAGGAAGGTATCAAAAACCCAGTCGGGCTTTCCGGTGTGCGTATGCAGGCGAAAGTCCATTTGATTACCTGCCATAACGACATGGCAAAAAATATTGTAAAAGCTGTTGAGCGTTGTGGACTGAAAGTTGACCAGCTTATTTTTGCAGGATTAGCCGCAAGTTATGCTGTTTTGACCGAAGATGAACGTGAATTAGGCGTATGTGTCGTTGATATCGGCGGCGGAACGATGGATATCGCTGTATATACCGGCGGTGCTTTGCGTCATACCAAAGTGATCCCATATGCAGGAAATGTTGTCACCAGCGATATTGCCTACGCATTTGGTACACCACCGAGCGATGCTGAAACCATCAAAGTGCGCCACGGTTGCGCGCTGGGTTCGATAGTCAGCAAGGATGAAAGCGTTGAAGTTCCGAGTGTGGGAGGACGCCCTCCCCGCAGTTTGCAACGCCAGACTCTGGCTGAAGTGATTGAGCCACGTTATACCGAACTGCTGAATTTAGTTAATGATGAAATTTTACGATTGCAGGAGCAATTGCGTCAGCAGGGAGTGAAACATCATCTGGCCGCAGGGATCGTTTTGACAGGCGGAGGGGCTCAGATAGATGGCTTGGCTGAGTGTGCTCAAAGAGTATTTCATACTCAGGTACGTATTGGACGTCCCCTGAACATTACCGGCCTGACAGATTACGTGCAGGAGCCTTGCTACTCAACGGCAGTCGGGCTTCTGCATTATGGCAAAGAATCCCACCTTGGCGGCGATTCTGATGCTGATAAAAGAACTTCAGTAAGCGGCTGGTTCAAAAAAGTCAGTAGCTGGCTGAGAAAAGAATTTTGATTTTTTATACAGAGGCCGTGAAATAATCACCCCGGCCTCGACATAAAGGCACAAAACGGAGAGAAATTATGTTTGAACCACTGGAATTAACCAATGACGCGGTGATTAAAGTCATCGGCGTCGGCGGTGGCGGCGGTAATGCTGTAGAGCATATGGTGCGTGAGCGTATTGAAGGTGTCGATTTCTTTGCGGTTAACACTGATGCTCAGGCATTGCGTAAAACAGCTGTCGGTCAGACCATCCAGATTGGCAACGGCATTACAAAAGGATTGGGCGCTGGAGCAAACCCTGAGGTCGGACGTACTGCGGCGGAAGAAGATCGCGAATCCCTACGTACGGCACTGGAAGGGGCTGACATGGTATTTATCGCTGCCGGTATGGGTGGTGGTACAGGAACCGGTGCTGCTCCCGTTGTGGCTGAGATTGCCAAAGAGCTTGGAATTCTGACCGTTGCTGTTGTCACCAAGCCATTTAATTTTGAAGGCAAAAAACGAATGGCCTTCGCGGAGCAGGGGATCACTGAACTGTCCAAACATGTGGACTCACTGATCACTATTCCAAATGACAAATTACTGAAAGTGCTGGGTCGTGGCATTTCTCTGCTGGATGCATTTGGTGCAGCTAATGACGTACTTAAAGGTGCGGTTCAGGGTATCGCTGAACTGATCACGCGTCCCGGCTTAATGAATGTTGACTTCGCTGACGTTCGTACTGTGATGTCTGAAATGGGTTATGCCATGATGGGCTCTGGTATTGCGCAGGGTGAAGACCGTGCAGAAGAGGCCGCTGAAATGGCTATCTCCAGCCCATTGCTGGAAGATATCGATCTGTCAGGTGCGCGTGGTGTTCTGGTCAACATTACAGCGGGCTTTGACCTGCGTCTGGATGAGTTTGAAACCGTGGGTAATACTATCCGTGCATTTGCTTCAGACAACGCAACGGTAGTTATCGGTACCTCATTGGATCCGGATATGAATGATGAGCTGCGCGTTACTGTTGTTGCCACAGGTATCGGGATGGATAAACGTCCTGAGATCACACTGGTGACTAATAACAAAGCATCTCAGCCAAACACACTGGATCGTCGCTACCCACAGATGCCCGGTGGCATGACGTCATTACCTGACGAAAATAAACCAGCGGCAAAAGTTGTCAATGACCAGAGTACACAGACAAGTAAAGAACCTGATTATCTAGATATTCCGGCATTTTTGCGCAAGCAGGCTGACTGATAGCTAAAAAATTGGTTTCTCCGCTTTTTGTGTTAAAATCTCCTGCCAATCATATTTTATAGTGATTGGCAGGATTAGTGATATTGCGAGAGATAAACGATGATCAAACAAAGGACATTAAAGCGTATTGTTCAGGCGACTGGTGTCGGTTTGCATACCGGTAAAAAAGTCACATTAACAATGCGTCCAGCACCGGCTAATACCGGGGTCATCTATCGTCGTACTGACTTGAATCCTCCGGTAGATTTTCCGGCTGATGCCAAATCTGTGCGTGATACTATGCTCTGCACTTGTCTGGTGAATGAACAAAATGTGCGAATTTCAACCGTTGAACATCTGAATGCGGCACTGGCAGGTTTAGGCATCGATAATATTGTTATTGATGTGAACGCGCCAGAAATCCCGATTATGGATGGTAGCGCCAGCCCGTTCGTCTTCCTGTTATTAGATGCAGGCATTGAAGAGCTGAACGTGGCGAAAAAATTCGTGCGTATGAAAGATACAGTTCGCGTGGAAGAAGGTGATAAATGGGCTGAACTGGCACCATATCACGGTTTTAGTCTGGATTTTACGATTGACTTTCAACATCCGGCTATTGATTCCAGCTCTCAGCGTTATAGTCTGGATTTTTCAGCCGACTCTTTTGTTCGTCAGATTAGTCGTGCGCGTACTTTTGGATTTATGCGTGACATTGAGTACCTGCAATCTCAGGGTCTGTGCTTAGGTGGCAGCTTTGATTGCGCAATTGTGGTAGATGATTACCGCGTACTCAATGAAGATGGTCTGCGCTTTGAAGATGAGTTTGTCCGGCATAAAATGTTGGATGCCATCGGTGACCTGTTTATGTGTGGTTATAACATTATTGGCGCATTTACTGCGTTTAAATCAGGTCATGCATTGAATAATAAACTGCTACAGGCAGTTTTAGCGCAGGAAAGTGCTTGGGAGTTTGTCACATTTGAAGATGAAGCTGAAATGCCACTGGCTTTCCGTGCACCATCAACAGTGTTGGCATATTAATACAATAGATTATTAATACAGCTGTTATTGATAAACCGTGTATTGAGAATATTCTTATGATTCATCAGTGGGTTATGTTATCTGTTACGCTGCTCTCGCTGATGTTTTTTATTCAGCGCTGACGTTTCATCTTGGCTGCACTGGTACTCTCTCCGGCCAGCGCAGCCAATCGCTCCAATCTTCTTTTCAATTTTTCAGGGCTACGTTCAGCCAATGCCATCAATGTCTCTGCACTTTCATGACTTAACTGGCGAGTTGGTAAGCTCTGACTATCATTATTAAGTTTTCTTTCTGATATTTTTTCGACACTCTGTTCATTATTATGACTTTTAACCATTAATGATGGGTTAATCCTGATGTCGATAGAAGATAAAGATGGTAGAATTTCACTTCTTAATGCGGAAAGTAAAACGGGAATTTCATAGTAAAGTCTGGTTTTCCAGCTGGCATTACCTGTTTCTAACACCAAAATATGTTTACGATAATTTGCGACCCGGCACCAAGGGCGCACTTGTCCGGGAAGCAGGCTAAGAACAGCCCGGTTGAGTTTCAGTAATGCAATGGCATGTCGTTGAATGGCCTGAAGCGGGCTTTTTCCGGCAGTTGCCGCATTTTCTGGCTGATTTTCAAACAATAATAAGTCCAGTGATTGTGGGCGGCTATCTCGCATAATAAAGGCGGTTCCAGTATTTATTAATGAAGGTTTCATGAGTATTCTAAATCTTTGGCGACAATTTGGCAGGCGTTATTTTTGGTCTCACCTTTTACTGAGCTTGGTCGCTACAGGAATGGGTGTGCCTCCCGTTTTGGCCGGAGCCGCAGAAAGCCTGCCTCATACGGAAGCATCATCCGCTCAGCGAAATCAAAATCAGGCACTTTCATCCTTTGAACATTTGTTTCAGTTACAAAACTCTCAACGTCAGCCTTCAAATAACTTAAATTACTGGCAACAACATGCCGTTCGTAATGTTATCCGGCGGCTTTCTTTTGCTTTTTCTGTTACTGAGCCAGTCAGATGTGAAGAAGCAAAAGAAAGTATCCGGGTTGCAATGCCTTTCATGCAACGGCTAATGCTGGATACATTGCATGCTATGCTGATACAGGCTCCGACCCGATTTGAATCTGCGGTTGGTATTGCGGCTGTGACAGCAACTCCTCCTGATGTCCATACACCGGCACTCTGGGTTGCTCAAACTCAGGGTATTCGAGCCGGGCCTGCGGTTAACCATCAATCTTTATTATTTTAATGTGTCTGTCTGATTTTTGAGAATAAGACAGTTACGAAATTCGAGTCACATATCCAAATAGATACCAAATTGCATGGCAGCAATTTGAATCATAACGGATATAAAAGACACAATTGGCAGGCTGTAATAGTGGCCTCATTTGAGATGTATTAACTATGTTAATTAAATTACTGACTAAGATTTTTGGTAGCCGTAACGATCGAACCCTGCGTCGGTTGCGTAAAGCGGTTGATGTTATCAACCGTATGGAACCTGAGTTTGAAAAACTGTCTGATGAAGAACTAAAAGCTAAAACAGAGCAATTCCGTGCTCGCCTCAACGAAGGTGAATCACTGGAAAAAATACTGCCGGAAGCCTTTGCGACAGTACGTGAAGCCAGTAAACGCGTGTTTGGTATGCGTCACTTTGATGTGCAGCTACTGGGGGGGATGGTACTTAATGAACGTTGTATTGCAGAGATGCGTACAGGTGAAGGTAAAACGTTGACCGCAACCCTGCCTGCTTATCTGAATGCACTGAGTGGCCGTGGTGTTCATGTCGTTACCGTGAACGATTATCTGGCCCAGCGTGATGCTGAAAACAACCGTCCGTTGTTTGAGTTTTTGGGCCTGAGCGTTGGCATCAACCTGCCGAATATGCCAGCTCCGGCAAAACGTGCTGCTTATGCGGCAGACATTACTTACGGCACCAATAACGAATACGGCTTCGACTACCTGCGTGACAACATGGCATTCAGCCCGGAAGAGCGGGTACAACGCAAACTGCATTACGCTCTGGTGGATGAGGTTGACTCCATTCTGATCGATGAAGCCCGTACTCCACTGATTATTTCTGGTCCGGCGGAAGATAGCTCCGAGCTTTACATTAAAGTCGATAAACTGATCCCACAATTAATCCGGCAGGAAAAAGAGGATTCAGATACTTTTCAGGGTGAGGGGCACTTCTCCGTTGATGAAAAAACACGTCAGGTTAACCTGACCGAACGTGGTCTGGTACTGATAGAAGAGTTGCTGGTAAATGCCAAAGTGATGGATGAAGGTGAATCCCTTTATTCTCCGACCAATATTATGCTGATGCACCATGTGACTGCGGCATTGCGAGCACACGCCCTGTTTACCCGTGATGTGGACTACATCGTTAAAGATGGTGAAGTCATCATTGTTGATGAACACACCGGGCGTACAATGCAGGGGCGCCGTTGGTCTGATGGTCTGCATCAGGCAGTGGAAGCCAAAGAGCATGTTGAGATCCAAAACGAGAACCAGACACTGGCGTCTATCACATTCCAGAACTACTTCCGCCTGTATGAAAAACTGGCAGGTATGACAGGTACTGCGGATACAGAAGCTTTTGAATTCAGTTCCATTTATAAGCTGGACACCATTGTTGTTCCGACTAACCGTCCGATGATCCGTAAGGATTTGCCTGATCTGGTTTACATGACGGAAGCGGAAAAAATTGATGCGATCATTGAAGATATCAAAGAGCGCGTCAGCAATAACCAGCCAGTGTTAGTGGGAACTATCTCGATTGAAAAATCAGAAGTGATTTCTCAGGCGCTGACTAACGCGGGGATTGAACATAATGTTCTGAACGCGAAATTCCACGCAATGGAAGCAGACATCATCGCACAGGCTGGTCATGCTGGTAATGTTACTATAGCGACCAACATGGCAGGGCGTGGTACTGATATCGTGCTGGGGGGAAGCTGGCAGGCAGAGATTGCCAAGCTGGAAGAACCGACAGAAACGGAAATTGAGCAAATTAAAGCGGCATGGCAGGAACGCCATGATGCAGTGCTGGCAGCAGGTGGTTTGCATATTATTGGTACAGAACGCCATGAATCACGCCGTATTGATAACCAGTTGCGTGGTCGTGCCGGTCGTCAGGGGGATGCGGGTTCTTCACGCTTCTACCTCTCAATGGAAGATTCCCTGATGCGTATCTTTGCTTCTGACCGTGTTACAGGGATGATGCGTAAACTGGGTATGCAACCGGGCGAAGCGATTGAACACCCATGGGTGACTAAAGCAATTGCCAATGCACAGCGTAAAGTTGAAAGCCGCAACTTCGACATCCGTAAACAATTGCTGGAATATGATGACGTTGCTAATGACCAACGCCGTGCAATTTATGCCCAGCGTAACGATCTGCTTGATGTGAGTGATGTCAGCGAAACCATCTCCAGCATCCGTGAAGATGTTTTCAAAGTGACTATTGATGCTTATATCCCGCCACAATCTCTGGAAGAGATGTGGGATATTCCGGGCTTGCAGGAGCGTCTGGTTAATGACTTTGATCTCTCTTTACCAATTAAAGAGTGGCTGGATAAAGAACCTGAACTGCATGAAGAGACATTGCGCGAGCGTATTCTTGAAAAGGCGATAGAAGTTTATCAACAGAAAGAAGAAATCGTCGGTGAAGAGATGATGCGTAACTTTGAAAAAGGCATCATGCTGCAAACACTGGATACCTTGTGGAAGGAGCATCTGGCAGCAATGGATTATCTGCGTCAGGGTATTCACCTGCGTGGCTATGCGCAGAAAGATCCAAAGCAGGAATATAAGCGCGAATCTTTCGCTATGTTTGCCAATATGCTGGAATCACTGAAATATGAAGTCATCAGCACTTTGGGCAAAGTTCAGGTGAGAATGCCGGAAGAAGTGGAGGCACTTGAGCAGCAACGTCGTGCAGAAGCAGAGCGTCTGGCAAGTCAGCAGCACTTAAGTCATGAAGTTGAGCAGGGAGCTTTGATGTCAGAAGCGGAAGCACAAATGGCAAGTGGTTCCCGTAAAGTCGGACGTAACGATCCTTGCCCATGTGGATCTGGCAAAAAATATAAGCATTGCCACGGTCGGTTATAATTAAAGCCCGCTATAAACAGCCAGTGATAATTTATCGCTGGCTGCTATTTGCACCCTCAATGATATTCCAAAGGGAATAAAGTTGAGGGTTTTATTTTTTTGACGCTGTTTAAGATTTGAGCAATACCATTGACACCGCTGTAATCTGGGCAGAACCTATTGTTTTTTGTCTGCTGAAATACGGTCACGAACGTGTTGAGCACGCTCTTTTGACGGTGGATGTGAATCAAACATACTGGTCTCACCACTGCCCAGTTTAGCCAGTTTCTCGAAGCTGGTCGCTAAACCTTCAGTTTTAATATTGCGTTTTTTCAACAGGTCATAAGAGAAATCATCCGCCTGACTTTCCTGATGCTGTGAGAACTGCGAATTGAGTAGTTTTTCACCCAGTGACGCAAGTTGAGAATCGCTCAACTGTGCTGCGACACCACCGGCTGATGCTGCTGCTGTACGAGCAGCAACCGCAGCGTAAGCAACCTGCATAGCCTTACGTGAATGGCCCAGAGCAACGTGCCCCATTTCATGACCCAGAACACCTTCAACTTCATTATCGTTCATGATATTCATCAGGCCGCTGTATACGCGTACACAACCGTTAGCCATTGCCCACGCGTTTACATCATTAGTCAGATAAACTTTATAGTTAACTGGCGTACCGTTAACTTCGTTACCTAATGCTTTGGCGATTTTGTTCAGGCGCTTAGTGTATTGGCTGGATGCGGGTGCAATTTTATTCTGTGCATCCATATCCTCACATGATTGGTCAGATAGCTGTTTGACATCAGAATCACTTAGCGTTGCTGCTTTGAATAATTGCATTCCTGAGCTAGCCAGCATTCCATGGTCAAGGTTCTTACAACCAGTCAGCATTACAGCAGAAACAGCTACTGCAACAAGAGCTTTCATTTTCATAACGTTTTGTTTTCCTTTGCAATACACAGCCCTAATATTTTTAGAGCATTAAAAGACGATGCATTTTGCTAAAAATAATAATAGGAATAAACTCTAATAATGGTGATTATGTGAATTTGATAACACTTTAAACAAAATAATTAAACCATAAACAGAGCGATTTAGTTTAGATTAACTTAATAAATATAGCACAATGGATATTACTATTTTGCCAGAAAAGTCAGTCGGATTTAAAAATAATGATTATAAACATATGGTTATGATTATTTTCGTTGTAACAACAAGATGGCTGTCTGTGCTCATCATCTTAGTTACTTTTTATGAAGATTAACCCTTGCAAGAATGTAAATAATAACTATTGAGACTGGAAACGAAATAAATATAAAGTTTAGAGATTGAACTTTAATGAATTTGAGAAGCACTGAGAAATTCAGGATGTAAATTAGTCTAACGGCATTATTAATTATGCTAATTAAAAAGGCAGAGAAAATCAGTTGTAAACTGTATTTTAATTTATTCCGAAAAAAGAAAATTATGATACAAAAAATAAACAGAAAATTGTTAGTCAGCATCACATAATCAGTGGCATCAATAAGGAAATGTAGTTCATCTGGCGAATATTCATGACTTGGCCAGATAGTTATTACCTCTTTGATAGTTAACTCTATAGAAATAAACCCCATATTGTTAACAATAAATAAAGCTATTATTGGTATTATATTGAACAATGACTTAATCCACACGTTCATTACTGCTAGTCTTACAGGTATAAATGTATTCCTACAGGATTCTAATCTGTGATCTACGGGTTAAAACAATGGAGGCAGAGAATACAGATTTTCATTATCAAGCTGAATATATGTTTGAAGTGCTCGATAATTAGTCGCAAACTCGTTCATAACGAGCCATGTCATGCATAAATCCGAGATTTTTTGGAACATCTGTCAGATTAATTCTCATGGAAGTAATCATGCTTTGATACGAATAAAAAAAGCACCTTGAATTCTGATGGATATATAGTTATAAGATGAAAAACAGCACATCAATATATAACATGCTGTTTTTAAATAACTAATAATAAAAGTCAGGTTACTCTTCTACACGAACAGACACGTCATTAAAAGTAACAACTTTACCGGCAGTAATCTTGCAGCGTTTGCGGGTTTCAACCTGATCATCAACATGAACTAAACCTTCTGCAATCACAGCTTTTGCGGCAGCTCCACTTTCGCTCCACCCTTGAAGCTTCAATAAATCACACAGTTCGACATAAGGATGACCATCTAAATTAAAAATTTCCATCAATAACCTTCAGTTGTATCTCTATCATGATATTCCTCGCATGCCTGCAAGGTATTTTGAATTAATGTCGCAACAGTCATCGGGCCGACACCACCCGGCACAGGAGAAATCCAGCTTGCGTGTTCAGATGCTTTATCAAAATCGACATCCCCAATGACTTTACCATTTTCCAGACGATTGATACCGACATCAATGACTATCGCGCCGGGTTTAATCCACTCACCGGGAATGAAATTTGGTTTACCGACAGCAACGATCAACAAATCAGCCTGTTCAACATGCTGGCGTAGATCCTTCGTGAAGCGATGAGTAACTGTTGTGGTACATCCGGCTAACAGCAATTCAAGACTCATTGGGCGACCGACAATATTGGAAGCCCCAATAATAACCGCATTTAAGCCATAAGTGTTGATATTACAGCGCTCAAGCAGTGTCACAATCCCTCTTGGTGTACAAGGACGCAGCCTTGGAGCACGCTGGCACAGGCGGCCGATATTGTAGGGGTGAAAACCATCAACATCTTTATCAGGGTGAATGCGTTCCAGTACTTTGACGTTATCAATACCGGCGGGGAGAGGAAGTTGAACTAAAATACCGTCAATTTCAGGATCATTGTTCAGGTTATCTATTAAAGAGAGTAATTCGGCTTCACTGGTGGTATCTGGCAGGTCATAAGAGCGGGAAGTAAAACCGACTTCTTCACAGGCGCGGCGTTTACTTGCGACATAAATTTGGGAAGCGGGGTTTTCTCCCACTAAAACAACGGCAAGCCCCGGAGCACGTTTTCCGGCAATAACACGTTGTCTGACTTTTTCTGCAACTTCGCTTCTGATTGTCTGCGCAATCGTTTTCCCATCAATAATTTTTGCTGACATGTATTTAAGATTCCATCATCAATTATAGGAATGGGGGCTATTTTGTCAGAACATGAAGCGCCTGTCAGTTTTAATGATAATCATAAAATGAGCATCTGAACGAAAAGGCCATTGACTCAATCCATTATGCCCGTATAATCCACGTCAGCATTAACGCATTGCATTAATGATGTTTCTTATTTCACATCTCAATGCGCCCTTAGCTCAGCTGGATAGAGCAACGGCCTTCTAAGCCGTAGGTCACAGGTTCGAATCCTGTAGGGCGTACCATAAAATCAATAAGTTACGATAAAAAATCGAAGATTCTCCATAACAGCAGGTCAGGTAACGGGTCAAGTTAGCACTACTTCTTTTCCCTCACCCAAGCTTCATAAACCTCTTCAGACCACCCTAGAAATGTTCCACCAGCAGTTCTGTCTGGTTTAGGAAACTCATTTCTTTTTGCGTACATTCTCCAAAGTGTTGTTTTGCTTTTCCCGGTTAACTTTTGCATTTCTTCCCGTTTGATATATCTTATCATCACTATCTCCTGTTTTTTGAACTCAGCTTCCCAAAATCACCTTGATAATTTTTTCCGTGGTGACCTTTCCATCCACCACCCCCAAATGGTGTCTTCCAGCTCAGGGTTGAGGGTGAGGGATGTTATTTGAATTTATTGATCTTCCATTGTTGGATACCACATCAAGTACCCATTAATCATATCCGTATCGAGTTGTCTTCCATCTTCTCTTCTTGTGTATCCTCGTCCTGAATTCAGGTTGAAAAATGCCCCAGCGTAGGCGCTGTCATTCGGTTTTTATCGGAATAAAAATTTTTTGATTTTATTTTTTGGGCTTAATAAAAGGGATGGTATTCACCAAATGCATATATCGTCCTCGCCGTTTATAGAGTGCATAACCATAATCAGAAATGCGTTCTAAATGATAACAAGACACGGGTTCGGTATGTTTTGGGCTAACCCGATAGGTCGTTAATATATGATGTTTAAATTCATCGATATTCAGGCCGTTATTCCAACTCTCAGGGCACGAACCTGTCCAAAAAGAGGAATTATGTGTTCCTGAGTACAGGCGATCTGCTGGCGGAATAGTGGCAATAATGTATTTAATGTTAAGGATATTTTTTTGTTTTGCTGTCGGCAGTTTGATGGTGTCAGAAATAAAGGTATGCATAAATCCTCTCTTTTACTATAACAGTGATTATTCCTATCACTTTGATGCCGCTAACGTTATCACTTTAATCGCATCAAATCCATACCTAAAGTGATATAAAGGGCGTTTTTTTCATTATCCTGCTGATATGAAGTTATTTTAATCAAATCTTGCCTGAATGATTTTTCAGCGTGACAGTGATAAAGAGCCAGTTCGTACCCAAGACGCTGTGTGGAAAAACAGCATCCTGGCATAAAAAGAGGGGAAGAGAGGCTGGTTGACGTCAGGGAGGGGAACGCTACCGCTACCGTCTTCGCTTCATGTCACGAAATAAATAGACAATCACCCCGAGGATTTCCATCTCAGGCGAGAGTGTTATCAAGGGGATACGGGTGTCATCAACGGCCAAAAAACCGACTGCGCCGCCTTGCTTGTAACGATAAACCGAATAATGGTCGCCTATCCGCACATAGACTAAATCATCATTGGCGACAGTTTCCTGTGTATCCACCACAATCACCGTGCCTTCCGGTGCTTCTGCACAGCCGGTATTCTGGGTGATACGATAAGCGCGGCAGGCACTAAACGAAGCCTGCGGTTCAGAAAAGGCCGGCACTACAAAGGTTTCCCGGGTTTCCTGCTCTGCCTCATACACTTTGACCGGCACATAACGGTTATCCTGTCCGGCAGTCACATCAGTCTCACCCGGCTGATATTTATCACCACTGCCATCACTGAGCCATTCCGGTCGCACTCCCAGAGCCTTGGCCAAATCAACGAGCCGGCCTGTTTTAGTCGCATTTCCGGAGAGTAATTTCCATATCATCGATTGCGCCATCCCGGCTTTTTCTGCCAGTGCAGATTGGGTCAGCCCTTTGTCTGCCATGGCTTCTTTTAATCTATCAGCAAGAGTCATAAGTGCCTCATAAGTGGTTCCCGCATTTCGGTGAAATGCATGATAGAACCCAAGAATCGCAGTCTTGGATCTTTTTTTCTCATTCTATCTCTAAAGTGATACCTTTACAAATACTCCGATAGTGATTTATATTGACTGTTAGTGATATTGTTATTGCGGTTGTGTTGGAGAAGGCAACAATGAAAAACAAAGTGATAAAGAAAGTGATAAAAATCGCCGGTAGTCAGGCCAAACTGGCTCAGGTTCTGGGGTGTGCGCAATCGCTGATCAGCGCATGGTTATACGGAAAAAAACGGGTTTCGGTGTCATTGGTGCCCGATATTGTGGTTTTTTCGAACGGGGCGGTTCAGGCCCATGAGTTGCGTCCTGATCTGCCGACTGTTTTTCCGCCGCCTAAAACCAAATAAACACCGGTCGGTGGTGGATAAGGCAGGTCCGATATGAGCAGGTGGCTCTTGTTTAGCGTACGGTAAGGGGGAAGTGGTATGAGTATGAGTCTGATGGCGAAGGCAATGGGTATCAGGGTAGGCAATTCCCTGAGAAAACTGGTGCTGATCAAATTAGCGGATAATGCGAACGACAAAGGGGAGTGCTGGCCTTCATACCGGCACATTGCTGATCATTGCGAATGCAGTAAAAGTGCGGTGAGAAGTCACATTCATGCCCTGATTAAAATGGGGTTGCTGACCAAGGAGAACCGACTGGGGAACCATAACGGCAAGGGGAATGCCTCGAATGTTTATTACCTGAACTTATCCGCTGACCCTGTGCCATCAAAAAGCACCCCCCCTGTGTCACCGAAAAGCCTATCCCCTGTGCCGCCAGAAAATACCCCTGTGCCATTTGCTGACCTCCCTGTGCCGTCAGATGACAGCCCCCCTATGCCACCAGATGGCACCAGAATCAGTCACTCTTTTGAACCGGTCAAAGAACCTGTTATAAGCGCCAACGAAAAACCGTCACGAAAAGCAGAAATCCCCTACCCGCTGCCGGACAATTTTTTCCCGACCGAGCAGCATCAGGGGCTGGCCAGTGAGTTGGGCGTGAACCTGCGAGAAGAATTTTTAAAATTTGCGGATCACCATGCCAGCAAGGGCAACCGGTTTGTGGATTGGGGGCGGGCCTTGAACAGCTGGTTGCGTAATGCCAAAGCTTATCAGCGGGAGCCACAAAAAAATCCGCATCCGGATCATGCCCCACTTCAGAAGTACGGGGATTATTACTACCTCGAACGATAAGGTTGGCCGGAATTCAGTCAGTGAAAGGGAGAGCGTATGACACCAAAAGTACTGTCGGAAAAACTCTGGAATAACGTAGTGCGGGTAGCAAAATACCTGCTGCCGGACGGACGCAAGGCCGGGCATGAGTGGGTTGTCGGATCGGTCAACGGGGAAGCCGGCAACAGCCTGAAAATTAATTTGTCCGGCAAGAAAGTCTGGTCCGACTTTGCTGAAGGCACCGGCGGGGATCTGTTGGATTTGTGGGTGCAGGTGCGTGATTGTGGGCTGCATCAGGCCATGACGGAGGCAAAACAGTTTCTGGGGATTGCCGATGACGATCGCCATTTTGCCGCCAAACAGACAAAAAACTTTGTCCGGCCAGATCGTCATAGGCTGGCAAAACACGTCTTCAAACCTGACCAGTGTTATGCCTATCTGGCTAGCCGGGGGATCAGTCGCCAGACCGCGGAAGCGTTTGAGATTGGGGATGCCAGTGTCTGGTTTCCTGCTGAAAACAGGGTATTGCCGGCCATTGCCTTCCCCTACAAACGGAACGGGGAACTGTTGCAGGTCAAGCGCATCAGTACGGTGCGTCCCAAGGGTAAAAAAGTGATGATGGCGGAAGCCCGGTGTGAACCCTGCCTGTTTGGCTGGCAGGCAATACCGAACGCTGTCCGAGTGGTGATTTTGTGTGAAGGGGAGATCGACTGCCTGAGTTATCACCAGTACGGTTTGCCGGCCCTGTCTGTGCCGTTCGGGGGTGGTAAGGGGGCCAAACAGCAGTGGATTGAGTTTGAATACCACAATCTGGATCGCTTTGAGGAAATTTGGATTTCCATGGATAACGATGACGTGGGGCGGGAGGCGGCCAAAGAGATTGCCAGCCGGTTAGGGGCACATCGCTGCCGGTTAGTCAGCCTGCCGTACAAGGATATCAATGCCGGTTTGCAGGCGGGCATGACACCGGATGAGGTGGTGCGTTGCCTTGAAACGGCAGCCTTTTTTGACCCGGAAGAGTTGTGCAGTGCCCGCGAGTTTTATCAGGACACGATTGAGGCGTTCTACGGTCAGGCCCACTGCCTGTTTACCACACCGTGGGACAGGCTGAATCCGCATTTCAGTTTCCGCGAATCAGAGCTGACGGTGCTCAATGGGGTCAACGGGCACGGAAAAAGTGAGATGGTCGGGCACCTGCTGTGTGAAGCGATGGGGCAGGGCATCCGGGCCTGTGTGGCCTCTTTTGAGCTGAAGCCGGGACAGTTACTGAAGCGGCTGACCCAGCAGGCGGCTTGCTCGGAAAGGCCGCCGGTGGCAGAAATCGAGGCCGCATTTCAGTTTTACGATGATCGGCTGTGGGTTTTTGGCCTGACGGGAACGGCAAAAGCCGCGCGGGTGATTGAGATCTTCAGCTATGCGCAGCGTCGTTACGGTATTCAGCTGTTTGTTATCGACAGCCTGATGAAATGCGGTATCGGGGAGGATGATTACAACGGGCAGAAAGCCTTTGTGGATGCCCTGTGTGACTTCAAAAACCGTACCCGCAGCCATGTGATCCTGGTGACCCACAGTCGAAAAGGGGACAGTGAGGAGCGACCGACGGGGAAAATGGATGTCAAAGGCACCGGGGCGATTACTGACCTGACCGACAATTTGATGATTATCTGGCGCAATAAAGCCCGTGAGCGTGTGTTGCAAAAGCAGGACACCGGAGCCGGGTTAACGGAAAAGGAACGGGAAAAACTGGCCGATCCGGCGGCCATGGTGTTGATTGAGAAACAGCGGAACGGCAACGGCTGGGAGGGCGGTATCGGGCTGTATCTGGACAAAAAATCCCATCAGTTTTTGCCGCAGGAACGGGCTGATCCCTATCACTATATTGCCAATATGCCGGCCTCTGAGTATGACGAAGTGTGGAAGAGACAAAATGTTACCGAACATGAAGATGGATAAGCGAGGACACGAATGCGTGATATGCGAATGATCCTCAACCAATGGGGTGCGTGGGTTTGTGTGGGCAAAAGTCCGCTGGACTGGCCCTCTGTTGCCGCTGGGTTTAAGGGATTGCTGCCCCGTAACCGGAGAATACGTTCCCCGTGTTGTGATGATGACGGTAGGGTACTGGATGCCGCCGTGTTGCGGCTGAAACAGCATGACCCTTATTTATTCCAGCTGATTGTGCTGCACTATATTAAGGGGATCGCCTTGCGGTCAATGAGTGAACCCTTAGGTATTTCCCATAATGAAGTGACTAAACGGATACAGGTGGCAGAAGGGTTTATTGAAGGTGTTCTGGCGGTTTCCGGGGCGGCACTGGAAATCCATAAAGGGGTTCAAAAAGAAGGCGTTAAAGCGGTTGCGTAATGACAAAAGTCAGTATATTGTGATACATAGATAGGATCTTAAGCAATAACCGTTTATTTTTAGATAGAAAAAAGGCTTCATTTATGATCTGATAATCGTCGCTAAACTAATATCAAAACCACGGATGAAGCCTGTGATGATTATCGCTATAAAACACCAGCTAATGCAATTCTTCAATGATGTTTCTTTGCAAAAGATTGCTGTTCAATGTGGATTTATTCAACGCGTGAGAAATATTGAACCTCATGTGTTTATCCTTAGCCTTATTACGGCACTTAGCTCGGGGAAAATCACCTCCATTGCCCAGTTGCATCAAAAAGTTAATGGCCTGTGCCCC
>NZ_NIBU01000249.1 GCF_002632485.1 Xenorhabdus innexi | reverse complement strand
AACCGTGCGGTTTGATTCGCCCTGGGCACCGCCTTCACCTGAACTGATGGGGGAGCTGTCCGCGATATTTGACTGTGAAATCCGCCACTGGTACAGCGATGGGTCAGGCAGCCTCAGAGGCTATGACTGTTATGACCAGGGTGAGCATGTGGACAGCGGCCACGGACAGTCCGGCCAACACCGGCCGGCACTCTATCTGGTGACCGGCGAACAGGCGGAAACGGCATTGGCCCTGCCGGCTATCGCGGTCGGGCAGTAACCGGCTGTTTCACCGACTTACTTTCTACAAATTGACCACGTCAACCGAAAGGGGAACCGGTTCCCTTTTCGGGGCGTGTTTTCCTTTTTTACTTTTGTTCTGCAAGGAAAACATGCAATGGCCTCTCAGACCGATCATCAGAAAGCTTTTATTTCACTGTTTAAGCAAACGGCCCGTTATCAGACCCGCTGTCAGGTCTTCCGGGATTTTTGCAACTGCGCCATGGCGGCGATCCACAATCAGTATTGTTTCAGTGACGAGCTGGAGCAGTATTACCTGAAAACCATTAA
>NZ_NIBU01000248.1 GCF_002632485.1 Xenorhabdus innexi | reverse complement strand
TGAAAGACTTCTCGACTGATATCACTGGCATAAACTTTTCTCATTCCAGTAGGTTACATGAAAAACTGTTCAGGGTGAAAAAGATTCTGAATAGCCTCTCAACCGTACGCAGCGGGGCATACAGCTGCTGCGCGGCATGGCGGGTCAACACCACCGGCACGGGGGCCGATAATGTGTCTTTGTGCCGGGAAAGCGACTTTTCGGCGGACGCGGTTTGCTTTTCATCCCGGTAACGCAGGCGAACCGGCTCGGTCGGAGCCGTTTTCGCCGTGCTGACATCCAGCAGGATAATTTCCCCGTTTTCACTGTCCTGCAATTGCAGCCGGGTCGGCGGAAAAGCCTGGCGGGCTTTCAGGTAAATCGCCCCGCCGGCGCTCTGCACCCGCAGTTTCTCGCTGAGTGACGCAGACAACCCGACCCGCACATTCCGGTCAGCAAAAATAATCCGCTCCTGGCCGACTTTCAGCGTCACCGGTAACGGAATGCGTTCCCAGGTCAGCAATTCCTCGGCTTTTGCCCCAAAGCTGAACAACAACATACTGACCAGCCCCAGA
>NZ_NIBU01000247.1 GCF_002632485.1 Xenorhabdus innexi | reverse complement strand
AAGTCCGTACTCGGCTGTCACGCTGGTGATCCAGAGCGTCGCAGGGGCGCCGCTTGCAGGCTCTCTGCCGCCCGCACCCGCAGAACGGCCGCCCGCCGTCCGGCAAGCCAGCCGCCGTTCGCCCGTTGCCGAAAAATCCCAAAGTGCACATTGGCGTTTTGGGTTCGCAGGCGTTAGCAGAATCGGTCAGAGCAGGATTTTAATCGTCTGATATTGAATGAAAAAATACGAAAGAAAGTATGATGGCACCCGAACCCCGTTGAAGATGGCATCAACGAGGTGGACGGCGAGCGGTTGTACCAGAAAGGGCACCGGTTGCGCCAGCTTGGGCAACACCTGTTCGAGTATGACGATGCCGGGCGGATGACCGCCATGCAGCTCTGGCAGGACGGTCATCGGCCGCAACTGACCAAGTTCCGCTGGAACAGCCAGAACCAGCTTATCGGCGTGCAGACGCCGGGCGGCCAGCAGTGGGACTACCGCTACGACGCGTTCGGCCGGCGCACGGAAAAAGTGTGCGAACGGGCGGGCAGTCGCACCACCTACCTGTGGGAC
>NZ_NIBU01000246.1 GCF_002632485.1 Xenorhabdus innexi | reverse complement strand
GAGGGCTTCTTTTTGGGCATTTGTCAGGGTAATTTTCATGGACACAATCTTGATCTGATAGGAAGGAAAAATCAAGCAGCTTCAATTACGATGGGTATAAGTGCGTCATAAGTTGGATTATTCTAAACCCAGCGGTAAGGTTTCATCAGCACCCCATTCAGCCCAGGAACCATCATATAAGCGAAGGCTTTCAAAATCGGCCAAATATGCAGCAAACAGAACGATACAAGCTGTTACTCCTGATCCACAGCTGAATACTAGCTCATCTTTGTTAATGAGTCCCTTACGTGAAAAAATTTCAGCCAGAGACTCAGGCGATTTGTACTTACCATTGTTCAAAACCTCAGTAAAAGGGATGTTTATGGAACCTGGTACATGTCCGCGTCGTAAACCAGCTCTGGGTTCAGCCACTAGTCCAGAAAATCTCCCTAATACTACAGCCGTAACTGTTCTGTAATCATGAGGTTATCCCGGCTCCGATAATGACATTGTTGGGCGGAGTATTGATGTCGTCGTCGCCAACATGACCAATGTAAAACCTGTTCGACAGTCTCTCCGGCCTTTTCCATCAATTT
>NZ_NIBU01000245.1 GCF_002632485.1 Xenorhabdus innexi | reverse complement strand
GCAATGACCCCGACCCAGCGCCATGCCTTTGAGGCGGCTTCAGGGCACTTTGATATTCATTTTCTGTCTCTGGTGTGTGTCGGCTTTTTCTTCGCGACGCTGTTTCTCTGGGCAGCCTGGGCGGCGCTGGATGTCTGGAACGGCTGGGCGAATGACAACGTGCGTAATCAGACCCTCAGCCAGTTTGCCCTGCGAACAGCGCTGTTACTGGTGATTGCGGTCTGGATGTTTGCCAGCTGATGCAATGAACATAACAAAAAGGAACCGATTGATGATGAAACCTGTTTTTACCTTCTGCCGTCGTGTCAGTACGCAGCTGATGACCCGGATCAGTACCCTGTTTTTGCTGTTCGGCCTGGCCTGTGAGTCTGCCCGGGCCGATTTACCGGCCATCGAACCGCCGAAAAGTGGTGGTGGCGGCGGATTGTTGGGTCAGGTGAAGGGCTATGCGCAGGATGGCATTGTGATTGGGGGCTTAATCCTCTCGGCCGTGGCATTTTTTAAAGTCGCCTCCGCTGCCGTGGAAACCTTCTCCGAAGTGCGTGACGGCAAAGCCAGCTGGACCCAGTTTGGTTC
>NZ_NIBU01000244.1 GCF_002632485.1 Xenorhabdus innexi | reverse complement strand
CTCGCTGATCCAGTTAATGGCAATACACCGGCCACGCCTGTTTATTGTCGAAGCCGGTAACAGCTTTGGCCTGCTGGCCGATTACTACGAAAGTCTGGGACTGACGGTAAATAAAATCGGTATCAGACCGGGCTGTGGCGTCAGTCTGGCCCTGTTTGCCGATGCCCGTCAGTTGTTGCAACTCAGTCCCGACCAATTGCGCATCCATCAAGCGGATATTCCTGATACCGATGAACCGCCGGAAGAAGAGGGGGATGAACAGCGGGATATTCTGGGCGAGATGGAAATTGCCGCCCGGCTGATGATCACCGGCGGGGAGCAAAGAGAGGAAGAACGCCTGACCCGCTCCGATCGGGGATTAATCCGTGAAGCCATTATGCAGGCCGCCCGGACCAGCTTTGACGAGTCGCGCCAGATGGTGGCATCAGACTTACAGAACGCGCTGCATGCCATTGCCCGTCATCATCAGCAGGATGACCACGGGCAGCCGTTAATCACCGCTCACCGGCGGGCACGGGCCGATGAAATGGCCAGCGCCATGTCGATGTTTACCCAGGGGTTTGAGGGCGAACTGTTTAACCGTCCCGGTGCGCCGTGG
>NZ_NIBU01000243.1 GCF_002632485.1 Xenorhabdus innexi | reverse complement strand
CGAAAACCGGCATCGGCAAAAAAGCCGGCCAGATTCGCCGCATGGGTTGATTTGCCTTCGCCCCCTTTGGGGGAAATTATGGGAAGAATTATCATCTTGCACACTCAATAAATTCAATTAGTTAAGTGTACAAATTGTCAAATTAGCAGGGCTTTACATTTTATTAAATTACGATGGGATTGAAAATCCCCGTGTCGGTGGTTCGATTCCGCCTCCGGGCACCACTTCAACTTCCAGTGAAGTCCAGCCCAGTCAAATAATTCATATCAAATCCAGAAAAATCAATCTTCTTATCTATCTCAACGTCCAGTTTCGTCTGTTGCAATCAAGATGCAGCGAAGGGCATAATTCGGGGCACTTACCGTTCGATTATGAGAATGCCCTTAACAATGAAACTTAATGCACGACAAATCGAAACTGCAAAACCCAAAGAAAAAACCTACAAACTTGCCGATGGTGGTGGTCTCTATTTAGAAGTCTCGTCACGTGGCTCAAAATACCCCTCTCTGTCAGCATAGTTGTCACCCTCATTAACAACGCTGATGGAGAAAAAAATGACACGTATTTCACCTGAACGTAAATCTGCCGCACTGGCTAA
>NZ_NIBU01000242.1 GCF_002632485.1 Xenorhabdus innexi | reverse complement strand
TGGTTTTGATATTAGTTTAGCGACGATTATCAGATCATAAATGAAGCCTTTTTTCTATCTAAAAATAAACGGTTATTGCTTAAGATCCTATCTATGAGTTAGCAATAATCCATTCACCTTTAGGCCACGGTCTACTAAGAGTATTTGCCAATGTAGATGAACTAAGCCCCGCTTCACGAGAAACAGCCGCTAAGGTTGTACCACGCTTACGTAATGCAGCAATAATATCGGCTTGGTGCCAATCATTTCTAACGTTATTCATTCCTGCTACCCCTTCCATTAATTAACATTGATGGTGGCGATTCAAGACAGGGTTAGCACTACCGGGTGTCATCATCCGGCGAGGCCGAAGCCTCCCCTGCCTGAACCGCCATAGAAAGGGCGATAGCAGACACACTGGTAGAAATTTCCTACCAGTGGACGACACTTTACAAGGGTGCTAATCCTTGACCACTAGATTTTGCTAATGGCGGGGCTACTTTAACGAATTGTTTTATCTGGTTCGGTAATTGTCAACATAGTTGGCACCATTAATGAATTTAAGCGGCCTGTTGTTCTCGTTCAGGATTCAGCGTCACTGTTTCTACCCATTGCCAGTTT
>NZ_NIBU01000241.1 GCF_002632485.1 Xenorhabdus innexi | reverse complement strand
CTCAGTTATGCACCCTCTGCACAATTCCCTGAAAGCCTTGCTACATCTGGGTTTGATGCAATTAATATAATATTCACTGACTGTATCACCTGTTCACCCATTTTTTAGATTAATGAAGAGAATGTACAGTTGATGTATAGCTAAAAAATAACTATACATCTATTATTTTCCTTTAAATACAACTGGATATTTGAAGTAATGTATGGGATGTAGACCTAAAGCCCAAAGTTTTATACAGGCAATTTAAAGTCTCGACATTCAGGCACTGACGGTAGCCATTCTTCGGCCTCTTCCGATAATTCGACGTTATAAGAATAGCCTTTCTTGGTTCGCACTTTCCGATACTCTTTCCGGTATTCCAGCATAATCTTGGGAATGGATTCACCAAACTTAGTCAGTGTTAACGGACGTTCAAAGCCGTGCGCTTCCATAAAAGAGAGATAGGCGTGATACAAGTACAATCTTGGTGCGCGTGGGCTGATGTTCTTATTGCCCATCTTCATCCCAGTTGTATCATTGACAGATACCAGATAACCGCAAAAGCGATACAACGGATCGGAATGACTCTTTACCGTTAACGCTTCGTTCGAGTCGCGTTGCGCCTGTAG
>NZ_NIBU01000240.1 GCF_002632485.1 Xenorhabdus innexi | reverse complement strand
GTGTTGAGGGCATCGGTGATCGATTTCGCAATGCCGATAGCGTCCACAAATAACATCCACTCATTTTGTGAGTTATCCGGTTGCTGTCCTCGCGTCTGCTTTTTCGCCACGTAGAATTTTCCGGCGTGTTGCACAACGGCTGACTGGGGGTACTCTACCGCCTTGTCCCATTCCACGATTCCGCGTTGGGACAGGTACATCATCCATTCATCCGCGCGTTTCCCTAGTGCGTTAAACCACTCCATCGGCGGTTTTCCGGCGGTGCGATCGATGGTGACGCCCCAGCCGCGCAGAATATCCGGGAAGGTTTCCGTTTCACCGGTTTTCGCGTCATTAGCAAATATTTTATAGTCAGGTTTATTGATGATTGACATTGATAATCCTCGTAAATTTTCCGTCACCAAATCCAAAAGCGCGGGTGTCATTAGCCCACCCGAACGGGCGGTCACTGTTCACTACAACGTACTGGTATTTAACGCCTATCGGCCTGCTCAGGATGTCGAGCCGGAGGATGGCGTGTAATCGAAAGGGGGTGAGATAAGCCGCAGGCACCACCACGTTCATGGTCATGTCGTAGTTATCAATCACGAATGACTGGTTGCCCAGCAGGTGCTGGA
>NZ_NIBU01000024.1:27938-55117 GCF_002632485.1 Xenorhabdus innexi | reverse complement strand
ACCTGCTCCAAAAGGCGTGGTCGGAAACGTATTTTTGGCTGGAAAAAGCACAAGAATATTTATGCCAGAACGCGTTCAAAACACCACAAAGAAAATCATGTAAAAACAAAACATTGGATGCGTGTTTTGAAAGGCTTAATTCTTAAGATCCTGTCTATGATCAATTATTGCTCTGATCATACAATATAGCTCTCATAATAGCTGCCTCACTTATCAGATTATTTATTTTCTCAAACTACTCAGCGTAATGATAATAACTGTTTTAAAAAATAGAATTTTTTATTCCTTGATAAAGGACAGTGATTACTTTTATTTATTGCCTGATAAAAATCTTTCATTACTTAATAATAAAAAAGTTTTCTAATTTATGTTGATTGTGCAAAAAGATTTTATTGCAATTGAATGTTTAATGTGAATGCATTGGTGAAACTTTGCATTTTATTGAGGAATGTATCTATGAAGTTTACTTTTGTTAAGAAACCCATGCGGTTTTTGATATTCATATTTTCTTTTTTATTACCATTTGTCTCTATGAACACATTTTCAGTGGGTGAAAGTCATCAAGATTTAACAGTAAAAACACATTTTCCAAGTGTAAATGATCAGAGTAATTTGGGTGTAACAGAAAAAGATAAAGCTGGCGTGATTGCACAAAATATTCAGACAGTAGGTGGTTTATTATCATCTTCGTCATCCCAACTCACAGAACAGGCTAAATCCTATGCTTTAGGAAGAATAAACGGAGCAATAAATAGTGAAGTACAAGAATGGCTGTCACAATTTGGTACAGCCAAAATTAACTTATCTCTCGATAGAAAAGGGAAACTGGATAACAGCTCATTAGATTTTCTATTTCCTCTTTATGATAATAAAACAGACTGGCTGATTTTTTCTCAATTAGGTTATCGTAATAAAGACAGCCGGAACACTGTTAACCTTGGCTTGGGAAGTCGTTATTTCACTTCTGACTGGATGTATGGCTTTAATACTTTTTTTGATCAGGACATAACGGGAAAAAATAACCGTCTGGGTTTAGGGACAGAGGCATGGACTGATTACATTAAATTCTCTGCAAATGCTTACCTTCGCCTGAGCAAGTGGCATCAGTCACGGGATGATAAACTCTGGGAAGAGCGTCCGGCCAATGGCTTTGATATCAATGGGGAATTCTTCCTGCCGACCTACCCACATATCGGCAGTAAGCTGAGTTACGAAAAATACTTTGGTGATAACGTTACCCTTTTCAATCGTGATACCAAACAGAAAGACCCTGATTTTGCCAAAGTAGGCATCAGTTATACGCCAATCCCGCTGATAACAATGGGCATAGATTATCGACATGGCAGAAGCGGGCACAGTGACGCCCGTTTTCAGGCTAATTTAAACTATAAATTTGGTGTGCCACTGAGTGTTCAGTTGTCACCGGATAGCGTTGCATCAATGCGCACATTGGCAGGCAGCCGTTATGATTTGGTGGAAAGGAATAACAACATTGTGCTGGATCACAGGGAAAAGCCGAGGCTGGATATCAGCTTGCAGAATGTCTTTGAAGGACGCGGTAGGCAGGAGGTAACAATAAAAGCTGATGTGGTGTCAAACAGGCCGACCAAACAGGTGACATGGCGTGCAGGAACAGATTTCTTCCAGAATGGAGGAGAACTTCCGAGCAGCGGTAATCCCGTCACAATCAGACTGCCAAAATATATGGGTAAAGGTGTAAATAGTTACCCGATCTATGCAACGGTAGAATTAGAGAATGGGAAGTTATCCAAGATAGCAGAGACGACGGTTAAGGTTTCTGCTGGAGGCCCATTCGAAGGTGGTATGGAAGTCACTCCTGATGGAGATATTTTCGGAAATGGTAAGGATGAGTATAAATATAAAGTTTTAATTGTTGATGAAAAAAGTGCTCAACCATTGCGTAACCACAGTTTTGAGAATGTAGTATGGAGTATTGTAGATAATAAATTGCCAGATAATGTGAAGTTTAAAGAAACTAAAACCGCTACAGATAGTGATGGATATTTAACTGCTTCACTGATAAGTAATGTGGGAGTAGATAATGTCAAAGTTAAAGTGGAGCTTACCTATGATGATAAGCATATATATGGAATCGATGCAAAAAGACCGGTGAATTTTAAAGCGGTGCCAAAAAGTGCAAATTTGAGCTTCACTACAGCGAATCATCATTTCGGATATATTAATGATTCGAATAAGCCTTATAATGTTTATGAAGGCTTAAAAATAAAATTTGTAAAAAAACCTCTTAATTCAGAGGACATGCCCGAACCTATTGCCAAACATAATGATCATGTTGAATATCATTCTCCATCTGATCTTGTAGAAATAATTTTGACGCATGAAGGGCCGGAAATTACCTTCCCTGCTGAACGCTTTAATCCATCTAAAAAAGCAATTGTTACCGCAACTGTTACTGAGGTTGATACAGGCGCAAAATATGCTTATGAATATACATTTAATCCTCATAGATATGTCTTCAGCCCTGATGTTGGTAATGTAAAGCTGGGTGGCAATAAATATAATAAAAAGCAAAATCATACATGTAAAATGCTCGAAGCTAAATATAGATGGTCACGTGAAGTAGAAGCAATGACTAAGGAAGAAGTTTCCGGTAAAGATAGCTCATCATTAAAAACCGAATATAGTGTGTTAACTGGTTTCGGAGTTCTCCCTGATGATGAGAAAATGAAAATCGATGACAATGGAAAATCTTCAGAATTTGTTTCCTATTATTATGATAGGGTAAACGATAAAGATATAATAGAAAAATCCGAACAAAGTGTTGGGAAGTTATTGTGTAAATTAGCAGGTTAGAAGTAAGTGTTAAAAATAAGGTACAGATTAATTTTAGAATCTGTGCCTTATTTTTTTAAAGTTAATGTGCTCTCTAATGGATTTTTTATATAAATGAAAGTCTACCCGATAACTTTTTGTTATCACACTGATAACTATTCCTTATTGGTACACTAAAAAATTTTTTCTAATATATAAATTGGGTAATTAGTCTTACGCCAGTGGTTTTGGTATCAAAAAGGGTTGCTAATAATAACATCTATTTGGGTGCTTATATATGACATCATATATTGGTAAAGCGATTGTTTTCTTCACGGTTATTTATACATTACTTATCCCTTCTACCCTTATGAATGCCTTTGCTGAGGGGAGTATAACTCATGGAAAAACAGCAAAATTCCAGATAGACAATGTAGGCACTCAAGTAAGCGAATCAAGTAAAAAAAATTCACCTCTAAACGACAATAAAAAAGACGAGCGACAAAAAACAGATAATACGCCAGATTATGGAAAGGCTGATGCCATTGGCAGAAATATTCAGACAGCAGGCCAGATTTTGTCATCATCTCCTTCAGAACTGGCTGAACAAGCCAAATCTTATGCCTTGGGTAAAATTAACAATACCATTGCTTCCGAAGCGCAAAAATGGCTATCCCAATCGAGCACCGCAAAAATTAACTTTGGCTTTGACAGAAAAGGCAGTCTGGAAAATAACTCAATAGATCTGCTGGTACCCCTTTATGATAATAAAGCCGACTGGTTCTTTTTTTCTCAGTTAGGTTATCGCAACAAAGATAGCCGGAATACCGTCAACTTTGGTTTAGGGGGACGTTATTTTAATCAGGACTGGATGTATGGCCTGAATACTTTTTATGACTATGACATTACAGGTCAAAACAGGCGGGTAGGATTAGGGGGAGAGCTTTGGGGCGATTATATTAAATTCTCCGCCAACGGCTATCATCGATTAAGCGACTGGCAAATGTCGCGTAATTTTGAAGAACATCATGAACGTCCCGCCAATGGCTACGACATTAACGGGGAATTCTTTCTGTCAGCCTATCCTAATCTGGGAGGCAAACTTTCCTACGGGCAATATTTCGGCGAAAACGTAACTTTATTTAACCGACAGACTAAACAAAGAAATCCCAGCCAGACAAAAATCGGCGTGACTTATACGCCAATTCCATTGGTCACAATGGGGGTAGATTATAAACAAGGAAGCGGTGGTCAGAGTGAAACGCAGTTTCTGACAAATTTTAATCTCAGGCTGGGTGTGCCATTGAACACACAGTTATCGCCGGATAACGTTGCATCAATGCGGACACTGGCAGGCAGCCGTTATGATTTGGTGGAAAGGGAAAATCATATAGTGCTCGACCACCGGGAAATTCCTAAGTCTGAGCTTTCTGTGCCGGAAAGAGTCGTAGGTTATAGCCACGAATTACAGGATATCTCGAAAGAGATATCGGCAAATGCCTCTATTAAACAGATTAATATTGCAGATGGAAATGCAAAAAAAGAATTTATAAGTAGTGGGGGGGATATCTATTTAGATTCTGGCAGGGTTTATATTAAATTTCCTGAGTACTCATTGAGAAAAAGTGAAATTAATAATTACCCGCTCTATATATCTGCTGAGTTAACAAATAATCAAAAAACAAAACCGAAACAAATGCAGGTTATTGTCAGACCTTTTGAGATTCAATATAAGGAGGGAAGCCCTCCGAATTTCACTCCTGAAGGCCCTCTGCCTGCATCCGGAGATAAAGGATTTACTTTTGACCCGATCATTACCTTTGATGCTCCCGCTAATCCGAATGTAGTCAAGAATGCGACGATTGATAATGTTGAATGGTTCGCGATACCAGTGGAAAAATCCGCATCACCAACTCGGAATGATAATGTCTGTAAGACCCAAGAAAATACGGAAAAATTGGCATTCACCCCGAATAAAGAATTCAAACAAATAAAAATAATGGATGATGGGCATATCGCGGTGAGTGATCGTGTCACATTAATGAGCAAAGGATATGCTGGCTCTGTCGCTGTTTGTGTAGCGATGGATGGGCAGCCTAAGAAATTTGTTGGGGAAGTGGTTTTTTATAAAGAGTCATCAGGTATTACCTTATCGCATACTCCCCCTGATTCATCAATCATTGTAAATGAAAATTATACATTTACAGTGAAAACTGCAGAAGAAGGAAAAATACCAACTTTTGATTGGAGTTTTGAGGCTAAATATAAAGATAAGGTCATGTTTTCTCCAAACAATGATACTGCGATATTGACAAGTAGTGTGGCACAAAAAGTTAAAGTAACCGTAACGCTTGATGATGGTGTTTCAAAGTCGTCTGATGTGGAATTTAAATGGCCAACATTACCAACATTGCCAACACTTCAGAGTATGAAGTTAGTTCCAGATAGTGGTTCTCTTCCTCTTGGTGGAGAATATGATATTACTGCAACCATATTAGATTTGAATGGTAACCCATATACAGATAGTGAGCCTAAATTTGAATGGAGCTTAAGTTCTGACCCTCAAGAGGCTGATTTGTCACTAATTGATAGTGTTGGTTCTTCACTAATTGGTAAAGAGGTAGAGCCAAATTCTAAAGGAGAACTAATAGCAAAATTAGGGAGTAAAGATAAAACACCCTCCAATACTGTTGCTACGGTATGTTTAAAAATTGTTGAGACACCAGAACTCAATGAAGAACAAAAAAAACATCAGTGTGTAGAGAAAATTAAATTCAAAACCCCACCCGTAGATTTTGAAATTGTAAGTGTCGAGGTTTATGGTACTTATGATGACAAAGGTAACCTTACGGAGCCTTATAACCCTGATAATAAATTAATAGCTGATGGTAAGAGCGCATATGCGTATAGGGCTAAGATTGAGTATAAGAATCAAAAAAATAAACCAGTTACCAACCATAAATTTAATTTTGGTGACAAGGGATGGAGTAGAAATCACAAAGAAATTAAAGTGGATTTAGGCTACCCAGAGGAAGACCCGAAACATAAAGATAAATATAATACGACAGATGAAGAGGGATACTTATATTCAATTTTAAAAAGCCATAATGCGGGAGTGGAGGGAGTAAACGTAGCATTAACTATACCGGATGAACTGGATGAAAAAATACAGTCTAAAGAGTCAGAGCCTGTAGCTTTTAAAGCTAAAAAGCAAGATGCTGTTTTGTTTGTTTATAATGATTATAAAGGGATGAACAAAGTGTTTTATAAATCACCTTATAATTTCTTTATTTCTTTAAATATAGAGCTTAGGGCTGAGCCAGATAAACCTTTTGAACGTTCAAAATTAGAGTACTCTACCGAGAAGGAGAACTCAGATTTTGTTCCTTTTATATCCTTAGGGAAGGATAAAAAAGGACCGATAAAGATTGAAGCCCAAGGTAGTGTAACATTAGTGGCTGAAATAAAAGAAGATGATGGAAGGTATTATGAATATAAATATGATGTTAACATAGAAAGATTTGTTATTCCGCCTGCTAATAGTCCTGTAAATAATTCGTATGGATATCATACTGTTGGAGATGGAGTAACATGTGAAACTTTTAATGAAAAAGAGGAGATAGAAATAGGTAGCGATATTACTCTTTTTGTAGACGAAGTTGATCGTTCTGCCGGTAACAATGCATTGGGTTCTGAGTTTTCAAATATTTATGACTGGGGTTTCTTTCATTTTCAAGGTTCTCAGGCAGATTCCAAAAATCTTCAATATAAGTTGAAAGATAAGAAAAAGGGATATTTGATATTTAATCCTGATGGACCAAGTAATAATTCATCAGGATTATTACTATGTAAAAAATACGATGGAAAAAAAGATAAATGATTTTGAGTTCCACATAATTAATGTAAATTATAATAACAGCTTGTTAGTATATCTTTATTGGTGGTGGGGTTGTTTGTTATTTTTTATTTGAAATTATTTATTCTCATGTAATGGGAAAAAGTTATCACGTGATAACTTTTTTTCATTATATTTTAGAATCATATGTCTTTATCGTATGGGTGTTACTTTATGCAGTTTATAGCCCGTTTGAGTTTAAAGTTATTGTGCTGCCTTTATAATAAAACTTATAGGTGATGAAATGTTAGATAAAATTAAGAACTCCCTAACGCCTTCAATTAATCAAAGTTCTGACCTTATAATAGGTCAATATTTTTTCTTAACTCTGACTTTGTTATTCGATAAAACCCCGAGTAGTTCCTTACAGGTTACATTCACTACAACAACGAAAAATATTATTCTTCTACCAGGGGATCTTGGTTTTTCCCCAGTGCCAGGCCAGAGTGGAAAATATACATGTACTCTGATGTTACAGGTAGCTAATGCAACCGATAAACCAATAAAGGATAATGATGGAATTAATTTTACTGTAGCTCTTAATCCTACTTTAGATGGTATTAGTCCTTTAGAATTTACGTGTAAAGCTAAAAAAATAAATAGTGATTCATTAGGACTAAATTTCGATAGTGCTTTCTTAAATACACCTAATATTAAAAAACCCAGTAAAGATATAAAAGCAAAAGTATTTACTACGCTCATGGATAGTAATGGGCAAGCATTATCTAACGTCCCAATTTTTATCGATTCAGTTTTATTAGTGAATTTAAAATCATGTATTATTCGTGATGAACCAAATGGTAATGTAATTCCAGTAGAAAAATATGGTACATACGAAGGGTTGTTTATTAACTCTCAAGAAGATGGCAGTGTTGTATTCTATATTTATCCACAACAATCATATTCAATGGTACTTGAATTAAGAACATCTATTTTTAACGTTTTTGATTTGGTTTCTGCAGCCTCTCCTCTTTTTATTGTCGATACTGAAGTTCCAAACCCCATGGATAGCTTGAGAGAACCTGAAATTTTAGGAGGATACCCAGGGCCTTTACGTTCACCGTCAGGAGATTCCGACTTTTATGTCTCGGTAGATAATTATGCTGGTAGTGCACGAGGAGATTATATATTATTTTTTGTCAAAAAATCTCAAGATACTGATATGAGCTATACCGGTCACTTTGTGACAGTTGAAAATCCTAATACAGAGTTGGGTCAGAATATATATTCATATCATATTCCTTACGATATTTTCGATATTGATATTTCTTATGATTTTAGTTATATAGTGGTTTATGGAAAAGGTACAGACTCGAAAGCATCACGGTCACAACCTGTAACGTATATTGGAGGGGCAACATATTATCCTCAACCTGGAGTAAACAGAAATTATGATATTTGTAAGGTATACACGAGTCGTATGGTTGAATTACTACCAGGTTCAGTTATTGGTTATGCCAGTATAAAAAAATATTTGGATAACCCCAATAATAATACAGGGCTTTTTATTAAAATTGATGGGGCACAAAATCAGCAAGGGAAGGTTCCATTAGGTTATAATGTAACTCTCTATATGTATGTTAATATGTCAGATACTGGTATAAAAAAACATTGGTCACAATTAATGCCAACAACGGTTAATAGTAATAATATTGCTACGTGGTCTTATAATATACCTCTAGAGATTCTTCGTGGTCTTAACGGAACTATTTATTTTGATTATGAATTATCTATTGGAGGGACAGTTTTCTATGGGAAAGTTTGGGAAGGTTTAATTGACACTATTCCTGAATAATATTATATGTGAAAAGTAAATATTATATTCTGGTGAGCTCACCTATGTTTACCAGAATAGTGGGTATTAATATGTTTTCAATTAATATTCTCTTTTTCTATGCTCTTTATAAAAAAGGAATGGTTTATGGATATTAGCAAAATAAATTTTGATTCATTGAGATTAGATATGGATTTTCCATTTTTGGCTATACCTAATATTCCAGATCCTAACGTGGAAAATAAAAAAATCACGGTTACTGCAAATATTATAGATATATATGGGAATCACTTACCTAATATATCTATATTTATCTCTGATGCTACTTTGGGAAACCTTAGCAAAGTAAAGATTCTTTCTAAAGATTCTGAACAACAACTTCCTATTGTATCTGTTAATGGGAAAGAAGGCTTTTTTATAAAATCTGATAATAAAGGGAAAGTTCTATTTTTTATTTATCCATATCAATCTATTCCCATTGTTCTTGAGTTATATGCTAACGTAGTTGGTTCAGACAAATTTGAGCCTGCTAAACATACAATTTTTATCGTTAATAAATCACTGGACAGTATGGTAGCTAAATTTGACATGCCACAAATAATTGGTTTTTTTGGTGAGTATTTAAAATCAAATGGGGACAGTGAATTTAAAGTTGAAGTACCTGGATATGAAGGAGGAAGACAAGGAGATTATATTTTATTTTTTGTAAATGGAAAATATACAAAGTATTTTGCTAGAAGGGAGCAAGAAGGTAGTCTGAGTATTATTCATGATCTACCATATGATATATTTACAAAAGGACTTTATTCAAATTTATTTTATATTATAGTTAGATATTTTGGTAATGTTTCAGAAGAAAAGTCTAATCCATTACCTTTAACTTACACAGGAGGAGTTATATATAAACCAGAAGAGAATCCAGCATCGGGTAGAAATTATGCTACTTGTGCGGTATATGATAGTTATGGTGTTGCACAATACCATGAAATAGAAAATCATCGCGCGATTAACTCTGGCTCAATAGAAAAAACTACTCATAGCCCAAAAGGTGGATTAAATATTGAAGTATTAGGTACTACAGACCCTAGCCAAGAACCAGATAAAGTTCCTTTAGATATTCTTGTCACTGTAAATATGTACCTTAACTCAAAAAATAAAAACTATACAAAAAGTTACTCTGGTAAAGTGAAAATACATACAATTGATAATGATAGTAAAGTAGCGGCTATTATTCACATCCCATATGAAGATGTTGTTGATGTGAAACAATGTTCAGATGGTAGATATGGTCATGTTTATTTTGATTATACATATTATGACGATCATAAAAGGTACGGTAAAATTTGGGATGCAGATATTGATACTGAGATTTATTGAATATTACTTATTTCAGTGGTTATTTGGTAACAGTTAATAATAAATGTTATATAATATGTTTTCTATTTTTTCGTGGTTTTATTATCATTTGATAGCCATTTCCCATTATAAGAAATTTCAAGTGTATTTTTTGGGTTATTTTTTAAAATTATGAGTATCATCATCGGTAGTATATCAACCTAGGTAATATATATTTTTCATAAACATTATTAATGTACAGGTGAAAAAATGATTAACTCATTTTCAGAGGAAGTAAATCATAAATCATTAAGATTGAATATTGATACTCCTTTTTTAGTTGTTCCCCCCTCATATGATCCTGAATCAGGAACAATATTTACTAAAGTAACAGCAAGAGTTAGAAATATATATGGAGAACCTTTAAAAGGAAAAAAAATACTTGTTACTAATAACTATTCTTCTAGTTTAAAAGATGTAAAAATATTTCATTCTGATCATATTAATGAAATAAAAGTTGAATCCATAAATAATGGACAAGAAGGTTTCCATATTGAAACAGATACTGATGGAAAGATTTCATTTATCATACAACCAACGAGTTATACAGAACTGATATTATCATTGTATTCTCAAATACCTGGTATTACAGGTACAATTGTTCCAGCAGATGATAGAATTTATATTGTTAATCAGTTGGTTGAAAATCTTCCGCCTGGAATGCCTGCGCTTGATATATTGAATTTATCAGGTGGTTATTTAAAATCAGGAGGAGAAAGTACATTTTCAGCCAAGCTAGAACATAATCATAATATTAAAAATAATGGATTTATGTTATTTTTTGTTAATAATAAATATGTTAAAAAGTCTATTGAGTTTTATAATCCAGATGATTTGGAAACACCATTTAATTTACCTTGTTCTATTTTTAAAAGTAATGATTTTTCATCTTTTTTGTATGTTGTTATTAGTGAGTCAGGGAATATATATCCTTATAAGTCAGAATCCTTGAATTTGACTTATATAAGAGAACCAAATAAACCTTGGTCTGATGTGGACAGAACATATGATTCCTGTACTGTTTATAACAGCAAAGGTGTTCATCCTGGTAATATTATAGATCAATACACATTTATTACTGATACTGATATTTCTTCTCCGAATGCTGATAATGCAGGTGTTTATGTTGTAATTATGGGAACAAAAGTTCCAGATGATACGTCAAAAGTTTTATTTGGTTCTAATGTGGAATTGAATTTATATACTAATTCTCTCTCAGGTCATTCCAAATATAGATGGAATAAAACAATGCCATTTGTGCCGGATGAGTATGGTGGCCATACTGCAAGTCTAATATTTCCTATTCCTAGGAGTCTATTAAATAATCAACCGGGATATCCTGATAATCGCTATGGCGAGGTATATTTTGATTATCAGATTGGAACAGATATTGAGCCGGATGTCTCTTATGGAGATACTTGGTTTGGGCATATTAATACATTTAACTAATCTATTAATGATGAGGTAATGTATGTTTAATGATAATGATCTTCCTGCACCAATAATTGAAGGATATAATGGTAGTAAATTATATAATCATGGTAAAACTGAATTTTGTGTGGAAATTCCACATTATGAATATGCTCACTCTGGTGATCAGATATGCTTTTATGTAAATGAAATTCCGATTGGAGATTGTTTTAATCTTGATAAGGTTGAAGACTTAGGTACTCCTTGTATATATAAGCTGCCTTTTTCTATTTTTTTTCCTATTAATGTTTCTTGTTCATTTTCTTATACTGTCCAAGCTCAGGGGCAAAATGAGCCGAGGTATTCAGCTACTTTAATTGTAACATATACAGGTAAATCAGAAGGTTCGTTATTTAAAGCTCCTACTATCTATTCAAGTTTTGGTTATGATAATGATCAGAACATAATAGAGCCACATCCCCCTGTTTGTGGTGGCGAAAATGGGCGTAATGTGATTGACTGCCATGCGATATCTAATTACAAGGAACATAATAATCAAGCAGGGTTATATCTTGTGGTAAAAGGAGGCAACCATACTGTAGATGGTGTGCCATTTGGCAATAATGTTGAGGCTTTCGCTTGTATAGAATCAAGCTGTCATACCTTGGCGAATCCTTATTCTCTGGGTACGCAAATGATGCTCCCTGATGCTAATAATCCTAGCCATGGTAGCCTTGTCTATCATCTATCTCATCGTGCGTTGCTAGGATTTAAAAGCCATGGTGAATGTGTTAGTGATAATGGTTTTAGGTTTGCGTATGGTAAAGCTAATTTTTGGTATGAGGTTAATGGAAAATATTTTAAATCTGATGTATGGAAAGGCCGAATATTCACTTGTGGAACAGATCCTAAGTATGGAATTAATACAAATACTGTTTGCACAAACCCAAATTATAGACCTTGCTATAACTGCCCGGAATAAATGAATGGAAGTGTTTTTTTTAAATTAGCACCCATGCATATGGGTGCTAATCATTAGGGGGTTAAGATTTTTAGTAAATTTCAACTGGTTATTATTCTTGTGATAAATTAATACTCTCTTCCATATGCAGTTGTCTGAATTTATTTTGCAATAGATAATGTGTGATTACAGAATGCTTCTATATAAAAATGTGAAAAGGTATCGACCAAGATGGCTTTTTATTTTTATCGTTTTTTATGATTGGTGCTCTGCTTATTTATACCCTTCAGGAGTTTCTAAATTTATTTCACCTTTCTTAATGTGTTATAACTAATTACTTACCAGTGTTTACAGTGCTTTGATAATTAAATTATAGCGATTTTATTATGGATTGAAAAATAACTTTCATTTATTTTTTTCATTATGCGAGTAAATTAGCTTTATATTCTTTTGTTTGTTTTTTTTATTAATCTGTTCACTTGTGATTTGATTATGTGATACTTTATTAAAATAATATTTTATTTAATCAATTTTTGGTTTAATACTCTGAAGTTATTTGGTATTAAGGTTATTGTTTTTGTGAATGTCAGAAATTGTAATTAATAAAGTGTGAATTGTAATTTTATGTATGAATCACGAGCTGAATCACGAGCTAGCTATGAGGAGGTGAAATTATCTTTTTATAGTATGCGTATTTTCTCTTCATTAGCAATGTTATTATAAATTAATGTGATTAAGGTGCAGTGGTAAATCTTTTGCTAATTGTATTCTTATTAACTAACCTTTCATTAGTAAACATTTTGACCAGTAGTTCTGATAAGACCTTTGGCAAAGCGCTAAGTTAAAATGCTATCACCATGAATCTGTAATGTTTTGTCGTTATTCACAACCATTGGGCGAAAGAACATGGATATACGCAATCTTGAAGCTTTCATCGTTTTGGCTGAGACTCTTAATTATCACAAGGCATCAGAGAGGCTTTACCTTTCTCAGCCTGCTTTGACGAAAAAAATACATGGTCTGGAAGATATTCTGGGAGCTGAATTATTCAGAAGAGGACCAAATGGAACAAAATTAACAGATTTTGGTCAGAAAACGCTGGAAAATACCAGAAAATTTTTAACACATTATGAGCAGTTTAAAAACCAGGTGCAGTCTGATTCAAAAAAAGAAATTACCCGGCATTTGTATGTCGGTTCTTGTTTTCCTGTCCACATTTATTCTCAAATCGAAAAGCAGCTTGTAGAGAAGAAAGGCAATATTGTACTGGCTTTGATGACGGGGTTGTCAGTTGAACAGCAAGTTAATTTACTGAATGCAGGTATGCTTCATGTGGCTGTTATGCCTCTGGTAGCGACAAAACCGTTTGATGTAAAAAAAACATTTACTGAAAAGTTAGTGTATATATTTAAGAAAAAGAGTCCGTTGATATCTAAATTCAGAATGGGAAATAGTCAGTATGGCAGTGAGAATTCTCTGACAATGGCGCCTGAAGAAAAAAACAATGCTGATTTGAATGATTGTTTAAATGTTTTTCCTATTTATAGCAGTGATAGTATGAATTTGTTATTAAAAACAAATGATATTATGTTGATGATGGCGATGATTACAAAAAATGGGGCTTACACATGTGTGCCTAAGAGAATGATAAGTGCAATTCCCGATTATTATATGAATTCTCTCGAACTTGTTGAAACAGGTAAAAAAATAGACTTGGGTGTAGTATGGAGTAAGTCAATAGATGATGATTTGGTTGATGATGCAGAAAGCTTTTCTGCATGGGTAGTCAATCTGTAAAATAATTTAATAAAGGGTCATCGAATTATTCTGTTTCTATTATTAATGCGTTTTTCTGAAAAGTGAATTTTTAAATAATAAGACTGTGAGGTTTACGGGTAAATGTATACGGTTTCTAAAATTTAATTATAAAAGTGATTTGTAAGTTATATAAATTTAAATCTTCAGTAAAGTAATTTTTGTATGTATTATCATAAGGATATGTCTTTTTGGCTGAAAGTATCATTACCGGGTATTAGATTACAATGCCCGGTAATGATGTCTGAAAATATATTCTCAGAAAAAATTTACAGATTTGCGTTAAACGTTTCTGTCATTTTTTCCAGTTGTTCCTGAATATCTAACCATTCAACTTCTATATCTTCCAGTTTGGATTTGGTGTTACTTTGTTGGTGCAGGCACTCAGTTAACTCAGCTTTGCGATCACTTTCATATATTGTGTTATCTGACAGTTTTTCTTCTACATTTGCCAGTTCTGTACTTAAATTTTCCATTTGCTTTTCAAGAACAGTCAGCCGTTTACGCAATGGCTGTGTCTGGTTACGGAATTCCGCTTCACGCCTTTTTTGATCTTTACGTTCCGCTGCGCTGTAATTCGATGCGTTATTGGCAGGTGCATCCATGTAGGAAGGCACTTTTTCTTTTTCCTGACTTTCGCGTAATTGCTGGCGTTGTAACTCTGTCAGCCATTGTTGATAGTCTTCCAGATCGCCGGTGAACGATTCCACTTTGCCATCATGTACCAGATAAAGCTCGTCCGTTGTAGAGCGCAGCAGATGTCGGTCGTGGGATACCACAACAAGCGCACCATCGAAATCGATCAGGGCTTCAGTCAGTGCCTGTCTCATGTCCAGATCGAGGTGGTTGGTTGGTTCATCCAGTAGCAGAAGGTTTGGCCGCTGCCAGACAATCAGTGCAAGTACCAGTCGAGCCTTTTCCCCGCCGGAAAAACGGGCACTCTGGTCAGTCACTTGATCTCCTTTGAATCCGAAGCCTCCGAGATAATCTCTCAGTTGTTGCTCGGCTTCCTGTGGTGCGAGTCTGGCTAAGTGCTGTAAAGGCGATTCGTCTGCACGGAGGTATTCCAACTGGTGCTGGGCGAAATATCCCAGTTTGATACCTTTGGCTAAGGCTATTTCCCCCTGCTGTGGTGCGAGTTCTCCTGCCAGTAATTTGATAAGTGTTGATTTACCGGCTCCGTTCCGACCCAGCAGGCCAATGCGTGAACCGGGAACCAGATTTAATTTGATCGAGTCCAGCACAGTCTTGTCACCGTATCCTGCACTGATTTTTTCCATATTCAATAGCGGATTTGGCAGGTTTTCTGGTTCTCGGAAGCTAAAATGGAATGGGTTATCAACATGAGCCGGTGCAATCAGTTCCATGCGTTCCAGCATTTTAATCCGGCTCTGTGCCTGTTTTGCTTTGGTGGCTTTAGCACGGAAACGGTCAATATAGCTTTGCAAGTGTGCCACTTTTTCTTGCTGGCTTTGGTACAGAGCCTGTTGTTGAGCCAGTTTGGCAACCCGTTGCCGTTCAAAGGAAGAGTAATTACCCGTATATTCAGATAAATTCTGTTGCTCGATATGCAGGATTTTATCGATGATCGGGTCGAGGAAATCCCTGTCATGCGATATCAGAATCAAAGTACCGGTGTAGCTTTTCAGCCACTTTTCAAGCCAGATGACAGCATCCAGATCAAGATGGTTAGTTGGTTCATCAAGCAATAGCAGGTCAGAACGGCAGATCAGTGCCTGAGCCAGATTGAGGCGCATACGCCAGCCGCCGGAAAATGAGCTGACAGGTTGTTCTAACTGTGCCTGAGAAAAGCCCAGACCATGCAGCAAACTGGATGCACGGGCGCGGATTGTCCATGCCTGAATAGTGTCCAATTGACCGTGAAGGTGGGCAATAGCGTGACCATCATTCTGTTCGTTGGCTATTTTCAGCTTGTGCTCCAGTTGACGGAATTCACGATCACCGTCGATCACATATTCAAGCGCGGAAATTTCCAGAGCGGGAGTTTCCTGATTTACCCATGCCAAAGCCCAGTTTCCGGGAAATGTCACAGAACCATTTTCAGCCTGAAGTTCACCTTTCAGTAATGAAAGCAGGGTTGATTTGCCACAGCCATTTTTACCCACCAGACCCACTTTCTGGCCCGGATTAATGGTCGCGCTGGCATTGTCCAGCAGAACGCGGATGCCTCGGCGGATTTGCAGAGAAGAAAAAACAATCATGATGTTGTCTGTATAGAGTATGTTAAGTTAATAATTACATTGTATCTGTTCGTTTCGTTGTTTCGATAGTCTGGCGTGCATGGTAGCGGAAAATAGGTGGCCTGACACGTCCTGAGGGGGGATTGATGCTATTGTCATCTAATGTTCTGCCGCCCAAGGTATTACTGTTGTATATCCATCCAGAACCGCAGGGTTCTGTGGTCAATAAAGTGTTGCTCCAGACGGTTCGGGATCTGGAGAATGTCACTATTCACGATCTGTATGGCTGCTATCCTGACTTTTTTATTGATGTCCCGGCAGAGCAGAAGCTCTTAAGTGAGCATCAGATCATTGTGTTTCAGCATCCTCTTTATACTTATAGCTGTCCTGCTTTATTGAAAGAGTGGATGGATCGCGTGTTAAGCCGTGATTTTATTGGTGGCACTGAGCCGATGCTGAAAAATAAATATTGGCGTTCTTTCATTACCACGGGAGAGCCTGAAGGTGCCTTCCGCAGCAGCGGGCACAACCGTTATTCGATGGAAGAGATTCTCCGGCCTTTCGAATTAGTGGCTTCAATGTGTCATATGCACTGGTTGTCACCGATGATCCTCTACTGGGCCAGACGTCAGCCATCTGAAGTGCTCGTCAGTCATGCAAATGCGTATTGGGAATGGCTTAAAGCGCCGCTGTCTCTGGGAGGGCTTTAATCATGGAGACTTCAGCGCTGTTAAGCGCCGGAATATTATTTCTGTTTGCTGCTGTTGTGGCTGTTCCTCTGGCTCAGAAATTCAGAATCGGAGCTGTTTTAGGATATCTTCTTGCCGGGATTGCGCTTGGTCCTTGGGGAACCGGACTTATTAAGGATGTCGGTGAGATCCTCCATTTCTCTGAGCTTGGTATTGTTTTTCTGATGTTCATCATTGGTCTTGAACTCAATCCGGCAAAACTCTGGCAACTCAGGCGCTCTATCTTTGGTGCCGGTACGGTACAGGTTGTGCTGACTGCATCAGTTCTGGCTTCATTCCTTTTTCTGACTCATTTCTCATGGCAGGCCGCAGTGATCGGTGGCGTTGGTCTCGCCATGTCGTCAACCGCGATGGCTCTGCAATTAATGCGGGAAAAAGGCATGGCAAATAATGAAGGCGGGCAACTCGGTTTTTCTATTCTGCTTTTTCAGGATATCGCGTTAATCCCGGCTTTAGCTTTGATACCGATATTGGCAGGTGGCGCGGCTTCCGGTGACTGGTATCGTATTGGTCTTAAAATTATTGCTTTTGCCGGAATGTTGTTGGGCGGGCGCTATTTATTACGCCCTTTATTTCGTCTGGTGGTGAAATCCGGTGTCAGGGAGGTATTTACCGCTGCTGCTTTGTTGGTTGTTCTTGGTGCAGCAATTTTTATGGAGATGCTGGGTTTTTCGATGGCGCTGGGGACGTTTATCGCAGGTGTTCTGCTTGCCGATAGTGAATATCGCCATGAGCTGGAAATTTCTATTGAACCCTTCAAGGGATTATTGCTGGGGCTGTTTTTTATTTCTGTCGGTATGTCATTGAATATTGGTGTGCTGTTGAGCTATTTGCCTGATGTATTGCTCGCGGTTCTGGCACTGGTATTGATAAAAAGTATCCTATTGTATGCCATCGGCAGAATTTCTGGTCTGGAAAAATCATTAATTATGCAGTTCTCAGGGATGTTAAGTCAGGGAGGGGAATTCGCCTTTGTTTTATTTTCTGCCGCTCTTGGGGAGAAAGTGTTAGATCAGGGCCAGATGTCGTTTTTGTTGGTGGTGGTGACACTATCGATGATGACAACACCACTGGTTATGACATTGATCGAACGTATATTAACCGACCGTTACAACACACAAGCGGAAAGCAATGAGACACCTTTTGTGGAAGATAATGTTGTGGAAGATAATGCTCCACAGGTTATCGTGGTAGGTTTTGGTCGTTTCGGGCAGGTTGTCGGGCGCCTTTTAATGGCAAATAAAATCCGTATTACTGTGCTGGAGCGCGATGTGAGTGCGATCAGTACACTACGTCGTTATGGTTATAAGGTGTATTATGGTGATGCGAGTGAGCTGGCGCTGCTGCGTTCTGCGGGGGCTGACAAAGCCAAAGCGATTGTCATTACCTGTGATGAGCCGGAAGATACGATGGCAATTGTCCGTTTATGTCAGCAACATTTCTCTCACCTGCACATCATTGCACGTGCCAGAGGGCGTTTTGAAGCTCATGAACTGTTGCAGAATGGCGTGCGGGATTTTAGTCGGGAAACGTTCTCCAGTGCGTTGGAAGTCGGAAGAAAGACTATGATCGGGCTGGGTATTCATCCTCATCATGCCTATCGTGCTCAGCAACATTTCAGGCGTCTGGATATGCGCATGTTGCGTGAACTGATGCCTCAGGTACAGGGTGATGTAACCCATATATCCCGCGTAAAAGAAGCCCGCAGAGAACTGGAAGAGCTATTTGAACGGGAAATGCTCAATGAACGTCGTCAGCCGGAAGGCTGGGATGAATAATCCCTTTCGTCTTTCAGGTTGCCTCTTTGTTGGCTGCGCTCGTTCGCCCCAGTCACATAGTTATCTATGCTTCCGGGTGCTCTCCCTTGCCGCCGCGATGCAACTTGAAATCCATTGGGTATAATATGCATGGCAATGTATGCAATATTGCAGAGTGTGAAGTCATGGGGGAATGTATGTCAGTAAGTCGTAAGCGTTTTATTGCAGGAGCCGTTTGCCCGAAGTGTCAGTCACAGGATACTTTGGCCATGTGGCAGGAGAATAAAGTGGATGTTGTGGAGTGTGTCAGTTGTGGGCATCTTCAACGGCAAACCGATGAGTCTGTAACGTCCCATGTCCGAGATCAGGAACAGGTTATCGGTATTTTTACCCCTAACTAATTGAACTGAGTTACAACAGATGTCGGATAAATTTTTTCATTACCGGATACAGTGAAGTAGAATTCCGGTACAATCAGCGGCATTTTTAGTCGTCACGTTAGAGTTAGTCGTAACGTATTTAGTTGTAACGTAAAGTTTTCCCTCACGTTTTTACCCGGGTATCGTAGGAGATGTCATGAAAGTAGCAAAAGATTTGGTGGTCAGCTTGGCTTATCAAGTAAGAACAGAAGATGGTGTTTTAGTTGATGAGTCCCCGGTGAGCGCACCGTTAGACTATCTGCATGGCCGCGGTTCCCTGATTAGCGGTTTAGAGAAATCGCTGGATGGTCGTGAGGCTGGTGAGCGCTTTGATGTGAGCGTTGAAGCTGATGATGCATATGGTCAGTATGATGAAAATCTGGTTCAGCGCGTACCAAAAGATGTTTTTGTGGGTGTTGAGGAATTAGAAGTTGGTATGCGTTTCCTGGCTGACACGGATATGGGTCCTGTACCTGTTGAAATCACTGCCTTAGAAGGTGATGACGTTGTTGTTGACGGCAACCATATGCTGGCAGGCCAGAACCTGAAGTTCAATGTTGAAATTGTTGCGATTCGTGAAGCAACAGAAGAAGAACTGGCTCACGGTCACGTGCATGGTCAGGGTGGTTGTGGTGACCACGATCATCAGCATGACGACGAAGGTCATAGCTGCTGCGGTGGCAGCTGCCACTGATTTAGCAGGAAAAATTCAGACGGAAAAAGGGAAGCTGACAGGCTTCTCTTTTTTATGGTTTGTCCTGTTTATGGTTTACCCCATTGACAGTTTGCCCCGGCCTTTTCTGGCAGGTATTTACTCCGGCCAGCAATACTGGGGCACTCCCCGGTCAAGATGCTCCTTATCAATATTCTCTTAATAGTGAGGAGGAGGCGTTTCTTCCGACATCGGTGCGATAATTGATGACTGGTGGGTTTTCAGCCGCTCAGCCATTAATTTTAACTGTTCTTTCAATATATCTATTTCTACCTGCTGCTTTCTAACCTCTTGGTTTAATTCTTCAATCGTCATTTCCTGGTAGGCTAGTTTAGTTTCCAGTTGCTCAAATCTCTGCTCAAAACTGGGTAATCCCATAATTTTTCCCCGCATCTTTGTTTGTTGTTCGTTCATTTAATTTCATGATGAAATGATTATTCTAAACGGGTTGATACTATAATACCCGTGTCCTGATACCTAAATTTTTTGGCAAAGATAAGGGCAGATAAACGTAACGCAAAGAAAAAATGGAATAAGTAAAAGCGTTTGGTATCAATGTGATTACAATCTTTTTCAGGACAATGTATAGCAAATATTGTTATTGGTTTTAGTAGGCAGTTATAGTACATGTGGTTGCATGATTTTTGCTGATGACAAATTCAGTCAAATTTATTGGAGAACATGATGAAATCATTCTTAAAAACAACTTTGTTAGCAACTACACTGGCAATAACATTCGGTGTGCCGTATGCAATGGCTAATGAAGAAAAAGCCAGCGATGAAGTGAAGTTGAATAAGGCTTTCAAGACTTTGGAACAGCAGAACTCTTATGCTTTGGGTGCTTCCATTGGTCGTTATATGGAAAAATCTTTAGAGGAACAGAAAGCTCTGGGTATCGATCTCGATAAATCTCAGGTTATGTCTGGCTTCGGAGAAGCAATAAATAATAAAAGTAAACTGAATGATAGCGAAATTCAGCAGATCCTCAGTGAGTTTGATGCAAAAATCAGGACTTCTTTACAGGCTAAACTGGAAAAAGAAGCCAGCGAAAATAACGTGAAAGGGGATAAATTCCGCGCACAGTTCGCTAAGGAAGCCGGGGTAGTCAAAACTAAATCGGGTCTTTTGTACAAGATTGAACGTGAAGGAACAGGCAAAAAGCCTACATCAGGCGATACTGTCGTTGTAAACTACAAAGGTTCTTTGATTGACGGTAAGGTGTTTGATAGTTCCTATGAGCGGAAAGAGCCGCTGTCTATCCCTTTGGGGGGTGTTATCCCGGGTTGGACAGAAGGTCTTCAGCACCTGAAAAAAGGTGGAAAAATGAAGCTGGTTATTCCGCCTGAGTTAGCTTACGGCAAAAATGGTGTTCAGGGCATTCCGGTTAACTCAACCTTAGTCTTTGAAATTGAATTGTTGGATATTAAACCCAACACGAAAGCAAAATAATTTGTATCGTAATTAATACATTATTTTATAACAGGGGCTATCATGCCCCTGTTTTGTTATGAGAATATTTACTTCGGCTTGGTAAGTTATTCAAGACTAAATATAGAAAATGAATTTGACCACTTATTATTTTCTACGGTATTAAATAGAATAATTTTTTCATATATCAGGTGTATTCGAACATTAACGCTGTGATAAAGCCGGATAGTCTTACCCGGCAAGAGCTTGACGGTAATTTAATGTAGTTTTAACGTCATTATTCTGGATAGAATACAGCGCTTTTAAATGTTGTCTGCTAACTACGGTTATAATAAATCTCTCCCTGATGTTTTTGGTGAGGCGAAGTCTAAGCTTGAAGGATGGTGTATTACATGTCTACCCCACTATTGTCTGGTGATAAAATATCCGGTGATAACATATCTGTTAATAACAACGATATTGATTTACTGGAAAATCAACCGTTCAGTGAAACGGATCATGAAATTTTAAAGTCTTATGAAGCGGCAGTTGATGGCCTGGCTATGCTGATTGGTGGGCATTGTGAAATTGTTCTTCATTCACTGGAGGACCTTAAATGTTCAGCTGTCAGAATAGCTAACGGAGAACATACCGGCCGTAAAATTGGTTCCCCTATTACCGATCTGGCATTGCGGATGCTGCACGATATTACTGATGAAGATTCTTCTGTTTCCAGAGCTTATTTCACCAGAGCAAAGAGTGGCTCATTGATGAAATCTGTCACTATTGCTATTCGCAATCGTCAGCGTCGGGTCATCGGGCTTTTGTGTATCAATATGAATCTTGATGTTCCCTTTTCTGAAATTATTCAGACGTTTATTCCTGAAAAAACTCATGAAGTTTCTTCAAACGTCAATTTTGCTTCTTCTGTGGATGATTTGGTTGCCCAGACACTGGAATTTACTATCGAAGAAGTCAATGCTGATCGTAATGTTTCCAATAATGCCAAAAACAGGCAGGTCGTTCTGAACCTCTATGAGAAGGGCATTTTTGATATCAAAGATGCGATTAATCAGGTCGCTGACCGTCTGAATATCTCCAAGCATACGGTATATCTTTATATTCGCCAGTTTAAAAACGGTGAATGTGCTCATCCGGAAAAGTAATGGAGAAGTCATGCTGCCACTGTCTTATTGCCTGCTGGTGACCGGATCGGCATACGGGACTCAGCAAGCCAGTAGCGCCTATCAGTTTGCTCAGGCACTTATTGCTTCCGGCCATAAATTGCATAGCGTGTTTTTTTATCGTGAAGGCGTCCAGAATGGCAATCAGCTGACCGCGCCTGCCAATGATGAGGTTGATCTTGTCAGGGCGTGGCAGTCGTTGGCTGCTCAGCATCAGTTTGAACTGTTTATTTGTGTTGCCGCTGCGCTACGACGCGGCGTTGTGGATGAGCAGCAGGCAAATGAACTGAATCTGGCAGGGGCGAATCTCGCCGATGGTTTTGAACTCAGTGGGCTTGGTTCTTTGGCTGAGGCGATGATGCTGTGTGACCGCGTGGTACAATTTTAAGAGAACAATGCTTAACGGCACAGGCTTAGGGGCACAACAGGAAGAATATAATGAAAAAAATTGCCTTCGTTTTTACTGAGGCCCCCCACGGCTCTTCTGCCGGTAGAGAAGGGCTGGATGCACTGCTTGCAACATCAGCATTGACGGAACAGGTCGGCGTGTTCTTTATTTCAGATGGCGTATTTCAGCTGCTGTCCAACCAGCAGCCGGATAAAATCCTGTCACGTGACTATATTTCAACATTTAAAATTTTGCCTCTGTATGATATTGAAAAATATTATATTTGTCTTGATGATCTGACGGTTAGGGGATATAGCCCAGAAGATGATTTCATTCTGGAAGCTGAATTTCTTTCTGCTAGGGCAATCCGGGAAATTCTGGCGGGTTACGATGTTGTGTTGAAATTTTAGTGTTGAAATTTTAATCTACTTTGGGGAGATGACATGTTATATACTGTTAGATGCTCACCTTATCAGGATGACTTCAATGCAGTACTTGGCCTGATCACTGATGCAGATGATGTCCTGATGCTGCAAAATGGGGTATTACTGGGTATTCATGGTAATCCCTATTTAGCAGAATTGATTCATACGGGGGCGGGTATCTACGCCTTGCAGGAGGATCTGGATGCCCGAGGGCTTACGGAGCGGGTTTCAGAGCACGTAAAAGTGGTCAATTACAATGGCTTTGTTAATTTAACAGTGAAACACCAGCAAAGTTTAAGTTGGTAAATATTTCCGCATTTTGCCAGCAGATATTGCCCATAATTATTCAGTCAATAAATCAGTAGCCTGTGGACTCTTGAGTACGCAGACATAATACTGACGATAGCAACATATATAAAGACTGTATATTTCTTGACACCTCGTCAAGTCAGCAATAAAATTCCGCGTCCTCTCGTTTTGTCATCATGGCTGACAGAGGGTAAAATCCGTGTTTACGAAGCAAAAAAACCAGGAGCTTTTTTAATAATGGCAACTATTAACCAGCTGGTTCGCAAATCCCGTAGCTCGAAAGTTGTGAAAAGCAACGTTCCTGCTCTGGAAGCTTGCCCGCAGAAACGTGGCGTATGTACTCGTGTATATACCACCACTCCAAAAAAACCAAACTCAGCACTGCGTAAAGTATGCCGTGTGCGTTTGACTAACGGTTTCGAAGTGACTTCTTACATCGGTGGTGAAGGCCACAACCTGCAAGAGCACTCCGTTATCCTGATCCGTGGCGGTCGTGTTAAAGACTTGCCAGGTGTGCGTTACCACACCGTTCGCGGCGCACTGGACTGTTCTGGTGTTAAAGACCGTAAACAAGCTCGTTCTAAGTACGGTGTGAAGAAGCCAAAGGCTTAATGGTCCTCCGTTAAGTAAGGCCAAACATTGTTCACTTTTAATGTCAAAATAAACTCGTAGAGTTTTGGACAACCCTGAAATTCGAAACGGAGTATTTCCATGCCACGTCGTCGTGTAATTGGTCAACGTAAAATTCTGCCAGATCCAAAGTTCGGATCAGAACTGCTGGCCAAATTTGTAAATATCCTGATGGTAGACGGTAAAAAGTCTGTCGCAGAAGCAATCGTATATGGTGCGCTTGAGACCCTGGCTCAGCGTTCCGGTAAAGAACATCTGGAAGCATTCGAGCAGGCACTGGATAACGTGCGCCCGACTGTGGAAGTTAAATCCCGCCGTGTAGGTGGTTCTACCTATCAGGTTCCAGTTGAAGTTCGTCCGGTTCGTCGTAATGCTCTGGCAATGCGTTGGATCGTTGATGCTGCTCGTAAACGCGGTGATAAGTCTATGGCTCTGCGCCTGGCGAATGAATTATCTGATGCGGCTGAAAACAAAGGCGCTGCTGTTAAGAAACGTGAAGACGTTCACCGTATGGCAGAAGCTAACAAGGCGTTCGCACACTACCGTTGGTAATCCATTTTTTGGCAATCCATCGGCAGTGAATATGTTCTGGGTAGCTGCGGCTGCCCGTTCTCCAAATTGAAGAACGCCCACGAGAGAGGAAAAAATGGCTCGTCAAACACCTATAGCACGCTACCGTAATATCGGTATCAGTGCCCACATCGACGCCGGTAAAACCACAACAACTGAACGTATTCTGTTTTACACAGGTGTAAACCATAAAATCGGTGAAACTCACGAAGGTTCAGCAACTATGGACTGGATGGAGCAGGAGCAGGAGCGTGGTATTACCATTACCTCCGCAGCGACTACTGCATTCTGGTCTGGTATGGCTAAACAGTATGAGCCACACCGCATCAACATCATCGACACCCCAGGCCACGTTGACTTCACTATCGAAGTAGAGCGTTCTATGCGTGTTCTTGATGGTGCAGTAATGGTTTACTGTGCAGTTGGTGGTGTTCAGCCTCAGTCTGAAACCGTATGGCGTCAGGCTAACAAATATAATGTTCCACGTATCGCGTTCGTTAACAAAATGGACCGTATGGGTGCGAACTTCCTGCGCGTTGTTGATCAGATCAAAACTCGTCTGGCAGCTAACCCAGTTCCTCTGCAATTGGCAATCGGTGCAGAAGATACCTTCACCGGTGTTGTTGACCTGCTGAAAATGAAAGCAATCAACTGGAACGAAGCTGATCAGGGAACTACCTTCACTTATGAAGATATCCCAGCTGACATGCTTGAACTGGCGCAGGAATGGCATCAGAACCTGATTGAATCCGCTGCAGAAGCATCAGAAGAACTGATGGACAAATATCTGAGCGGTGAAGAGCTGACTGAAGACGAAGTCAAGGCAGCTCTGCGTAAGCGTGTTCTGGCTAACGAAATTATCCTGGTTACCTGTGGTTCTGCATTTAAGAACAAAGGTGTTCAGGCAATGTTGGATGCAGTTATCGAATATCTGCCAGCGCCAACTGACGTTGAGTCTATCAAAGGTATGTTGCCAGATGGCAAAGATACCCCAGCAGAACGTCATTCAAGCGATGACGAGCCTTTCTCAGCACTGGCGTTCAAAATCGCAACTGACCCATTCGTGGGTAACCTGACGTTCTTCCGTGTTTACTCCGGTGTTGTTAACTCTGGTGACACCGTACTGAACCCGATTAAAGACAAGAAAGAACGTTTTGGTCGTATCGTTCAGATGCACGCTAACAAACGTGAAGAAATCAAAGAAGTCCGTGCAGGCGACATCGCTGCTGCTATCGGTCTGAAAGATGTAACTACAGGTGACACTCTGTGTGACATGTCTGCCCCAATCATTCTGGAGCGCATGGAATTCCCAGAGCCAGTTATCTCTGTTGCTATCGAACCAAAAACTAAAGCTGACCAGGAAAAAATGGGTATCGCTTTAGGTCGTCTGGCACAAGAAGACCCATCATTCCGCGTAAGCAGTGATGAAGAGTCTGGTCAGACTATCATCGCAGGTATGGGTGAACTTCACCTCGACGTACTGGTTGACCGTATGCGTCGTGAATTCAACGTTGAAGCGAACGTAGGTAAACCACAGGTTGCTTACCGTGAAACCATCCGTGCCTCTGTTGAGCAGGAAGGTAAACACGCTAAACAATCCGGTGGTCGTGGTCAGTATGGTCACGTTTGGCTACGTATCGAGCCTATGGAATCAGGTGGCGACGGTTACGAATTCGCGAACGAAATCGTTGGTGGTGTTGTTCCTAAAGAATACATCCCAGGCGTTGACAAAGGCGTTCAGGAACAGCTGAAGAGCGGTGTTCTGGCGGGTTACCCAATCGTTGACGTTAAAGTTGCTCTGTTCGACGGTTCTTACCATGACGTTGACTCCTCAGAAATCGCCTTTAAAATTGCTGCATCCATGGCATTTAAAGAAGGCTTCATGAAGGCGAAACCAGTTCTGCTGGAGCCAATCATGAAAGTCGAAGTGGAAACACCAGAAGACTATATGGGTGACGTCATCGGTGACCTGAACCGTCGCCGTGGTATGATCGATGGTATGGATGATGTAGCTACGGGCAAAATTGTTCGTGCTCAAGTACCATTATCTGAAATGTTTGGTTATGCTACTGACCTGCGTTCTCAGACCCAAGGTCGTGCTTCTTACTCCATGGAGTTCTTGAAGTACAACGAAGCGCCTAGCAACGTCGCTCAGGCTATTATCGAAGCTCGTAAAGCTAGATAAGTTTTCGAGTTTACTATCTTTTTGGCTCCCTCATCATTTGTGACGAGGGAGCGGTATTAAGGAATAGAGTCGTGTCTAAAGAAAAGTTTGAACGTTCCAAGCCGCACGTTAACGTTGGTACTATCGGCCACGTTGACCACGGTAAAACTACCCTGACTGCTGCAATCACCACCGTTCTGGCAAAAACCTACGGCGGTAGC
>NZ_NIBU01000024.1:0-27838 GCF_002632485.1 Xenorhabdus innexi | reverse complement strand
ACAGTTCTACTTCCGTACAACTGACGTAACCGGTACTATCGAACTGCCAGAAGGCGTAGAGATGGTAATGCCAGGTGACAACATCAACATGGTAGTTAACCTGATTGCGCCAATCGCAATGGACGAAGGTCTGCGTTTCGCAATCCGTGAAGGCGGCCGTACTGTAGGTGCAGGTGTTGTTGCTAAAGTGATCGCATAATCTTTTTAATGTGTTCATTTTGGAAGGGCATCGACAGATGCCCTTTTTATACGTTGTCTTAAGAAGAACCTATCTCATCAATAGTTGTTGATGGGTACATTAAGTATTTGTGCCCAATTATTGGTGAGATAGGCTCTGATACAACGGGTAGGAAAAGTCCTGCTGAATTATGACGCCGAGTCAGATACAATTACAATTATCTTTGGGTTCGGTCTGATTTGTTTTGCTCTTGCGAGGCAAGCTGGCTATCTATTTACATCATAGTTACTTACAAATAGTTACAGGTTGGTTTATGAGTGCGAATAGCAATGCTCAAGAAAGCGGGCGTGGTCTTGATATAGCAAAATGGCTATTGGTAGCAGTGCTGCTGGTGGTTGCTATAGTGGGTAATTACTATTACCGGGAGTATAACCTGCCTCTGCGCGCGATAGCCGTTGTTGCTATTGTTGCCCTTGCAGGAGCAGTTGCATTGTGGACTGCGAAAGGTAAAGCTGCATTAGCATTTGCCCGCGAATCCCGCGTCGAAATGCGTAAAGTCATTTGGCCAACTCGCCAGGAAGCCCTGCATACAACACTGATTGTTGCAGCAGTAACCGCTGTCATGTCTCTGATTCTGTGGGGGCTTGATGGTATTCTGGTGCGTTTAGTTTCATTTATTACAGGCCTGAGGTTTTAAGAATGTCTGAATCCCCAAAAAAGCGTTGGTATGTCATACAGGCATTTTCTGGGTTTGAAAGCCGCGTAGCCCAATCTCTGTCCGAACATATCAAATTACAGGATATGGAAGACTCTTTCGGTGAAGTTATGGTGCCGAAAGAAGAAGTTATTGAGATCCGCAGTGGCCAGCGCCGTAAAAGCGAGCGTAAATTCTTCCCGGGCTATGTCTTGGTACAAATGGTAATGAACGATGACACATGGCATCTGGTTCGTAGCGTACCTCGCGTAATGGGTTTTGTTGGCGGTACATCTGACCGCCCGGCACCAATCAGCGATAAAGAAGTCGATGCTATTATGAATCGTCTTCAGCAGGTTGGTGATAAGCCACGTCCAAAAACTTTGTTCGAACCAGGCGAAATCGTCCGTGTCAGCGATGGTCCATTCGCAGACTTCAAGGGTGTTGTGGAAGAAGTCGATTACGAGAAGAGCCGCCTGAAAGTTTCGGTTTCTATCTTTGGTCGTGCTACGCCGGTTGAGCTGGATTTTGGTCAGGTCGAGAAAGTCTGATCTGATGCTTAATTAAGCGAATTGGCTTGCAAAAGGTGTGAAATTAAAATACAATTTCGCGCCTTTTGTTTTTATTCGGATGTATTCGGATAGGCAACTAAGTCTGATTACAGACATAATTTTTTGTGGTTCGGCCTTATATTTATTATTCGGCGGGGCCTGAAACGTTAGGGGAGCCTCTTTTCTGAGGCGATAATACCCACATAGAGGAAATATAGATGGCTAAGAAAGTACAAGCCTACGTTAAGCTGCAAGTTGCAGCGGGTATGGCGAACCCAAGCCCACCAGTTGGTCCAGCACTGGGTCAGCAGGGTGTTAACATCATGGAATTCTGTAAAGCGTTCAATGCTAAAACTGAAAGCATTGAAAAAGGCCTGCCAATTCCAGTTGTTATCACTGTTTATGCAGACCGTTCTTTCACTTTCGTTACCAAAACTCCACCTGCAGCGGTTCTGCTGAAAAAAGCAGCAGGCGTTAAATCTGGTTCCGGCAAACCGAATAAAGAGAAAGTTGGTAAAGTAACCAGCGCTCAGGTTCGTGAAATTGCTGAAACTAAAGCAGCGGACATGACTGGTGCTGACGTTGACGCGATGATGCGTTCAATCGAAGGTACTGCTCGTTCCATGGGCCTGGTAGTGGAGGGTTAATCAATGGCTAAACTGACTAAGCGCATGCGCACTATTCGTGAAAAAGTTGATGCAACTAAGCAATATGACATCAACGAAGCCGTTGCTCTGCTGAAAGAACTGGCTACTGCTAAGTTCGTAGAAAGCGTTGACGTAGCTGTTAATCTTGGCATCGATGCTCGTAAATCTGACCAGAACGTTCGTGGCGCAACTGTACTGCCACACGGTACCGGTCGTTCAGTACGTGTTGCTGTATTTACTCAGGGTGCAAACGCTGAAGCGGCTAAAGCTGCTGGCGCAGAACTGGTAGGTATGGAAGATCTGGCTGAACAGATTAAGAAAGGCGAGATGAACTTCGACGTAGTTATCGCATCTCCAGATGCAATGCGCGTTGTTGGTCAATTGGGCCAAATCCTGGGTCCACGTGGTCTGATGCCAAACCCGAAAGTTGGTACTGTAACTCCTAACGTTGCTGAAGCTGTACAGAACGCTAAAGCTGGTCAGGTTCGTTACCGTAACGACAAGAACGGTATCATCCACACCACCATCGGTAAAGTTGACTTTGACGCTGACAAACTGAAAGAAAACCTGGAAGCTCTGCTGGTTGCGCTGAAAAAAGCTAAGCCATCTTCTGCTAAAGGTGTTTACGTTAAGAAAGTTAGCCTGTCCACTACCATGGGCGCTGGTGTTGCAGTTGACCAGTCTGGTCTGAACACCGTAACAGCTTAATAATTTAAGCTGAAAGCGAATATCGCTTTACCTTAGCGTCAGATTTGTCTAAAATCTGACGCTTCGAATTTGCCTGAGCAGATGTATAACAATTCATAATAATTGGTACATAAAGTGTGTTCAGGGCAAATCACAATTTTTCGGTTGGAGCTTGGCCTAATCCAAGCCCCGTCCAAGACCGCAGGCGTAAGTACGTAGAAATTACTTACTTAATATCCTGCGTAGACGGTGACAGAGCCAAATGAAATTTATTTTCTGGATTCTGCTCACCGTGTTTTAGCGCTCAGGCACATCCTGTGCCTTGAGTGAAGTGAGTTCCGGGTTTTCCCGGTTAATCCAGGAGCAAGAAGCTAATGGCACTAAATCTTCAAGACAAACAAGCGATTGTTGCTGAAGTCAGCGAAGTAGCCAAAGGCGCGCTGTCTGCGGTTGTTGCGGATTCTCGTGGCGTTACCGTAGATAAAATGACTGAACTGCGTAAAGCATGCCGTGAAGCTGGTGTTAACGTACGTGTTGTACGTAATACCCTGCTGCGTCGTGCTGTTGAAGGTACTGAATATGAGTGCCTGAAAGAAGCGTTCGTTGGTCCAACCTTGATTGCTTTCTCTTCTGAACATCCGGGCGCAGCTGCTCGTCTGTTCAAAGATTTCGCGAAAGCGAACCCTGCATTCGAGATTAAAGCGGCAGCCTTTGAAGGTGAGTTTATTCCAGGATCAAATATCGATCGTCTGGCAACACTCCCAACTTACGATGAAGCAATTGCACGCCTGATGGCAACCATGAAAGAAGCCGCTGCAGGCAAACTGGTTCGCACTCTGGCTGCGCTACGCGATCAGAAAGAAGCTGCTTAATTGCTTATTTCCTTCGTTGCTTTTTAACGTATAAATTATTTCTGAATTTTAGGAACACTTGTTATGTCTATCACTAAAGAACAAATTCTGGACGCAGTTGCAGAAATGTCTGTAATGGACGTTGTTGAACTGATCAGCCTGATGGAAGAAAAATTCGGCGTTTCTGCTGCTGCAGCTGTAGCTGTAGTTGGTGGCGCTGCTGAAGCAGTTGAAGAAAAAACTGAATTCGACGTAATCCTGACTGGCGTTGGCGCTAACAAAGTTGCTGTAATCAAAGCAGTACGTGGCGCAACTGGCCTGGGTCTGAAAGAAGCTAAAGACCTGGTTGAAAGCGCACCAGCAGCACTGAAAGAAGCTATCAGCAAAGACGACGCTGAAGCTCTGAAAAAATCTCTGGAAGAAGCAGGTGCTTCTGTTGAGATCAAGTAAGATCAGTTTGAAGTTCGCAGCCTGATTTACAAGGCTGGCGGCTGGCGGTTTTTTAATCGCCAGCCTTTTTGCGCTGTAAGGCAGCTTGTTGTTTTGCAAGGATCTTGTTTTACCAAGATGACTTCACAAAAAGAATGCCTTACAGAGCACATGCAGGGAGTTAGTAGCATTTCACACTGTTTGGCTGCTAATAACCCAAAATACTCCTTCCTATTGACGACTTAATATACTGTGCTCTCAGCTACGATCCTCTCGGGTAGCTCGGTAGTAAGGTAGCGCAATGAAATGATTTAAGAGTAATAGCAATGAGTATTACGGAAAATATTCTGTTTTCTGTTCGAAAAAATAGTGTTGCCGAGTGCTGTCCTTAAGGGCGGACAGAGTGGGTCACTTATCAGCGAGCTGAGGAACCCTATGGTTTACTCCTATACCGAGAAAAAACGTATTCGTAAGGATTTTGGTAAACGTCCACAAGTTTTGGATGTTCCATACCTTCTTTCTATCCAACTTGACTCGTTCCAGAAGTTTATCGAGCAAGATCCTGAAGGCCAGAATGGACTGGAAGCGGCCTTCCGTTCTGTGTTCCCAATTCAGAGTTACAGCGGCAGTTCTGAGCTGCAATATGTAAGCTACCGTCTTGGCGAACCTGTTTTTGATGTTCAAGAGTGTCAGATTCGCGGCGTCACTTATTCCGCTCCCCTGCGCGTTAAACTGCGTCTGGTGATCTATGAGCGTGAAGCGCCGGAAGGCACAGTAAAAGACATCAAAGAACAAGAAGTCTACATGGGTGAAATTCCACTCATGACTGATAACGGGACTTTCGTTATCAACGGTACTGAGCGCGTAATCGTATCTCAGTTGCATCGTAGCCCAGGCGTTTTCTTTGACAGCGATAAGGGTAAAACCCATTCATCCGGTAAGGTACTGTATAATGCACGTATCATTCCTTACCGTGGTTCATGGCTGGATTTCGAATTCGATCCTAAAGATAACCTGTTTGTGCGTATCGACCGCCGTCGTAAATTACCGGCTTCGATTATTCTGCGCGCGATGGATTACACTAGCGAAGACATTCTGAATCTGTTCTTCGACAAGACCACGTTCGAAATTCGCGACAACAAATTGCAGATGACTCTGGTTCCAGAACGTCTGCGTGGTGAGACAGCTTCATTTGATATTGAAGCAAACGGCAAAGTGTATGTTGAAAAAGGCCGTCGTATCACTGCACGTCATATCCGCCAGTTAGAAAAAGATCAGGTAGACCGCATTGAGGTGCCTGTTGAATATATCGCGGGTAAAGTTGTTGCAAGAGATTACATCGATCAGAATACGGGTGAAATCATCTGTACTGCGAACATGGAACTCTCTTTGGACCTGCTGGCACGTTTGAGCCAATCTGGTCATAAAACCATTGAGACCCTGTTCACCAACGATTTGGACCACGGTGCATACATCTCCGAAACTCTGCGTATTGACCCAACCAACGATCGCCTGAGCGCATTGGTTGAAATCTACCGCATGATGCGTCCGGGTGAACCACCAACACGTGAAGCAGCAGAAAACCTGTTTGAGAACCTGTTCTTCTCTGAAGATCGTTATGATCTGTCTGCTGTTGGCCGTATGAAGTTCAACCGTTCACTGGATCGTGAAGAGATTGAAGGTTCTGGTATCCTGAGCAAAGCTGACATCATCGATGTCATGAAAAAGCTTATCGATATCCGTAACGGTAAAGGCGAAGTGGATGATATCGACCACTTGGGCAACCGTCGTATCCGTTCCGTTGGTGAAATGGCTGAAAACCAGTTCCGTGTTGGTCTGGTACGTGTAGAGCGTGCGGTGAAAGAGCGTCTGTCTCTGGGTGATCTGGATACCCTGATGCCTCAGGATATGATCAACGCTAAGCCAATTTCAGCAGCAGTGAAAGAGTTCTTTGGTTCCAGCCAGTTGTCTCAGTTTATGGACCAGAACAACCCACTGTCTGAAATCACTCACAAACGTCGTATTTCTGCTTTGGGCCCAGGCGGTCTGACCCGTGAACGTGCAGGCTTTGAAGTTCGAGACGTACACCCGACTCACTATGGTCGCGTATGTCCAATCGAAACGCCTGAAGGTCCGAACATCGGTCTGATTAACTCACTGTCCGTTTATGCTCGTACCAACGAATACGGTTTCCTTGAAACCCCTTATCGTTTAGTACGTGACGGTGTGGTAACAGATGAGATTCATTACCTGTCAGCGATTGAAGAAGGTAACTACGTCATTGCGCAGGCTAACTCCGCACTGGACGAAGAAGGCCACTTCATTGAAGAACTGGTAACCTGCCGTCATTATGACGAATCCAGCTTGTTCAGCCGTGATCAGGTTCAGTACATGGACGTTTCGACACAACAGATCGTGTCCGTCGGTGCTTCCCTGATCCCATTCCTTGAACACGATGACGCCAACCGTGCATTGATGGGTGCAAACATGCAACGTCAGGCGGTTCCGACTCTGCGTGCAGACAAGCCGCTGGTTGGTACAGGCATGGAGCGTGCGGTAGCGGTTGACTCCGGTGTAACCTCCGTTGCTAAACGCGGCGGTGTGGTTCAGTACGTTGACGCATCCCGTATCGTGATTAAGGTTAATGAAGATGAAATGTACGCAGGTGAAGCGGGCATTGATATCTACAACCTGACCAAGTACACCCGTTCCAACCAGAACACCTGTATCAATCAGATGCCGTGTGTCTCTCTGGGCGAAATGGTAGAACGTGGTGACGTTCTGGCTGATGGTCCATCCACCGATTTGGGTGAGCTGGCACTGGGTCAGAACATGCGCGTGGCGTTCATGCCATGGAATGGTTATAACTTCGAGGACTCCATCCTCGTCTCTGAACGTGTTGTTCAGGAAGACCGTTTCACCACTATTCACATTCAGGAACTGGCTTGTGTATCCCGTGATACTAAACTGGGGCCTGAAGAGATCACCGCTGACATCCCTAACGTAGGTGAATCAGCGCTGTCTAAACTGGACGAATCCGGCATCGTTTATATCGGTGCGGAAGTGAAAGGTGGTGACATTCTGGTAGGTAAAGTGACACCAAAAGGTGAAACTCAGTTAACTCCAGAAGAAAAACTGCTGCGTGCGATCTTTGGTGAAAAAGCGTCTGACGTTAAAGATTCATCACTGCGTGTACCAAACGGTGTTTCCGGTACTGTTATCGACGTACAGGTCTTTACCCGTGATGGCGTAGAAAAAGACAAGCGTGCTCTGGAAATCGAAGAGATGCAGCTGCGTCAGGCGAAAAAAGACCTGACTGAAGAACTGCGTATTTTCGAAGCTGGTCTGTTTGCTCGTATCCGTACCGTACTGGTTTCCGGTGGAATTGAAGCGGACAAATTAGACAAGTTGCCACGTGAGCGCTGGTTAGAACTGGGTCTGGCTGATGAAGATAAACAGAATCAGTTGGAGCAGTTGGCAGAACAGTATGACGAACTGAAAGCTGAGTTCGAGAAGAAACTGGATGCTAAACGCCGTAAGATCACTCAGGGTGATGACTTAGCACCTGGCGTACTGAAAATCGTCAAGGTTTATCTGGCCGTGAAACGTCAGATCCAGCCTGGTGATAAGATGGCAGGTCGTCACGGTAACAAGGGTGTAATCTCTAAGATTAACCCAATCGAAGACATGCCTTACGATGAAAACGGTACTCCGGTTGACATCGTACTGAACCCGCTGGGCGTACCATCACGTATGAACATCGGTCAGATTCTGGAAACTCACTTAGGTATGGCTGCGAAAGGCATTGGTGAGAAAATCAATGCGATGCTGAAACAACAGCAGGAAGTCGCCAAACTGCGTGAATTTATCCAGAAAGCTTATGATCTGGGTGATGACACCCGTCAGAAAGTTGATCTGAATACCTTCACTGATGACGAAGTGATGCGTCTGGCTGAAAACCTGAAAAAAGGTATGCCAATCGCAACGCCAGTCTTCGACGGTGCGAAAGAGACTGAAATCAAAGAGCTGTTGAAACTGGGTGGCCTGCCGACTTCCGGTCAGATCACACTGTTTGACGGCCGTACTGGTGAGCAATTCGAGCGTCAGGTAACCGTTGGTTACATGTATATGCTGAAATTGAACCACTTGGTTGATGACAAGATGCACGCCCGTTCTACCGGTTCTTACAGCTTGGTTACTCAGCAGCCGCTGGGTGGTAAAGCACAGTTCGGTGGTCAGCGTTTCGGGGAGATGGAAGTGTGGGCACTGGAAGCATACGGTGCTGCCTATACTCTGCAAGAAATGCTTACCGTTAAGTCTGATGACGTTAACGGTCGTACCAAGATGTATAAAAACATCGTGGACGGCAACCACCAGATGGAACCAGGTATGCCGGAATCTTTCAACGTATTGCTGAAAGAGATCCGTTCCTTGGGTATCAACATCGAGCTGGAAGACGAATAATAAATTGTTTTCCGCTGGCACTGCCCGGCCTTATGTTGAATAGCATAGAGTCGGGCAGTCTGCCAGCCAGTGGTTACACTGGTTACAAGGGGGGAGTGGCATGGGCCACTCACCTAACAGGTCTAACTCCGACAGGAGCCATTTCGTGAAAGACTTATTGAAGTTTCTGAAAGCGCAAACCAAGACCGAAGAGTTTGATGCGATCAAAATTGCTCTGGCCTCTCCAGATATGATCCGTTCGTGGTCATTCGGGGAAGTAAAAAAGCCGGAAACCATTAACTACCGTACGTTCAAACCTGAGCGTGACGGTCTTTTCTGTGCGCGTATTTTCGGGCCGGTAAAAGATTACGAATGCTTGTGTGGTAAATACAAGCGCTTAAAACACCGTGGTGTGATTTGTGAGAAGTGTGGTGTTGAAGTCACTCAGACTAAAGTTCGCCGTGAACGTATGGGTCACATTGAACTGGCATCTCCGACTGCTCACATCTGGTTCCTGAAATCACTGCCATCCCGTATCGGCTTGCTGCTGGATATGCCACTGCGTGACATCGAACGCGTACTGTACTTCGAATCCTATGTGGTTGTCGAAGGCGGCATGACCAGTCTTGAGCGCAGCCAGATCCTGACTGAAGAGCAGTATCTGGATGCTCTGGAAGAGTTCGGTGATGAGTTCGACGCAAAAATGGGTGCAGAAGCGATCCAGTCTTTGTTGAAAAACATCGATCTGGAAAACGAATGTGAAACCCTGCGTGAAGAGCTGAACGAAACCAACTCTGAAACCAAGCGTAAGAAACTGACCAAGCGTATCAAACTGCTGGAAGCGTTCATTCAGTCTGGTAACAAACCAGAGTGGATGGTTCTGACAGTTCTGCCGGTTCTGCCACCGGATCTGCGTCCGCTGGTTCCTCTGGATGGCGGTCGTTTTGCAACGTCTGACCTGAACGATCTGTATCGTCGCGTTATCAACCGTAACAACCGTCTGAAACGCCTGCTGGATCTGGCTGCGCCGGATATCATCGTACGTAACGAAAAACGTATGTTGCAGGAAGCCGTTGATGCACTGTTGGACAACGGCCGTCGCGGTCGTGCAATTACCGGTTCTAACAAACGTCCACTGAAATCCCTGGCTGACATGATCAAGGGTAAACAGGGTCGTTTCCGTCAGAACCTGTTGGGTAAACGTGTTGACTACTCAGGCCGTTCTGTAATTACCGTAGGTCCATACCTGCGCCTGCATCAGTGTGGTCTTCCTAAGAAGATGGCACTGGAGCTGTTCAAACCATTCATCTACGGCAAACTGGAACTGCGTGGTCTGGCGACTACCATCAAAGCAGCCAAGAAAATGGTTGAGCGTGAAGAAGCGGTGGTATGGGATATCCTTGATGAGGTTATCCGTGAGCACCCGGTTCTGCTGAACCGTGCACCAACCCTTCACCGTCTGGGTATTCAGGCATTTGAACCGGTTCTGATCGAAGGTAAAGCTATTCAGTTGCACCCATTGGTGTGTGCGGCATATAACGCCGACTTCGATGGTGACCAGATGGCTGTTCACGTACCGTTGACACTGGAAGCCCAGCTGGAAGCGCGTGCGCTGATGATGTCTACCAACAACATCCTGTCTCCGGCGAGTGGTGAACCAATCATCGTTCCATCTCAGGACGTTGTATTGGGTCTGTACTACATGACTCGTGACTGTGTTAACGCCAAAGGCGAAGGCATGGTTCTGACCGGCCCTAAAGAAGCAGAACGCGTATACCGCGCAGGTCTGGCTTCTCTGCATGCCCGTGTCAAAGTCCGTATCACTGAAGAAGTGAGAGATGGCGAAGGTAACGTGGCTGTCAATACCGGTCTGGTCGATACGACTATCGGTCGTGCCATTCTGTGGATGATTGTACCGCGTGGTCTGCCATACTCACTGATTAACCAGCCACTGGGTAAAAAAGCGATCTCTAAGATGCTGAATACCTGTTACCGTGTGCTGGGTCTGAAACCAACAGTTATCTTAGCTGACCAGACCATGTATACCGGTTTTGCTTACGCTGCCCGTTCAGGGGTATCCGTAGGTATCGATGACATGGTTATTCCTGAGAAGAAAGAAGGCATCATCGCGGAAGCAGAAGCTGAAGTTGCTGAAATTCAGGAACAGTTCCAGTCTGGTCTGGTAACTGCGGGCGAACGTTATAACAAGGTTATCGATATCTGGGCTGCGGCGAACGAACGTGTTGCTAAAGCGATGATGGAAAACCTCTCTTCTGAAACGGTTATTAACCGTAACGGTGAAGAAGAACAGCAGGTTTCCTTCAACAACATCTTTATGATGGCCGACTCCGGTGCTCGTGGTTCTGCTGCTCAGATTCGTCAGTTGGCGGGTATGCGTGGTCTGATGGCAACGCCAGACGGCTCCATCATCGAAACCCCAATCACCGCGAACTTCCGTGAAGGTCTGAACGTACTTCAGTACTTCATCTCAACCCACGGTGCTCGTAAAGGTCTTGCGGATACCGCATTGAAGACAGCGAACTCCGGTTATCTGACCCGTCGTCTGGTTGACGTTGCTCAGGACTTGGTTGTTACTGAAGATGACTGTGGTACTCACAACGGCATCATGATGACTCCGGTTATCGAAGGTGGCGATGTTAAAGAACCTCTGCGTGAGCGCGTACTGGGTCGTGTGACTGCTGAAGACGTCCTGAAACCGGGCGCGGCGGACATTCTGGTTCCACGTAATACACTGCTGAACGAAAAATGGTGTGATCTGTTAGAAGAAAACTCCGTTGACAGCGTGAAAGTACGTTCCGTAGTAAGTTGTGAAACTGACTTCGGTGTTTGTGCTAACTGTTACGGCCGTGATCTGGCTCGTGGTCATATCATCAACAAAGGTGAAGCAGTTGGTGTTATCGCGGCACAGTCAATCGGTGAGCCGGGTACACAGTTGACGATGCGTACGTTCCACATCGGTGGTGCGGCATCTCGTGCGGCAGCAGAATCCAGCATTCAGGTACGTAACAAAGGTCAGCTGAAACTGACTAATGCGAAATTCGTTACCAACTCAGCAGGCAAACTGGTTATTACTTCCCGTAATACCGAATTGCGCCTGATTGACGATTTCGGTCGTACTAAAGAAAGCTATAAAGTCCCTTACGGCTCCGTATTGTCTAAAGGTGATGGCGAGCAGGTTGCCGGCGGTGAAACCGTTGCAAACTGGGATCCGCACACCATGCCAGTTGTGAGTGAAGTGTCCGGTATTATCCAGTTCTCCGACATGGTAGATGGCCAGACCATTACCCGCCAGACGGATGAACTGACCGGCCTGTCATCTCTGGTAGTTCTGGACAGCGCAGAGCGTACCGGTAGCGGTAAAGACCTGCGTCCGGCACTGAAAATCGTTGATGCTCAGGGTAATGACGTTCTGATCCCGGGTACCGATATGCCGGCTCAGTACTTCCTGCCGGGTAAAGCGATTGTTCAGTTGGAAGATGGCATCACCATTTCTGCGGGTGATACGCTGGCGCGTATTCCTCAGGAATCCGGCGGTACGAAAGATATCACCGGTGGTCTGCCACGCGTTGCGGACTTGTTCGAAGCTCGTCGTCCGAAAGAGCCTGCTATTCTGGCAGAAATCAGCGGTATCGTTTCCTTCGGTAAAGAAACCAAAGGTAAACGTCGTCTGGTAATCAGCCCACTGGATGGCAGCGATGCTTACGAAGAAATGATCCCTAAATGGCGTCAGCTCAACGTATTCGAAGGTGAGGTTGTTGAACGTGGTGACGTGATCTCCGATGGCCCAGAATCTCCACACGACATTCTGCGTCTGCGTGGTGTTCATGCTGTTGCTCGTTACATCACTAACGAAGTTCAGGAAGTTTACCGTCTGCAAGGCGTTAAGATTAACGATAAACACATCGAAGTTATCGTTCGTCAGATGCTGCGTAAAGTGACCATCGCAAATGCGGGAAGTTCTGAATTCCTTGAAGGCGAGCAGGTTGAATACGCACGCGTTAAAGTTGCTAACCGTAAACTGGATCTGGATGGCAAAGTCCCTGCGACCTTCCACCGTGATCTGCTGGGTATCACCAAAGCATCTCTGGCAACAGAATCCTTCATCTCTGCGGCGTCGTTCCAGGAAACAACCCGCGTACTGACTGAAGCAGCTGTTGCAGGTAAACGTGATGAACTGCGTGGCCTGAAAGAGAACGTTATTGTGGGTCGTCTGATCCCTGCGGGTACAGGTTATGCTTACCATCAGGATCGTATGCGCCGTCGTCATGAAAACGAAGTGGTTGAAGCACCACAGGTTAGTATTGATGAAGCCACTGCAAACCTTGCTGAATTGCTGAATGCAGGTTTCGGTAGTAGCAATAACGAGTAAACTCGCGATAGATTTATACTTAACGTAGTATAATTCATTGTAAAATGCCCTCTGTTAAAGAGGGCATTTTTTTTGGTTTTACGAAGGCAGGAGGAAAATAAAATGAGACAACTTGTTAATGTTGCTGCCATGATTTTCTTGCTGTCCTTGTTATTTTTTTCCAATCAGGTTGTAGCTTATCAGTCGGACGGGAAAAGTTATCGTTATATGGAGGTAATCAGAGACAGTGAAATTTATGCTCTGATCGGAGAGCATGTGATTCAGGTTGGCGCTTTCAAGGAAGGGCAAAATCTGAAAGTGGTTCAGGATGAAGAGGAAGAAAGCGATTATTACGAATTTAGTTTTGGTAACGGGGAAGGCTATATTGCTAAAAGTAATTTAAAAGAAATAAAAAAAAACGCATTTCCCAGTGATCCTTTTCCCATTCTTATTAATAAATCTTCTCAGGGTTTAGTTATATTTAAAGAAACGAAGGTTTACAGTACGCTGGAATCCGATAGTAAACCCATTGCCGTACTGATGGCAGATCTCCGTTATCCGATTCAGGATAAAGTACAGGATATCAGGCATCATATTTGGTATGAAATTAATCTGGGGGGAAGAAAGGGCTATATTCGTGCTCAGGATGTAGAATATGATAATGGCATACCAGTATTAACGTACCATCATATTCTTACGGATAAAGAAAATCAGCGTTTTCTGCATACATCAACAACGACCTCGTTGAATGCCTTTCGTAATCAAATGGATTACTTAAAACAGTCCGGTTATATCACGATTTCCTTATATGAACTGGAAGGGTATTTAAATGGTACGATTAACCTGCCAGCAAAAGTTGTTGCTTTGACTTTTGATGATGGATTGAAGTCAGTGTATCGTTATGCTTATCCAATCCTGAAAAAAAATGAACAAAAGGCGACGCTTTTTGTTATTTCATCCCGAATTAAACGTCATCCGCAAAAATGGAATCCTAATAACCTGCAATTTCTGAGTATCAATGAATTGTTATCTATGCAGGATATTTTTGATTTTCAATCTCATACTCATTTCTTACATCGTCTAAGTAAAAATAAAAAACCAATATTATTTAAACGTTCATACCGGAACATCTTGTATGACTTTGAACGCTCCCGCCGGGCATTATCCCAATTTAACCCCCATGTAATTTATCTTTCATATCCTTTTGGCGGATATAATATGACAGCGGTTAAAGCTGCTGAAAATGCGGGATTTCATTTAGCAGTCACAACTGTTCAGGGAAAAGTTAAATTGGGAGATAATCCTTTTTCTTTGAAACGGTTATATATATTGCGGACAGACTCGATTGAGAAAATGGGAAAAATAATATCTAATAAATCGAGCGACATTCCTTTTTCTAAGATAAAAAGCAATATGTGATAATTAATGATAATAGTTAAAACCACCAGTTTATTCCTACTAAGCTGGTGGTTTTAGTTTTTTCGGATTTACTCTGATGTTTTACTCTTTATCATTTTGATAAATGTTTCCCGTGCACTCGGTGAACCAAGTCGTTCTGCTTCATCTAACAGCGCCAGCGCTTTATGAATATCCCCCTTTTTAATCGCTTTCCTGATGGCATCATTGAAGTACTGTTCGGTTTCTCCTGAAATGGGTTTAGCTACTATTTTAGGCTTTGGCGCTGTGAGAATACGGTTATCTGATGTACTTCCGGAAGGTTGTTCTGACGTGACTCTCAGGGTTAGCGTTCCGGTATCAGTATGGGAAGCTGTTGGATCGGGAATATCGGGAACCGCATTGCCGACCCCCTGAGCATAAGCTTTGGCAGGATCAACCATGGTTGTCGATGTTTGCAGGTCTGTATGAGTTGTGTAAATCAGCAAATATATTTTTTGTTGCCCTAATGCAGGCTCCAGTTTTAACGTTCCTTCCAGCCTCTCTTCCGAGATAATTCCCGCTTGTTGATAGGCAAAATAATGGCTTGAGTAAAATGCAATAGGGTGAAATTTCTCATCAAACACCAATACATTAGGTGAATAGACCTGTCTGTTTTTTATCAGGCTGCTCAGGGTAATTTCCAATGTTCCCTGATCAACAGGCAGAGTAAGGGCGGAAACGGCTCCCTGAATATTTCCTGTGTGAATCTGAGGTGAGGTATGGTTGAGGATAATTGTGTACTTGTGACGGATATCAACGGGTTGCCATACCAGTTTCCGTAAAGCAGAAGCAGGCAAAGAATGAGCAACAGCGTTGCTCACTCCCTGATTCATCATAACGTTTTCAGAGGGAGACTCTGCCGTATAAGCCACTAAGGGAAGGCTGATACCGGACAGAAAGCTGCAACATATGAGAGAAAAGAATTTGATTTTCATCGTATTATTCTCATCTGAAATCACCACCAGGCTTCAAATTGAGCACCAAACATGAATTCATCATTTTTACCACGGCTGAACTGGTGTTTTGGTGTGTCACGATACGCTATCCCATCGGAATAACCGGGGTTTTTATTGGCATAGCCCCACTTTTCATCCCATTTAGCATAGGTCGTGTATAGGCGGATAGCCGGGCGTGACCAGATGCTATCACCCGCCTGCCATTGTTGAGCCAGCGTGATTTTATACTGGTCGTTAATCGCTTTGGCGCGTTGAGATTTGACATTATCGTAGCCGACTTCCATTAACGTACTCATGGTGGGAGTCCATTTATACATCGGGCGAATACCTGCGCTATACCAAATGGTTCCGTTACGATTATCGTTATTAATATTTTGGTACATGGCGATATACATCAGATCCCATTTTTTAGCCAGACTGATGCCTCCATGGTTTATGACACGCAACATATGGCCCGGATTGTCAGTACTGCCTCCTGCGGAACGGCCATTGTTATTGGAAATCATCGAATCAGTTGCATACTGAACGACAAGTTTATTGAACCCTTCCAACATACTTTGCGTATGTTCGGCGGTTAGCATTAGCCCATCTTTAGACGCATTTTGAGCCAGATGATAGTGTTTATCCGGATTGGCCCGCCCATAATCGACACCTAATTCCAGCACTCCTCCACGGTTTATGGGGAGAGCGGCAAGCCGGACATCAAAAACATCATTAGAGGTTTCGGCATTGTGATTTTTGCTATCAAAAAAGCGATATGAGCCACCACTTTCGGTATTTCGGGTTGCGGCCAGAGAAAGCTTGCCAAAACCAAGATCAATGTTTTCCAAACCAGCACCGGGACCGGAGATATCCCAATAATAGAAGTCGATCATATGTACATCATGGCGCTGATAAAAACGCTTACCGGCCCACAATGTTGAGCCGGGCAACCAGTCAATAACGTTAGTGGCCTGCACATTTACTTCACGGAATACCGGAGTGACAGATTCCTGATCGCTTTTCTGATCTGCGGTATAGGCCAGATTAGTATCAAAATAGAAGCGTTTATCTTTTTGCTGCCACAATGCTTGGCCTAATTTTAATTCAGCATAGGTTTCACATTCATTTCCGAGGCGGTATTTACTCTGTGCTCCTGTACTTTGAGCACATTTTTGCGCGCCGCCACTGCCTGCCCAGCCAATTCCTGAGCGGGCATAACCATGAAAATCTACTGCAACGGCCTGCATGGAAAATAATCCGGCCAGTACGGGTAATGAGAGAGGTGAGATACGCATAATTGTTCTCCTGTTATTTTTCACGGAGTATTTTTTTATGGGATAGCTTTTTCAGACTCTCTGTACAGGCGTGGCACGTTGTTCTGCCTTCCTGCAACAGATGACAGTGATGAAGAGCTAATCGGAGTGAAGATCACTCCTTTTTCCAAAGAAACAATATCAGGCAGGAGATAAACGGCGTTTTGATGAAGAGTGAAGAGATGTAAATGGGATGATTTTTCTTGATGAGAACAGGTTACATCAGTCGTTATCCCTCGCCCAAATGGATGAGGGATATGAGTTTATGTTTTACCCATGCCGCCCTAAATAACTATCCCAATCTTTCCAGACCGGCTGTAATCCCGATTTTACCAGTGCTTCGGCAACCTGTTTCACCGAGCGGTGATCATTCGGAGAGAATTGTTCCAGTTCATGATGGTCACTTTCGACATAACCACCCGGTTGAGTTTTAGAACCGGCGCTGACACTGTTTATTGCCAGAGGTACAACATGATCGCGGAAATAAGGTGATTCACGGGTAGAAAGAGAAAGTTCAACATCCGGTGCCAGCAGGCGGAATGCACAGATTAGCTGTACCAGCTCTGCATCATTCATCAGGGAGGCGGGTTCAATACCACCAGCACAGGGGCGCAGGCGAGGAAAAGAGATGGAATAACGACTTTTCCAAAACTGTTTTTGCAGGAAAAGCAGATGTTCTGCCACCATATAGCAGTCAGTCCGCCAGTGAGGGGATAAACCGATTAATGCCCCCAGACCGATTTTATCAATACCAGCTCGTCCAAGTCGCTCAGGGGTTTCCAGCCGCCAGTGAAAATCCTGCTTTTTTCCCTTGAGATGATGCAGCTGATAACTCGGCTGATGGTAGGTTTCCTGATAGACCAGCACACCATCTAATCCCAGTGTTTTCAGTTCGGCATATTCCTCTTGTGCCAAGGGCTGAACTTCCATGGTGACTGAACTGAAATAACGGTGTATTAAGGGAAGATAATGGCGAAAATAGTCCATCCCGACTTTTTTCTGATGCTCCCCCGTAACCAGCAGAATATGCTCAAACCCCAACTTTTTCAGCGCCTGACACTCAGCCTCGATTTCCTGTTCATTGAGCGTCTTACGCTTAATGTGGTTACTCATGGAGAAACCACAATAGGTACAGTCATTAGCACACAGATTGGAAAGGTAAAGTGGGATATAAAATCCCACGGTATTACCAAATCGCTGGCGGGTTAATTGTTGTGCCCGCTGAGCTAAAGGCTCAAGGTAAGGCAGGGCTGCGGGTGAGAGCAATGCCATAAAATCATCCAATGTCAGATGTTCGCTATTCAGGGCATATTCAACATCATGGCTGGTTTTACTATTGATGCTCAGCGTGACGTCATCCCAGTCCAACTGTTGCCAGCGATGGCGAAAAGTCGGCTTTGACCCGGTATTGCCGTTCATAAAGATGTTGCCAATCATAAAGCCCCCAGAAAATCAGTCAGCGGGCTGGAGGCTTCTGCGTGGGATTTCTGATTTGCTACCCCAGCCTGATGAGCCAGTTCACCGGCTTCAATGGCTGTTTTGAACGCCTGTGCCATTTTGACCGGATTACGGGCCACGGCGATGGCAGTATTGACCAATACCGCATCGGCTCCCATTTCAATGGCTGCCAGTGCGTGGCTCGGAGCACCAATACCGGCATCCACAACAACAGGAACATTGGATTGCTCAATGATAATTTGCAGAAAATCCCGGGTAAGCAGACCTTTGTTTGAACCAATCGGTGCCCCCAATGGCATCACGGCAGCACACCCCACCTCTTCCAGACGGCGGCACAGAACCGGATCTGCGCTACAGTAGGGCAGAACAACAAAGCCTTCTTTGACTAGCTGTTCCGCGCCTTTCAGGGTTTCTATCGGATCAGGTAACAGGTATTTCACGTCAGGGTGAATTTCCAGTTTGATCCAGTTGGTGCCCAGTGCTTCCCGCGCAAGACGGGCAGCGAAAACTGCCTCTTCTGCGGTTTTCGCTCCGGAAGTATTTGGCAGGAGCTTAACGCCTAACTCCTGCAATGGTGTGAGAATGCCATCATCTTTGCCATGTAGGTCAATCCGTTTCATCGCCATTGTGACTAATTGGCTGCCGGAAGCACGAATGGCTTCAATCATCAGACTGGCATTGGCAAATTTACCTGTGCCGGTAAACAGACGGGAATGAAAGGTGGTATCAGCGATTTTTAACACTTCTAACATAAAACAATCTCCGGCATTAGCCGCCCGCAATGGCCTGAAACAGCAGGATATTATCCCCGTCACTGAGCTGATGGGTATGCCATTCTGAGCGGGGTATGATGGTCTGGTTAATCGCCAGTGCAATGCCTGACTGAGTATGCTGTATATGTTCCAGTAATTGTTGCACTGTCATAGCCTTATTTGGCGGCGTATCCAGTGTGATCGTTTGATCGTTAACAATGATGTTCATACGATTTCTGTTCCTGAAACGGTTTTATCTGTGCAGGAGCCAGCCCCGCATACCCGACATTGTGGTGAGGGTGTCAGCTGTAAAGTACTCCAGTTCTGTTTTCTGCCATCAAACAGTTGCAGCTTCCCGTTCAGATAAGAAGGGAGACCAGCCAGCATCTTAATGGCTTCCAGTGCCTGTAATGTACCAATAACCCCGACGACCGGCCCTAACACACCGGCAGTCCGGCAGTTACGCTGAGGCTCTTCCTGATCGGGATAGAGGCAGGCATAACAGCCGTGCTGGTAAGGCGGCTCGAATACCATAAGCTGACCACTGAAACCTACGGCACTTCCACTGATTAGAGGTTTACCAGTTTCGATACAGGCCGCGTTAATGGCATGACGGGTTGCCATGTTATCGCAGCAATCCAGAATCAGATCGACTTGCCGGACGAGGTTTACCAGTGATTTTTTGTCCAGTCGCTCGTTGATGGTAGTTGTGTTAACCAGTGGATTCAGCTCAGTCACTCTTTGTGCTGCCAGAGCGGCCTTGCCTGCGGGAATATCTGCTGTGCGATAGAGGATCTGGCGTTGCAGGTTTGAAATATGTAATTTGTCATCATCTGCAAGATAAAGGTTCCCCACTCCTGCCGCTGCGAGGTAAAGCGCAGCAGGGGAACCTAATCCCCCCATTCCGACTATCAGTACCTTACTGTTTTTTAGTTTTACCTGTCCGTCAGGGCCGATATCTTCCAGTAATAACTGACGGCTGTATCGCATAAATTCCTGATCGTTCAACATAAGCGCCTCCGACCATTTTCTTCAATGTTGCTTTCAGGTGTACCTTCAACGCATGTTTCTTCAACTAAGTGCAGTAATCTGGCGGTCGTCTGCCGCCAGTCTCTGGCTTTAGTAATGGCACTGACCAGAGCCACGCCGCCGACACCGGTAGCAACCACATCAGGAACCCGTTCCAGTGAAATACCCCCGATAGCGACTGTCGGGAATTCAGGGGTGAGTTCTACCTGACGTCTCAGGGCGCTCAGACCCTGAGGCGATGATGGCATTGCTTTGGTTGTTGTCGGGAAAATATGTCCCAGCGCAATGTAGGATGGGCGCAGGGCTTTTGCCCGCGCCAGTTCCTGCTCATCATGGGTGGAAATTCCCAGCCTCAGCCCTGCCTGTCGGATGGCGCTGAGATCAGCGATATCTAAATCTTCCTGCCCCAGATGTACGCCATAGGCACGGTGTCTGATTGCCAGACGCCAGTAATCGTTGATAAACAGGCGCGCGTTGTATTGATTCCCTAATGCAATTGCCTGCCGGATATCCTTCTCGACCTGATCTTCGGGCAGGTCTTTAATACGCAGTTGCAGCGTTCTGACACCCGCTTCCAGTAATCGCTCAATCCAGATCAGAGAATCTACGACCGGATATAGACCCAGCCGATGTTCGGTCGGCGCAAAGGACACTGTTTCAGAGTAAATTGTTTCAGAATAAATTGCAGTGCAAACTGTCTCAGGCTGATTTGACATCATTGATATCCTCGGCTCGGTGATACAGTTCACTGCCATGAGAGCGGAACTCCTCAGACATTTGTTCCATACCTGCTTCCTGTTCCAGTTTGGCCGCGTAGTCCCTTACATCCTGCGTAATTTTCATTGAGCAGAATTTCGGCCCGCACATAGAGCAGAAATGGGCAACCTTACCGGATTCCTGTGGCAATGTTTCATCGTGATAAGCGCGGGCAGTATCAGGATCAAGTGCCAGATTAAACTGATCTTCCCAGCGGAATTCAAAACGCGCTTTTGACATAGCGTTGTCGCGGATTTGAGCACCGGGATGGCCTTTAGCCAGATCGGCTGCGTGAGCCGCGATTTTGTAAGTGATGAGCCCCTGTTTCACATCTTCTTTATTCGGCAGACCAAGGTGCTCTTTGGGGGTGACATAACAAAGCATGGCACAGCCGAACCAGCCAATCATGGCAGCACCAATACCAGAGGTAAAATGGTCATAACCCGGTGCGATATCTGTTGTCAGTGGCCCTAATGTGTAGAAAGGCGCTTCGTGGCAGTGTTCCAGCTCTTCCGTCATATTGCGGCGGATTAACTGCATCGGAATATGTCCCGGCCCTTCAATCATGACCTGAACATCATATTCCCAGGCGATTTTGGTCAGCTCACCCAGCGTATACAGTTCAGAAAATTGCGCCTGATCATTGGCATCCTGAATGGAACCGGGGCGCAACCCGTCCCCCAGAGAAAGGGAAACATCGTAGGCCGCACAGATTTCACAAATTTCACGGAAATGGGTGTAGAGGAAATTTTCCTGATGGTGAGAGAGACACCATTTTGCCATGATGGAGCCACCACGGGAAACAATGCCCGTCAGCCGTTTGGCGGTCATCGGGACATAGCGTAGCAGAACACCGGCATGAATGGTGAAGTAATCCACGCCTTGTTCGGCCTGCTCCAGTAGCGTATCGCGGAACATTTCCCATGTCAGATTTTCTGCAATGCCGTTGACTTTTTCCAGCGCCTGATAAATGGGGACTGTACCGATTGGCACCGGGCTGTTACGCAGTATCCATTCGCGGGTTTCGTGGATATAGCGTCCGGTGGAGAGATCCATTACGGTATCCGCTCCCCAGCGGGTAGACCAGATCAGCTTTTCAACTTCTTCTTCAATAGAAGAACTCACAGAAGAGTTACCGATATTGGCATTAACTTTCACCAGAAAATTGCGGCCGATAATCATCGGCTCAGATTCCGGGTGATTAATGTTGGCGGGAATAATGGCACGGCCAGCAGCCACTTCCTGACGCACAAATTCCGGTGTAATGTTTTCCGGCAGGTTTGCGCCGAAACTTTGCCCCGGATGCTGCTGGAGGAGCACTTCACCACGGATGCGTTCACGCCCCATATTTTCGCGCAGAGCAATAAACTCCATCTCCGGCGTGATAACGCCTGCACGAGCGTAATGCAATTGAGTAACACATTTACCCGTTTTTGCTTTCAAAGGATGGGGACGATGATGAAAGCGCAGATGATCCAGACCGGCATCAGCAAGGCGCTGTTGGGTAAAATCAGAGCTGAGGCTTGTGACAGGCTCAGTGTCATTGCGCTCTTCAATCCACGGCTGGCGGATTTTCTGCAAACCCGCATGAACGTTCAGCACGGCTTCAGGATCACCATAAGGGCCGGAAGTATCATAAACAGGGACGGGTTCATTTTCCTCAAACTGAGGCGCTTCTTTTGTACCACCCACAAACGTGGGAGATACCTGAATTTCACGCATAGGAACCTGAATATCCTCGCGTGAACCTTCCAGATAGATACGATGTGAATTGGGAAAAGAGACACCCTGAATTGAATTGATAAATTCCTGCGCAGCATCCCGTTGGGCTTTACGTGGACGTGCCGGATGGGTTTTAGGAGAGATATCCGTTGTCGGGATAATATCTGCGGTGGAGTTAACGGTATCGTTAGTAGAGGTATGGTTAATAGCATTAGACATAGCAAATTCCTGACTGTGTAATCGCCTGTATCAGGCTTAAGTTGAGAAAATTGCTTGTCTGGAGCTCGCAGGGAGTAATGATGATTGCTGAACAGTATTATTTTGTAGCTATCTGTACAGAAACAAAAATCGCGTCAGCAGAGGGATTACTCTTGTTCCCTTCGCGGGTATTAGCCCGATCAGGTTCTGCGGATCCCGAATAAACGGTCTCAGCCTGTGTTCATCGTGATATACGCTGAACGCTAGGCACTCCGACAAGAAAAACACCCCAGAGTATAAAGGGGATTATAGAAACTGCAACCGGAAAACGAGGCCTTTGGGACTGGCCCGATGTCAGGTGCTAAACAAGAGGCGCTAATTCCCAGCTCAATTGTTGCCAGCCATGTTTTTCTGCTTCTGACTGCAATTTCATATCTGGATTCACGGTAAAGACTTCATTGGCAAAGAAACACATCGGTAAATCATTCGCTGAGTCGGTGTAAAAAGAGATATGTTTTGGTGATAAATTCTGTTCTGCCAGCCATTGCTGTAGACGGGTAACTTTTCCTTCACGGAAAGTGGGGACGCCCTGAATATTGCCGGTATAACAGCCATCTTTCATGACCATATCAATTCCCATCGCAGTTTTTACGCCGAATGCAGCCGCAATTTTCTGAACCACGAAAGAAACCGTGGCTGAAATGATAATAATGGGTATGTTCTGCTGACGGTAAATATCTAACTGTGTTTTTGCTGCGGGGTAGAAGAGAGGTTTGATTTTAGTTTCCACAAAATCTGTCAGCCAGATATCAACTTGTTCATGGGGTATCTTGCAGAGTGCCTGCAAACTGACTGCCAGATATTCCTGCATGTCCAGTTTCCCTGCGTTGTAATCCGATATCATTTTCTGGTCTGCTTCTATAAAACGGGGGTCAGTAATGATCTGTTTTTCCCATAAATAATGCGTCCAGAGTAGGCTGGAATCCCCACGGATCAGGGTATCATCCAGATCAAATATGGCAACCTGCTGTGACATAGCTGTTATTCCTCAAGCCTGAAATCGACAGAATAGAGTTAATTGAAAGAGAATCAAACACTTTATTGCTATTTAACCCTATTTTTTAATCTGCGGAATAGTGTGCTCAAAATCAATTGGTAAGCATTGATATTAAAAATAATATAAAAAAATCCATGAAAAAATAATTTCAAATTTGGACATTATTGGAGTGCTTTACCATAATTAAAATATATCCCTTTTTATTTAATAAATTTCTCGATTCTGGTTTTTATATAATGACACTTATTATATTAATTTTATAAATCATTTTAACAAAAATCACTGCGGGTTTAACCTGCCACCAGTGTTATATTTTTCATTAAGGTGTTCCCTATGAAAAAAGATAAAATAAACTTATGCATTATGACGCTGATTATACTATTGTGTTGCCTTGATAGAGGGAATGCGACTGAATCAATAAACCATTCTGTTATTTCAAATAACGTGAATAATAATTCAAAGGAAAATATAGGGGTTTATTCATCAGACTATAATTTGACTTTTAAAAACAGCAGCAAACGTGATGATTTGAAAATTAATGTTAAAGATGATAAATGCATGAAGAATCATGGATATCAAAGCATCTATTTGAAAAGTGGAGAAAGTTCTAGCGAGAAAGTCACAGATTATAATACACTATTTAGCTGTTTTAGGGAAGACAAATTCGTGAAATGGAACGCAACCACTTATAAAGGATCTAAACCATATCAGTCATGTGATTTTGAATTGTTAATATATGTGCCATCGTTTCCAATTGGCCCCTATTTACAATGGCACAGCGCAGTTAATACAAGTCATTGTAATCTTGAAATCAGTGCTAATTGTAATGGTTTGAATTGTTTAAATAATGGGGTTTTTGTTGAGGATGGGTATCGTATCAGCATAGATATCAAAGATGATCGTGATATCTGGATACCACCAAAAATTACTTCCTCTGATCCGCAAGCTCAAGCCAAAAACAATTATATTACTATTATTGGTCAGGGAGTTATGGAGGACGACTCGTTACCTTATATTGTCACTGATTTTGACAAAAATAAGTATAAAGTTGAACCGATAGAAGGAACAAAGGAGCAATGGCGAACAAAAATTTGGATAAACTGCGGGGTGGCTCCCGGACAAATTAGCATTGAAGGCATTGAAAATTCTGGAATTACTATTAAAGGGCCTCCATGCGGTGCAACCATTACGTCAATGAAGGATGGGCAAATTATACCTGATGGGAAATATGGTTTATCCGGTTTAATTAATGTTAAAACTCCACAGGATGATAAAAATGTTAAAGTATCAATTTCTGTTTTTGATGATCCTGAATATACTCATATTTCTGAACCACCGAAAGAATATACACCCGATGTTGATATTAACTCCGGTGTGTGGATTATTAAAAACTTAACTGCAAAATGTTTTCATTATTATAAGGCATCTGTGCTTTTTAACCCAAACAAGAAGGGTACTGAATTCCTTTCAGGAAAAAAAGACGTGAAATTTGCTGTATCGCGTTGCCCGGTAAGCATCACAAAACCTATTATGCGTGAATTTATTACTCCAACAAACGGAAATGCTCCAACAATTTCAGTTGAAGGAAAAGTCACAGAAAAAACGCCTCTCGATGTTCATGCAATCTACTATCCAAATGGTGAGCATATTATCTCAACCCTTTCGCAGAATGGAAATGATTGGGCAACGACAATTAGTGATGCCCCTGATGGTTTTATAAAAATTAAAGCGAAAAATAAAGGAACAGCTGATATTCCGGTTAAAGACAGTAATGACGAAGTCACTATACTGAAATCAAAAGATTTTTCTGTAAAATATGAAGTCATAGATAAAGTATACCTCCAGATTTATGGAACCTCCCTGCCTACAGAGGATAAACAAACCAGCGAATTCAAAGATACTCTCCATCCGAAAGTAATAATACTCGTTGATGGTGTAAAACAGGAAGAAATCACGCCTGATGCACAAGGGAATTGGCGTTCAGATAATAAATATTATGCAAGAAGGGGAGTGTATATTTTTACTATCCATGAAACTTCTGATAATAAATATTATCAGGCACGGAAAGATAAAGTTCTGGAATGTACAGGAGAAGGTGAACACATGACTTGCATTGAAAAGAATAACTAATCTCCCAGTTTAAGGAGTCTATCATGATTATATTTAGAATAATGTTTATGCTGTCATTTTTATTTTACAGTGTGAGTTCACTTTCAGGTGGTATGTTAACATCTCCTCCCAGAGAAACCATTGCAAGAGGTGAGGAAAGTTGTATTGAAGGTAAAGATAGTCAGTGTAAACCTTGGGTTGTTCATATTTATAATCAAGTTAAATTAGGCCAATATAAAAAGACTATCTCATCCTGCACTGGCTCTCTGATCGCTCCAAACTATATTTTAACAGCATCTCATTGCTATTATGATCCAAAGGAACATAATCCAAATATTTCTTTTGAAGGATATATAATTAAAGATTATAAGAAAAAATAATTGGCAGAGGAGACCCTAAAAATTTCTTTCCATATTCCGAATCTGGAAAATTGGCTGATTTTGCAATCATAAAATTAAATAAGCCTATAAATTCATATGGTTTTGGTCATATTCGTCGTTTCTTTTATTATGACAATGCTTATGAAAAAAACGAAAAGTACTATAAAGACTATTATAATGCTTCTATTTATGGCTATGGTAGCCTAGGAATTGATGAAAGAACAGGAGAGATTATACCGGGAACGGGGGAACAAAAGCGGGCTGATGTAAAAATTATCACTGCCGCTAAAGATTTAAAAGGGAATGATGGACTAATAACAAAAGAAAATGAAGCATTAACCGCTGGGGTTTCACAGTCTGGAGATTCTGGAGGGCCAGTTATTTGGAATAATACTATTATTGGTGTTATATCCTTAGGAGAAGATGCTTTGAGTGAAAAAGATACAGGGAGTGAAAGACCTCTTGCTTTTTCTGTTATTTCAGATGTTACAGGAAAATATTTGACCACTAAATTTTATCAACCAAAAGATTTAGGTCATTGGTTTTCTGAAACTATGGAGAAAATATGGATTGATAGCCCGGATTGGAATGGCAGAGTCAGTAAGAGAGGAGAGAATATTATTGTTAGAGGATATGCTCGTCCAAATAGTAAAATAAAGTTGAGTTATTCTATTGATAGTAATCTTGCAGAAAGTATTGAATGTAATAATCCTGTAGATTCAGTTGGGGGGTGGGAATGTAACATCCCATATAAATCTTATCATAAATACGTTGTTGATGAGGTAAAACAATATAACATAAATATTACTGTCAGAGAGTCAGAACAAAGTGATAATAGTTGGAGAGAGGATACTGTAACAGCGGAAATACCATCAATTGAACAAGAATTATTGATTGTTTACCCATTAGATAAATCAATAGTGCATACTAATAACTTCACGATACGTGGGCATGCTGCTCCTAATTCTAATATCAAATTGAAATTAGAATCAAATAAAAATAAAGAGTTATGGCAGGATGAATTATGCGCTGGAATAAATAAAAATGAGTCCATAAAAGCAAATGAGAGTGGATTATGGACATGTGCTATAAAAACTGATGTTATTATCAGTGAGTTAGGGAGTGAATTTGTTATAGAGGCTGAACAAAAAAATAGAGAGGATGAACGAGAAATCAGAAGTGAGAATCTCTTAGATAAAGTAAATATAACTTTACAACCTGAAAATTATACTGATTTAGCCTTAGATCTAAAGATGGATGATGGCATTAGTATATATAGGAAAATGTTCGATTTGAATGCCACTTATGATAAGAATGCAAATTTTATCTGTACTTTTCATTCATCTCAATTTCAGTGTACAAACAAACCTGATTATTTTCATTTTGATATACCCAATGATGCTGTAAATATGGAACCAACTCAAATTAAAGAACGGGATTTCCCTATAGGTGCACTACAGCTTATTGATGGACAAGATCAGTTTGATTCAAAGCAGTGGTATGATATTACCTTCAAAAATAAAAGTGCATATTTTCAACCCCAATTTGAGGAAGAATATGATATTAAATCTCCGATGAAAATTCAATCTACTGAAATTAAAGATAAAATATTTTCTGGTTTTGGTGGTGACAAAAAAAATTATAGTCGACAATATGATAACTCATATTTACCGTCAGAATATTCTATATGTATGAAGAAAAATAGTCATTCACCTTCAGGTTCACCTAAATGCAATAGAAATGAAGATCGAGATATCTATGTCAGAATTCCATTAAAAGAGAATACATATTTTTCAGAAATACCAATACAATATAGTGATTATAATGGAATACATAACTT
>NZ_NIBU01000239.1 GCF_002632485.1 Xenorhabdus innexi | reverse complement strand
TTCGTTTTTTGTGTTTTTACTCAGAAAATATCTGCATATTACCCTTTCCATCAGCACACTTTACCGTTACTTCTGCAAACAAGGCATTGTCTGGCGGCGAGCGGCGCCCACATTAAAACAACCTGATCCCGAATATGACGAAAAAATGGCGCGTATTGCTGAGACGCTTTCACGGGCTTCAGAGAAACATCCGGTGGTTTATGAAGATGAAGTGGATATTGATTTTAATCCTAAAATAGGCGCTGACTGGTACTTTAAAGGCCAACAAAAACGGGTTGTGACACCGGGTCAGAATCAAAAATATTACTTTGCCGGTTGCCTTGATGCCCAAACAGGCAAGATCGTGTTTACGGGTTACACGAGAAAAAACTCAGATTTATTTATCAACATGTTAGAAGCATTGAAACGCGCATATCGTGATGCAGAAACGCTGAGCGTTATTTTAGATAACTACGGCATCCATAAAAGTAAGAAGGTCAGAGCATGGCTGTTGAATAATCCCACTGTGACACTGCTCTTTCTTCCGGTCTACTCGCCTTGGTTAAATAAAATAGAACGGCTATGGCAATCACTTCATGAAACGGTGACACGCAATCATTGTTGCCAATTTATGTGGCA
>NZ_NIBU01000238.1 GCF_002632485.1 Xenorhabdus innexi | reverse complement strand
TGCATTTCCGGCGATTTGGAATAACCCAACGTCTTTCTATTGAGCCGTTTAAGTCGGTTGCGCAATGTTAGATTCTCCCGCTCGATACGTTGAGTGAAGGTCTTTCCAACAAGATGCTGGTTTTTGGGTAAGAGATTGTACGCCTTGAAATTATCAGTACACCAGAAAACAATATTAAATGAGGCGAGCTTTTTGAACAGTTTCCTGAGTGTTTTTTTGTTTCTCGCCCCAAACGTATGAGCAATGATACGTTTCAGACGAGGCTTCCAGGCATACCACAACCAGCGCTGGTATTTTTTATTGCCGACGAATGACCAGACTTCATCCACTTCACAAACGAGCTAAATGTTGACCTTATCCAGGGGACGTGTCGTTACACATCGCGGTTTAAGTTTTTTAAAACGCGAACAACAGAATTAATACTGATATGCAATGCACGGGCAGTATCACGGATACCGGCATTATTCATATAGCCGGGTCAACAATTTGCTCTTTTATACCGGCTTTACATGCACGATAGGCGTAATCGAGTTGGAAGGTGCGTTTGCAGGAGAGACAGCGATAGCGTTGATGGCCTGCCTCACCTTTGCCGTGTTTTTTGACGTATTCAACTTGCTGACAAAACCGAC
>NZ_NIBU01000237.1 GCF_002632485.1 Xenorhabdus innexi | reverse complement strand
ATATGCTCGAATTAGGCTCAACATAAGGTGTATATTCTTTCGGTGGTTCAGAAATATGAGTATATTCAGGATCATCAAAAACAGAAATTGATACTTTAATATTTTTATCATCCTGTGGAGTTTTAACATTAATGAAACCGGATAAACCATATTTCCCATCAGGTATAATTTGCCCATCCTTCATTGACGTAATGGTTGCACCGCATGGAGGCTCTTTAATAATAAATTCTGAATTTTCAATTCCTTCAATACTAATTTTACCAGAAGCCACCCCGCAGTTTATCCAAATTTTTGTGCGCCATTGATCCTTCGTTTTTTCTATCGGTTCAACTTTATACTTATTTTGGTCAAAATCAGTGACAAGATAAGGAAATGAATAATCTTTCATAACTCCTTGCCCCATAATGGTAATATAATTATTTTGGGCTTGATCCTGCGGATCAGAGGAAGTAATTTTTGGTGGTGTCCAGATACTAACCTCGTACTCACGTGCCGCTTCTGAGGTTCTTTCATAATGGATCTTGGTCGGCTCATCTGCTTGGATTTCCTGATACTGAGCCGCATAAAGCGAAAAAGTGCCCGTTTGTTTTGCTGTCAGCACCGGATTATTGGGGCATACCCACTTACCGTTGTCA
>NZ_NIBU01000236.1 GCF_002632485.1 Xenorhabdus innexi | reverse complement strand
TCTCTATCCGCGCGCCGGTTTCGTCACGCAGACGGATGACGATAAAGCCGCGGCGGTGGTGGCCCAACGGGTGGCGGACATTATCACCCGTACCGGGCAACCCCATGTGTACCAGCCGCTGACCGGACAACGGGCTGACGGCTACTGGCCGCCGGGCCCGGTGCAGGAAAATACCGGCACAAAGAATCATCAGTGGCAGCGGTTATCACCGACATTAAGCCAGACCTGTGCCGTGTTTCCTGACGGGGAACGTGCGGCTGCTATCAATGGTAATCAGGCTTATGCCCTGTGGCAGCCCTACAGCTGCTGTCAGCGCCGGGGACAGCGCTTTCTCGGCAGCACGGATATCTGAATAAGGAAATAAATCGTTATGATGAAAAACAAGTCCTTCTGGCTGGTGACGGGCACCCTCCTGCTTACGTCGGTGCAGGCCGGTGCTGCCGGGCTGTCCCTCACCTTACCGCAGGTGAACCGGAGTGCGCTGGGTTATGGCGCAGAGACCAGCGGGGCGGTGTCCGATACGCTGTTTTATACCTTAGGGGGCGGCTCGGTGATTTCAGAGCCGGCCAGCCGCAGTGGTTCCGCCACACTCGGTGGATTAGAACTGGGCTGGCGCTCGGATTTGATGTGCGGCAATTTTGACCTG
>NZ_NIBU01000235.1 GCF_002632485.1 Xenorhabdus innexi | reverse complement strand
AAATGAAATGGCCCTGAAACAGGCGCTGTCCCGCAATGCCATCCTGACCATTATTGAACGGGATACGCAGCGCATTAACGCCCATCCGCAAAAACAGGTTCCAGACAGCCCGGATGCGCGGTTTTCTCAGCTGGACGCCCCTCACCGGTCAGGTCAATGATGGAAAAAAAACGTTCAGGATTAAGACAAGGTCTCCGGTTAGGCGGGATTATCGTCCTGGTGATGACCGTGACGTTAGCCCTCGGCCAGGCCGGCATGCGGTATCCCGACACCCTGTCTGCGCTGCATCGCGGGCTGGCAGATTATCCGTCGCTCTGGCGGGTGTGGCGGTTAAGCCTTTATACGTTACTGATTTTGGGGGGCCGGAAAATCTGGACGATGACGGAAAACAAACCGGCAACCCGTGCCGTGTTAATACGCATGATGGCAGCGAATGTGCTGTTTATCCTGTTGTGTGAATATGCGCTGTCAGCCAGTCCGGGAAGGGGATTATGACGACCAATAGCTATCTGGAATATTTCCTGACCCTGCTGGGCTGGGTGGTGAATAATGGCCTGTGGCACCTGCTGATGGCGACCGGGGTGTTTACCCTGCCGTTGGTGGTGAAAGTGATTACGGTCTGGTTGCAGGTACGGGAGGGGGGTGAA
>NZ_NIBU01000234.1 GCF_002632485.1 Xenorhabdus innexi | reverse complement strand
GTTATCACTGAGGCTGTTGTGGTATTAAAACCGCTGAGAAAGTCCATAGCGTACCTATGAAAAGAAAATCCGCCGAAGCGAGGAGGTTGGATATAAAAACCGTAGATGCGAAAAAGGCCACTTAACTAGCGTAGCCTTGAATTGAGGGTAAAGAAGTCATTAGTTGTATTAGTCGTCACTCGATCTGACATTTCATCTTGAAAAGATGAGAGTTACCTACTTGAAAAGATGAGAGTTACCTACTTTGATTAAAGGTGTTCAAAACTTAAATCAAAACAAAAAGAGGTCACTCTCATGTATCATACTAGTGGTGTATTCTGCAATTAATGACATCACTTTGTATTCCCACGGTAAAGCCACTTAAAAGGTTTAGCTAATACCCGGTTGTAATATTCGATATATTTTAAAATGCATGTCCGTAATATCGCTTTGCTGCTGACGGAAAGCCGCCTGAGCAAATGTCGGGAGACCAGACTGAACCAACATTCAATTTGATTTAACCAGGAAGCGTGTTTGGGGGTATAAACGAATCGGATCCGATGTGTCGGGTCTGATAGAAACTGCATGCGTGTCTCCATGGATTGAAGCGTTCCCCACTGGCCTTTCACTCCCAGTCCCTCATTAAGACCACAGGCTTCGGCAATGAAT
>NZ_NIBU01000233.1 GCF_002632485.1 Xenorhabdus innexi | reverse complement strand
GGTAATTAAACTGTCCTGAAATATCCCGTCAGGCCGGGCAATACCGGTCAGGTGACGGGCCGATTCGGCCAGAAAGGCCCCGGTAAAGGCAGTGCCCTGCGCCCACGGTTTCACGTAATCCCGCAGGGTACGGAGATAAGGGGCAGGCTCATCGTCATCCTGACAAAAGAACTGCACCACCCACGGCGAAATATCGTCTTCCTCCAGACTGTCCTGCACCGCATCTTCCAGCTGGTCGCGAATTTCAGTCAGACGCTCAGCCGGGCGGCCTTCGGTGGCGACGGGTTCAATGCGGTAGACCGCCCCCACGGAAACCCCGTCATCCAGCAACAGACATTGTTCTTTTTCCAGATATTCCACCCAGGGCAGGTAATCAATGATGGAGGGGTTAGCCTGATAAAGGGCGGTTTCATCGGCCTCACGCAGCTGGCCGGGGCGGTTCAGTGGCTTGAGTTTTTTCATTAGTGTGCCTCCGTGCGTTCACCCGGCAGCGCATACTGCACCTGACTGTAAAACGGGAACACCGTGCTGTAACCCGGTATCGGCGTATTGCCCGCAACCAGATGCGGGTAGACATACATCACCATATCGGGGTTGGGTAAACGGGGAAACTGTTGGCTGATTTCCTGTGCCGCTGAACGGCTGTAGTGA
>NZ_NIBU01000232.1 GCF_002632485.1 Xenorhabdus innexi | reverse complement strand
GGTGCCGACCCTGTCCTGAGTGGACGAGGTAAAATCCTGCCCCTGCTCGACATCGGCAATATCAGAATGCCCGGAGACCAGTGTCTTGCTGTAGATTTCCACTTCCGGCAGCTGACTGGTGAGCAGCTCCGCCGTCCGGTTATCCCGCACCCGCAGCATAATCAGGGTGTTAAAGTTCCCCACCACCTGCGCGGTTTTGGCCGGACTGCCGATACGGGCTTCAATATCAGAGGAGGTCTGGGTGTATGCCGTTACCTGCATCCCCGCCCCGCCGCCTTTGTTAATGAGCGGAATAAATTCATCGCCCATCAGTTCGTTAAATTCATCACAATGCAGGTTAATCGCCAGTTTACCGTCATGACGAACCGGCAAGCCGGCGTTCATGCCGTATTTGTAAATCTGCCCCGCGACACTGACTAAATCTGCAAACATGCTGTTGCCTACGGCGGAGGCCACATCGCTGTCAGACAGCGCATCCAGCCCGATATAAACAATGCCATTTTTGCGGATCACCTGCTCCCAGTCAAAGATGGGCCGCAGATCTGTCATATTGAGGTAATCCGGCGATAACAATTCCGCAATTTTGCCGGTGGTCAGTTTTTCCAGCAGCGGCAGCAGGGACGCCACAATTTTGTCAAAATAGGTCCGGTCATAA
>NZ_NIBU01000231.1 GCF_002632485.1 Xenorhabdus innexi | reverse complement strand
GAACCTCATGTGTTTATCCTTAGCCTTATTACGGCACTTAGCTCGGGGAAAATCACCTCCATTGCCCAGTTGCATCAAAAAGTTAATGGCCTGTGCCCCGATAAAAAACAGCAGGTTAGCTACCGCCCCTTTTATAATCAGTTACGCAAAACGGCTTTTGTCGAATTCGTCAAAATATTGGTGAGATTTGCCATGGCACAATGGGCCGAGAAATCCGTTGCGATACCCAATAAACTCACAAAATTTCAAAATGTTATTTTGCAGGATGGCAGTTCATTCAAAATCCATTCGGCGCTGTCTGATGTGTTTCCTTATCGGTTCAGGTCAACCGATGCGGCCGTTGAATGCCACATGACGCTGTCACTCTTCACCCAATCTCCGGTTAAAATGACGGTGACCGCGGATACGGCGTCAGAACGGGCTTACCTCCCCGCCCCTGAGACGCTGCATAAGCAATTATTGCTGGCAGATGCAGGCTATGTTGATTTTGAGTATTTTGAGCAAGTCTCCTCTTCCGGCGGCTCATTTATTGTCCGGGGAAGCAAATCGCTCAATCCCCAGATAATGACAGCCCGCAATGGGCAGGGAAAATTATTGCCCAAACTGTCTGATAAGCCGTTGAAATCCATCACACGCAGAACCAACCGCTCAGAAGTGCT
>NZ_NIBU01000230.1 GCF_002632485.1 Xenorhabdus innexi | reverse complement strand
GAAACTGCGGGTGCAGAGCGCCGGCGGGGCAATTTACCTGAAAGCCCGTCAGGCTTTTCCGCCGACCCGGCTGCAATTGCAGGACAGTGAAAACGGGGAAATTATCCTGCTGGATATCAGCACGGCGAGAATGGTTCCGGACGAGCCGGTTCGCCTGCGTTACCGGGATGAAAAGCAAACCGCGTCTGCCGAAAAGTCGCTTTCCCGGCACAAAGACTCATTATCGGCACCGGTGCCGGTGGTGTTGACCCGCCATGCGGCGCAGCAGCTGTATGCCCCGCTGCGCACGGTTGAGCCGGTCACCGGCATTCATCCGGTCAGTCTGCATTTACCTGACGCTGTCACCACACTTTATCCTGCTGAACCGATTGACGTGGCACCGCTGGCCGGCTGGCGTGTGCAAAATCATACCGTGGTGGCGCTGAAACTGCGCAATACGGCCAAACGCCTGCTCACGCTTGACCCGCGTGCCTTGCAGGGGCAGTTTGTCGCCGCGACATTCCAGCATCGCTGGCTGGGAACAGCCGGCACACCGGAAGATACCACGGTGCTGTATCTGGTGGTCAAAGGACAGCCGGAGAACGCCTTTATTCCTGAGCCGGACGCGGTGAAAGCGGGAGACCGTCATGCAGATTAAATCCAACAGTCTGGTGAAAATACTGGT
>NZ_NIBU01000023.1 GCF_002632485.1 Xenorhabdus innexi | reverse complement strand
TAAATATATAAATATATAAATATATAAATATATAAATATATAAATATATAAATATATAAATATATAAATATATAAATATATAAATATATAAATATATAAATATATAAATATATAAATATATAAATACAATAATAAAAACTCAACTATTACAGAGCATTATAATTTTTTACGGATAATTTTATGCCATATCTGAAAGTAATGTAGTTCCTTAATATAATTACTGTAATATTTAGTATTTAACATAAAGAAAACCATAAAAAGATCCAACCCTATAATACATAAAGATATATTACTATAGTCCAATATATTCACAATAAATTTTAAACCAACTAGAGAAATAAAAAGTATAAAAGAAAGATAACGGGCTGCAGTTAGCATGATAAAACCTAAATTAATGCCACGATGTGTCAATGATATTGACAAAAATGCAAATATCAAGGCTACCGAAGAAATAAAAAATAGAATTGGTAAATGATTTTTATTATGCAAGTTAAATAACAGCATAAATGTGACCATTACATAAAATTTAATTAGTAATATAGTAGAAAGCAATGTTATTAATAATGCTTTCTTCGGAATATCAAAACGCAATAATAATCTATATTTATTTAGCTTCCTTTCTGTTAGCAAAGTTTTGTCATTTTTTTTCACTCTTTGATTAAGTGCATAACTTGATTTAAGTACATTATTTAGATTTTCATTTAATATGAAATACCTCCAAAATATCATGAACACATTTAATTTATTATAATTATCAACATGTTGAACGATATTTTCTTCTTTATCTATCTTTTTTTTCAAAAATAAATTGTTAACTTTAAACCATAATATCCCTCTCATCATACGAGAAAATATTTCGCTATTAATGATTATTCTGTTAGTAAAGAAATTAAAAAGGACAATTATTAATAAATACAATTCGTGGTGCATATAATAAATAAAATAATTAAGTAAAAGAAGACCAATAGCCAAAACAATACTTAATGTATTTAACCTATTCAGTATTTTTAAAGCTAAAAGACTTCCTCTATAAGCATAAAGTGTTAGCACTGAAGTAATAGAAATAATAAATATAGTGGTAGATCGTTTAAGACCTGCAATATCAATAGAAAGGTAAAAATCATATAGCACAGAAATAAATGTCATATAAGAAATAAAAACCAATGAAGAAAACAAGACCAACAATACACTTTCTTCTGATAATCTATTAATAGATAATTTAGTTTTAGGATTAACAGAATTTATCTCATCCAACAAAGAAAAATCACCGTTTTTAACTCTAATATCTGTGTTTTTATACAGGTCAAGAATATATCTGAACTTTTTATTTGTTAATGCATTATTAATTATCATACAATCTCCAAAAAAATCTGATATTTCATATTACCTCTTTATTTTTAAAACTATTTTATACACACCCAATACCAAAGTGGCAGAGCTTTTCATTCAATGCCATAAAAATATTATATTAATCTGATTGCTATAATAGCATGAATTTTGTAAAACCTTTTTATCAATAGCTATTTCTAATATAAGTGGCTGGCTGCTCTTCCACAATAGAGTAAATTACACCAATAACATAACTAGCTGAGTTTACTATGTTTTCAGGACTCCTGATACTTCCCGTCATTCCACTGCCAAAAAAGCCACCTCCAGCAGAAAGAGAATTTATCAAATGGTTTCGTAGGGCTCTTTGGATTTCTTCTGTTGGATAGTGTTTAAGATATTTTCCTCTTTTTATTGCGTCTTTTATAGCCTGATTAGAAATACCTGGATTATTATGCCGCATAATTTCTTCTGTTAGTCTCTTTCTCTCATGCCTCGGCATTTTTTTTAACCACTCAGATGCACTACGTGAAGATGTAGACTTCATTATTCTGTAAGTGTGGTATGCCTCTTTTAAAGCCGCAGATCCGGAAGCGAGAGAGATTATATCCAGCATTGTTGTCGTTGCAACATACCAATCTTGTGAATCTAACCAAGCGATATTTTCTATCCCTTCCTCACCACTACTGGTAAGTTGATAAACCCTATAGATGCCATTTCCACATTGAAGAGTACTTGCTACAGCACCACTATAAGCCAAAACAGTAATGACTGAACTAGCCCCTAACGTAACTGGAGCCGCTGCTGCTGAAACATATTCAACAACTATAAATGCTGCTGCAGAACCACATGAAAGTGCAGTTGATCCAATTTCTAACATCAAATTGGGCTCTGATACTGTTTTTTTCAATTCTACTTCAGGAGTAGTGCTTATAGCTTCTCGATTAAAGATGATAATATGTGTTAATTCAGAGGATGTTTGGCTTCCTCTTCTTTTTGATGGCCTAACCAAATAACGCTTAGATAGTCCATCTGAATAAATTATTCCTGCACCATAAAAATCACGGTGGCAATCTAAAGTATCAGCAATAGCCTGAAAATCAATATTGTTAGCGCTACAATGTATATGGCCAAACATTCTAGCAGACTGAAAGTTAGGTAACTTACTTTCATCAAATTCATTTCTTAATTGTGATGTAAGACTATTAAATTGCATTTTGATCACCACTCGTGATTATTTACTTATATATTAAGTACGATGTCGAGCCTTAATAAACAGTTTCTTCCCAAGCACTGTATCCGGATGTACCAGCCGCATGGTGCTGGCAAACAATATCTTTATACTGAACAGCAACAACTTCTTCGGGCTGTCTATCATTATGATTCACCGAATGTGGATATTGGACATTCACATTTAATAACTTAGCATTCCTTAAATTGACAGAATAATAAAGCTCCTGTCCACCAGCTTGCGACGTTCGGTAAAAATCAAACATCAGGTCTACCTCTTCATTGTTTGAAATTGCCATTAACAGTAACGGGGATGATTTATCTAATAACTTAACAAATTTAACCGGCTGGTGAGAAACATTCTGTGATCGAGAAACACCATGATTAAATTGTAATACAAAAATTTGATCTTCATGTCCTAATTGATATTTATTACCAATGGAGTCTAATGTAGAACATCCTTGAGAAATCAGGCCCTGAAGTTTGCCTTTAATCGTTACATAAATCGAATTTGCCATATTATATTAACCTATTATTATTTACTCTGCCTGTTATAGCATAAAATAAAATAAGGAAATATGACTTATTCCATAGAATGGATATTTATTGTAGTATATGAATTTTAGTTTTTATTTATCACAAATATAAACTAATAAGTAATACTATTTTAATATTTAGATAGTAATAATAACTCCCCACTTCAACAGTGGAGAGTTAATAGAGTCAAAAAGAAAAATATCTGGCTAACATTTAATGTTAGCGTTGGGAATAATATTTAATTCTTTTTTAGACCAAAACCACAGAAATTTCTTTCTCTCACGCTTCACTGAGAAACGACGAGCCACATAGTTGGCTGTTAATTCCAGTGATAAACACATCACGAAATAAACTAAGGCGACAAATAAAAAGACTTCCATCGGGTAAACCATACTGCGGTTATTAACCTGCGTTGCCAGAAATGACAATTCTGCTACTCCGACAATATAAGCCAGTGACGTATCTTTGATTAATGCAATCCATTGGTTGATAAATGAAGGCACCATCATGCGTAAGGCCTGTGGTAAAACGATATGCCACAAGACTTCCCAACGATTAAAGCCCAAAGATAATCCTGCTCGCCATTGCCCTTCTCCGATTGCCAGAATGCCTGCTTTAACACCGTGAGCCAGATAAGCGGAAGTGATCAGAGCCAGTGCGCAAACAACGGTTGTAATTTCGGGAATTTCCACCCCTAAAACTACCGGTAGCAGGAAGTAAGTCCAGAAAATCAGCATAATAACCGGAATGGCGCGGAAAAAACCTAATACCGCCGCCAGCAGGTTTACCCAGAAACCTTGCAGCATTGCCAGAGCAACACCTGCCACTATTCCCAGAACGATCGAGATTGCTCCGGCCATGAGGCTGATTAGCAGCGTTAATGCCGCTCCTTCCAGTGGGCCGTCAGGAAATGTTCCCAGCAGCAGGTAGCGCCAGTTTTCCGTGATAACTGTAAAATCCATCTCAATGCCCCCTTGCCAGTATTCTCTGCTGACGCCACTGTCCCCAGCCTTCCATCACCGCAATAATCGCGATGTAAAACACTGTCGCAACGCCAAACGCCTCAAATGTTTTCAGGGATTGCGTTTCTACCTGACGGGAAGCATAGGAAAGTTCAGCCACACCAATCGCCATCGTTAGTGATGAGTTTTTGACGATAGTCATGTACTGCCCCAAGAGTGGCGGCATGGCAATTTTTAATGCCTGTGGCAGGACAACATAGCGCATCGCCTGCCAGCCGGTTAGCCCCAGTGCATGAGCCGCATATTTCTGCCCGCGCCCAATCCCCCGCATTCCTGCTCTCAGCTCTTCCGCCACAAAAGGCGCTGAATAGAGCGTCAGGCCGATAAACCCTGCCAGAAACTCGAATGAAGGCCATTCAAGTGTGATACCTGCCAGCGTGGTTTCATGTGAAGTATTCAGCCAGATCATCGCGGCCTGAGGTAAAATCTGACCGGAAGCGAAATACCAGAAAAATAGTTGTACCAATAGTGGCGTATTACGGAATACCGAGGTATAGGCTGTCACCAGCCAACGCAATGGCCTGATTTGGCTGTCCCGCGCAGCCGTAATGACAAAGCCTAATAAGGTGGAAGAAGCAACAGTACAGGCAGAGATCCACAATGTAATCAGGAACCCCTGCCAGAGCCATTGCAGATATTCTGGAGCCAGTAAGTGCTCGCTGATAAATTGCTCAAACATAGTGTGTTCACCATAATCATATTCACCCCTATGGATTTCATGCATCGCGGCGGCAAGAGAATGCCCCCGGAGCATAGGTAACTATGTGACCGGAGTGAATGAACGCAGCCAACAAAGAGGCAACTTGAAAGACGACGGGTATATCAACAAACGGCACAGCCCCGCACATAGACGGGGCTGGTTTCCGGTGCAATTTCAGGTGTGATTTATTACTCTGCCTGATTGTCTAACGGAGCGAATCTGAAATTACCACGCGGTTGTGCCGATTTTGTTTCAGGGCCAAACCAGCGGTTATAAATTTTTTCTGCTTCACCTTCTTTTTCCAGTTTCAGCAAGGTCTGGTTAACAGAGTCAACCAATCGCGTTTCTCCTTTTGAAGCAGCGACCGCCTGATATTCACGGGTAATACTGAAAGGTGAGATTTCAAAATCCGCTTTTTGCGCCTCAGGCACATTGGCCAGCAGGCCAACTAATTTTGCATCATCCTGCGTGATCGCCTGAACATTGCCATTTCTCAGCGCTGCAAATGCCAGTGGAGTATCGTCATAAGAGATGACTTTAGTCGTCGGATAACGTTCGCGCAGCGTAATCTCCTGTACCGTCCCTTTATCCGCACCGATACGTAATTTCGCGATATCGTCCGGATTGGTCAGGATACCTTTACGGGCAATGAATTTTTGCCCCGTAGCAAAATAAGGAATGGAGAAATTGACCTGTTTTGCGCGTTCATCGGTAATTGTGAAATTCGCAGCAATTAAATCAATTTTTTTGGATGCAAGGAGTGGAATACGGTTGGCGGGATTCGTCGGACGCAGTTCCAGTTTTACGCCCAAATCGCTGGCGATGGCGTTAGCGATATCCACATCATAACCCGCCAGTTTTTTGGTTTTAGGATCGATAAAACCAAAAGGCGGGTTACTGTCAAAGACCGCAATACGAACGGTGCCAGCTTTTTTTATATCATCAAGTTTATCTGCCTTAGCGACACCTGAAACCAATACCAGACTGGTCAATAATGCAGTCAGTGCTATGCGGGACTGATTCTGACGAGATTGATTGCGGAATTTCATTGGATACCCCTGTTATCAATAATTGTTCATTGTTTAACAAAAGCTATCAATTTCGTCATAGCACATGAAATAATAAAAAATGCTATATTTATAACTTTTTTGAATAAATATTACTCACCTTTTGTCAGCAACTCTTCCAGTTTATCGCCACCAATATGACGAAAATCCTGCCCTTTGACGTAATAGAAAATAAACTCGCAAATGTTCTGACAACGATCCCCGATACGTTCAATCGAACGAGCACAGAACAGTGCGGTCATAATGCTTGGAATGGTACGCGGGTCTTCCATCATATAAGTCATTAACTGGCGGACAATGCCTTCATATTCCTGATCCACTTTTTTATCTTCCCGATAGATACGGATGGCTTCCGCCAAATCCATGCGGGCAAAAGCATCCAGAACATCATGCAGCATACGGATAGTATGCCACCCCAAAGACTCCAGACTGACCAGCAACGGCTGTTGTTGCTGAGAAAAGCGCTCCAGAGCGGTCTGGCAGATTTTATTCGCTCCATCACCAATACGTTCCAGCTCTGCAATGGTTTTTGAGATAACCATAATCAGGCGCAGATCACTGGCAGCAGGCTGACGTTTGGCAATAATTCTGACACAGGCTTCATCGATCGCCACTTCCATCATATTCACCTTCTGGTCATCCTTAATAACCTGCTGAGCCAGCTCGCGATCCTGATTATGCATCGCCATAATCGCTTTACTCAGCTGCTCCTCTACCAATCCGCCCATCGCCATTAACTCAGTACGGATATGTTCCAGTTCAGCATTGAACTGACCGGAGATATGCCTGCCGAAATTCAGATTGTCCATCTTTAGCTACCCCGTTTAGCCTGTATCAGCCGTAACGACCTGTAATATAATCTTCGGTCTGCTTCATTTTGGGTGTAGTGAACAGGATGTCAGTGTCACTGAACTCAACCAGCTCACCAAGGTACATAAAAGCCGTATAATCAGAACAACGTGCTGCCTGCTGCATATTATGGGTCACGATCACCACGGTATATTCCGCTTTCAGTTCGCTGATAAGCTCTTCAATACGCCCGGTGGAAATCGGATCGAGGGCAGAACAAGGTTCATCCAGCAATAAAACTTCCGGGCGGATCGCAATACCACGGGCAATACATAAACGCTGCTGCTGGCCTCCTGACAGGCTGTAACCACTCTGATGCAGCTTATCTTTTGTTTCGTTCCACAAGGCGGCTTTTGTCAGCGCCCATCGCACCCGTTCATCCATTTCAGTTCTTGGGAGCTTTTCAAATAAACGCACACCAAACGCAATATTGTCGTAAATCGACATCGGAAAAGGAGTCGGTTTCTGGAACACCATTCCCACTTTAGCCCGCAGTAACGCAATATCCTGTTTATCCGTCAGAATATTTGCCCCATCAAGCACGATCTCACCTTCAGCTCTCTGTTCTGCATACTGTTCATACATTTTATTGAAGGTGCGCAACAGTGTTGACTTACCGCATCCCGAAGGACCGATGAAGGCGGTCACTTTATTCTGCGCAATATCTAACGTCACATTTTTCAGGGCATGAAATTTGCCATAATAGAAGTTCAAATCACGTACCTGAATTTTACTCCCTGCCACACCATTATTAGCCTGATTCATCAGCAGCTTCTCTCTTCAGTTTCAGAATTTCTTTCCGGCAAATTTCTTATCGGCAAATAAAACTCGAGCCAAAATATTAATCAACAATACACACAGGGTGATCAGCAAAACACCGGCCCATGCCAGTTGTTGCCAGTCAGAGAATGGACTCATGGCAAATTTGAAAATGGTGACAGGCAGGTTAGCAATGGGCTGGCTGAGATCGGTGCTCCAGAATTGGTTAGAAAGCGAAGTAAACAGTAAAGGTGCGGTTTCACCTGCAATACGGGCGATAGCCAGTAAGACACCGGTAATAATGCCGGATACTGAGGCTTTTAATGTGATAGCCGTGATCATTTTCCATTTCGGTGTTCCCAGTGCATAAGCGGCTTCACGTAAACTATCCGGTACAAGTTTCAGCATATTTTCCGTCGTGCGGATGACAATCGGAACTTGTAACAAAGCCAGCGCAATAATCCCTGCCCAACCGGAGAAATGCCCCATCTTAATGACCACGACTGTGTAGACAAATAACCCGACAACAATAGACGGTGCCGAAAGCAGAATATCGTTAATAAAGCGCACCATTTCAGCTAACAAAGATCGGCGGCCATATTCAGCCAGATAAATCCCCGCCATTATGCCTAAAGGTGTACCACATACCGTTGCCCAGAAAATCAGAAGCCCGCTGCCGACGATGGCATTCGCCAGCCCTCCTGCCTCGCTGTTGGGGGGCGGTGTCATTTCCGTGAATAACGCCACAGACATTCCATCAATGCCTTTAGTGATTGTAGAAATTAAAATCCAGACCAGCCAGAACAGGCCAAATACCATTGTTGCCATCGATAGAAACAGGGCGATACGGTTTTTCTGCCGACGCCAGACCTGCATCCGACGACAGCCTGCCAGATTTTCTGCGCCAGCGATGTTAGTTATCTGGTTGGCTTGGCGCTTATCAGGACTCAACATTTCAGCGCCCCTCATTTCTGGACAGACGCATAATCATCAGTTTTGACAGCGCGAGAACAATAAAGGTGATGACAAATAAAATCAGCCCCAACTCCATCAATGCTGAGGTATGCAGACCAGACTCAGCCTCGGCAAATTCGTTTGCCAGTGCGGAGGTGATGCTGTTTCCCGGCATATAAAGTGAAAAACTATCCAGTTGGTAGGTATTACCGATAATAAAAGTCACCGCCATCGTTTCTCCTAATGCCCGCCCTAACCCCAGCATAACGCCACCAATGACACCATTTTTGGTATAAGGCAGAACGATATGCCAAATCACTTCCCATGTTGTGCAGCCAATACCGTAAGCAGACTCTTTCATCATGACAGGCGTCTGCTCAAAGACGTCACGCATCACAGAAGCGATATAGGGGATAATCATAATGGCCAGAATAATCCCCGCCGCCAGAATACCGATGCCGAAAGCCGGGCCGGAAAACAGTTCTCCTACAATAGGAATCCCCGATAAAACCTCACCGACAGGCTGCTGAAAATAGGTGGCAAAAAGCGGAGCAAACACAAACAGCCCCCACATGCCATAAACGATACTGGGAATGGCTGCCAGTAACTCAATTGCGACACCAAGCGGCCGTTTCAGCCAGTTTGGTGCCAGCTCGGTCAAAAACAGGGCGATACCAAAACTCACCGGAACGGCAATAATCAGGGCAATGAACGAGGTAACTAATGTGCCGTAAACCGGTACCAAAGCACCAAAGATCCCTGCCGGAGCATCCCACTCTTTCTGCCATAGAAAAGCAATACCAAACTGCTGCATACTCGGCCATGATGCAACAAACAGCGAAATGATAATGCCTCCCAGCAGGAATAGCGTCATCAGTGCAGCCAGCCTGACCAGCAGACTGAAAATGATGTCACCATACCTGCCCGGTGCTTTCTGTAAACTGGTTTGGTGAGTGGCTTTATGTTTTACCATGCGCGCAATTCCCATTTGAGTTATCCCTTTCCACCCGCTAAAAAATGGTTAGTACAGGGCATTGCCGTGCTCATCCTTTATGTTGCTTTTCCATGCCGCACGTATCTGTTCGATAACATCTTTCGGAAACACGGCATAATCCAGTTCTTTCGCCTGTTGACCGCCTTTTTCATAAGCCCAGTCAAAGAATTTCAGAGCAGATGCACCGTTTGTGCCATTTTTCTGCTGCTTATGGAGCAGGATGAATGTCGTTGAAGTGATTGGCCACGCATTGTTACCCGGCTGATTAGTGAGATCCTGTGCGAAACTTTTACTCCAGTCAGCACCTTTTGCCGCCGCACTAAAGCTTGCTTCAGTCGGGACAACCGTCTTTCCGTCAGCGGTAATCAAGCTGGTATAGGCAAGGTTATTCTGTTTCGCATAGGCATATTCAACATAACCAATGGAGCCGGGCAGACGCTGAACAAATGCGGCAATGCCATCGTTGCCTTTACCGCCCAGCCCGGTCGGCCATTTCACTGTAGAGCCAGCGCCGACTTTTGTTTTCCAGTCACTATTCACTTTGGATAGATAGCGGGTAAAGACAAATGAGGTACCTGAACCATCCGCGCGGCGAATAACGGCAATGTTTTGATCAGGCAGTTTAAGATTCGGATTCAGCTTCGCAATGGCAGGGTCATTCCACTTCTTAATGGTGCCGAGGTAAATATCTCCCAGCGTTTTACCATCCAGCACCAATTGACCCGATTTGATATCCGGTAAGTTTACCGCCAACACAATGCCACCGATTACAGTAGGAAACTGGAATAAACCATCTGATGCCAGTTTTTCATCAGTCAATGGCGCATCTGAAGCACCAAAATCAACTGTACCGGCGATAATCTGCTTTACGCCCCCTGAAGAACCAATTCCCTGATAATTGATTTTATTACCTGTTTCTTTTTGATAGGAATCAGCCCATTTGGTATATATCGGTGCCGGAAAGGTTGCCCCAGCTCCTGTCAGGCTGGTTGCTGAAAATGAAGATATCGATACCACAGCTGATGCTGCTGCCATAATACCGATCACAGTGAGACGCATTGGTTTCATACACCCTCCGCTAAGAGACGCATTATTTATCAAAAACAACTGTTAATAGTTTGGTTTTCAGAAAAAAATGGTTCTGGAGGGAGAAAAATAAGTCACTTTGATGACAGCAATATGTATGAATTATGACATTTTTATGACAGCGATTCAGAATGGAGCGTTTAAGAATCAGCCAGTGGAATATAAGCACGAATGGATAAGCCGCCTCTTTCACTTCTGCCCACCTCAAGGTATCCATCATGTATGTCGATGATGCGGCGGACAATGGCAAGCCCAAGCCCGACCCCATTGTAATTATTGCCGTTATTTATGTGATGCGGTTTTCCCTGTCTGAAGGGCTGGAACAAAACAGCAGCTTGTTCTTTTGTGATACCTACGCCATTATCTTCCACCTGAAACCAGCCAAATCTTTCAGTTTTGCCACTGCTGATGCCGATCCATCCATTGCCGTAACGCTGAGCATTAGTGAGCATATTCGCCACTACACGCTTCACAGACAGAGCATCGGCCATAATGAAAACAGGCTGCATAGACAGGTTATCTGCTATTTTTTTCAAAGAGTGGTTTTTAAAAGAATGGCTTTCAGCAGCATGGTTTTTTCCCGGATTTTTCTTTTCTGGCATTACCGCTTTTTCTGCCCTGATTACTTCCTCAATGAGCTGATTTAATTCACAACGAATTTTTGCCGTATCCTGCCCTGCCCGCTGATAATCAATAAACTGGCTAATGATTGCATTGCACTCTTCAATATCATGATTGACGGATTCGCAAAGAAAATCATTTTTTTCATCAATCATTTCCATCGCCAGCCGTATCCGGGTCAGCGGGGTACGTAAATCATGGCTGATACCTGCCATAAAAATAGCCCGATCATCCTCCAGCGACTTCAGTGCCACCGACATTTGGTTAAAAGCCCGGATAACCGACCGAGTACCGGATGTTCCCGATTCAGGCAATGGTGCAATGATTTTCCCTTTTCCTGTTTTTATTATTGCCTGCTGTACGGCTGCCAAAGGACGCCTTTGCGCCTGAAAGTAAAACCAGCCTATAGTGGCAACCAATAATACTGACAGCAGTGTACTTATCAGGATATACGGGAATACGGTGGTAAATGAGATATCTTCCAGCCTTGCCAGCATGGTGGCAGGCAGATAACTGATCATCAGGCTGCTCAACAGCATCGCCAGTACCCAAGGCAGAGCACGGGAAAATATACTATGCAGTGAGAGCCTGAGCTTTTTCATAACCTACTTCCACTTATTCCTTATCAGAGACCTTATATTATTCAGGTTTCACACCATTTAGGCTTTATACAACCAGGCTTTACAGCTTATGCCTTATTGCCATCAGGAACGAAAACATACCCCAACCCCCAAACGGTCTGGATATAGCGGGGATGCGACGGATCTTCTTCAATCAGGCGGCGCAAACGGGAAACCTGCACATCAATAGAGCGTTCCGTCGCACCATATTCCCTGCCGCGGGCCAGACTCATCAGTTTATCCCGCGATAATGGTTCACGTGGATGGGACACCAATGCTTTCAGTACCGAGAATTCCCCACTGGTTAGCGGCAGTTGCTCATCTTGATGAAACATTTCCCGCGTCCCGATATCCAGTTTAAATTTACCAAAAGTCACTACCGAGTTATCCGAAGTCAGTGCGCCAGCTAATTCATGGGAGTGCCTGCGCAACACTGCGCGGATACGTGCCAGTAATTCTCGCGGATTAAAGGGCTTTGCCAGATAATCATCTGCTCCTATCTCCAGACCGACAATCCGGTCAACTTCTTCCCCTTTCGCAGAAATCATGATGACAGGAATCGGGTTATTCTGACTCCTCAATCTGCGGCAGATAGATAACCCATCTTCGCCCGGCAACATTAAATCCAGTACAATCAATTGAATAGATTCTCTGGTCAATAAGCGATCCATCTGCTCTGCGTTTGCAACACAACGAACTTGAAAACCCTGCTCTGATAAATAGCGCTCCAGTAAGACACGCAAACGCATATCATCATCAACAACAAGGATTTTATAACTCTCTTGCATGTTTCAGCTCCCAAGATGCTCCATGCCCGCAATATCCATTATTTTTACAGAAAATCCACGCTTTAAAAGAACACTAACGCCATGTATTTTAATAATATTTGCAGCATTGACAATAATTGCTTATGTTTCTGTTTTTCATCCCTGTTTTCCTTGCTCCCTGACTTCTACCGACTACTTTTAGCTTTCCGGTGGCTGATAACTGATTTCCAGAATCCAGTAAACTGCCTGACCATTCGGGGTCATCACAGTCACTTCATCATCAACCTGTTTACCCAGTAGTGCTCTGGCTACCGGTGAATCAATGGAGATCCATTTTTTGGCTGGCTCAAACTCATCCGGCCCCACCAGACGGAAAATATATTCTTCGGCATTTTCGTTTTCGACTTTAACCCATGCCCCAAAAAAGACTTTTCCTTCCTGTCGCGGATCAGGATCGACAATTTGCAATACATCCAGCCTTTTAGATAAAAAACGCACCCGACGGTCAATTTCCCTTAACCTTTTTTTACCATAAATATATTCTGCGTTCTCTGAACGATCCCCTAATGCAGCCGCATCAGAGACAGCCTGAGTGACTTTTGGACGCTCAATTTTCCAGAGGTACTTCAGTTCCTGATCAAGCGCCTGCCAGCCTTCTCGGGTAATGTAGTTACTTTTGCCCATGAAAAACTCACTTGAGAAAATATGATTAATGGCGCAGTACTATATCTTAACCGGGCAGATATTCGAGGAGTTCCATCGCAACATGACAGAAATATTATGCTATACCTGATATACCCGCCGTCTTTCGAGTTGTATCACAGCAACAGATAACCAATGACTCTGGCGGCTCAGAACCCGCAACAAAACAGATAATCGAAAGATAAAAGGCATAAACTGGAAATTATTGCGCTCGGTACGTATATAATGGAGTCAAGTGTGAAACCTGCCAGCATCCATACCCAATAGATTTCAAGTTACATCGGGGTAACCTGAAACATTGAAGGGGAATTTTGGATGAATCTGGTACTGTCTGCTGATATCTATCTACAGACGCTAAGAAAGTTGAAGAAAATAGACTATGAATGAATCTTTAAGTCGAATTATTGCCGGTGAGTTACAGGCTCAACCCCAGCAAGTTCAGGCCGCGATTGCTTTACTTGATGAAGGAAATACCGTTCCCTTTGTTGCTCGTTACCGTAAAGAAGCTACCGGGGGGCTTGATGATACCCAGCTTCGCCAGCTTGAAAGCCGTCTTGGTTATCTGCGTGAACTGTCAGACCGCCGCCAGACTATCCTGAAATCTATTGAAGAGCAGGGTAAACTGACGAGTGAACTGGCTGAAGCCATTAATTCCACGCTCAGTAAAACCGAGCTGGAAGACCTCTACCTGCCTTATAAGCCTAAACGCCGCACCCGTGGGCAGATTGCTATTGAAGCCGGGCTGGAGCCACTGGCAGACCTGTTGTGGCAAGACCCGCAGCAGGAGCCGGAATCCGCCGCCGCTGCGTATGTTAATGCTGACAACGGCGTTGCGGATACCAAAGCGGCCTTAGATGGTGCCCGCTATATCCTGATGGAACGTTTTGCTGAAGATGCGTCTCTGTTGGCAAAAGTACGTGAATATCTGTGGAAAAATGCCCATCTGACGGCCAAAGTTGTTGAAGGTAAAGAGGAAGAAGGTGCTAAATTCAGCGATTATTTCGATCATCATGAATCTATCTCTTCTGTACCATCACACCGTGCTCTTGCGATGTTCCGCGGACGCAATGAAGGCATCCTGCAACTGTCCCTGAATGCCGACCCTCAGTTTGAAGAAGCTCCTAAAGAAAGTTACTGCGAACAGATTATCACTGACCATCTGAACCTGCGCCTGAACAGCGCACCGGCTGACGGATGGCGCAAGGCTGTCGTGAGCTGGACGTGGCGTATCAAAGTTCTGTTGCATATGGAAACAGAATTGATGGCTACACTGCGTGAAAAAGCGGAAAACGAAGCGATCAACGTCTTCGCCCGTAACCTGCACGATCTGATGATGGCCGCTCCTGCGGGTATGCGTTCCACAATGGGTCTGGACCCGGGTCTGAGAACAGGTGTCAAAGTTGCTGTTGTTGACTCAACCGGCAAACTACTGGCCACCGATACCATCTACCCGCACACAGGTCAGGAAAATAAAGCAGCCGCAGCGGTTGCGGCTCTGTGCACCAGGCATAATGTTGATCTGGTCGCTATTGGTAATGGCACGGCATCCCGTGAAACAGAACGCTTCTTTGCCAATGTTCAGAAACAGTATCCTGACGTTACTGCACAGAAAGTCATCGTCAGTGAAGCCGGTGCTTCCGTTTATTCTGCCTCTGAGCTGGCTGCTCAGGAATTCCCTGATCTGGATGTTTCACTGCGTGGTGCCGTTTCCATTGCGCGCCGTCTTCAGGACCCACTGGCAGAGCTGGTGAAAATCGAGCCTAAATCCATTGGTGTCGGTCAGTATCAGCATGATGTCAGCCAGACTCAGCTTGCCAAAAAACTGGATACCGTCGTTGAGGACTGTGTAAACAGTGTAGGGGTTGACCTGAATACCGCATCAGTTTCTCTGCTGACTCGTGTTGCAGGGCTGACCCGCTCTGTTGCCCAGAATATCGTCAACTGGCGTGATGAAAATGGCCGTTTTAACAACCGTGGAGAACTACTGAAAGTCCATCGCCTCGGGCCGAAAGCATTCCTGCAATGTGCGGGCTTCTTGCGTATTAATCAGGGCGATAACCCGCTGGATGCGTCTACCGTTCACCCTGAAACCTATCCGGTTGTTGAAAAAATTCTGGCAACAACAGAACAGACTTTGCCGGAACTGATGGGTAACCCAGCAGCATTACGCGATTTGAAAGCTCAGGATTTTACCACTGAGAAATTCGGTATCCCGACGGTAACCGATATTCTGAAAGAGTTGGAAAAACCTGGCCGCGACCCTCGTCCTGAATTCAAGACCGCCACTTTTGCCGATGGTGTGGAGACGATGAATGACCTGCGTGCAGGTATGATTCTGGAAGGTACAGTCACTAATGTCACCAACTTCGGTGCGTTTGTTGATATCGGCGTACATCAGGACGGACTGGTGCATATCTCCTCTCTTTCCGATCGGTTCGTGGAAGACCCACACACGGTAGTAAAAACGGGCGATATCGTGAAAGTTAAGGTGATGGACGTTGACCTGAACCGCAAACGTATTGCTCTGACAATGCGCCTTGATGAACAGCCGGGAGAAGCGCCTGCCCGTCGTAATAATTCGCAGGGTGGCAACCGTCAGGAACAGCGTAACGGCAATGAACGTAACCGAAATGGCAAAAACCGCCAGAATTTCCGTTCATCCGGTTCCTCGCCATTAGCTAACAGTGCCATGAGTGATGCATTGGCAGCCGCTTTTGGTAAAAAACGCTAACCTCTTTTAAGAGATTATTTCCTGAACTGGCTCGCTTGAGTCAGTTCAGCTTAGTTTTATCTCAGATCAGCTTTATCAAGTTTAAAAGCTCATGAGACGATGATGCTTACCAACTAAGATTGACCTTCTGAATCATAGATGAATTGCCACACGCTTACCGGTCGGAAGTGTTACATCAATACTTAATTCCCCTCCCAAGGCTGCCACATAGCGCTTGAGTGTTGAGAGACGTGGGTCATGATCAGAATTCTCCATCCGAGCAATGGAAGGCTGTTGAACCCCCATAGCGGCAGCAAGCTCCGCCTGTGACATATCTAATTCATCACGCAACTGACTAAGGGCCAATTTGATGCTTGCTTGTTCCACTCGCTTTTCAACCCGTGCCTGCATTTCCGGGCTTTCTTTTGCCAATAATTCTCTGTAATTGGCCATAGTTATTTCTCCAAATTGTTTAAGTGACGGCGGTATTCAGAATCAGCTTGCCGGATCATGTCATTGTAGAACCGTTTTTCATTTACCCCTGTTTTATTGCCAGCACATAAAACGATTGCACGTCGTTTAGGATCAAATGCAAAAAAAGCTCTAATCGGATCACCTGCATGTTGCACACGTAATTCTTTCATGTTTGGGAAATCTGAGCCATATAGTGTATCAACATAAGGCCTTCCAAGATTCGGCCCGAACCTCTCCAATACCCCCATTGCTTCGTAAACGGATTCCCTGAGTTCATCATCCTGAGCCAGAAACCACGCATCAAAATACTCTGTTGTGATAACGTCCCACATACCATCCTACCCACAGTCCATGTTCTATAACTTATTCGTTATGGATAAAATATAACATATTTGTTATATACACAAGTTCAATATTGAACACGGACAGGAATTACAAACCGAAATCGTCCAATATCTTATCTTGTAAATTCAAACTTGTTTTTTATCAGTAACTCAAGTAAGCATTTAGAATTCTTCTAAATTTAATCTCTTTACAATCAGATTAATATTATGAAAAATAAAAGAGAACGTAAAAAAACATTATCCGATATTCTCTATTAATAATTCACCACTCCTTTTTCATAACCATAATTAATATATTCCGTGGCGATGAGACGCTGTTTAATAAATTATAAATATAACTAAAAGCTAAAGTTATTAAGGAGTAATTTATGAATAAACATGTCAAAAGTAGTTTTGACTTACTCAGCAATATAAGATTTTTCGGACTTTCCACTCATGACCCTAATGCCGGAACCGTTTGGTCAACCACACTGTTCTATATTCCTAAATACAATCCATTAAGTTTAATCTGGTATTCAAAGCAGGATACCCGACATTCTCAGGAACTACATATCAACCCGCAAGTCAGTGGTACAATCTACAGCGCAGACATAACAATACCGGATTCGCCACCAACACTTGCAGGTGCTCAATTTATTGGTCAGGCTCGTCAGATCCCTGACGAAGACCTACAGGAAACCTATGATTACTTCTTCCTGAAAACGTTTCCAGATGAAGATACCAGACAGAAAAACGCTCGCCCCATTACTGATTTTTATGGGAGCGCAATACGCCGTTTCTATAAAGTAAACATTGAATCATGGTGGGTGTACGACTCAGCTCGTTGGAGTGAACATCAGGATGATGCCCGTGTTTCAATCTCTTTAAGTGATTTGTTCTCTTCCCCCTAAATTAATAAAAAACATAAATTGATTTAATAATTAATAGGAAAAATAAGTAATAACAAGCGCCATTTCTTATTGGAGCTTGTTATTATCCCCTTTTATTTACATTCTTTACAAAACTTTAATTTTTAATCGAATCACCATTAAATTGATTAATATCAAATTATTCCGTCATTATTCAGTGATAAATAGACGATAGTGGTATTGCATATTATTATCATTAGCGATTTAATCCTAAATAACTAATATACTTCCACTTGTGAATTTTGCTTTATTGAGGATAATCATTCTCATAATCACTGTATTTTAAATTTTCACGGAGTGTTATATGTCATTGACTCCAAATCAGAGCTATAGAATTCTGGGATTCTTCCCACAAATAAACCGCGCATACAGACAAAAACTATTGTCTCTGGGTATGTTGCCCGGTTCCACCTTTCAGGTCATTCGGGTAGCCCCTCTGGGAGATCCTATTCAAATAGAAACACGCAGAGTCAACCTTATTCTCCGTAAAAAAGATTTGGCACTTCTCACATTAGCAGCAGTACATTCAACAGCGCCAACGGAATGAAATCCTGATGTCGTACAGTCCAGCGACTGAATGCAATGATGCACAATCTTCCTGATCAGTAAAAAGTATGATGAAACAATTAACTATAGGTTTAATCGGTAACCCTAACTCTGGGAAAACCACATTATTTAACCAACTTACAGGCTCCCGACAACGGGTCGGCAACTGGTCTGGGGTTACGGTTGAGCGCAAAATCGGGCATTTTTCTACCCAAAAACACCAAATTGACCTTGTGGATCTTCCCGGTACTTATTCCCTCACGACCATTTCCGAACAAACCTCAATTGACGAGCAAATTGCCTGCCAATACATACTGAGCAGTGAAGCCGATATGTTTATCAATGTCGTTGACGCTTCAAATCTGGAACGTAATCTCTATCTTTCATTACAGCTCATCGAGCTTGGTATTCCCTGCATTATTGCCCTGAATATGCTGGATATAGCCGAAAGCCAGCATATTAACATTGATATCGCAGCACTGGAGCAGCGTCTTGGTTGCCCGGTTATACCACTCGTTTCCACCCGCTCTACCGGAATCAATACGCTTAAAAAAACCATTGACCATTACTACCAGCCTGCGCGTCCGGTATTAGTTAATTATCCCGATGCGCTATTGCAGGAGGCTAACCGCCTCGCCGATTTGATCAGCAAAAATTTCAATCCGCAACAGCGCCACTGGCTCAGCTTACAAATACTGGAAGGTGATATATACAGCCTTGAACGTTCAGGGCTGACGCAGGAGCAACTGGCTGAAAGTAAAATTCGCCTGCAACAGCAACAGGTTGAAGAACCCGAGCTCATCATTGCGGATGCCCGCTATCAGGCGATCAATCATCTGTGTCTGGCAGTCACGGATATTCACTCAGCAATACCCAATAAACTGACTCAGGCGCTGGATAAAGTTATCCTCAATCGCTGGCTGGGTGTGCCTGTTTTCCTGTTTGTCATGTATCTCATGTTCGTACTGGCGATTAATATCGGCGGTGCTTTACAGCCCATTTTTGATGGCGCTTCCTCCGCTATTTTCATTGATGGTATGCAGTGGCTCGGTTATACCCTTCATTTCCCGAACTGGCTGACGGTGTTCCTTGCACAAGGGATCGGAGGCGGTATCAATACCATGCTGCCATTGGTTCCTCAGATTGGCATGATGTACCTCTTCCTCTCTTTTCTTGAGGACTCCGGCTACATGGCCAGAGCCGCATTTGTCATGGACAGACTGATGCAGTCGCTGGGATTACCGGGGAAATCTTTCGTCCCCCTGATTGTCGGCTTTGGTTGTAATGTTCCTTCCGTTATGGGTTCCAGAACACTGGATGCGCCGCGTGAAAGGCTGATTACCATCATGATGGCGCCATTTATGTCCTGTGGTGCGCGTCTGGCTATTTTTGCCGTTTTTGCCGCTGCGTTCTTTAATAAACATGGCGCCAGTATTGTTTTTTCCCTGTATCTCCTCGGTATTGTCGTTGCTATCCTGACGGGCCTGTTACTCAAATACACCATTATGCGTGGTGAAGCATCTCCCTTTGTGATGGAACTGCCGGTATATCATGTGCCCCATGCCAAAACGCTATTAATCCAGACTTGGCAACGCCTGAAAGGATTTGTGCTCCGAGCGGGGAAAGTGATTGTCGCTGCCAGTATGTTTATCGGTGCTCTCAATAGTTTTTCTTTCTCCGGTAAGACCGTAGACAATATCAACGAGTCAGCGCTGGCCTCCGTCAGTAAAGTCATCACACCGATCCTGCATCCGATGGGCGTACATTCTGATAACTGGCAGGCAACTGTCGGGCTGATCACCGGAGCGATGGCAAAAGAAGTGGTTGTCGGTACGCTGAATACACTTTATACCGCAGAGAATATTACTAAACAGCCATTCAACCCTGATGATTTTAATCTGCTGGATGAACTGAAAGGGTCAGTAACAGACACATGGGACAGCCTGAAAGAAACATTCACCCTGAGTGCGCTCTCCAACCCGATTGAGGCCAGCAAAGGCGACGGCAATATGGACAGCAGTTCAATGGGTGTAATGAGTGCCAAATTCGGCTCTCCTGTGGCTGCCTATAGCTACCTGATCTTTGTGCTGCTCTATGTGCCCTGTGTTTCTGTGATGGGAGCGATTGCCCGTGAAACCAGCCGTGGCTGGATGACTTTCTCAATTTTATGGGGATTAAACGTTGCCTATTCTCTGGCTGTGCTGTTTTATCAGGCCACCGCTTTTTCTGCGCATCCGCAAAGCAGCCTGTTCACGATTCTGGCTGTCATTCTGTTCAATATCGCAATCTTTGTCGGATTACGTCGTGCACGCAGCAGAATCACAGTCACATTCAATAGCACTAGCAGAGACCGGAGCTGCGATTGTTCCGGCGGTAGCTGCCACTAAGGAGCCGTAATGATTAGCCTGTTGCAAATCCGCGATATGGTCGCCCTTCATGGGCGCACCGATGCCAGATCACTGAGCCATCAGTTTTCCGCACCGCTGCCTATCGTAGAGGCCATGCTCAGTCAGTTGGTAACGATGGGCAAACTGGAGGAAGTGGATCTTTCCTCCTGCCTCAGTGGTGGCTGTAAACAGTGCCCGGAAACTCAAAGGTGCGCTGTTAAGGCGTATCAATTGCCGTGAGGAGGTGCTGATCGCACCTTCCTGTCTTTTATTCCTCTGGAATTGCTCCTTACGAAAACAACACCATTAGCAACCTAAATCATCCTAAGTTTTTACTCTATTGAATCAGTTAACAAGTCAGGTTTTACATTCGAGTAACACCTGATTCGTTAACATCAGCACGGTAATTCTCTTAACCATCATGATAGATTAACGAACAAAAACACTTTTTTAGCATACTCAATGGCTTTCAAGCTGCATTACGCCAGCTTAAAAGATAGAGAGTATATTTATTATGCAGTTCTGTCATGATGATCAATAACCTGAGGATATACTAAAATGCCTAAAGAGTTATTTGCTGCAACAATAGAGTCTGCTGGTCACCTTAAAATGAAATGTTCATCGCGTGGTTTTAGCTTTCATGTGGATGAACCCAAAAATCTGGGTGGAACAGATGAAGCCATGAACCCTGTAGAAGCTCTTCTTTCTGCTTTCGGAGCCTGCCAGTGCATTGTGGCCAAAAGTTTTGCCCGCAAACATAAAATCAACCTGATTGATATTCAGGTAAACGTGGAAGGAGAATTGGATACTGACGGCTTCACGGGGAAAAATAAAAACGCGAAAATCGGCTTTTCCAAAATCACATCAAAATTTCATATAAAAGCAGATAATACCGAGCAGGAGATCCGCGATTTTATTCATTTTGTAGAAAATAACTGCCCTGTACTCGATACTCTGGTCAATACACCGGAAATCGTCACCGAAGTTTATTCCTCCAGATAAGTTTCAATTCCCCACGACAGGGCTGTTATGGGGAATTATCAATAATGAAGGCTGACTAACTCAATTTCCGACAAAATCCATCAATATATCGACAAATTCATCAGGATGGGAAATAAAAGGCGCATGCGCCGCATGACGCATAGTAACAGAACGGCTGTGCGGCCACTCGTTATCAAGCAAAGCTGCAATCTTACGCGGAACCAGACCATCAAGATAACCATAGATACGCAGGAAAGGTAACTTAAGCTGCGCCAATTCACACCGCAAATCATCAGTACGCAAAATATCCAGCCCGGCATTGAGTACTTCTACTGTCGGCATCGGCTGGTTTAATACTACAGATTTCAGTAAACGGGCATCCTGACGTGCGCTGTCAGTGCCCAACGTCTGCAATGCTAAAAAGCGCTCAACCGTCTTCTGAAAGTCTTCACTCAACTGGTGCTTGAACGCCTCCAGAACAGCAGGCTTAATTCCCGGCCAATCATCCCCTTCGCTGAACTTTGGCGATGATGCGACCGTGATTAAGCCCGCCATTTTATCAGGGTGATCTAACGCAATCTGGCTGGCAATGAGCCCTCCCAGCGACCATCCCAGCCACAGGGCATTTTCGGGGGCCTGTTGCCAAACCGTGTCTGCCATCTCTTTCAGTGTCATGGCCGGATACGACTGACTGCGCCCATACCCCGGCAACTCCACTAAATGTAAACGAAAATGCGAAGCTAATCGTGTTTCTACTGAACGCCAAACTTCTGCGTTCAACCCCCATCCGTGCAGCATCACAAGATCACGAGGAGCTTCACCTAAAGTCTGCCAAAACAATTTATCCATTGTTATTCTCACCTTATTTACTTTCAGGGATTTCTTATCAAGGAAGAAAGCGATGTTCACAAAAACGGTCTTTACAAAAACCATGCTAACAATGGTCGGGTACTGTTGGCTATGCCATCAAAATTTGTATTTTGCCCATCATGGAATATGCCACTTCTGCTGGCAAAGCCTGAAACGGCTGGAGAACGTCTGTCCACGCTGTTCCCTGCCTGCCAGCTCTCGCGATCTGCCCTGTGGCCGCTGCCTGAAGGAACCACCACTCTGGCAACGAATTATCGCTGTTACCGATTATGCTCCTCCCCTGAGCCAGCTTATCCGCCGCTATAAATATCATAGTACACCCCAGCTCGCAGCGGTTCTGGCTCGCCTGTTTCTTCTGCACTGGTTGCAGGGCTATCGCGATGGGCGCTGGAGTAAGCCGGACTGCATACTCGGCATTCCGCTGCACCGCCAGAAACGCTGGCAACGGGGGTTTGATCAAGTTGAGCTTATCATCAGGCCATTAGCACGCTGGCTGCAATGCCAATATCAGCCTAATCTTTTGCAACGCACACGTGCTACACTCACCCAACGGGGCTTATCTGCCGCCCAGAGGAAAACCAATCTTAAGCATGCCTTTCAATTGCGTGGCGATTTTACCGATCAACATGTCGTCATTTTCGATGATGTGATCACCACGGGAACCACTCTGCATGAAGCCACACAATTGTTAATTCATGCCGGTGCCCGTTCCGTGCAAGCCTGGGCAATATGCCGAACCTTGTAGTTCCTTTATGAATGGGCGTATTATAACCAACTAGAACAGTCAACTATTGAGCAAATGACATGATTAATATTACTGAAGCAGCGCAAGCGCATTTTGCCAAGCTACTGGCAAATCAAGAACCCGGTACACAAATCCGCGTTTTTGTCATTAATCCAGGAACGCCGACTGCGGAGTGCGGTGTTTCTTATTGCCCACCTGATGCTGTTGAAGCCACTGACACCGAATTGAAATTTGACCAACTTTCTGCCTATGTTGATGAAATCAGTGCACCTTTTCTGGAAGAAGCGGTCATTGATTTTGTGACTGACCAGCTTGGCTCCCAGCTGACCCTGAAAGCGCCAAACGCGAAAATGCGTAAGGTCGCTGACGATGCGCCACTGATTGAGCGCGTTGAATATACCCTACAATCACAGATTAACCCTCAGCTCGCAGGTCATGGCGGTCGCGTCAGCCTGATGGAAATTACTGATGAGGGTTATGCCATCCTGCAATTTGGTGGTGGCTGCAACGGTTGTTCGATGGTCGATGTTACCCTGAAAGAAGGGATCGAAAAACAACTGTTACAGATGTTCCCTGAGCTGAAAGGCGTTAAAGATCTGACAGAACATCAGCGTGGTGAACATTCTTACTACTGATTTTAACCAGTGAACACCGTCGGTAAAGAAGTAACCTGAAAGACGAAGGGCATTCATATCGCTTTCTGCTTTACATGCCTTCCCGGTGTAAAATCGGGAGGGCAGTAAAGTTATTAAGTTACATTATTAAGAAACTGACGCCTTAAAACGAAACTTTAAGAAATAACACTGAGTATTTATGGAACATTTTCAAACAATAAGCCCTGAACAAGCCTACCAGAATTGGCTCGATAAAAGTGCTCTGATGGTGGATATCCGTGATCCGCAGAGTTTCCGTGCAGGGCATGCAACAGGTGCATTTCATCTGACAAATGAAACTATCAATCAGTTCCTGCAAGAAGCCGATTTTGACCAGCCGGTTATGGTGATGTGCTACCACGGGCATAGCAGTCAGGGAGCCGCTCAATATCTGATAAATATCGGTTTTGAAACCGTATATAGTGTTAACGGCGGTTTTGAAGTATGGAAAAAAGATTATCCTCATGCCATCCATGCGGAGTAGCAGACATCCGTATCATTACCCTCTAATTTAAGGCAGATAATACGTGCAATGATCCATGTAACTTCAATACATAATCCAAGACTGGCTCAGGCCTTTATTGATTATATGGCAACGCAGGGTATTCACCTGACTATCCGCCAAAGCAGTGAACCATTCGTGGTTGAACTGTGGCTGGAAGATGAAAAACAGCTAACTGCTGTCCGACAGGAGCTTGATCAGTTTTCCCGTGACCCGCTCAATGAGCGCTATCAGGCCGCCAGCTGGCAAACGGGTAAAGCAAACACGCCGCTGAAATACCACAATAATCTGAACTGGAATACCCTGAAAAACCAGTCTGGCCCACTAACTATCGCCATAACCGCACTCTGTATTCTGGTCTATTTCTGGATGCAACTTGCCGGAGTTAATGAGGTGATGAGCTGGCTGGCGTGGCCTAACAAAGAGCAGTATCTGGAACTGTGGCGCTGGCTCACTCCTGCTTTATTACATTTCTCATTGTTACATATTCTGTTCAATCTGGTTCTGTGGTGGTATTTCGGCAGTCAGGTTGAAAGGAACATTAATACCGGAAAGCTTGTTGAAATCACAATAGTTTCGGCTGTTTTCAGTGGCTGGGCACAATCATTGTTCAGTGGTTCGCATTTTGGTGGGCTTTCCGGTGTGGTCTACGCTTTGATCAGCTATGTTTGGCTGACTGGTGAAATGTCTCCCCAAAAAGGACTCAGTGCCCCCAGAGGGCTTATCGCAATTTCAGTCATCTGGTTATTTGTTGGCTATCTCAACATGTTTTCACTTAGTATTGCCAATGCAGCCCACTTTTCAGGCTTAATCATCGGGTTACTGATGGCGTTATGGGACAATTTACGCAAACAGAAGAGTCAATAATATTCCAATTAAAATCAGTTAATTATAATAATTTTAGGTAAAATTAGGGGAATGTTTTGAAGCAAACTCAGCGACATGATGCAATAGTCGAGCTGGTTCGTCTTCAGGGTTATGTCAGCACTGAAGAACTGGTCGAACACTTTGATGTCAGCCCACAAACAATTCGTCGGGATCTGAACGAACTGGCTGATAAAAACAAGATCCAGCGTCATCACGGTGGTGCAGCTTTACCTTCCAGCTCTGTCAACACGGCTTATCATGACCGCAAAATTATGTGGTCAGACGAAAAAGCGCGGATTGCCCAGCAGGTTGCTGCCCAAATCCCGAATGGTGCAACCCTGTTCATTGATATCGGGACTACACCGGAAGCAGTAGCCCACGCATTAATTAATCATCGGGATCTGCGCATTGTTACCAACAATCTCAACGTTGCAACCCTGCTTATGGGAAAAGAAGATTTCCGCCTGATTCTGGCCGGAGGGGAAGTCCGTTCCCGTGATGGCGGTATCATGGGTGAAGCGACACTGGATTTTATCTCCCAGTTCCGCCTTGATTTCGGCATTCTCGGCATCAGTGGCATTGACTCTGATGGTTCTCTGCTGGAGTTCGATTACCATGAAGTTAGAACCAAACGCGCAATTATTGAGAATTCCCGCTGCGTCATGCTGGTTGCTGACCATTCCAAATTTGGCCGCAGTGCAATGGTCAATCTCGGTAATATGAACTTGATTGATTTTCTGTTTACCGATAAAGAACCCCCTTCCGGTCTTCAAAAAATAATTGAACAACATAGCGTTAAGCTGGAATTGTGTTAACACAAAACAGTGCTAAGGCAGGATCAGTGCTAAAACCGACTTCAGATTAGGAGCTTCTATTTAGAATCCGCCTGAAAACAGGCGGATTTTCTTCTCCTTTCAGACAATTTCTCCCGCTCACCCTATCAGGCTCTCTCCGCCATGACTCTGTAAGAACCAGTTACCTTAAATTTGCATCTCACAATTTCCTTATTAATCTTATATATATGATAACGATTTGTTACCTGCATCACGCAAATATGTTTTTTTCTGGTAAATGGTTGGCGATTGATGAATTTTTGATTACAATCTCTGAGCGAAAACGAACATTAAAGAACTGTTTCGAACATTTCAGAGGGTATGCAATGGAAACCAAAGACTTGATTGTAATTGGCGGCGGAATTAACGGCGCTGGTATTGCGGCTGATGCTGCTGGCCGTGGACTGTCAGTCCTGCTGTTAGAAGGTCAGGACTTAGCCAGCGCGACCTCCTCAGCCAGTTCCAAGTTGATCCACGGTGGTTTGCGCTATCTGGAACATTACGAATTTCGTCTGGTCAGTGAAGCACTGGCAGAACGTGAAGTTTTATTAAAACTGGCACCTCATATTGCATTCCCGATGCGTTTTCGTCTTCCACACCAGCCACATTTGCGTCCGGCCTGGATGATCCGTATTGGCCTGTTCCTCTACGATCACTTAGGTAAACGAGTGAGTTTACCAAGCAGTAAGGGGCTGAAGTTTGGTGCCAACTCAGTGCTTAAATCCTCAATCAACCGTGGTTTCGAATATTCTGACTGCTGGGTTGATGATGCACGTCTGGTTGTATTAAATGCACAGGAAGTACAAAAACACGGTGGTGAAGTCCGTACCCGTACTCAAGTCACCCGTGCATGGCGTGAAAATGATCACTGGATGGTTGAAGCCAAAGATCTCGCCACGGGTGAAAGCAAAACATGGCGGGCAAAAGGTCTGGTTAATGCAACCGGCCCGTGGGTTAAAAATTTCTTTGATGATGGCCTGCAACTGAAATCGCCTTATGGTATTCGCCTGATTAAAGGCAGCCATATAGTTGTACCACGTGTTCATGACGAACCTCAGGCTTATATTCTGCAAAACGAAGATAACCGCATCGTGTTTGTGATCCCGTGGAATGATGAATTTTCCATCATCGGCACAACGGACGTTGAATACAAAGGCGATCCGAAAGACGTTAAAATTGACGATCAAGAGATCGATTATCTGCTGAAAGTTTATAACGACCATTTCAAAAAACAGCTTAGCCGTACTGATGTTGTCTGGACTTACTCCGGTGTACGTCCGCTGTGTGATGATGAATCAGATTCACCACAGGCCATCACCCGCGATTACACGCTTGATGTACAGGATGAGCGGGGTCAGACTCCGCTACTATCTGTCTTCGGCGGCAAACTGACAACTTACCGTAAACTCGCAGAACATGCGATGGATAAACTGACGCAATACTATCCAAACGCCGGTCAGGCATGGACAAAAAATGGTAAGCTGCCGGGCGGGGAGTTAGAAGGACATGATCGTGACGGATATGCCCGTTTACTTCGCCAGCGTTATGACTGGCTGCCAGAAGGTATTGCACGGCGTTATGCCCGCACCTACGGCAGTAACAGCAATCTGATTCTGGGTGATGCAAAAGAACTGGCTGATTTGGGTGAATTTTTCGGCTATGGATTGTATGAGGCCGAACTGCGTTATCTGGTAGCGCATGAATGGGTTACTCAGTTGGATGATGCTATCTGGCGCCGTACTAAACTGGGTATGTGGCTGACAGATGAACAAAAGCAGCGCGTTGCTGACTGGCTGGCACAGAACATTAAGCCAGCACAATCCCAAGCTTAATTTAAGCTCGTTAGTTAACCTAATTTACTCAAAATGGCGATAATCTTTATCGCCATTATTATTTCTGTTTGAATCTGCTCTTTTCACTCAAATCTCCGCCTGAAAATAACCATAAATTTTCGGAACCAATCATCAGAATATTCCATTAAGATCTCTTTATTTTTAACTCAATCTCACTGGGTAATTTCATCGTACATTTTTAACACTGTGATAGGATATTCAGGGTATTAAGAGACCGAAACACAACACGAGATAACATTATCAAATGGCAGCTAAAACCTTTTTAATCGTACCGGGATATACCAATTCCGGACCAGACCATTGGCAGTCTCATCTGGAAAGAAAATATCAGAATGTTATCAGAGTTCAGCAGGATGACTGGCTGTCTCCCGTCAGAGAAAAATGGCTACACCGTCTTAATGAAACTATTGAAAAAACGTCAGGTGAAATTTTCCTTATTGGACATAGCTGCGGCGCAGTTACCATAACTCAATGGGCAAAAGAAAAAAACTGTAATAGAGTAACCGGTGCATTACTTGTTGCGCCTGCTGATATTGACAGCCCCGATGCGCCATCTGAAATCCATGTTCAGCGACCATTACCAACAATGCCTTTGCCTTTTCCCACAACATTGGTTTGCAGTGATAACGATGAATTTTTATCTTTGGAAAAGGCACATTCTCTGGCGGAATCCTGGCAGACTGAACTTGTTGTTTTATCCGGAGCGGGCCATATCCACACAGCGGCAGGTTATGGAGAGTGGCCGGCAGGTGAAAAATTAATAAATAGAATATCCGGCAATAATTTGATCCCCTACAAATAGTTCTGGAGATAACTTATGTTGACCATTCGGCAAGCAACAATAAAAGACAGCCAACTATTATCCCAACTGATTGAGGAAAGTTACCGTTTTCACTTTTCTCATTTATGGCAGGATAAAGCTGAACAGGAAGAGTACATCGCCGAACAAAGCTCACAGGAAGAAATTGAGAACTCACTCAATACTATCAATCATCAGTGGTATATTGCTGAAACTCACCGACCAATCGGTTTCAGTAAAATAATCCTCAATGAACCTATCTCTGACAGTGAATTAGCCGGACTCTATTTACATAAGCTCTATTTACTTCCACGTTTAACTGGGCAGAATTATGGTGAACGGATGTTTAACCATATCGAAAAATTAGGGCAGGAGCAGGAGCAACAATGGCTTTGGCTGGAAGTATTAGAACAGAATGAACGGGCACGAAAATTCTATGAAAAAAAAGGAATGAAGCGACTGAAAGATATTACATTTACTAGCCCCAGTCAGCAGAGCACACTACATATTATGACTAAGAAAATTTCTCTTTAAAAATTATTTCCTTCACCTTTCTGACTACATATTTATTGTCTTAGCTTACTCACTTTCAACTAAATAGTATCAGAAAGATGAAGGATATATTATCAGTAAATTCATATAATTAGGTTATTAGTTGTTATTTTCCTCTCTTCAGAAGATTATTTGGATAAAATTCAAGATTAAATATTCCAGATTTTATCTTACTTTTACTTTCTTCTGATGATGGCATCAGCGGTTCAGTACCCGTTTCATGAAGAAACTTTCTCCTCACATGTCTGTATTCTGAATCTGTAATAGGGCTATACACTGAACCATTTGAAAATGTTTTTTTTCCTTTCCAAAGCTTAGGCTGATCAATCTCATTATCAACCCTTGTCCTTGTTTCTTGTTTCCTTGTTTCTGTGTTATTATCTAAATAATTCATGAGAAATATCCATCCTTTGATGGGAGAATCTGGTTTTACAGACTCCTCCTTAATCCATTCCAACGATAATTTAGATAGCTTCCTCATCATTCCCATTTCAAGAGCTGACGAAAGCAAATGATTGGTGTGTGGATCTAGACCATCATATTCAACTTCAGTACTTCTTCTACTTTCACTCCTATCAATCTCTTCTAATTTTTTTAACAATTTGATATCACTGACCTTATAATCCTGATTATCACCTTTTCTATATTTTCCCATAAAGCCACTGATTGCCTTCATATCGTTATCATCAAAACACCCTACATTATAAAAATCATTATCTGGCCTAAAGCTAAATTTTGAATTTTTATTCAAAATTTCAGTAACGTATTGTTTTATTTCGTTCTTACTATCTTTTTTAGAATTAATATGTTTATCCCATCTATTATATATTGACAGTTTTTCTGTGTTTTTAAATATAAAATTCAACCATGACTTCAATAAATATTCAGTAGTTCCCGGAAAACATTTCAGCTTTGGGTTATATTTAAACAATACGTTAAGCATGCTAGAACTTATATAAGAAGATCGACTAATAAGTGATTGTAGTCTGATTGGAAATCCCATTCCATCTTCACTGGTAATTCCTAGTGAACGATTCAGGACATCAATTACTAAATAAATAGTATCGCCCTGTTCTTCTTTTTTTAAATCTGATATAAGTACGCGACGGGCATCAGCTTTTCCATAAACAAATATTACATTCTTATTCATATAATTAACTCCTATTAAAAAGAAAATAAATAATAAAAGAATATTTTTTATCTTACTCTAAACTCTGTACTTTATGGACTTCTATATCATTCAGAGAAATATTCCTTTTTTCAGGTTGATACTTACTCCTTATAAAAAATGCATATCTGTCTACCTCATTTTCATTTGACTTATTTCATGCCATTATTTCCCGCCCTATACAAAAACGGAATAATCTCCTCTGTCATAGCCTGCATAAACGAAGGTGGAAAGGTATGGCCCATTTGTTGTACCGGTAATAACTTAGCTCCGGTGATACGTTTAGCGGTATCTTCTCCACAGGCAATCGGAATTAAAGGATCGTCTTCACCATGTACAACCAGAGTCGGGCAGCTAATCCGGTTAAGAAGATCAGCCCGGTCAGAATCAGCCATTATAGCCAGCGTCTGCCGGATGAAACTTTTAGGATGATAGCCTCCACGACAAAAAGCTGCTTTCAGATGGTTAGTCAGTTCATCTGTATCTAATGGTTCAGAAGGAGAAGCAATCAGCCGGATAATACCCAGTTGGTGACGAACCAGTTCTTCCATGCTGGTATTAGCGGGTTTGGATAGTAACGCTGCCATAATTTCCGGCTTTGGCTGAGGCAGATCTTGAGCACCACTCGAACTCATAATACTCACCAGACTTTTGGCTCGTTCAGGGTATGTCGCCGCCAGCCTCTGAGCGATCATGCCTCCCATTGAAGCTCCTATAATATGAGCCTGCGGAATATCCAGAGCATCAAGCACCCCCACAGCATCATCAGCCATATCCTGCATACTGTAAGAAGCGCGAATTGGCAGCCCCAAGCGGAATCTGACCTTCTGCCACAGAAAAGAACGCTGCGGAATATGATCAAATCTTTGGCTTAGCCCTGAGTCACGATTGTCATGCCTAATCACCCGGAATCCTGCATCAACCAGCCGATTCACTATTTCATCAGGCCAATCAGTTAGCTGCATCCCCAACCCCATGATAAGCAACACGACTGGCCGCTTTTCACCGTTAGCCCCTTCACCACTATCTTCTATTTCAATTGGAACATCATTTGCTATAACCTTCATTAGTAATAACCTCATGATATATAAAAAAACAATTAAAATACCAGACTAAAAATACACGAAACTTATCTCGTATTTCAGCAGCGTAGAATAAAATTTAATAGAAAAGAAATAAAAAAAGACATAACTATTTGGCTGATTACTTTACGTTAAGCTAAAGAACAAAATATCACCAAACTGTTTCTTACTGTGACAAATAGTGTAGCAAAAATCACCATGCAGACAGAAAAACACAGCAGACATAGGGATAGGAAACCGACTATCTCCCTATATTCTCCCATGATGCTTATTTTTATATCTTCAAGCTAAAACTACGATATATCTTCAAAATATTGATAATATTGATTTTTATCATTTTTTAAATTTTCATTTATTCAGTAATTGTGATATTACTCCCCTTTCTTTAATTCGCTGGTTGCGATTTATGTTCAAATTTATGAAGATAAACAAGAATGGATAAAAACTTGTAATGATGAGTCAAACATTCATTAAAAAAGAGGGGATTGCGCAATCATTTTTAGCACGCTATCTCCTCTCAGAACAATGTGGAAATCGCCTGAAAACCATAGAGTTACTGGCAAAAGAGTGTGGGTTGTCCGTAGGTTTGATGCAGGCAGCATTGAAATCTCTCGAGCAATCACAGGCGGTTGGAATTAAGCGTCGCGGTCGGAATGGCAGCTTTCTCTCGCAGATTAACCACAAATTACTACTGGAATATGCCGATATCGGCAATGTAGTCTGCGCAATGCCCCTTCCCTATACCCGAGCCTATGAGGGTCTGGCCAGTGGTTTAAAGGCATTGTGTGCAGGTGTTCCTTTCTACTTTGCACACATGCGAGGTTCAGATATCCGCATTGAATGTTTACTGAATGGCGTCTATGACTTAGCAGTAACATCAAGACTCGCCGCAGAGCAGCATCCAGAAAATAAAGATATATATATTGCGCTATCACTAGGGACCCAAAGTTATACAGACATGCATCGGCTAATCTTCCGTCAGGGTGAAATGGAATCCATCCGCCGCGTAGGGTTAGACAGTACTTCTGCTGACCAGAAAATAATGACACAGCAGTACTTTGCAGGAAAAGAAATCGAACTGGTTGAAGTTTCTTACCATGAATGTCTGAATCAAATTATGAAAGGCCACATCGATGCGGCCATCTGGAACGTCGGACAAGGGCACGAGCTGATTGCTCAAGGCCTGATGACCCTGCTACCCGGCGACAGTGAGTGTTTTATCAAAGCCTCCGAAGCTGTTATTCTTGCCCGCAAGGATAATATCCCTATCCAACAACTCTTGCATACCATGGTTGACAGAGAAGCATTGCTAACCCATCAACAGAACGTGGTATCAGGCATAATAGAACCCATTTACTGAACCTTAATCAGCCCAAAAATAAGGTCTCAGCCAAATACAGACTCAGACCAAACATAATCAATTAAATCTGACGTGTAACAAAAAGCAATGGTAGAACAACGGCTAACTATCCTGTTGCAAGGTGGTGTCATCGATCAGGATATCTACGATAATATGCTTGATGTCGTGCATATTCTGGAAGATATCTGGTTGATCCCAATCCGCCACCCACAAGGTGAAATGGCGCTTACTCACATGGCAAGTGCTTTTATGCGATCACGTCGTGGAGAAATTGTTTCCCCCATAGAAAAAGACGTTCTGGACAAAATAAAACAATCCGGGAACTATTCACAATTACTCAAAATTCACCATTCCCTGCTGGAAAAATTTACCCTCACCCTACACCCCAATGAGGAAGGCTATCTGTTAATAAATTTATATGGTTTAATACTTGCAACAAAAAGTTACTGATTTTTTCACACTATAAATATTCAAAAAAATGAAGATTAATGGTCTTCAGGTGTTTTTTATTTTCGCACAAACGTACTGCCTTGCAGTTACAAAGAGAAACCAATGTTTATTAATGCGTTAAAAAAACAGAATCCTAACTTGATAGAAGTAGCAAAAAACCTTTGGCAGCAAGGCGTGATCCTACCGGATACCTATGTCATTGATGTTGATCAGGTATTAAATAACGGCCGACACTTACTGCAAACAGCAGAGCAATATGGTATCGAACTCTACCTGATGACCAAGCAGTTTGGCCGCAATCCGTGGTTGACCAAAAAACTCATTGAACTCGGTTATCCCGGTGTTGTAGCAGTGGATTTCAAAGAAGCTTACAGCCTGAGCCAACATGGTATACCGCTATGCCATATTGGGCACTTAGTACAGACACCTACTCATCTGATAGAAACCATGCTCCGGCATGATCCCAAAATAATCACTGTATTTTCGTTGGAGAAAGCGCAGGCAATATCTGATGCGGCTGAAAAACTGGGGCGTATTCAGCCCATCATGCTGAAAGTTTTTGCTAAGCGCGATATGGCTTTTACCTGTCAGGAAGCCGGTATTCTCTTTGAAGAACTGGATACAACTATTGATGCTTTACAGCAAATGCCGGGGATTAAACTATGTGGTTTAACTCATTTCCCTTGTCTGGCATGGAATGCCCAGTATCAGACAACATTACCAACCGTCAATTTGCAGACTCTAATCAGAGCACGGAATAAACTCAAGCAACGCGGTATTTCTCTTTCTCAAATCAATGCCCCCTCGGCAACAAGCAGCAATACTATTCCTTTACTGGCGAAATACGGTGCGACTCATTTAGAGCCGGGTCATGCCCTGACCGGAACAATCCCTGCTAACAGCATTGGCAGAGAGCCTGAAAAAATCGCGATGGCTTATGTGACGGAAATATCCCATCACTATGATGGCAACAGTTATTGTTATGGTGGTGGCTACTACAAACGCAGCCATATGAAACATGCTCTGGTTTTTCCGGAAAACAACATGCCATACAAAACAGTGCGGATATTACGATTAGGAGAGCCTTGTATTGATTATCATTTTTCTCTATACGGCGTACATCCGGTCGGCAGTCCGGTCATCATGTGCTTCCGAACCCAGATTTTCGTCACCCGCAGTGATATCGCTCTGATTTCAGACATTCAGTCAGGAAACCCCAGACTGGAAGGCATTTACGACAGTCAGGGAAACTGGAAAAACAACGGTTACTCTTAATAATTACTCAACATAGGCATTACATTTAATATTATTCCATCATCAAATAATGTTATTTTCGCTCCAACCGATTTACCGCATGATGCTGCGTAACTATTTTTTTACGGAAATAATTTTTTACGGAATAGTTATGCTTTATTTATGGAATAGTTATGGAATGCCAGAAAAAGATCAGGAATACACCCATACATTCCGCTCTGTATTCCCCATCCACGATTGATACATCAGGTTACACCTATGTTCATGAACACTTACATATTGATCTTTCCGAAGCTAAAGGCACGCTTGATTGTCGGCTGGATCAATATGAGCTGATTGTTGATGAACTTCGCCATCTGTATGCGCTTGGTTTGCGCAATATTGTGGAAGTTACTAACCGTTATATGGGGCGCAATGCCTCCTTTTTACTGAATCTGATACGTGAAACCCGCATCAATATCATTGCCTCGACAGGCTATTACAAACGGCCGTTCTTTCCAGCTCATTTCAGTACATTAAGTATTCAGGATATTGCCGAAGAGATGATTACTGAAATTGAAACAGGCATTGACGGGACGGCGTTAAAAGCCGGTATTATTGCCGAGATTGGCTCCAGTCTTGGGACAATTACCGAAGATGAACAAAAGGTGTTTGCCGCAGCAGCTCTCGCCCATCATGCAACCGGATGCCCCATATCCACCCACACCACCTTAAGCACGATGGGGCGTGAACAACTGGCGCTCCTTAAAGGATTTGGTGTCTCTCCTGAATATATAGCGATTGGTCACTGTGACCTGAAAGACAATCTGGACACAGTTATTCCCCTGCTTGAAGAGGGTGCATGGGTACAATTCGATACCATTGGTAAAAACAATTACTATCCGGATAGCGCGCGTATTGCGATGTTACAGGAGCTTGCCAGACGAGGATTACTCGACAAAGTGATGCTTTCTCAGGATATAACCCGTCGTTCTCAACTGAAAAGTAACGGAGGAATTGGTTTCGATTACTTACTGACGGTATTCGTGCCGATGCTGCTGACTGCCGGTTTTACCCAAGCCCAGATAGACCGAATGTTACGTGATAACCCTGCACAATTCTTCCGGCACCGCTTTTCCGAATAGCTAAGCCACATAACTAATCAATAATTCGACAGAAAATAAGAAAAAGAGGGATAACAGCATGAAATTTGTCGTTGGTGGACAAATAGAAAAAGAAAAAATTGCCGAATGTATCCGGCAACTGGCAGGAAACAAAGCCGCTTCGATTGTCATTATGAATGACATCGAAGCCTCCATGGCGATTAAAAATGGCGATGCCGATTACTATTTTGGTGCCTGCAATACAGGCGGAGGCGGCGCATTGGCTATCGCTATTGCACTTATTGGCTTGGATCTCTGTGCCACGATTGGTATGCCGGGAAAGATTTTATCTGATGATGAGATTATCTCTCATGTAAAAGCAGGTAAAAAAGCATTCGGTTTCACCGGGCAGGATATCGATATCGTTCTGCCGGTGATCATTAACACGCTCATTTCTCAGTAAGGAGTCTATCATGCAACATTTTCATGATTTCCTGATGAGATTAATGGAAGTCGATCCTTTTAAAGCCGGATTACTGGCAGCGATTGGGGCGATTGCCGCCATGATGGCAAACCGTGGTATCGCCGTTTTCCATGATGGCCTGCGTCCACTGCTTCCCGAATACTTAGAAGGGCGGATGAGCCGTAAGGCACTGGCAGCAACCAGTTTTGCTCTGAGCATCGGGCTGGTCGTCGGGTTTGGCATTCCCTTCTCCCTGACAGCTCCCATCGTACTGGTTCACAGTCTGTTGCTCGGTACAGATATGATTGGTATCTGGTGTGCCAACAGCCGCAGGGGGTTCGTGGCCTCAGGCATCATCGGTGCTTTGTACGCCATTGCCTTACTGGCCGGATTACGTTCCGTCGTTGAACTGTTTGCGATGCTGCCGGTTAATTTCACTGATGACCTGAAAAAAGTCGGTGATCCGATTGTCGCCTGCTTTGCCTTATTCCCTGCAATGGTCGTCGGCTATCAATATGGCTACCGCAAAGGGTTTTTAGTGATGCTCACCGCTCTAGTCGGCTACATGGCAACCAAAGCCGCTGGCCCGCTCAGCTTTGGTGGGTTAATCGAAAAACCCGTCAGTGTCGATCCGAATGGGGCCGCTTTATTATTATCGATGATCGCCATGTTCTACTTCGCCATGCGTGAACGTCCGGCTAATACCTCATCAGCCAATCAAACCTCCGCAGCCCCCAAAGGAGCCAATGAAATGTTAGTCGGGCTGTTTTCAACCCGCATCGAACGTATTCAGAAAAACAAATGGCTTCTTATCCTTTGTGGCGGTCTGACCGCAAGCGCGGCAACCATGTCTTTCAGCCTGCTGGCAGAAGGGCCGGTATCCCTGCAACTGATGGCACAGGATGAGCAGACTAACGCCCTGCTGGTAGCGCTGGCGCGTGCCATCGGTTTTGTCCCGCTGGTCGGAACAACGGCAATCGCTACCGGTGTCTACAGCCCGAACGGAATGAAATTCGTATTTGTGGCAGGTCTGGCAACCAGCAATCCGTGGCTGGCCTTTGTAGCTGGTGGTCTGACGATGTTTATAGAGATCCAGCTACTGGCGAAAATTGCTATCTGGCTGGATAAATATCCCGGTGTCAAAGCTTGCAGCGGCCATATTCGTACCGCGATCACCAAAATGCTCGAAGTTGCCTTGTTGGTTGGTGGTATGATCGCTTCCAACGCCATTCTGCCGGGTATGGGTTTTATGATTGTCGCGGGAATTTATCTGCTTAACCGCACTTCCAAGCGTCCTTTGGTTGAAATGGCTATCGGCCCGATCGCAACCATTGCCGTGGGTATTCTTGCTAACGTACTTTATTTAGTCGGAATAAATTAATCAGTCAGAACAAAGTGACAGAGATAGCGTGAGAGAATGAAAACAGTACCGTTACAAAGTGCCCCATTGCAGGACTTTCTATTGAAAAGTTTTCCACTGCAAAGCATGACGATGGCTCAGGCTCAACAGCAGCAATTTAAGCTGGTGGATATTATCTGTCGTCACTTTCCCGGTGCTGATTTTCTCTCACAGGGCGATCTGGGATTAGTCCCGGATCTCCATCAACCCCGGATGACACAACGCATTGAAGCAGTTATCACTGAATACTTCGGGGCTGAAGCTGCTGCTTTTGTGAATGGTGCCGGAACCGGAGCCTTACGTGCCGGGCTGGGAGTATTACTCCGTCCTTGTCAGACACTACTTGTCCATGAAGCGCCGATCTATCCCACGACTAAGATTTCGATTGAACAAATGGGTCTGAATCTCGTCTATGCGGATTTCAACTGTACAAAGCAGTTTGAAACCGCCATTCAACAACATCAACCCACAGCCTGTCTTGTCCAGCATACCCGGCAGAAAATTGATGACCGTTATGCCTTAAAAGATATTATTTCCATCCTGAACAAATATCACATTCCTTCATTGGTGGATGACAACTATGCTGCGATGAAAGTGTCTCATATTGGTAGTGAGTATGGTGCAACACTTTCTGCCTTTTCATGCTTCAAATTACTGGGGCCACAAGGCGTGGGTTTAGTTATCGGCAAACAATCCGTGATTGATAACCTGCGCCGCAGTATGTACTCCGGTGGCTGTCAGATTCAGGGTTATCAGGCAATGGAAGCATTACGCGGGCTGGTATTCGCGCCGGTCATGCATGCAGTACAGTCTGGCGTCAATGAAGAACTCGTAAGCCGGTTGAATCAGGGGGAAATACCACAAGTTAAGCAGGCTATCATTGCCAATGCCCAGTCCAAAGTCGTTCTGGTAGAATTTCATGAACCCATTGCGGAAGCGGTACTGGCAACTGCTCATACATTAGGCGCATTACCTTACCCCGTCGGGGCAGAATCAAAATATGAAATCCCACCCCTGTTTTACCGTATTTCCGGCACATTCCGTCAGACCGATCCGACGCTGGAGCAACGCATGATCCGCATCAACCCCAATCGCAGCGGGGCCGAAACTATTATGCGTATCTTGCAGACAAGCTGTCATTTAAGCATCGCCCACTAACAAGGTTTTTCTTTATTTTCTGCATGTTTCATATTTCCTACACCCTCTACGAGTTGTATTCTCTGGTTTGTGGTTTTGATTACATACTGGAGATACCATGTCTAAAAATATTATTTTTTTATATGGAATGGTTGATGAAATTCGGAAATATATTAATGAATCTGTCACTCCGGGAAGAGAGAATACTCATTATGACAACGTTTATGTTTCCATTGGCTCATTGACAACAACGTTAAGATTGGAAGGAGAAACAGGAATAAAGCAGCTTTTTAATAATACATTGGAAATAAATAAATGGATGGTTAAAAAACATAAATTTCTTGTCAATAACAACATAAAAAAATCACTTAATTCCTCTCCTGACAGCATGTTGATCACACACGACATATCAAAAGTATTATTAAATAATTGGCTGAAATTTCTATATCAAAATAAAGACAGACTTTCCATCAGTCAAAGCCTTATCAGGAAACGGGAAAGATCCCCCACTAAAGGAAATTACAGAACAAGATTTCTTAATAAAAATATCAGTAACTCCCCTCCTGATTTTATCGTACCGCACTATACTGACCTTGATGAACCCTATGATTCCGATGAAGTACAGCTATTCAGCCCTGAATCTGCCGCAACCATTGATGCCGCTTTTGATACCTTTACCACTCAAGGAGACAGTGCAGGATTTAACTTCCTGATAAATCTCGATGCGGGTATGACGATATACCCGGATTTGCCGGAAAATAGCGACATTATACGAAGTTTCGTGACGGCATTTTTAAGAAAAGCCTGTAAGCTGGCCTTAGAGTGGCTCAACTCTGAAATAAACAGTGCCACGTCTCCGGTCAACGGCCTCAGATTTATCACTGATTATGTCACTGAAAATACTCACGATTATCAGCCTGCTACATTACATAATACCCACGCTTATAATCTCAGAGCTGATGCGACTTACCTTAATGCAGGAAATAATTATTATCCAATTACTTTCTCTGAACACCGGGCTTTTGAGCGTCAAAAATTCATGGAAAATAATCTGCAAATGGCTCAGGTGACGATAAACATTACTGAAGTCGTTAAAGCAAAACAGGATAAAGCGATTAAAAACAAAAAAGCGGAGGTATTAAAGGCAAGAATCCTTAATAAAAGAGGAAGATTCACATAAAATTTTTGCAGCAATCCGGTGAATGCTGATTCGGACAGACACATGGCAGGATCAGGAATCCATACACTGGAATCTATCGGGTAGATAATTCATCTGTAATAACAGGACTTTATTTTCAGGTATAAAAAATAACAAACATTAAAATAACAATAACTGGATTAATACAATTATCGGCTATATTATTTCATGCACTGATTCTTAGCAATTTCGCCGTAAACCCTCGCCCGATGAGGGCGGGGATATAAGCTCCCAGTGGTAAAAATACAATTTAATTTATTAATGGGGGGTTATTTATGAATATCCCAAAAAAGAGACAGGAATAAATAACCCATAGGGGAGAGTGTTTTCTCCCCCCGATATCAGTCAGAATGTCCTCGAAATATTAAACATAATCCCTCAACTGCCGTTCCACCAGCGTGAGAATGCTGTAAAGCGCGACAGGCTGCTGTTCCTGATTTAAAACCTGTACATCCCACATGACAACACCATGTGGTTTATCATCCGGCGTTTTCTGCACTTTCTTGATCTTCTTCTTGCAGGTCAACCGAACCTGAATCGTATCGCCAATTTTCACCGGCTCAATAAATCGCAGGTTTTCCATGCCATAGTTCGCCAGTACCGGCCCGACAGGGGCATCAACGAACAACCCGGCAGCGGCAGAAACAACAAAATAACCGTGTGCCACACGCTCTCCGAACAGAGATTCAGCCGCACCGATTTTATCCATATGCGCATAGAAATGATCGCCGCTCAGACAGGCAAAATTAACGATATCCGCTTCTGTTACCGTGCGGCGGGCAGTCAGCAAACTTTCTCCTATCTCAACCTGTTCGAAATACTTACGGAACGGATGGACAGGATCTTCCTTCACTTTCGCACCGCGCACCCACTCGCGCCCAATCGCGGTCAGCATCGTCGGACTGGCCTGAATGGCCGTGCGCTGCATATAGTGTTTCACGGCACGTAGCCCGCCAAGCTCCTCACCGCCACCCGCACGCCCCGGCCCGCCATGCACCAGCATGGGCAGCGGAGAGCCATGTCCGGTTGATTCCGCAGATGCCGCTTCATCCAGAATCAGCATACGGCCATGAGCACAGGCAGTTGCCCGGATTACCCGGATCGCAATCTGCTCATCTGCCGTAACCAGCGATCCCACCAGACTTCCCTGCCCCATCAAAGCCAGCGCAATCGCCTGTTCAGTATCCTGATAGGCCATCAACGTGGAAACCGGTCCGAAGGCTTCCGTCTCATGAACAGCCTGATTAGTCATCGGGTCTGCACAATAAAGCAGCGTGGGAGGATAAAACGCGCCATTACTGTTGGTATTATTTGCCAGAACCAATTTATCTAACGAGCCGCCACACAGTAACTCACAACCACTGTGTAAAAGTTCATCAACTTTGGATTGCACTTCATTGCGCTGTTCAAGGCTGATCAGTGCCCCCATGCGCACTTCAGGTAATGCCGGATCACCTGTCACAACACCAGCAAGGCGTTTAAGCAATGCTTCTTTTACCGCATCGAGCTGAGAGACCGGCACAATAATCCGCCTGATAGCCGTACATTTCTGGCCTGCCTTCACCGTCATTTCACGGGCAATTTCCTTAATGAACACGCCAAATTCCGGCATTTCCGGCGTGACATCTTCACCCAGAATACAACAGTTGAGCGAGTCAGCTTCCATCGTGAATGAAATAGATTTTTCAATCAGGCGGGGGTGAGCCTTTAATTTATGTCCGGTCTGAGCCGAACCAGTGAAAGTCACTGCATCCTGATAGTCCAGATGGTCAAACAGATCGCCAATTCCGCCACAAATCAACTGTAATGCGCCTTCTGGAACCAAACCACTGTCGAGGATCAGTTTCACCATTGCCTGTGTTAACTGCGCTGATGCCGTCGCGGGTTTGATGATTGCTGGCATACCCGCCATCCAGGTCGGTGCCAGTTTCTCCAGCATGCCCCAGCAAGGAAAGTTAAATGCATTAATGTGCAGAGCAACACCGGGGCGGGAAGTCAGAACATGACGAGCGACAAACTGCGACTGTTTGGAAAGGGGGATCATCTCATCTTCCGGCCACAGTACATCATCCGGTAGCTCGCGCCCTGCCAGCCCCGCATAGGAAAATAGCGTTGCGATGCCGCCTTCAATATCGACCCAACCATCCGAACGGGTTGCTCCGGTCTCTGCTGAAATAGCATATAAAGCTTCTTTATTGGCAAGCAGATGTTTTGCAATGGCTTTCATCATCTGGGCACGTTGCTGGAACGTCATGGCTGCGAGTGCTTTTCCGCCTTTTTCTCTGGCATATTCAAGGCTATCAGCCAGTGGCAACTCATCTGAGCATACCTGATACAACGCTTCACCACTGACTGCATGGTAGATAGTTCTGGCATTGCCTTTCCCATAAACCCAGGCACCACAAATATAACTGGTTAATTGTTGCATGTTTTTCTCCGGCGATCTTATTAATGAATCATCATTAAACAAACCATTGATATTTATGTATCACATAACCCTGACAAAAAACCACCAAAAAAACTAACAAGAACTAAACATTTTAAGGTCACTGCATATCAATATTCTTATATATCACTAACAATAAAAATTAATGATAACTTTTTGAAAAAATAAAAGAGATAAATTGTGATATGTTCGACAAATATACAAATAAAGTGTTTGATATTTTTGTTATCAGTTTGTAGATTTAAGGTTACGTTAAGTGATTCATTTTTATTGATCAATAAAAAAAATAAGAATCATATTTGGAGCGTTATATGACAACTGATCAACTACAGGCGCATTTTGACACCAAGATCGAGGCAGATATTTCCATTGAAGCTAAGGACTGGATGCCCGATGCCTATCGCCAAAACCTGATACGTCAGATCGGTCAACACGCACACTCGGAAGTTGTCGGCATGTTACCGGAAGCCAACTGGATCACCCGCGCCCCGACCCTGCGGCGCAAGGCGGTATTACTGGCAAAGGTGCAGGATGAGGCTGGTCACGGCCTTTATCTCTACAGTGCCGCAGAAACCCTCGGTTGTACTCGTCAGGACATCTATCAGAAGTTACTGGATGGAACGATGAAATATTCATCAATCTTCAACTACCCCACTTTAAGCTGGGCAGACATCGGGGTGATTGGCTGGCTGGTAGACGGTGCTGCGATTGTCAATCAGGTCGCTCTGTGCCGGGCATCTTACGGCCCTTATGCCCGCGCAATGGTGAAAATCTGTAAAGAAGAGAGCTTCCACCAGCGTCAGGGATATGAAGCCGTTATGGCTCTGTCTAAAGGCAATAAAGCCCAGCGGGACATGCTACAGGATGCTATCAATCGGTTCTGGTGGCCAACGCTGATGATGTTCGGCCCCAATGACAGTGATTCCCCCAACAGTGCCCAGAGTATGGCCTGGAAAATCAAACGGTTCAGTAATGATGAGCTGCGACAGAAATTTATTGATAACACCGTTCCCCAATTAGAAGCATTGGGTATGACGGCTCCTGATCCTGAACTGGTCTGGGATGAAACAACAGGGCATTACCATTTTGGTGAAATCAACTGGGATGAATTTTATCAGGTACTCAAAGGACAGGGGATATGCAACTACGAACGTCTGGAGGCCAAGCGCCGGGCTTGGGACAACGGGAAATGGGTACGTGAAGCCGCATCCGTTCATGCCAAAAAGATAGCAGCCAGAAAACAGGCCGCTTAATCCGCTGCAACCTGAAAGACAACGGGTATATACACAAGGAGAAATGTAATGAACGATAATGACTGGCCACTGTATGAAGTCTTTGTCCGCAGTAAACAGGGGCTGACTCATCGTCATGTCGGCAGCCTCCATGCAGCGGATGATCAGATGGCGCTCGAAAACGCACGTGATGCTTATACCCGGCGTAATGAAGGCTGCTCTATCTGGGTGGTGAAATCCATTTATCTGGTTGCATCACAGCCGGAAGATCGCGGCGCTTTCTTTGAACCTGCGGAAGATAAAATCTACCGTCATCCGACGTTCTACACGATCCCTGACGGCATCAAGAATATGTAAAGGGCAAAATATGAATATGACTCCTGCCGTTTCCCCCGAACATACTCTTTTCAAACGTAATCTTTTCGACTACGTATTACGTCTTGGAGACAGCCCGCTGATCCTGTCACAACGCCTGTGCGAATGGTGTGGTCACGCACCAGAACTGGAGATTGATCTGGCTCTGGCCAATATTGGTCTTGATCTGCTGGGGCAGGCACGCCACTTTCTGAGCTATGCCGCCACACTTAATGGAATGGAGGTGGAAGAAGGTTCTGAAAAAGAGATTGATGAAGACAGTCTGGCTTTTGGTCGTGATGAGCGGGAATTCCGTAATCTTCTGCTGGTAGAACAACCTAATGGTGGCTTTAACGATACGCTGGTGCGCCAGTTTTTTATCGATGCCTATCACGTTTTACTTCATCAGGCATTAGGGCAGAGCCGCGATAGCCAGTTAGCAGCCATCAGCAACAAGTCATTAAAAGAGGTGGAATATCACCTGCGTTTCAGCCGTGGCTGGATGATCCGGCTGGGAGATGGCACGGAACAGAGCCATGACAAAATACAGCAGTCTGTCAATCAACTATGGCGTTTCACCGGTGAACTCTTCCATTGCGATGAAGTAGAACAACAACTGGCCGAAGCCGGTATTGCAGTCGATCCACGAACCCTGTATGAGCCGTGGCAGGAAACGATCAAAGAAACCTTTGCGCAGGCCACACTGGAAATACCACAGGAAACACCTTACCGACAGGGCGGTAAGCAAGGGCTGCATACAGAGCATCTCGGCTACATTCTGGCAGAAATGCAGTTTTTACAACGGGCCTATCCCGACTGTAACTGGTGATTGCAAACCGGATAACGTCATCCGATAGCATCAGGAGGATAAGATGGAACAGCAATTCAACACATTGCAACAACCGGAAATCCATCAGATCTGGCAGTGTCTGCATCAGATTGCCGATCCGGAACTGCCGACGCTATCAATTACCGATCTCGGTATGGTACGGGAAGTCACCACTTTCAGGAATGAGCAGAACGGTCAAAACGGCTGGCAAGTGGTATTCACTCCGACTTATTCAGGCTGTCCGGCAACAGATTTTCTGATTAACGAAATCCGAACGACGCTGACCCAAGCCGGTTTTTTCCCCGTCCATATTGATGTGAGCCTGAGTCCGGCGTGGACGACTGACTGGATGAATGCCGATGCCAGACAACGCCTGAGGGAATCAGGTATCGCGCCACCGCAGGGAGCGGCCTGTGAGCGCTCTGGTCGTAAAACAAGTGCAGATACCGAATCCATTATCTGCCCCCGTTGTGGCAGCCAGCAGACAGAAAAAATCAGTGAGTTTGGCTCCACTGCCTGCAAAGCACTTTATCGCTGTCAGCACTGTCTGGAACCTTTCGATTACTTCAAATGTATTTAATTTCAAACGAATAGAAGGGAGTAGCAGATGGGCATTCTTCATCATCCCGGTTCTCAACAAAAATCGTCTCACCGGACACAATTTCATCGCTTACGCATTGAGGCTATTGAGCGTGAAACACCTGATTCTGTCGCCGTCACTCTGCACATTCCCGATGAACTGAAAGAAAACTTCCACTATCAGCCGGGTCAGCACCTGACACTCAAAGCCGAAGTTGACGGGGAAGAGCTGCGCCGCTGCTACTCCATCTGTAGCTCGCCACTGGATAACACACTGCAAATCGGTGTCAAAGCTGTCTATCAGGGGCGATTTTCCACTTTTATAAACCAACGATTGAAAGTCGGGGATGAACTGGATGTCATGCAGCCACAGGGCAATTTTGGTTATCCCCCGGATACCAGCAGGCGGGGAAGTTATCTGGCGATTGCCGCAGGTTCAGGAATTACACCCATCTTGTCGATTATCAAAAGCACACTGGCTCTGGAATCTGAAAGCACTTTTACGCTGATTTATGGTAATCGTACCAGCCGATCCATCATGTTCAGGGAAGCATTATCTGACCTGAAAAACCGCTACCTACAGCGTTTTCAGGTGCTGTATCTATTCAGTCAGGAAACGACCGACAGCCCGCTGCTCAATGGTCGTATCAATACCGAAAATCTGCGGCGTATCGGCAAAACGCTCCTTAATTTTACCCAGTTTGATAACGCTTTTCTTTGCGGGCCGGAAACGATGCTGGACGATGCCAAATCAGCACTTGAACAGGCGGGTATGGTGTCTGAAAACATCCATAGTGAACGTTTCAATACCGGTAATCATCCCCTGTACACCGCGTCCCGTCCGGCAAATCTGGCCGGACGCGAAACCCGTGTCGAGATCCATTTAGATGGCCGCACCCTGAATATTGTCATGAATGCTGAAGATAACAGCATTCTTGATGCCGCCCTGCGGCAGGGAGCGGACCTGCCCTACGCCTGTAAAGGCGGTGTTTGTGCCACCTGCAAATGCCGGCTCAAATCCGGTGAAGTGGACATGGGAGTGAACTACAGCCTTGAACCGGATCAACTCGCTTCCGGTTATATTTTAAGCTGCCAGTCATGGCCGAAAGGCGATGGCGTTGTTGTTGATTTTGATGTTTGACATTTTTTCTTGGTAGGAAGGCATTAAAAACAGGCCATTCATAAAAAATAATCAGAACTCTGGAGACGCTATGAGTCAGGAATGGGTTTTATGTCATCAGCAACAGCGGGTATGCACACTGACCCTCAACCGGCCGGAAGTGCGCAATGCCCTCAGCAATGATTGTCTTGAACTGCTCGTCCAGCATCTGGAGCAGGCCGATGCCGATACTGACATTGGTGCCATCATCATTACCGGTTCCCAGCGTTGTTTCGCCGCTGGTGCTGACCTCAAAGAACTACAGCAACAAACCGTTGCTGACGCGATAACTGATCGCCGACCCCATCTCTGGCAACGGCTGAACAATACCAGCAAACCCATGATAGCCGCTGTTAATGGTTACGCCCTCGGCGCGGGCTGTGAGCTGGCGCTGGCCTGTGATCTGGTGATTTGCGGTGAAAATGCCAGCTTTGGTCTGCCGGAAATCACCCTTGGGTTAATGCCGGGGGCTGGAGGAACACAGCGGCTTATTCGTAGTGTAGGTAAAGCCCTTGCCAGCCAGATGATATTAACCGGTGAAGCCATTAACGCTCATCAGGCGCAACAGGCAGGGTTAGTGAGTGAAGTTTGTATCGATAATCTGACGTTAAAACGCGCACAACAGATAGCAGGCCGCATCAGTGAATTTTCGCCGCTGGCATTACGGGCGGCTAAGGCTGCTCTCAAGACTGCATACGAAACCAGCCTGTCACAGGGGCTGTCCGCTGAACGACAACATTTTGTTGCCTTAGCCGGTACAGCCGATCGTCAGGAAGGTATTTCCGCCTTCCTTGAAAAACGTAAACCGACATTTAAAGGATGCTAGTAGATGGAAAACGAAAATATACCCACGATACTCACTGAAGTGAAAGCAGGTGTCCTTAGTATTAAGCTCAATCGTCCAAAACTGATAAACAGCATCAACGAGGAAATGCACCTGCAACTCAGTGAAGCACTGAAAATTGCTGAACAGGATGAATCCGTACGCTGTGTACTGATTTCAGGTGCCGGACGTGGTTTCTGTGCCGGTCAGGATTTAAATGATCGCAATTCTGTTATCAATGTAGGTGGCGTTCCTGATCTCGGGTATTCCCTTGAAACTTTCTACAATCCGCTAATCCGCCGTCTGACCACCCTCCCTAAGCCGGTGGTCTGTGCCGTTCATGGCGTGGCTGCGGGTGCCGGTCTCTCCCTTGCTTTGGCGGGTGACATTGTACTTGCGTCCCGCACGACCACCTTTATTCAGGCTTTTTGTCGTATCGGCCTGACACCGGATGCGGGCGGCAGTTGGTTCCTGCCTCACAAGATTGGTCATGCACGAGCAATGGGAATGGCAATGCTGGGGGACAAAATCAGTGCTGAACAGGCACTGGAATGGGGCATGATCTGGCAGGTCTTTGAACCTAAAGAGCTGGCAGAAAAAGCATGGGAAATCGCCCAGCGTCTGGCATCTCAGCCAACGTTCTCCCTTGCGTGTATCAAACAATCCACTTATGCCGCCGCCGCAAATACGCTGGATGAACAACTTGAGCTAGAACGCGATTTACAGCGTCAATGCGGGCATACGGAAGATTTTCAGGAAGGTGTCCGTGCATTTATGGAAAAACGTGAACCTCAGTTCAAAGGGAGATAACTATGAATATGCCGGTATATCATCGTCCGACATTCAGTGATTCCGCATCAGATGAATCAATACCAGAAGGCCCAATCGCTGTTATCGGCGCGGGAACGATGGGTATCGGCATTGCTCAGGTTGCAGCTCAGGCAGGACATTCCGTCCTGCTATTTGATGCCAATAGTGACGCTGCACAACAGGCGCTGAATACACTCCAGAGCCGCCTGCATCATCGGGTTCAGGCAGGTAAAGCCGATGCAGAAAAAACTAAGACACTGTTGCAACACATCACACCTGTTAACTCATTACAGGCACTGGCACCCTGTGTACTGGTGATTGAAGCGATTATCGAACAGTTGGAAGCCAAACAAAAACTATTCCACCAGCTGGAATCTCTTTGTTCAGAACAGACTATTTTTGCCAGCAATACGTCATCGCTGTCAATTACGGCTATTGCCAGTGTCCTGAGTACACCTCAACGCATGGCTGGACTGCATTTTTTCAACCCGGCCCCGTTAATGAAACTGGTAGAAATCGTACAAGGACTGGAAACTTCCCCGCAAATCATCGCGGTTCTTAAATGTCTCGTGACCGATTGGCAGAAACAGCCGGTTATTTGCCGCTCCACACCCGGTTTTATCGTCAACCGCATTGCGCGCCCTTTTTATGCAGAAGCCCTGCGCGCACTGGAAGAACAGGTTGCATCACCCGCAACACTGGATGCTGTCATAAAAGATGGCGGTGGCTTTGCTATGGGTCCACTGCAACTGACGGATTTAATCGGACATGATGTGAATTACGCCGTCACTGAATCCCTGTTTCATGCTTTCTACGGTGATCCCCGCTTTCAGCCATCACTACGACAAAAAGAACTGGTGGAAGCCAATCATCTGGGACGCAAAAGTGGTCAGGGGTTTTATGTCTATTCAAGAGAGGAAGGTTCATCAGGAAAGAATAGCTCCGGTAAAGGTGATGCTGATAAAGACCGTGCTGAGTGCCCTACATTTGCGGAAATACAACCCGCAGAGTCAATCAAAACTGAGCAAATAAAGGCCATCGGTAACTGGTCTGCCCTGCCGCACTTTGCTGCGTTGTTACAAAAGAACGGAATACAGGAAAACAGAATACTCTGCGAAAAAGAACTGAATCTCCGGTTATCTTCACCTGCATTACAGATTGATAATGTGCTGTTTATGCTGGCAAACGGAAAAACCAGCTCACAACTGGCTGATGAAATTCAGGCTCCGGTTGTGCAATTTGATCTGTCCGCCAACCATCGCACTGCTCCGGTAATCGTGATAAGCGCAGCCTGCCAGAACACTCAACAACAAACCGCAAAAGTAGTTCGTTTTCTGCATTCCCTCGGCAAACAGGTCATTTTACTGCCGGATTATCCGGCCATGCTGACGATGCGTACTGTGGCAATGTTGTGCAACGAAGCACTGGATGCGCTCAACAAAGGCATCGCCAGTGCCGAAGATATCGATCTGGCAATGTGCTGTGGTGTGAATTATCCCATTGGCCCGCTGGCATGGGGAACTCAGCTTGGCTGGCAGCATATTTTCAATACGCTGGAAAACTTACGGCAGTTTTACGGCGAAACCCGTTACCGCCCGTCTCCTCTGCTCCGTCAGCTGGCGGCAGGCCATACCACATTGCAGTACCCGTATCTCCGGCAACATGAATGAATATCAACATAAATAAGAAGAAAGATCATGCCTAATAAAACGAACAATTCCCCGAAGCAGCTTGCCCGAAACTGTATTGAAACCATGTACAGCAAAGATGCCTGCGCCAACCATATGGGGATGCACATTGACTATATCGACATCGGGATCGCTCAATTAAGCATGACCATTGTACCGACCATGCTTAACGGTCATAAAACCTGTCATGGTGGCATCATCTTCAGTCTGGCAGATACCGCATTTGCCTATGCCTGCAACAGCGAAGGGCTTGCCGCTGTCGCTTCTGGATGTAATATCGATTTTATTCATCCGGTTTTTAATGGTGATCGGCTGACAGCTAACGCATCAGTGCAACATCAGGGCAAAACTAACGGGCTGTATGACGTCAAAATTACCAACCAGAATGGCAAAACCGTTGCCTTTTTCCGTGGTCACTCCCACCGTCTGGGTCATTCTGTTTTAGAAGAACCCGCAAAAGCAATAACACCGACTAAAACAACGCCCACTAAAACGCTCAGGAAAGAAAAATTATGACCCACGCATTTATTTGTGACGGAGTACGTACACCTATCGGACGTTATGGCGGAGTCTTCGCCAGCCTGCGGCCTGATGATCTGGCTGCCCTGCCGCTACGGGCATTGATGGCGCGTTATCCCGGACTGGACGGGCAGGCTATTGATGATGTCATTCTCGGTTGTGCAAATCAGGCGGGTGAAGATAACCGTAATGTCGCTCGTATGGCAACACTGCTGGCTGGCCTGCCTCATACTGTTTCCGGCACAACCCTCAACCGGTTGTGTGGTTCCGGTCTGGATGCAATGGCTTTTGCTGCCCGCAGTATTAAAGCGGGTGAAGCTCAACTGATACTGGCTGGTGGCGTGGAATCCATGACCCGTGCACCACTGGTGATGGGAAAAGCGGAAACGGCTTTCAGCCGTCAGGCTCAGATATTCGATACCACCATTGGCTGGCGTTTCATTAATCCACTGATACAAAAACAGTTCGGCACAGATTCGATGCCGGAAACCGCAGAAAACGTGGCTGCACAATTTCAAATCAGCCGGGAGGCACAGGATGCTTTCGCCCTGCGCAGCCAACAGCGTACAGCCAAAGCGCAACAACAGGGCATACTGGCGGAAGAAATCATCCCTGTTGCCCTGCCTGATCGTCGTAAGAAAGGAGAAACCTCGCTTATTTCACAGGATGAACATCCCCGGCCTGATACAACATTAGAGCAGTTACAGAAACTGAAAACACCATTCCGTACTGACGGCACAGTCACTGCGGGAAATGCTTCCGGTGTCAATGACGGAGCCGCCGCCCTGATTATCGCGTCAGAAGCCGCTGCCTTAAAACATGGTCTGACACCTAAAGCACGTATTGTGGCAACCGCTACCAGCGGTGTTGAACCACGCATTATGGGGATCGGGCCATTATCAGCCACAAACAAAGTACTGGCACTCACCGGCCTGAGCCTGAATCAGATGGATGTCATTGAACTGAATGAAGCCTTCGCCGCCCAGTCACTGGCAGTGATACGTCAATGGGGGCTGGCAGATGATACTGAACATGTGAACCCGAATGGCGGTGCGATAGCACTGGGGCATCCACTGGGAATGAGTGGCGCCCGGCTTGCACTGACAGCAACCCTTGAACTGGAACGACGAGCCGGACGCTATGCCTTGTGCACCATGTGCATCGGAGTCGGTCAGGGGATCGCAATGATTATTGAACGTATTTCATAAAAACAATTTCTCATAAAAGTCATTTTTTCAGACAAGTCATTCAGAACCAGCACCTGCATATAAAAATAAAAACAGCCTGTTATCCCTAAATAAACAAAAAGGGCGGGAAATTATGAGTAACAACGTACAACACCTTCACTCACGCTTCACTCCTCATGCCGAAGCCAGTCACGACTCCATTGAATTTGCTTCACGCGACAAAATTCAGGCGTGGCAATTTGAGCAGATGAAATGGACATTGCATCATGCCTACAACAACGTGCCAATGTATCGACGAAAGTTTGATGCCATTGGTATTCACCCCGGTGATTTCCGGCAACTTGAGGACATTGCCAAATTTCCCTATACCACCAAACAGGATCTGAGAGATAACTACCCCTTTGATACTTTTGCCGTTCCAATGGAAAAAATTGTGCGTATCCATGCTTCATCGGGAACAACAGGGCGTCCGACGGTTGTTGGCTATACCCAGCAGGATATTGATAACTGGGCTGAGCTGGTCGCCCGCAGCCTGCGTTTTGCCGGAGTAACAGCAAAAGATAAAATACACGTCGCTTACGGTTACGGCCTGTTTACCGGAGGACTGGGAGCACATTACGGCGCAGAACGTCTGGGTGCCGCCGTTATCCCTATGTCTGGCGGACAAACTGAAAAACAGGTGCAGCTGATCCGCGATTTTCAACCCGATGTCATTATGATGACTCCCTCCTATTGCCTGACACTGTTGGATGAACTGGAGCGTCAAATGGAAGGTGACGCCAGACAATGTTCTGTGCGGGTCGGTATTTTCGGCGCTGAACCGTGGACGGAAGGCCTGCGTCAGGAAATTGAAAACCGGATGGGCATCAAGGCACTGGATATTTATGGTCTGTCTGAAATTATGGGGCCGGGTGTTGCCATGGAATCACTGGAATACGCAGATGGCTCCACTATCTGGGAAGACCATTTCTATCCCGAAGTGATCGACCCGGACAACCTGAATATATTGCCGGACGGAGGGAGTGGCGAACTGGTTTTTACGACACTGACCAAAGAAGCGATGCCGATGATCCGCTACCGTACCCGCGACCTGACACGCCTGTTGCCGGGAACAGCCCGCAATATGCGGCGCATGGGTAAGATTACCGGGCGTTCTGATGACATGCTGATCATTCGCGGTATCAATGTGTTCCCATCACAGGTAGAAGAGCAGATCACACGTTTCAGCGAACTGTCACCACACTATCAGCTGGAAGTGAACCGTGTCGGCAATTATGACTCCCTGTCCGTCAAAGTTGAGCTGAAAGATCCGACACAGTTCAGTATCCAGCAGCGCTGTAGCATCTGTCATAAATTACGTCATCATATAAAAGCGATGATAGGGATCAGCACAGAGGTCAGTATTGTCAACTGCGGGGATATTCCACGTTCAGAAGGCAAAGCTGTCCGGGTGATTGACCGCCGCCAGCAGAAATAATTTTTCGCCACAGACGACACTGAGAAGACGGGTAAATCCGGTTATGCTACTGTCATGAACATTTGCGCTCAGACAATAATAAAATATGACACACAAACTCGACGATTTTATTCGACATGCCCTTGATGCCCAGCCGATTAGCGGCACATCGCTGATCATCTCCCTGTATGGCGATGCACTCAGCCATCAGGGAGGAGAAATCTGGCTGGGCAGTCTCAGCCTTCTGCTGGAACCACTGGGTTTCAGTGACCGTTTCGTCCGGACATCTGTATTTCGATTACAAAAAGAGGGCTGGCTGGAGGTAGAGAAAATAGGTCGCCGAAGTTACTACCGCATTACTGAACGCGGTATGAGCCAGTTTCGCCATGCGGAGAGTAAAATTTATCTCAGCGCACAGCCTGCATGGGATGGTAAATGGGATTTGCTGCTGCTGGAAGAAACCAACAAAGAAGAACGTACCCGCCTGAAAAAAGAGCTGAACTGGTTTGGGTTCGGTCAGCTCAGCAATACATTAATGGCAGCCCCCGGCAGTTCACAAAATGATATTCCGGCTCTGCTGGGAGAGCTGAACGCCAGTGATTCAGTGATCTACTTCCGGGCGGATTATCCCTATCGCCGCTCGGAGCAAAGTCTGAAAGAACGGGTATCAGTCAGTTGGTCGCTGGATCAAATCGCCCAGCACTACCACGAATTTATCATCACATTCCGGCCTTTGATGAAACTACTGCAAGACTGCAACACAGATGAGCTGACACCAGAGCGCTGCTTCCAGTTGCGCCTTCTGCTTATCCACTTTTACCGCCGCGTCGTGCTGCGTGATCCACTGCTACCGGATGCACTGCTGCCTGCACAGTGGGAAGGCCAGATTGCCCGTAATTTATGTATCAACATCTACCAGCGTATTGGCTCTTCAGCAACGCGCTACATTAGTGAACAGTGTGAAACCACCATCGGTAAACTGCCCCAGCCTGCTGCTGCGTATTATCGTCGTTTTGGTGGATTGCCCCACGGATCTTAGTACTACCTGACAATTGATTTTGAGGAAATGCTTATGCCTGTTTATCAACTTGATGGTTTAACCCCGGTTATTGACCCCAGCAGTTATGTTCATCCGACTGCGGTTTTGGTCGGTGACGTCATTATTGGCAGACAGGTTTATATCGGCCCGAATGCCAGTCTGCGCGGTGATTTCGGTCGACTGATTGTGATGGATGGTTCGAATATTCAGGATAACTGCGTCATGCACGGCTACCCCCAACAAGACACGATAGTTGAAGAAAATGGTCACATTGGGCACGGAGCAATACTGCATGGATGCCAAATCCGGCGCAATGTTTTGGTTGGCATGAATTCAGTTGTGATGGATGGCGCAGAGATTGGTGAAAACTGTATTGTCGGAGCAATGGCCTTTATCAAGGCAGGGGCGGTATTTGCTGCCAACCAGCTCATTATCGGTACGCCCGCCCGCGCTCTGCGCCCGCTGACAGATCAGGAGCTGGAATGGAAACGGATCAGCACCCGCGAATATCAGGATTTGGTGACACGCTGTAAAAGCACATTGCGACAGGTAGAACCGCTGACAGAGATAGAGCCGGGGCGCAAGCGGATGGTATTTAGTGATGATTTTGTACCAAAAAATCAATTGTGAAACCACGCATACTGCTCGTTAACTGCGAGCAGTTTGAATTTTATTTAATATCAACCACTTCAGAGGGTTTTATCGTAATTTTTTCGCCATGAAGTTCACAATCATCCAATATTTGAATAACGCCTTCCTTAGCCCATAGAGCTTGAGCACCTTCGGCTTCTTTGTAAGGAACAACATACTCATTAATATCAATAAAAGGTTTGCTGAATATAATAGATTTATACCTATCATCATTATCATCATCCCCATCTGGAACCTCCCAGTTAATTAATCGATTAGCAGTCTTCCAGTAAACAACAACTCGTTTAAATTCATCATGTCCATCTTTTTTATAAAAATCATAACCAATCAAACAAAAATAATTAATTTCTTTTTGTTTTTCAAAAACTTTAATGGCATAGTTAAATGCACGGATGTAATTTTCTTTATATTTCTTGATTTTCAACGGATTAAAATATCCTTCCGGTTTTCTATTATATATCCCCCACCCTCCTGATTCATCCCAATATTTAAAATCAAGATTACTCCTCTTTGCGGAGGCATTGATGGAGAAAAAAACCATGATAATCCCAATTAAATATTTCATACATACTCTCTTATTTAATATGGCTCTCTGATAACTTATAAAAATCTTGCCATTGTAGCGAAAGAAAACCATGAATATGACTACCAAAAAAGTAGCTAACTACTTAATTTATAACTTACTATTCATTCCAGCAATGCCTGCCCGCTGACTGCGAGCAGTTTTTATTTTATTTAATATCCATCACTTCAGAGGGTTTTATCGTAATTTTTTCGCCATGAAGTTCACAGTCATTTATCATCTGAATAATACCTTCTTTAGCCCATAAAGCTTGAGCACCTTCTGCTTCTTTGTAAGGAACAACGGACTCATTTAGGTTAATAAAAGGTTTACTAAAGATAATAGCTTTATATCTATGATAAGTATCACCATCAGGTAGATCCCAATCAATTAAATAATTAGCATTTTTCCAAAAAACAACGACTCTAGTACGCTCTTCACTATTCTCTTTTTTATTCCATTGATAGCCTATCAAACAATACGTATTATTTTTATCCCCAAAACCAAATTTATTAATAAGATAACTAAATGATGGTAGATATCCTTCTCTGTAATCTTTTATCTTTAACGGATTGAAAGAGCCATCTGGTTTTTTATTATAAATCCCCCAACTCCCCTTTCTTTCCCAAGCTTTAAAATCTAATTCATCCTGATTTGAAAATGAATTTGATGAGAAAAAAACAATAAATAAAAAAACAAAACTCTTCATATATGATCTCTTATTTAAGATAACTATCAGAAAGTTTATAAAAATCTTGTCCTTGCAACGAAAACAACTTGATAAAATTTGAGCCAGGAGGATCACTCTCATATGTTTTCCACGCAATAACCTCTGTATTAGCTATTTTGTTACTTTTGGATATATTTATAGCATTTATAATTAAGCTACGGTAAGCCAAGAAGTACCGATGCGTCCCATCATTTGCAGTAGCTACCATATCATTAATTCTGTTTCTTATCTCAGGTTTAATATTGGGATATTGACTAAACCCCTCTATTGTCCTTGGCGCTGAAATAAGACCAACTAATTTACTTCCATGTTTAGGCACACCACATAGATAGGCTCTTAAGAATTAAGCCGTTCAAAACACGCATCCAATGTTTTGTTTTTACATGATTTTCTTTGTGGTGTTTTGAACGCGTTCTGGCATA
>NZ_NIBU01000229.1 GCF_002632485.1 Xenorhabdus innexi | reverse complement strand
CCGTGGCCTGCGGCCTTTACTGGAAGAGACGGAAAAAGCCCAGGCGTTTGAACTGATCCTGCTGCTGGACAAAATCGATGAGGATTTGGAGCATCTGGTTGATGTTTCTTATTTAGCCCTGAACAGTACCCCGGTGATTAACCTGTTTCCTAAACTGACAGAGCGCGTTACGGTGGAAGACAGTACGAATGAGTACCATCTGGTGGTGGATAATATCCGTCCGCTGGATTACGAAATTTTTTCAGTCCAGCGCCTGCACGGGGCCGATATCAAGCGACGGGAAACGCAAATCTTCCGGCCATTCTGGTCAACGTTCAGTGATGATAAAGGCAATTATGGTGCCTATTTTTCCCTGCGCCGTGATCCCCGTATCCTGTCTGAACATGCCCACCATTACGGCACCCGCACCAGCTATCTGGGGACCGAGGCCTTTGTGTCGATTGTGGATGAACAGCACTCCCCCTGGCCGAATGAACTCAAATTTCTGACCGCCGATGTGATGTGCACCAACCGCGATTTGCCGGCGATGCTGCGGCAACAGGATCTGGACAGTTTTGTCATGCTGGATTCCATCCCTATCAATAACATTGTGCTGCTGAAAAGGCCGACCATCCCCCGGCCGGCGCTGGCACAGGGATCGGTGTCCTGGCGATTAATCAGCCAGCTT
>NZ_NIBU01000228.1 GCF_002632485.1 Xenorhabdus innexi | reverse complement strand
CCGTGGCCTGCGGCCTTTACTGGAAGAAACGGAAAAAGCCCAGGCGTTTGAACTGATCCTGCTGCTGGACAAAATCGATGAGGATTTGGAGCATCTGGTGGATGCCTCTTATTTAGCCCTGAACAGTACCCCGGTGATTAACCTGTTTCCTAAACTGACAGAGCGTGTCACGGTGGAAAACAGTACGAATGAATACCATCTGGTGGTGGATAACATCCGACCGCTGGATTATGAAATTTTTTCAGTCCAGCGCCTGCACGGGGCTGATATCAAGCGGCGGGAAACGCAAATCTTCCGACCATTCTGGTCAACGTTCAGTGATGATAAAGGCAATTATGGCGCCTATTTCTCCCTGCGCCGTGATCCCCGTATCCTGTCTGAACACGCCCACCATTACGGCACCCGCACCAGCTATCTGGGAACCGAGGCCTTTGTGTCGATTGTGGATGAACAGCACTCCCCCTGGCCGAATGAGCTCAAATTTCTGACCGCCGATGTGTTGTGCACCAACCGCGATTTACCGGCGATGCTGCGGCAACAGGATCTGGACAGTTTTGTCATGCTGGACTCCATCCCTATCAATAACATTGTGCTGCTGAAAAGGCCGACCATCCCCCGGCCGGCGCTGGCACAGGGATCGGTGTCCTGGCGATTAATCAGCCAGCTT
>NZ_NIBU01000227.1 GCF_002632485.1 Xenorhabdus innexi | reverse complement strand
ACTCGATTCATACCCCGCACCATAGCGCCGCAAGTCCCGCCGTCCCAGCCCGTCGACCAGCGCAACCACGACCACCATCACAAACAGAGGCGCGGATAACAGCAGAATGGTCAGCCGGATCAGTGTCACCATTGTGATAAACACGGTCGCCAGCCAATATTCCCGCAAATGTACCAACAGACCCTGTAATACCACATTGAATTCACGGAGAAAGTCATTATTGCGCTGAAACGAATAGTGCGACTGTTCCTGAACCCAGCGCATAAACCCACTGTCCACAAACAGCCACTGATACGCCTGTGCCAGCCAGGCCGGCACGGTTTGGGCAGGGTCTGACAACAGCAGGCTGCGGGTAAATTCCGTCGATAAAAATTGCAGCTCGGTGTTCATCATCGTCTGGCTGTGAGTAGCCCCCTGCTCTGACCAGAAAAATGTCATGCCGAGATATTCCAGTAACAGGCTGAACAGCCACGACATCACCCCAAAGCCGATAAGCTGCCACGGCCATTCCCATAACACACGGTACAGCAGACCGGGCTTGCGGGGCGGCTGAGAAGGCTGGCGGGCGGGGTTTTCTGACTGTGCCATGAGCGGTCACACTCCCTGCTCTGTCCACCAGTGTTCACTGGTGCGGTAGTGCCGGCGCATCTGGTCGGCAATGTGCTGCAAA
>NZ_NIBU01000226.1 GCF_002632485.1 Xenorhabdus innexi | reverse complement strand
CGTTTCCCCCATAAACCGGGTAAATCCCCGCACCACCTTCCGGTAACTCCACTCGGTATCCGGTCTCAGAATATGTGAAAAGAAATACTCTTCTAATAGCTCATCCCAACTGAACGTTTCTGTTGTGTGCAACATCTTCTTTTTTCCCTCAGTTATCATACCTGCACGGTTTTTTGTTCAGAAAACCCGGGCAAATACCAAAATACAAATAACCCTTTAAATTATTTACTGTTAAATGATGAAGTTAGGTTACTGTTTATGCCAAGACTTCTGCCTCACGCCCCGATCGTTTGATCAGTTTTGCGCCATGCAGGTGAGTTTTTCCGTCATATTGACGCGGAAAATCAATCAGTTGATTGAAATAATGACAACAGTGTCCGGGTATCATCCGTCGCAGACGGCAATGAACGGTTTATTTCACTGACGGGTGGATTCAGTGTTATTTCCGGGACAACGACTGATCCGGTTTCAGAAGCAAAAGCCATTTCTGTCACAGTGGGTGAAGCCACCTGTTTATCCAGTGGTGAATGAACCTGTCCGGCTGCTTCCTGAAGCAGCGTATCAATCAGCGGCACGGTGGACGGACGGCCATTAAGATGCTGCATCAGGCAGTGCCAGACTTCCGGGACGGAAACCAGCCACATCATGGCTTTTTCCGGTACCAGACTGGCCGCC
>NZ_NIBU01000225.1 GCF_002632485.1 Xenorhabdus innexi | reverse complement strand
CGTTTCCCCCATAAACCGGGTAAATCCCCGCACCACCTTCCGGTAACTCCACTCGGTATCCGGTCTCAGAATATGTGAAAAGAAATACTCTTCTAATAGTTCGTCCCAACTGAACGTTTCTGCTGTGTGCAACATCTTCTTTTTTCCCTCAGTTATCATATCTGCACGTTTTTTTTGTTCAGAAAACCCGTGCAAATACCAAAATACACATCACCATTTAAATTATTTACTGTTAAATGATGAAGTTAGGTTACTGTTTATGCCAAGACTTCTGCCTTACGCTCCGATCGTTTGATCAGTTTTGCGTCATGCGGGTGAGTTTTTCCGTCAGATTGACACGAAAAAATCAATCAGTTGATTGAAATAATGATAACAGTGTCCGGGTATCATCCGTCGCAGACGGCGATGAACGGTTTATTTCACTGATCGGCGGGATCGCAGTTGTTTCCGAGGCAGTGACTGATCCGTTTTCAGCAGCAAAAGCCACTTCTGTCACAGTGGGTGAAGCCGCCTGTTTATCCAGCGGTGAATGAACCTGTCCGGCTGCTTCCTGAAGCAGCATATCAATCAGCGGCACTGTGGACGGACGGCCATTAAGATGCTGCATCAGGCAGTGCCAGACTTCCGGGACGGAAACCAGCCACATCATGGCTTTTTCCGGTACCAGACTGGCCGCC
>NZ_NIBU01000224.1 GCF_002632485.1 Xenorhabdus innexi | reverse complement strand
TATGTGTCTGTTGCTGATAGCGTTCACGGATCACATAAGCCAGTTGATTGGCTCGTTCGTTTAACTGACGATAGGTCAGCTTTTCACCTGCAAACACCAATGCGACATTATCCGGCGTAAGCTCCACCTGTGTTTCAAACAACTGTGGCAGGGTTTTATCCTGCGGGTAAGGCGCATCGGTCTGGTTCCAGTGCTGTAGGGTAGCGTGTTCTTCGTCACTGAGGCAGTTAATTGCGGTATGGGATTGGTGTGGATTACAGGCCACGGCGTGCAGAATACGCTCAAGCTGGCTTAACAGACGTTGAGTCTGTTCTGTCGTCAGCCAGTCTTCGCCATAACTGAATCTGATGATTAAACGGTTATCCTGTTCATAAGCCATCAGTGACAGCGGGTAATCTGCTTTTTCGATGATCTGACGGAATGTCAGTGTGTGCTCTATACCTTCTCTGTTTTCATTTGCTATCGGCGCTGGGTAGTTTTCGAAAACCAGCAGACTGTGGAATAACCGTTTGCCATCGGATTGTAAACCGGAGAGAGAAACCGAACTGTGGCTGTTAAGCGCGGCAATATCGTTCTGGATATTCTGCAATAGGGCGGCAATGCTGTCTGTGTGATCCCAGCGCACCATCAGCGGCAACGTGTTGATATACAACCCCACACTGGATTCAATTCCTTCTATGGGCACATCACGGCC
>NZ_NIBU01000223.1 GCF_002632485.1 Xenorhabdus innexi | reverse complement strand
GTGGAAGAACTGCGAGGGAGATTTGAATACCAGTCTCCAGTTCGTCAATCTGGCATTCCTTGTCTTACTGCTGCGCAGAAAAAATACTGAATAGCCTCTCAGACCCGACACATCGGATCCGATTCGTTTATACCCCCAAACACGCTTCCTGGTTAAATCAAATTGAATGTTGGTTCAGTCTGGTCTCCCGACATTTGCTCAGGCGGCTTTCCGTCAGCAGCAAAGCGATATTACGGACATGCATTTTAAAATATATCGAATATTACAACCGGGTATTAGCTAAACCTTTTAAGTGGCTTTACCGTGGGAATACAAAGTGATGTCATTAATTGCAGAATACACCACTAGACCCTGATCATTTTCGTAAAAATGTTTATTCATGCCTATCTGGGCACGGCGCATATTATAGGTAATAGCATCAGCACCGGATGTAGAAACACGTGGTGATAGTTTGCCATGAGAGATTGCGGTAATTGTCAACATAGTTGGCACCATTAATGAATTTAAGCGGCCTGTTGTTCTCGTTCAGGATTCAGCGTCACTGTTTCTACCCATTGCCAGTTTCTGGTGCTGCGCGACCAGCGTTCCGGAGAGGCGAGTTTAGCCTGGCGATAAACGCCATCCCGCTGTGTTAAAATGACTTTGTCTTCGCCTCTGTGCCGTTGGCCCGGTGTCACATAATTTATCCCACTATG
>NZ_NIBU01000222.1 GCF_002632485.1 Xenorhabdus innexi | reverse complement strand
TCTTGCCGTGGGTGCTGGCACCTTGATAGACAATGCGGTTTGTTGTGGTGATATCATCACGGTAACGCAGCCAGATACGCACCGTGGCTTCGGATAACACGGCACCAGAAGCTACAAGTTCCCGCCCGCTAATTGCGATGACTTCCGCCCAAACGTCGGCAACATCTTCCCAGTTGTTTATTACTCCACCAAGCTTATCCCGTGTGCTTTTGTTTTTTTGAAGCGTGATCCGGTGTCTCAACCTGCCTGCTCTCATGCCTTTTTCTCCGTTTGTTTTTTCACTTCGACGGTTTGCTTCCATGCCTGACTGAATTCATCACCACCCTCACGGGGTGATAATCCCTCGCGTTCACGGGCTTCGTTCGGTGACATGACACCGGATTTAATCGCCGTTTCGTAGCTCTGGAAACGTTCTTTCGGATTGGCACGCAGCAAATCGGCAGTATCAAACTCCACTTGATAACGCATACCCCGCTTTGGCGAAGTCATCAGCAAGGCGGCTTTGATTTGTTGTTCAAAATTGGCAAGCCACGGGCGCATAGTGATAGTCAGAAAAGCGCGGGAGGCTTCGCTAAAATTACTGTAGGTACTGTTCGAATATTCTTGCAGAAAGATCGGGCTGACATTGAACATACGGGCGATATCGTCAATGGTGAATCGACGGGAGGCCAGCCATTCCGCATCTTGGTTACTCATGC
>NZ_NIBU01000221.1 GCF_002632485.1 Xenorhabdus innexi | reverse complement strand
GCCGCTTTTTTCAGGTTCGGGTGTAACCCTTTTGCCGTCTGTGTCTCGACAATAAAGATTTCACGCAGGGTCAGGCTGAACTCGGCTGAGCCATCGTACATCTGGGTCACGCTGATATTAACAATCATCATATTTTTGTACTGCTTCAAACCGGTCATCACTGTCACTGGCTCGCCTTTCTTCTGGAGATTAAGCAAGTCATTATAGGCCTTGCCTATCCTGTCCAGTGTGCGGGAACGGTCATTGGCGCGCCCCTGATAATTCGGCAACCACGGGGCGACGGGACGGTTATAGCCCACCTGATCCAGCATCGCTGCGCCTGTCCCCATATAGCGGTTCACCATTGCTTCGGTTTGCCTTGTCATTGCCCTGATTTCGACAGGGAGCGGGTATCTGCCCAGTGCGGCGGGAAAATTGCCGCCCATTATCGCACTGAAATACTGCGGAGGCTGGTAGCTCACCATTATGCCCGCAATCGTGATTTCTTTCGGCTCCAGAATGGCGTGGTCAGCAATGGCTGCGCCGGATTCAATCGGGTTTTCAGTGATACGCAGGCTGGAACGGTGGTTTTCTATCATCACATTATCAAACAGAAATTTACCGATAGAGCGCGTTATCACTGAGGCTGTTGTGGTATTAAAACCGCTGAGAAAGTCCATAGCGTACCTATGAAAAGAAAATCCGCCGAAGCGAGGAGGTTGGATATAAAAA
>NZ_NIBU01000220.1 GCF_002632485.1 Xenorhabdus innexi | reverse complement strand
CTGGTGATGGGCACGACCCGGGTGGGCAAAACCCGGCTGGCCGAATTGCTGATAACGCAGGATATCCGACGCGGCGAGGTGGTGATTGTCTTTGATCCCAAAGGAGATGCTGACCTGTTAAGACGTATCTGGGCCGAAGCGCACCGGGCAGGGCGTGGTAATGAGCTTTCCCTCTTTCATCTGGGTTGGCCGGAAATCTCTGCGCGTTATAACGCCGTCGGGCGGTTTGGCCGGGTATCCGAAGTGGCTTCCCGTCTGGCCGGGCAGCTCAGTGGGGAAGGCAACAGCGCCGCGTTCCGTGAATTTGCCTGGCGGTTTGTCAATATTGTTGCCCGTGCACTGGTGGCGCTGGGACACCGGCCGGATTACCAGCTGATCACCCGCTACGTCAATAATATCAGTGAACTGTATCAGCGCTATGCCACTAAAGTGATGGAAGAGCGGCAACCGGCGCTGCTGGCGCAAATCCATCATGTCCTCAGCACCCTGAAAGAAAAAGACATTCCGCGCAATATGCAGGGGCAACCCGATGCGCTCCGGCTCTGGGCGATGGAAATGACCCTGAGTTCTGACGCCGGTAAGCAACTTTATGACCCGATTCTGGATGGCCTACGGTCGGCCGTGCGTTATGACCGGACCTATTTTGACAAAATTGTGGCGTCCCTGCTGCCGCTGCTGGAAAAACTGACCACCGGCAAAATTGCGGAATTGTTATCGCCGGATTA
>NZ_NIBU01000022.1 GCF_002632485.1 Xenorhabdus innexi | reverse complement strand
TGTGTATAGGTCATAGTGCATTTTCCTTTGGCGAGAAAGATGCCTACTATAGCAACTGACCGCCTTTCTTAGAAATTGCACTTATTAGTCGAATCCAAGTTATACTCAATCCAAAAATAGATTTTAAAATACACACTGAATATATACCTTCAATAAATAAAATTTCCATTTTGTATTCATCGAAGCTGTCTCGTACTTTTTGTACTACCTCATATTATTCGTTATTACTTCCTAATTCATGAAATATTTCCTGAGCATAATGAAAAAAGTCAACCTCACCAAAATTACCGGACTTCAATGCTAACCAACAATCACTTTGCAAGTCATATACCCAAGGGACTCCATGCGCAATAATTGCACCAATTCCCACCTGATTAATTCCTAAGCTTTGCACTACCTTACCTGAGGTTTCTCCCCCCGTGATGATAAAAGTATTGAAATCTTTCTGCCTCAGCTCGTTAGCAATTTGCGCAAAAAGTTGTTCAATTATTTTACTGACTTGAAAAGATTCATACTGATTATGAGTTAATTTTAATACTCCTGGCGGCCGTGTCGTATACAACATAGGAGCCAAACCTTTCATTGGCTGCTGAATAATCCAATCAACCAAAAGATGGATATAATCAGGATTATTAATGCATTTATCTATATCTAACTCCATTGTGGACGCTATTTTTTTGTACTCCAAGACTTGGCGATATGTCATGACAGAACAACTTCCTGAAAGAATAACCATCCTTCTATTTCGGGGCAATGGGAGCTTTTTTATTGATGTTTTTTCTGAATTTCCTCCCGAACAGTAGCGAGCAATTGCCCCTCCTAACCCTGAACCACCAGTGATTAATGTCATATCATGAGCAGCTTGTGCAACGAGTAATAAATCATCCATAAGCAAAGTATCTACCACGGCGTAGCGAATACCTTTACAACGTAATTGACACAGACGATCCCGAATAGATAACTCTCCCTGACGAACACAATTTATATCAACTAATCCCGCAGTACCTCTTGATTGCTGCTCCATTAAGCGTAATAGATTAGAATCTTTCATGGGATTAATTGGATGATATTGCATGTCACTTTCGTTTAATAATTGTCCATTAACAAATAAATAACCGTAAACTACTGTCCGCCCATTAATAGGTAGTGCCGGACAAATCAAACAAAGATCTATTTGAAGCTCATCCATTAAAACATCTGTAACTGGACCAATATTTCCTTTTATTGTGGAATCAAAAGTAGAACAATACTTAAAAAACAATCTTGAGCAATTAGCTTTTTGCCTCAGCCATCTACAAGCTTTAAGGGATTGCTCAATGGATTCATCAACAGGGCATGAACGACTCTTTAAACTAATAATAATGGCATCTACATCATGTGGGATAAATGTGCTGTCATCAGGAATACTCAATAATAAAGCAACCTGCCAGCCATTTTGTACCATAAGACTGGCGATATCAGTTGCTCCAGTGAAATCATCAGCAATGACTCCCAACTTAATAGTCATGATTTTTTCTCTGGTAAAGTTATTCCTTTAAATGTCTTGATAACAGCACTATCATCCCACTGACCAAACCCTTCATTACTGGCTGCTAGAAACATCTGATGTGCTGTTGCAGCCATTGGCAGCGGAAATTTCATCGTCTTACCGGCTTCAAGTACAATACCCAAATCTTTAACAAAAATATCTACAGAAGATTTAGGTGTATAATCTCCAGACAAAATGTGAGGAATGCGGTTTTCAAACATCCATGAATTTCCCGCTGCATGCGTTACAATATCGTACATTAAGTCCAATGAAATTCCTGCCTTAGCGGCAAGAGCCATACTTTCTGCCGCAACAGCAATATGTACTCCTGCCAATAATTGATGGATCATTTTAACCGTTGAACCCTGACCAATTTTATTACCAATGTAATATAGACGCTCTGAGGTAACATCAAAAATTGGTTTCATTTTTTCAAACAACTCAGAAGAACCAGAGACCATAACAGTTAATTTCCCCTGTTCAGCTTTAAGTGCCCCTCCTGAGATTGGAGCATCAAGCATATTGATATGATACTCCTGTAAACGAATAGCAAAATTTTGTGCCTGCTCGGCAGAAATAGTGCTATGTATAACAATACAAGCCCCAGCTTTAAGCTGTTTGACTAGTGGATTTTCTCCACCAAACAAAATATTTTCGACTTGTGCACCGTTAACCACAACGAACAAAAGAGCATCCAGTTCTGATACACTCCTTGCTGGACTATTAGCTACCTCTATTGCTCCTATTTTTTTTAATTTTTCGCAGGCTTTATTATTTATATCAAATCCATAGGTTGAAATACCTGCTCTTATTAAAGACTGCGCGATCCCCATACCCATCGCACCCAGTCCTATTACCCCTATTTTTTGTATTAAATTTTTCATGAGGTTCCCTGGTGTTTTTTGATACCTTTGTTACCTTTCTGATCTTCACATAGATAATTTCACAAAAAAACGACTGATGTCACATTAAAGATGCGTCTATCATAAGATGGTAATTAACTAATTAATTGAATTTAATAATTTTATTTTCATGATATTGAAAATACTATTTAACACAACGTTGTGACTCACATAAGTAAAAATACTCAATGAAGAAGTATTCCATTTTTCTAAAATAAACCAGCTTAAAAATACTGTGCTATTTTATAATTAAATATTGAATTATCCTTTTCTTTATAGCATTTACACTTATTCATTCCTGTTAAAGCACAAATATTAGTGTTTTATATTGAGTGAGTTGGTAATACCTCAAAAAGGGGGAATTACGATGAGCTTTTTTGATCAGATTTCAAATATGCTGAGTCGGGATAAAAGCCAACAAATCCAGCATATAATGGACTGGGTTGAAGGTCAGGGAGGAATAAGTGGAGTTGTTGAAAAATTTTCCCAACAAGGATTGAACGACACAATTCATTCGTGGATTGGTACAGGAGAAAATACGGCGATTCATGCCGATCAGGTTTCTTCTGTTTTTGGCTCTTCCACCATCCAGAAATTAGCAGAGAAAATGGGTATCGACCCCAATGAAGCTTCATCACTCATTTCACAACATTTGCCTAATCTGATCGATAAGGCCACACCAAATGGTGAAGTCCCTGAAAATCTCGATCTGAAATCAGTAGCGATGAATTTATTGAAAGATAAGTTACTGACCAAATAAATTAATTAGCCCGCCTCAATTATCTTTTTCTGATCCTGAGGCGGGCTGGTTGAAACCTTAGTTATTCACTGAATCACGCAGACGTTTTGCTGCTTCAACCATATTTGCCAATGACTGGCGGGTTTCTACCCAACCTCTCGTTTTCAAACCACAGTCGGGGTTAACCCATAAACGTTCAACAGGGATACGTTCAGCAGCTTTACGCAATAAGGCTTCAATCCATTCAACACTCGGCACATTCGGTGAGTGAATGTCATACACCCCCGGCCCGATCTCATTCGGATATGAGAAGTCTTCAAACGAATCCAACAATTCCATATCTGAGCGAGAAGTTTCAATGGTGATAACATCCGCATCCAGTGCTGCAATGGAAGGCATGATGTCATTGAACTCGCAATAACACATATGGGTATGAATCTGGGTATCGTCTTCCGCAATGGCTGCACTGAGCTTAAAGGCATCTACTGCCCAGTCCAGATATGCCTGCCACTCTTCCCGGCGCAGCGGCAAACCTTCGCGCAGTGCTGGTTCATCAATCTGGATAATGCCAATACCAGCCTTCTGCAAATCATCCACTTCATCACGCAGAGCCAGCGCAATCTGTTTGGCAATAGTTTCCCGGCTGATATCTTCCCTCGGGAATGACCAGCAAAGAATGGTTACCGGCCCGGTTAACATGCCTTTTACTGGCTTATCGGTCAGGGATTGTGCATAAGTTGCCCAATCGACGGTGATGGCTTGCGGACGGCTGATATCTCCGATAATGACCGGTGGTTTAACACAGCGGGAACCATAACTCTGTACCCAACCGTTTTGGGTAAAGACGTAGCCGTCAAAATGTTCACCGAAATATTCCACCATGTCATTACGTTCGGCTTCACCATGCACCAGCACATCTAACCCCAGTCGCTCCTGCTCAGTGATCGCCTGTTTAATATGTTCACTGATATTAGTGCGATAATGATTGCCATCAACACGGCCTTTCTTGAAATCCAGACGTAAGCCGCGAATCTCTGTTGTCTGGGGGAAAGAGCCTATCGTTGTTGTCGGCCACAAAGGAAGTTTATAACGTTGACGCTGAAGTCTGGCACGTTCCGAATAAATTTGATTACGTTCGCTATCCTGCGCCTGAATCTTGTTAAGACGTTCTGCTACAGCCGGATTATTCACTCTCACAGAGCTGCGGCGGGCACGAATTGGCGCACTGTAATGGTCCAGTTCAGACTGTTTGCTGCCTTGCGGAGCATTCAATGCCTGAGATAACAGAGAAAGTTCCGCACATTTTTGTAATGCAAAGGCAAACCAACTCTTAACTTCTTCGTCCAATCCCGTTTCATCATTTAGATCAATCGGGCTGTGTAATAATGAGCAGGAAGTCCCGATCCAAATATCCCGTTTACCGAGTAACGGCGTAACAAGATCATATTTTGCACTCAAATCTGCTCGCCAGACATTACGCCCGTTTACCACTCCCAACGAAAGCAGAAGTGTTTCAGGTAACGATTTATGCAGTTCATCCAGTGAATCCTGCCCTGCAACTAAATCAACATGCAGACCCTGTACCGGCAATGATTTGATGGTCGCCAGATTATGACTAATGCTATCAAAGTAAGTTGTCAGCAGTAACTTAACCTGCCCCTGAATTGCCTGATAAGCAGTCGGGAATGCAGCCAGCCACTCTTCTGGCAGTTCCAGTACTAACGCTGGTTCGTCTATCTGTACCCATTCAATGCCACGTTTTGCCAGTTCACTCAGTACCTGTTGATATACCGGCAGGATGTCCGCCAGCAAAGAGAGGCGTTCAAAAGCTTTGCCTTTGACTTTTCCAAGCCATAAGTAAGTAACCGGCCCCAGTAAAACAGGTTTGACGTTATATCCCAATGCCAGTGCTTCATCGACTTCATCCAGCAATTGAGTCCATCCCAGTTTGAATTCCTGCCCTTCCTGAAACTCTGGGACAATATAATGGTAATTCGTATTGAACCACTTCGTCATTTCTGATGCGGCAGCCGGAGTACCTGTCGGTGCCCGACCACGAGCAATGCGGAATAAGGTATCTAAATCAATATTTCCATCTTCATTTTGATGGCGGGGAGGAACGTTCCCCAACAGCAGGCTGGTTGTCAATACCTGGTCATACCAAGCGAAATCACCAACAGGAATTAAATCTACTCCTGCTTCTTTTTGCTGCTGCCAGTGACGTGCACGTAATTCACGGCCTGTTTCCAGCAATTCTTGTTGAGAAATTTTACCTGCCCAATAGCTTTCTTGTGCTTTTTTTAGCTCTCTTTTCAATCCGATACGTGGAAAACCCAATGTATGATTTAAAACTGTCATGTCGTCACCCTGCAAATTTTAGCCGTCTAGATGTTTACACTTCTATAATCAACAGGTAATGTATAAACCTCAAGCGCAAATTATTCATCATCAACCTGAAGGTTTTTCATGATCGAGATTAAACACTTAAAAACATTGCAAGCATTAAACCTCTGTGGCTCATTAGCAGCAGCGGCGAATCATTTACATCAGACTCAATCTGCTCTTTCACATCAGTTCAGTGAATTAGAACACCGTCTGGGATACAAACTTTTCATTCGTAAAAGTCAGCCGCTGCAACTCACACATCAGGGAGAAGTTCTGCTGAAGCTGGCTGAGCAGGTGTTACCTATGATCAAAGCATCCCTGAGCGAGTGCAATGAGCCGGAGGAAACTAATCTGCGCATTGCGATTGAATGTCACAGCTGTATTCAATGGCTCACGCCAGCATTAAAGCTTTTCCGGGAAAGCTGGCCTCTGGTGAATGTGGATTTCAAATCAGGGGTAACGTTTGATCCACAACCGGCACTGCAACAAAAGGAGCTGGATATTGTACTGACATCCGATATTATTCCCGACAGTAATTTCCACTATACGCCGTTGTTTGATTATGAAGTAAAGTTAGTGGTAGCACCGGATCATCCATTAGCTAATCAGCGGGATATTCAGCCACAGGATCTCGCGCCGGAAACATTACTGATTTATCCTGTTCAACGGCAACGTTTTGATATTTGGAGACGCTTTCTCCAGCCTGCCGAAGTTACTCCAACCCTGAAAACCGTTGATAACACTCTGTTACTCATCCAAATGGTGGCAGCTCGCTTAGGTATTGCAGCATTACCTCACTGGGCTGTGGAAACATTTGAAAGGCAGGGTTTAGTTGTCACACAGACGTTGGGAGAGGGTTTATGGAGCCGGTTGTACGCTGCCTGCCGTAAAGGAGAGCAACACCAACCGGCTATTGATACATTTATTCGTTCTTCGCGCCAGCACGCGGTGGATAACCTGCCGTTTGTAAAGCGGGTTTCAGTATCCAGCGGTGATGCACCCAAAGCGATGCAACAATCAAGCTGCCTCCAATGGTGAAGTTCAGCCAATCAGGATGCTGCTGCCAGATTACAAAGTTAACCAGTAAACCAGCCGGAACCAGCATATTATTCATAATTGCCAGTGTTCCGGTATCAACCTGAGTTACGCCATAGTTCCACATAAAGTAACCAATACCCGAGGCGCCTGCACCTAACCAGATCAGAACCCCCCATTGTAATTGGGTTGTCGGTAGCTTCTGTGGATTACCAAAAACTAACCAGCCGATAATTGCAACAACACAGGCACCTAAATAGAACCATGAAATTGCCACTCTCTGTGGAAGCGGGTTCGTTTCCATCAAACGCTTATAACCAACCTGACCAATAGCAAAGGAAATATTTGCCAATTGCACCAGAATCAAACCTATCCAAAAAGATTCACTCAGCCGGTCATAACGGATAATCGCCGCTCCAGCAACAGCCAGCAGTGAACTGAGTGCATAACCCCAACGCAACCGCTGACGCTTCAGTAAATCGTATATCAGTGTGACATACAGAGGTGTCATGACCGTAAACAGCAAAAACTCTGCCACTGTCAGATAGTGGTACGCATGAAATACAAACAGGTACATCACACCCAGCTGGCAAGCACCCACTGCCATATATAGCGAAATCACTTTCAGTGATAACCCGCGCCAGCGCAGGAATGGCAGGAATACCAAAGCAGCCAGCACGACTCTGACCAGTACGGAAAACCAACTATCAACCTGACCGGCAAGATAAGCTCCGATCAGGCTGAATGAAGCGGCCCACAAAAGTGTTGTGATCGTTAATAGCCACATATTTATTGGGATTTATCCACTAGTAATGCTTCAAGCAGATCAAGGTCATGCAAAAGTGTCTGTAATGTTTCGTTACTGACTTTACGGGTTGCGCGCAAGTGGTACAGCTCCCCTCTTTCAGCCCGTAACGCAGTCAGACGGAAACGGCGCTCCAACTCTTCAATCTGCAAGTTGTGTTCGCCCTCATCTGTCCCCGCAGTACGACGCCGTAAGTAGCCGGTAACCCGGGAAGCGACTTCACTAATCACTTCGGCATCCAGTTTTTCTTCTGTGCTGGCAGACAGGCGCTCTTCCATTTTATTCATACTGACAATCGCAACTTCAGCCATTGCTGCTTTTGCCATTCTGATTTCATCAAGATCAGCCTGTTTATCTCCCACTTTCATGCCTCTCAGCAAGAGTGGCAAAGCAATAACACCAACAAACAGTGAGAACAGGATCACCCCTGCGGAAATAAAGATCAACTGATAACGGGCAGGGAACGGATCACCATCCGGCAGGAAAAGCGGGACGGACAGTGCACCAGCCAGAGTAATGGCACCGCGGACACCTGCAAATGAAGCCAGCCATAATTCACGTGTCGTGTAGGTTGCGAATTCCAGAGGTTTTTTCTTCATCATGATCCTGCTGATATTCTTCATCAACCATAACCAGCAGAACCGCAGCAATAACAGAGCGCCATAAATGATACCTACCGCAGCGAACAACATCCAGGTTTCTACATGCGGGTCGAGATCGGCCTGAGCAACAGACGTTTCCCAAATCCCCGGTAACTGTAACCCCAGCATGATGAACACCAGCCCGTTGAACACGAACGCCAGCATTCCCCAGACATTATCAGCGCGCAAACGCATATCCAGAGGTGCATTGCGGATCACACCAGCCGTACTGATAGTCATACCCGCCGCAACAGCAGCCAGAATGCCGGAAACACCGATATGTTCAGCAATCATGTAAGACGCAAATGGCAACAGCATCATAAACATGATTTGAGTAGCAGGATCATCCCCACTCCAGCGGCTCATCAGTCGCAGTGATTTACTGTACAACCAAGTGACAGCAACACCCGATGCCAGACCACCAATCGCAACTTTAAAGAATTCGAATGTTGCGCCGGTTACTGTAAATGCCATTGTTCCCATGGCAATTGCCACGGCAAACTTCAGAGCAACCAGACCCGAAGCATCGTTCATCAACGCTTCACCTTCCAGCACACTCATCATATTTTTAGGGATGCGACCTTTCCCTACAATCGAGGATAAAGCAACGGCATCGGTTGGTGACAACACGGCAGCCAGAGCAAAAGCCGCAATAAGCGGAATACTCGGCATTAACCAATAAATCAAATAACCGATACCAACAACTGTGACTAAAACCAGTACTAAAACCAGAATAACGATTTCACGCCCATGGTGAAAAAATTCTCTGGTCGGTGTTTTCCAGCCATCAACAAATAACAAAGGAGGGATAAGTAAAACGAGGAATAATTCAGGGTCGAAAGTAACGTGTAAACCAAAATGAGGCCAGGCCAGCAACGCCCCCATTGCTATTTGCACTATCGGCAAAGGGACACGGAACGGGATCACTTTAGTAAGAACACCAGAAACTGACACCACCAAAATCAAGATCAAGATAGTAAAGAATATTTCCATGTTACCCTTACAAATTGCCAAAAATCCGTCGGTGAAGAGATTGTGACTGTTTTTCCCTTTTAATAACAGCGCTAATAACCACATAAATTGAAGTTATTCTGGAAAATCAAAAAACAATCACATTGTGAATCAATGACCCGCAAGCCATTTTCTTATTTTATACTTATCTTAGGAGTTTTGTCGAAAATTTGACAGGTTTTAAAAATTATCTGGCAGGGAATAAATGCGCAGGACTTAACCACCTGCGCATCATTTTCAGGATCGTGCTGGTCAAATAGCCCAACTACTGGCATAGAATACCACCAGTACGGTGGCAATGACTACCGTACTAATATTCAGCTTACGCCATTCACCAGCAAAAAAACGACCGATAACTAACGTACTGAAACCCAACATAATTCCTGTCACGATATTACAGGTCAGAACGATAAATACCGCGCACAGCAGCCCTGATACAGCATCAACAGAATCATCAAAATTCAGCTTTCTCACATTACTCAGCATCAACAGACCGACATACATTAAAGCTGGTGCAGTAGCATAAGCCGGAACCAGATATGACAATGGAGAAAGAAATAAGATCAGCAGAAACAGAATACCGACAATTGCGGCAGTCAACCCTGTTTTTCCGCCTACTGCGGTTCCTGCGGCAGATTCAATATAAACGCCAGCAGGCGAAGAGCCGATTGCACCGGCAAAAATACTGCTGACAGAATCGGCAGTTAATGCCCTGCTACCATTGATAATCTGTCCACGTTTATCCAACAGATTAGCCTGTCCGGCTACGGCTCTGATAGTGCCTGTAGCATCAAATACGGCTGTCATCAGCAGCGCAAGAAGACTTGGCAGTACAACAGGCTGTAAAGCGCCCATGATATCCATACTGAACATCAGAGAAAGCCCGTCTTCTCCTAATGTTGGTAATTTAAAAAACCCCTGATATTTCACAGTGGGATCGAAAATCAGGCCAATGATTGAAATAGCGATAATAACCAGCAAAATTCCACCGGGTACTTTTTTCTTCTCCAGACCGATAATCGCAGCCAGACCAAGCAAAGTCATAAAGACTGGAAAAGCGGTCAATGAACCAAAAGCAACCGGTAACCCTTCATTCGGATTTTTAATCACCAGACCGACACCATTTGCTGCAATCAGCAGCAAAAATAAACCGATACCAATTCCTGCTCCATGTGCAATTCCCATTGGAATATTACGTAATAACCAGGCCCGGATGCCACTAACAGAAATAAAAGTAAACAAACATCCCATCAGAAAAACAGCACCCAATGCGACAGGGATACTAACCTGCTGCCCTAATACCAGACTAAAAGCCGTGAAAGCTGTTAGTGAGATGGCACAACCAATCGCCATCGGCAGATTAACCCATAACCCCATCAGCAATGAACCAATACCGGTCACAAGACATACTGAAATAAATACGGCGGTATGAGGGAATCCTGCTTGTCCAAGCATACCCGGTACAACAATCACGGAATAAACCATGGCCAGAAATGTTGTTAACCCCGCAAGAACCTCCTGACGTACCGAGCTTCCACGTTCAGTTATCTTAAAATACTTATCGAGTTTGGATTGAGTTGGTGCCTGCATGCCAGACATGTTTATCCCCTGCCAGTATGTTAAATATCAATCATTATTTTTCTCATCATTTATTGCCTCTCTTCCCGACGAAAACGATTACGTTCTCTGATAACACGAAAAATGCTGGATCTATCAATTCAGCCACTTTCCATACGCAATCGTTTGGCTTATGAGACAAAAAAATGGTGAGATAATTTGAGGCAGAAGATTATCCAGTGAATCGGGGATAATAATCAAGTCATAGTAATAAATTTTATCGCCGCTTATCTATCAGAAAATGGTGTGTCTTGCCTATCAATCAACCAATAAACCAAGTAAGATTGCGGCTGTTTTTTTGAGTATACCCAATGGATTTCAAAATGCTCGCGGCAGCAAGGGAGTAAATCCCCAGGAGCATAGATAACGATGTGACTGGGGTGAGCGAGCGTAGCCAGCAAAGAGGCAGCTTGAAAGACGAAGTGTATAGTCACACCACAAAAAGACCACTCATTTCAATTCAAACAATAGGTTTTTTATAATGCATCAATCTGATGTTGCGGATCGCTCGCTTTTTTCCCTGAGCTGGCCGATCTTCATTGATATTTTTCTTCATATGGCGACGCTGTTAATCAATACCTATATGGTCAGCCATATTTCTTCGGCTTATCTGGCCGCGATGGGTGTCGGGAACCACGTTTTTGATCTATTCATTACTATCTTCAATTTCATCAGCGTTGGTTGCAGTGTTGTAATTGCGCAATACCTCGGTTCAGGAAAACGGGATAAAGCCAGTCAGGCGATTCACATTTCTATCGCCTTTAATTTTGTATTGGGTTTTGCCTGCGCCTTAGTGACGGTTTTCTTCGGCTACAAGATCCTGCATATCATGAATCTGCCAGAAAACCTGATGGATGATGGGTTCGCTTATCTGCATATATTAGGTATCTGCCTGATACCGGAAGCCATTTCAATTATTCTGGCGGCTTGTCTGCGGGTATATGGCAAATCAAAATCGGCCATGTATGTCACTCTGGTTGCCAATCTGCTGACCATTGTCGGCAATATGATTGTTTTGTACGGGTTCTTCGGGCTACCTAAATATGGGCTGGAAGGCGTAGCATGGTCTACGGTATTCGGCCGTACCGTTGCCGTCATTCTCCTGTGCGGGTTGTTATTTTATGGCCTGAAAATAAAACTGGTACCAAAATTACTCGTGTGCTGGTCAAAGAATATGCTTGGTAAAATCCTGCATATCGGCTTGCCTGCTGCCGGTGAGAACCTCGTATGGATATTGCAGTATATGACTGCACAAGCGTTTATCGGCTTGATGGGCGAAACATCTCTGGCAGCGCAGACGCTGTATTTCCAGTTATCCTTATTCATTATGCTTTTTGGGATTTCCACCAGTATTGGTAACGAAATAATGGTTGGTCACCTTGTCGGGGCGAAACGTTTTGAAGATGCCTATATCCGTGGCATAAAAAGCCTGAAAATCGGTGTTATTGTCACGATTGGTGTAGTTTTATCTTTCTGGGCTTTCCGGCAGCCACTTCTCGGCCTGATGACAGAAGACCAAAAAATCATTGAGCTTTTGCTGCCACTTTTCCTGTTATCTGTATTTCTGGAACCGGGGCGTACTTTTAATATCGTCATGGTTAACGCACTGCGGGCTTCAGGCGATGCCAGATTCCCACTTTATACTGCAATAATTTTTATGTGGGGTATTTCTATTCCTGTTGGCTATTTTCTGGGAATTACCATGGGAATGGGTATTCTGGGGATCTGGATTGGCTTTTTCTGTGATGAATGGGTACGCGGTCTGGTGAATGCATGGCGCTGGAAATCCAAAAAATGGCAAACTAAGCGATTGGATGTTTAATCAGGTTAACAAGTTCGAAAAAAATAAACGTAAAAAAATGCCGCAATTAATCACTGCGGCATTTTTATAATCAGGCAATCTGCAAGATGACAGAAATAATTATTCTGTTTTTTCTTTACGATAAAATTCTGAACGTGGCCCATACAGCAGGTGGCCATTCCAATATTGCCCGGCACTTAACAGGCGGTTGCTGGTAATACCTGCAATATCGTGCCCTCGATCAGCTACCGTATTAACAATTTGCTCAATAGCCGCAGACACTAACATGCCAATAATTCCACCACCGCCATTGTTACGATTTTCTGCGCTGGATGCTGTTGCTATACCCCCCCAGATTTTTTCACCTGTACGCAAATCAACCAGACGAGCTGTGGCAGTCACACGAGTATCACTACTGATGATCTGATATTGTGTACCGTATTGTGTGATATCCAGATAAAGCGCGGCATCTGCACCAAAAATATCATACAGCTTCTTATAGCTGATATTTTGAATATCCTGAGCATCAGCCACCCCATTCTGGCGGAAGGTTTCTTCTACTACCGCAACAGGAAAAACATAATACCCTGATTCTGCCAATGGATAAGTCACCTGAGAAATCACACTACCCGCAGCTTTCACATCTACAGACTTATTCACAGCGGGCAAAACCAGAATTGATTTTGGATCACTTCCCCTCAAGGCAGAATAATCATAGGGTGTCTGTTTGACACATCCGGTCAGCATCAGCAAACATAAAGCACCAATCACGCCTAAAATACGGTTCATTATTTCACTCCCTTATTTTTACTCAGCAAAAAATCCATATAAGGTGAAGATTCTGGAAATAACTTCTTCTCTATTTCAAACTGCTGAAAGGCATCCTCAATATTGCCTGTTTTGCTGTACAGTAACCCCATTTGTGCATGCAGGCCGGGAGGAACAGGTTTATCTTTGGCTCTTGCCTGTTCAATCACTTTTTGCAGAGCCTGTATCTGCTCCTGTGGCCCGGTTTTATCCTGTTGGTAATACTGGTAAAGCGCTGACTGATAATCCCCCCATTCATAAATGGTTTTAGGTGCCTGTACACATCCAACCAATAATAATGTTCCCAGTAACATCCCCGTCTTTTTCATCAAAAACATTAAATAATCTTTCCTATATAATATTTATTATTAATTAGTTAGTTGGCTTCCAAGCGCCATTTTCAACACCTGACACAAGATCATTAACCGCTTCACGAATTGCCAAATCCAGAACCTTGCCGTTCAGAGTGGAATCGTACCCGGAAGCGCCGCCAAAACCGATAATTTCACGGCTGGACAATTTATATTCCCCTGCGCCTGCTGAAGAGAAAACAACTTCGGAAGTTTCCACATTCACCACATTCACCATCACTTTTGCATAAGCGATCTGTGATTTACCACGGCCTAAAATCCCCCATAGCTGGTGATCGCCTACTTCTTTACGACCAAATTCAGTAACCGCACCAGTAATAACATAATTTGCCCCTTTCAGCTTCTGTGCTTTACCCTGCAATCCGGCTTCTGCTTTTAATTCAGCCATATTCGTGCGCTCCAGCACATTAAAACGACCGGTTTGCTGCAAGTGTGTCACCAGAATCGTTTTTGACTGATTCCCCAAACGATCAATACCATCAGAGAAAATACCATTCTGGTAGCTTGAACGGTTTTCAAACTTACCTATTGCGATAGGGCTGCGAATACCTTTGTAGGTCGTGTTATATGAAGAAACTTTTTGAACCTGAAGTGTTGATGATGATTCCGTTGCACATCCGGCCAGCATGAGTGAAGCCAGACAAAGAGACGCTACGGTAAGTTTACTTTTCATTATTATCTTCCTGCGAATTTTTTGATTAAAAGCCTGTCAGATCAGTTATACCCTTCCATTATCTTGCTGGTTTCTATTTAAACAAAATTGGGTATATACAGGCAGATATGACCAAGATAAAACGATCAAATAATAGATTTTATGATAAAAAAAGTCTATGAAATAAAACATGATATTATCGATTATGTTTAAGCAGCATAGTTAAATAAAACTGAAGATATTAAATATTAATATATCATTATGCCAATATCACATATTGCGGAATATTATTTTAAAATACTCTCCTGAAAATAAGAATAGTCATATAAGCTATAATTTAAGTAATACTTGATAAAAACGCCCTGCCACCATTACCGGCTCATCATATACAAAGCCCATCCGGCTGCACTATATACAATAAACGTTGCGTTTAGTCATGAAAGAAAAAATGCTAATCCTAATCTAAAAATATAATCTACTCGCTACAAAAGTGGAAAAAACAAAATAAATACATTCGCTATCTTAAGATGATAAAAAATGTGAATAAGTTGAATTAATAATTCAATAATACTTTATAGTGTTCTATTCATTATTTTTTATTTCATACGTTAACTTCATACTAATTTCTGACCATAAGTTGATTAAACTCAAATAAAGTATAAAGATGAATAAATACAATTCCCCCATAAAATAGGTGGATTTTCATCCAAGCCTTATCGTTCACAAGAAAAAAACTAGATCAGCACTCTAAATTATATCATAATGAAATCAATAAAAAGGATTTAATACTAACGGGATGTTCTTGAGTAAACTTGAATGTGATAAATCGTATCTCCTTCTCTATAGCTGTTTAAATATTCAATATTACAATCAATTACAACTCACTGATATAAGAAGAAAATGATGAACCGCTCTCATTTATACACAAAAATGACTCTTTCAAAAATCGTATTAACTCAGAGTCTTTCGGAAAACATTTTCTTCATGAAATTCTTTAATATCAACACACAACAATTCATTTTCTGAGCAAACAATTTTTTGGTGTTTATATGGTACATCTCTCTGTTCTTAGTTAACCCCTTGCTAAAACACCAAAAATGTAAGCGGGAACTATTATGAAAACAGTAACAAAAAGTAATCAGGCCATGTCTCATATTTCTCCGGCGGCAAAACGCGCAAATATGACGGAAACCGAATGGAAACAAGCCATAAAGTTTAATGGCACCGACATGGGTTGGGTGATCATGAGTATCGGCATGGCGATAGGTGCAGGTATTGTTTTCCTTCCTGTTCAGGTTGGTCTGATGGGGTTGTGGGTTTTCCTGCTTTCTTCAATCATCGGCTATCCTGCTATGTATCTTTTTCAGCGACTGTTCATTAATACACTTGCCGAATCACCTGAATGCAAAGATTATCCCAGCATAATCGGAGGCTATCTCGGTAAAAATTGGGGGGTGTTATTAGGTGTACTCTACTTTATTATGCTGGTAATTTGGATTTTTGTTTACTCCACCGCAATTACCAACGATAGTGCTTCATACCTGCAAACCTTCGGCGTGACCGATGACTTACTTTCCGAAAACCCTTTTTACGGGTTGGTCTTAATCTGTATTTTGGTCATGATTTCTTCCCGTAGTGAGCAATTACTATTTAAAATTTCCAGCCTGATGGTTACAGTAAAATTAGTTGTTGTCGCTGCATTGGGTCTTTCCATGATCGGTATGTGGCATCTGTACAATATCGGCGCGCTCCCCCCTGTTTCCATGTTGATAAAAAAGGCTATTATCACACTACCTTTCACACTGACTTCCATTCTGTTTATTCAGACACTCAGCCCGATGGTTATTTCTTACCGAAATCATGAAAACAACCGTGAAGTTGCCCGTTATAAAGCACTGCGGGCGATGAACATTGCCTTTTCCGTCCTGTTTTGTACGGTATTTTTCTATGCCGTCTCTTTCACGTTGGCGTTGGGACACGATGAAGCAGTTAAAGCTTATGAGCAGAACATTTCCGCACTTGCAATTGCCGCCCAATTCTTCCCCGGCGGCTGGGTTATTGTTGTCAGTGTTATGCTCAATGTTTTTGCTGTCATGACCGCTTTTTTCGGAGTTTACCTCGGCTTCCGCGAAGCCAGTCAGGGAATAGCCATGAATCTTCTCGGACGATTATTGCCTGCTGCAAAAATTAATGAAAAATGGGTGCAGAAGGGAATTATGATATTCGCTATTTTACTGGCATGGGGAGCTATTATCCTGAATGCACCGGTTTTAAGTTTCACTTCTATCTGTAGCCCAATATTCGGGATCGTCGGCTGCCTTATTCCTGCCTATCTGGTTTACAAAGTTCCCAGCCTTCATCACTATAAAGGCGTATCATTAATTCTGATTATTTTCACCGGGGTCTTGCTGTGTATTTCTCCTTTTCTGGCTTTTTCCTGATGTGATAAACACAGCCTCTGGCTGCTTTACCATTCCATCAAAGTCTTACAACTAACGGCCTTCCGATACGGGAGGTCTTTATCTCTCATATTCAAAATTATCACTTTTTATCTCTGTTCATTTATCTCTGACATCATTTTTATAAATATACGACGCCCTTCTTCCGAAGATTATTGCCATAATAGAGGCATTTTTAATTAATCATAATTCATATATATTTAACACTCCTTCCGGCCTCAATAAAAATAAGAGAGGCTAATTTAATAACCATAGAAATAGTAACTCATAAAATAATAACCATAAGCAATAATTACCAATCATACACCTGTTGATCATTTAATACCCGTTCATCCTTCTGTTATTGGCATTAACATATCTACTATCATCATTAAATATTAAATATTGAAATAAAATATTGCATATTCAGAAAACATAATATTTTAATCTATAAAATAACATATGAAGTCTTTTTGAAGATATTTAGCACACAAAATAAGTGCATATTTTGATCCAATTAGATAAATCATTTACTTTTTTCACTAAATGCAGTAAAAAGACGAAACCATTACACCATAAAGGAACAATATAAGAATAAAAAACTAAAAATAAAACTCAGAAAAATGTTTAGTTGCAAAATTTAACCAAACAACATTCTTAGTAGAATTATCTTTATAATTAGCCCATTCTATTCGCGAGGGTTACATAACAAATACTTACACTTTCTCAATAAATATTTTTATTAAAAAAAGATAAATAGAAGCAGCAAATTTTTTCACTGTCTGTTTTCTAATTATATTAATCTGGTATTTATCCAATCATGCTAAAAAGCGCTGATAGCTTGTTGTATTCGATTAGTTTAAATATCCCCGTTATTTATAGCTAATCTATCTGATGTAATAGGAATGATAATTTCATGAAGCAACGTAAATTTTTAACCCGATATGAAATAGATGCAATTTTGGCAGAAACAAAACAAGGACGTCATGCAGAACGTGATTATTGCATGTTATTGATGTGTTTTATTCATGGGTTTAGGGTCAGTGAGCTATGTAATTTATGTTTATCCGACCTCGATTTAAATTCAGCTATTATACATATCAGACGATTAAAAGGCGGCCTGTCAACAACACATCCGCTGATCCCGGAAGAGATTGAAGCACTAAAAAAATGGCTGGATGTACGCCAAAAATGGCGGGAAGCCGATTCTCCGTGGGTTTTCCTCTCCCAAAAATCGGGAGCGGTTTCACGCCAACAAGTTTACGGATTACTCAAACGTTACGGCAAACAGGCTGCAGTCAGTGTTTCCCCTCACCCTCATATGTTAAGACATGCCTGTGGTTATGCACTTGCCGACCTTGGCCGTGATACACGTTTAATTCAGGATTATCTAGGACACCGTAATATTTCACATACGGTGATTTACACGGCCAGTAATGTAAAACGTTTCTCTAATATTTGGGAGACACACTCTAAGTGAATTTTCATCTGTTTTCCCGTTTTTACTAACATGACCTGTTATTGCGACAATCTCCACTACACTCTCTGTGGAGATTGCAGGTAAACAAAATAGGCAAATTAATCATAATACAAATATGATCTTTGACGTATGATAAATCTGATTTATGAATAATATTTGTCTTTATTGTTTTGTGTTTGTTAAATTACTGCTTTATTTTTTTATAAAACTTAAACTCCAGGTTAGAATTTATAATATAAAACTCTATTTAAATACATACAGAAAATGCCTACCTCTACCTAATATACTCAATGGATTTCAGGTTGAAACCAGCAATACTGCAATCTGAAAGGTGGATATAGCAAAGTGTATTGCCAGGCATCTCACTACAATGAATTGATTTCATCAGTAAAGAGGCCGCTTGAAAAATGAAGGGAATCTTCCCTTCATTTTTCAAGTTCATATAAGCAGGGACCCTGTTATCTATGCTCCTGGGGATTCATTCCCTTGCCGCCGTAATACAACTTGAAATCCATTGAGTATAACTATAATTGTGCAAATTTTTCCCTGATTTTCTGTTCCGGCAAGTCTATTCCAATAAAAACCAGCACACTGTGACGCTGTTCATCACTCCCCCATTCACGATCCCAATCGGCACTGTATAAACGCTGTACCCCTTGGAACAACAATCTGCGTGGTTCTCCCTGAATAGCAATAATTCCTTTATAACGCAGTAAATTATCAGCAAAACTCAGTAACAATTCTTCCATCAGATTTGAAATTTCAGTTAATTCAACTGAATGGTTCAGGGTGATAACTATCGACTGGACACTATTTTGCTGTTGAGGAATAAAGCGAAAAACAGGCTTTGAAACAGTCAGCCTATCATTAAGCATGAAACCTTCCAGATCGAACAATAGTGCTAAATCTGCTTTACCATGTACGATCTTATGGATAGGCGCTTTGGCATTCATCCTCTGCAATCGCTCGATTAATGCGTCATTCTCTGGGGCAACATCCGTTTTCGTCAACAAAAGCCTATCAGCATATCCCACCTGTGATTGTGCAATGGAAAAACCATCAAGCTGCTGTTCTGCGTGAACCGCATCCACCAGTGTGATAATACCATCCAATAAAAAACGCTGACACAAAACCTCGTGAGAAAAAAAAGTCTGCGTGATTGGGCCGGGATCAGCCATTCCTGTACACTCAATAATCAGGCGATCAAACACAAACTGCCCGTTATCGATACCATCTAATAAATCAAGTAAAGTATCTTCCAACTCGTTCGAGCGGCTACAACAAATACAACCATTGCTTAGTGTTTTAATTTGTGTTGCCCTGTCCCCGATTAGTTCATTATCAATAGGAACTTCACCAAATTCATTCTCTATGACAGCAATTTTGTAACCATGTTCAGCATTGAGAATATGCTGTAATAATGTTGTTTTTCCTGATCCTAAAAATCCTGTGAGGATCGTTACTGATATAGGTTTCATTTTTTCCTGCTTTACTATAAAAATTGTTTACTTTAAAAGAGATTTCATCTGATACCTACAATAATACACGATTTAAACAATCAGATTAATCCAGTTACCTCAATATTTAAAAAAGAATACCATATGAATATCCTTTCTCAACTTTGTATTAAAAAATAACTCCAGCAGAATACTATTTATATTAATGGAGATGTCTCATGAAAAAAAACAAAAGAATTGAGATGGATCAAATTCCTTATAGTATTGGTACTCAGGAAGATCTATCAATTGATATTGCTATTGTTGGTTCTGGCGTATCTGGTTTATATACAGGATATCGTCTGTTAAGTGGCCATTATTCTGACAATTCCCGTTCCCCTGCAAGTGTGCATATTTTTGATTTAAATAATATTATCGGAGGAAGATTGCTCTCCGTGAACTTACCCGGAATGGATATTATTGGGGAGTTAGGAGGAATGCGTTATTTGTCATCACAAAAAATTACTACTTCATTGATTGAAGATGTTTTTAAATTAGATTATGGACTCTTTCCAGAAAGTGATTCAGAAAACAACTTTTTCTATTTACGAGGTCAACGTTTCAGAGCTGACATATGGTCTGAAATGCAAAAACAGAATAAGAAATTCAAAACTCGTTATTTCCTTAATGATGAAGATAAAGGGTATAGTGCCTCACAATTATTTAATAAAATAATATATGATGTCTTGGTTTCAGACCCGTGGTTTAATAAAAACTACGGTAATCTTATTGAAAAAATAAGTAAATATGATTACAGATTTAAAATCAGTCTCCGTCAATGGGATGTGATTAAAAAGAACATTACGTATATTAAAAAAGGAAGCCCCTATGACAGAATGAAAGTTAAAGATATTGGATTCTGGAATTTAATTAAAGATCAAGTTGGACAAGAAGGGTATAACTTTTTATCTGATGCCGGAGGGTATTATTCCAATACCATTAACTGGAATGCCGCTGAATCAATGTCTTATATGGTGGGTGATTTTACACAAGAGGGTATAGAGTACCGAACTATTAGCAATGGATATGACCAGTTAGCCTATGCTTTAGCCAAAGGCTATACAAATCAGAATGGTGCTAAGCTATGGTTAAAAAATACCTTAATAACATTTAAACATAATGATAGTGGAAAGCGTCGTTATTCCTTAACATTCAGGAATGAAAGCAGCCAGACTTACTGGACTGTACATACTGATACTATTATTCTGGCGATGCCAAGGAAATCCCTTAAGCTTCTGGATCAACACAACTTCTTCTTTGATAAACATTCACAACCAAAATTACACAGAAATATTAATAGTGTGATCTCTGAACCATCGTTAAAATTATTAATGGGATTTGAGTATCCATGGTGGAAAAAACAGTTTAAGGCCAAATCCGGTGCATCAATTACTGATTTAGCGATTCGCCAATGTTACTATTTCGGCACAGACGATCACAATTCACATTCCTTATTTCTATCAAGCTATAACGACATGCGTACTGTGACATTCTGGAAAGCTCTGATGGAAATAAAAGATAAAGATTCCATCTATGAACCTTATGGAACCAATATAATATCAAAAGAAAAATTGAAAGAATTTCCTTTACCCGGTGAACCCGTATCTAAACACCTGGTTGAGGAGGCAATGAATCAGGTTAAAGAGTTACATGGTATTGATATCCCTCCTCCTTATATTGCCAGAATTCAGGACTGGTCTCAGGAACCATATGGAGGCGGATATCACGCATGGAAAGTCGGTGTATCCGTTGAAGAAGTCATGCCTTTTATGAGGCACCCAATAAAAAATGAATCAGTGCATATTATCGGAGAAGCCTATTCTGGGGATCAGGGCTGGACTGAAGGCGCATTTTGTGTCACGGAAAGATTATTACAAGAAAAATTTCGCCTTAATTGGCCTGAGTGGTTAGATAAAGAATATTATTTAGGGAGATAATATCTCACAAAATATCATTTATATTATTTGGCGTGCAATCTGTGTCTGGTTTTATGGTTAATAATAATTAAATTTTAACAATAAATAAAATTGGAGAATATAGATGAATCGACATAACGTGATGAAACCGGAATCATTATTAACACAAGATGAAAGTAAACACATTAATAATAAAAAATATGATATCTGTATAGTAGGAGGAGGAATTATTGGCTTATGCACCGCATATTATGCGGCTAAAACGGGTAAAAATATTCTACTGATAGAAAGAAATACACTGGGAACTCAAGATTCAAGCTCAGCAGGTCATGTCAGAATGTGGAGAACAATTTATGATGATCTTGAACATGCTGAATTATCTTTCAAATCTGGCGGACTTTATCATGATTTAGAAAAAGAGCTGGCTTCTAAATTCATACATATGAATGGATTACTCAATTTTGGTATATCAACAGGTGATACACCACAGGGTACGCTATTCGGGCCAATAAAAGTATTGAAAAAGCTCAATAAAAAATATGATATCATCTCCAAAAAAGAGCTGGAAAGTAAATATCCTTTCAAAAATCTGCCAGAAAACTATATGGGGTTATATAGCCCTGATAATGCCACTATAGATGTTAAGCATATTATCAGGAAACTTGGTCAATATTTAAAAGAAACTGATCATGTCACTGTTGCTGAGAAAACAGAAGTCAGTAAAATAACCAGTCATCACAACGGTGTTTCAATTATAACAAACAACGGAAGCTATCAATCTGACAAAATAGTTATTACCTCTAATGCTTTCACCAATAGAATATTACCTCAGTCAGTAGGAATAAAAATAAACTATATCATTTGGGATATGTGTTTTTCATATTATAAACTGACAGGAGAAATCCCGGAAAAAAACTATCCGATGTTTTTCCAGTTTGAAAACCCTAAAAATGGTTACAGTAATCTATTCTATGGTTTTCCTAGTTATGACTTTGCACGAAAAGGTTTTATCCGTCTGGCGGTAGATTGGGCTTCACATAAATTTTATGATGTAGAAGAAAGGTGTTTCGCACCAAAAGAATTAGATATTGATATAACCAGAGATTTTGCCATCAACCATATGAGAGGTGTTGATATAACACCCATTGATATGGCAAGAGCATTACATGCCGATTTACCTGATAATACCGCTGTATTGGATTTTATACCGAAGCAGTACGATCAATATCAAAATATTATTTTATCATTAGGTGGCTGGGCATTTAAATTTGCGCCACTATTCGGGCAAGCTTGCGCCGACCTTGCATTAAACGGAAGCGCTTCTTTTAATATCTATCCATTCAGGATAAATAGAAAAAATATCATTCAGCCCATTTAACAGCCAGTTTTATCTCACTTAGCCTGAGGCACAATCAACACTTTTTGCTGTAGATAAGATTGTGAGGAGCTTCAGGCTTGTACCACCGGCTACACTGATTAGCAGCAACGCATTCCCCCTTTGCCATCGCCGCCATAACGTGCGTTCTGGCGTTCGCGGAAGAACTCCTCATAAGTCATATAAGGTTGGTCAGGATGATTATCCTTCATATGCTGCACATAAGTATCATAGTCAGGTACTCCCACCAACATACGGGCTGCCTGCCCTAAATATTTTCCGGCACGGCCAAGATTACCAAACATAACACTCTCCCATAACTGTTCTCAAAAGTGGATTTCCTTGATGCTATACACAATGGATTTCAAGATGCGTCGCGGCGGCAAGAGAGTAAATCCCGAGAGCATAGATAACTATGTGGCCGGGGTGAACGAACGTAGCCAACAAAGAGGCAACTTGAAAGACGAAGTGTATATACCTTAAAGAAAGACCCCACATAATACAAAGCCTATTATGTGGGGTCTTGTGATAACCAAAGCCACTCTATGGCTTAGATACTACATCAGTGCGTAGAAGAAACTTTTACTCCGCCTTCCGGAACAGGAACATAAGGCGTTTCTTTATCTGTACGCTGCGGGTTTTTATTCGCTTTTATCGCCGTCTTAATCCCATAAATAATGATGCTATAGACGACAACAAGGAACAAAATACTTAAACCAGCGTTGGTATAGTTGTTCACAACAATATGGTTCATATTGCTGATCTGCTGTGCGGTCAGGTCTGTTCCGCCTTCAGCAATACGTCGCTTGTATTCGTTCGCCAGAAAAAAGAAACCTTCCAGTTTGGGATTATCGCTGAATAACTTCAGCCCCAATGCCCACGTAGTACAAATCAACAGCCAGATAGCAGGTACAACCGTTACCCAAATGTACTTGGTACGTTTCATCTTAATCAGTACAACAGTACCCAATACCAGCGCTACAGCGGCCAACATCTGGTTTGAGATACCAAACAATGGCCACAGGCTCTTAACACCACCCAGCGGATCGACAACACCTTGATACAACAGGTAGCCCCACATTCCCACACAGCCCGCTGTACCAATGATACCGGCAATCAGAGAATCCGTTTTTTTCAGGAATGGAACAAAATTCCCCAGTAGATCCTGCAACATAAAACGACCGGAACGTGTTCCCGCATCCAGAGCAGTCAGAATAAACAGAGCTTCAAACAAAATACCAAAGTGATACCAGAACCCCATATCTGCGGCCGGAATGATCTGATGGAATACGTGCGCAATACCCACCGCCAGCGTTGGTGCGCCACCTGCACGATTCAGAACCGAAGGTTCACCAATGTCTTTTGCTGTTTGCAGAATTTGGTCAGGTGAAATCACAAATCCCCATGAACTGACCGTGGCTGCTGCCTGAGTGGTAACATCCTGCAACGCTACCATAATCGCCGGAGCCTCAGATGTTCCCAGATTATGCAGATCCGGCATGGTAATCCCCAGTGCCGCCGGTGGTGTATTCATAGCAAAATAAAGCCCCGGCTCGATGATGGATGCTGCAACTAAGGCCATAATCGCAACAAATGATTCCATCAGCATTGCACCATAACCAATGAAACGGGCATCCTTTTCGTTTGCCAGCAATTTAGGTGTCGTACCGGAAGAAATCAGAGCATGGAAACCAGATACCGCACCACAGGCAATCGTGATAAACAGGAATGGGAATAATGTCCCTTTCCAGACTGGCCCTGAACCATCAATATATTGTGTTACATCCGGCATTTTCAGATCAGGATTGAGGATCACAATGCCAATCGCCAGACCCACAATCACACCTATTTTCAGGAACGTTGCCAGATAATCACGAGGTGCCAGAATCAGCCAGACCGGTAGTAATGCAGAAATAAAGGCATAGCCAATCAATGCGTAAGTAATGGTGGTATCTTTAAAAGTTAAAGCAGGCCCCCAATAAGAGTCAGCGGCAACAACACCCCCAAACCAAATCGCGGCAATCAGCATCAGGATACCAATAACGGAAACTTCCCCCACGCGTCCCGGGCGGATATACCGCATGTAAATCCCCATGAACAGGGCAATCGGCACGGTAGAACAAACGGTAAAGACGCCCCACGGACTTTCTGCCAGCGCTTTCACGACAATCAGTGCCAATACTGCCAGAATGATAATCATGATCAGGAAGCAGCCGAACAGGGCAATTGTTCCCGGAACACGCCCCATTTCTTCTTTAACGATCTCTCCCAGTGAAGCACCATTACGGCGGGAAGAGATAAACAGCACCATAAAATCCTGTACAGCACCGGCAAGAACAACCCCTGCCAGTAGCCACAACGTTCCCGGCAAATAACCAACCTGTGCCGCCAGCACTGGCCCGACTAACGGCCCCGCTCCGGCAATAGCCGCAAAATGGTGACCAAACAGGACATTTTTGTTGGTCGGAACATAATTGAGGCCATCATTATTAACAACCGCCGGTGTTGCCCGTGTCGCATCCAGCTTCATCACCTTAGTGGCGATATAAAGACTGTAATAGCGATAAGCGACCAGATAAACTGCCACCGAAGCAACAATTATCCATAACGCACTAACATGTTCTCCCCGACGTAGTGCAACAACCCCGAGGCAAAATGCCCCAATTATCCCCAATATCATCCAGGGGATATGTCTTAAAAATTTATTATTGTTCATAAAGCACCCTTTTTAAGGTAAGACGAACAGCAAGTTACTCTTTCATTTCTTCCTCTTCTATAAGCCAGTTATCTGACCACCGCAGGAAGTGATACTACTCGCCACACTGTACTATGATACGAAACTTCCTCCGGCAGGATGGGAAGGATCTGCGCCAACGGTGGAATAACACATTAAGCGGTCAGAATCCTTCCATCAGTGGTTTTACAATGACGTCAGGACAGCTGTTTCATGAAGCTTAAAAACCAAAATCAATGGCATCATCTTTCAGGTGGTTAAAGTCAGCATATTGGCCATCAAATGAAATTACTGTGTGCTGATCGCTGCATTGCTGTTCAGAAAACCAATTACATTCAGAAGCTAACCGTGGCTCTTCGACCCCCAACCACGTGGATAGCATAGGTAAAAGATGAAACCCGCTACGGTGAGCATCGATTCTGGTCTTAGCGTTATAGTCATAACCAGTGATGACGAACGGCACCTGATAATTCTGTTTGTTAGCATCGCTATGGTTCAAGTTTTCTTTGTCCGTACCTTTGCGCACAAAAGACAGACCATGATCAGCAAAATAGAGCATTGTCCAGTTCAGTTGGTTATGTCTGGCGACATTCTCAACTTCAGCCAACAAACTGTCCGTATTATGGATGCTCTGTACATAACAGGAGATATCTTTGGAATGAAAATAGTGGCTGTATTTATTATTCGTTCTGGCACAGGGCTGTGGATGTGACCCCATCAAATGAATAACAATCAATTTCTTTTTGTGATCCTGTTTCAGAGCATTACGGATATAGGGCAACAAATTTTCATCCGGCATGTAGCTCCTGTCATCAGAACTTCCTTCTTTCAGGAAAACAGAGTGCGTGGCCTGCTGCCCTATCATCGCCGAGGGAGAATCAAACCCGCCTTTCATTCCCTGATTGGAAATCCAGTGAGTTTCAAAACCGGCCTTATTTGCCAGTGTTACGATACTGTTATTCAGGTTAATCTGATTTTCCTCACGAATCGCCAGTGAGTTCGTCAATGAAAGCTGAGTGGATGGCGCAGCAGAAATATAATTAGTTAATATTGTTGCATGCGTTTTATCCAGCCAGGGGGTGTTTTTTTCAGGAAAACCGTATTCCGCTAAAAAATCCCGGCGGACACTTTCACCAATAACCATGATGTAGGTGTCATATTTTTCATCTTTAACTGTGGGCTGCCAGTCATCCTGATATTTGATGACTCTGGCAAACCGGTTATTTTCAGACATGACCTTCACATAACTCTGGTAAGCATCTTTGAAAAAGCGGACTTCAGGTAAACTGGTATTCAGAATCTCGGTGTTATCCACAAAACCCGATTTCACATACCCTTTCACGGGTGACCAGAATGCAGAAATAAAGAACAGTGCCAATAACCACTGTTTTCCTTTTGCTGAAATCACCGTATTTAATTTCACCGAGAACCACATCAGAACAACAATAGCAAACACCGTCATATAAGTTGATGCCGGAAATCCGCTGATATATTCCAATGTTTCATTTTGGTTTGTATAAAGCACTGAACCGACGGCATTGATATCTGGAAAACCGTAGTTAAGACCAAGTGGCGCATACAGTATTCCAATAATAGAAAATAGAGAAATCAGTACGACATATAAACGTTTATTAATGGAGGCAAGAAATAAAAATAATGCAAAGGCACTAAAAACATATATTAACTTTAACTGGTATCCCAAACATTTATGGATCAGCAACACCAGCAGAATAAGAGAGATTGAATAAAAAATATTTTTATTTTTATACAGTGAGGACATAATATTATCGGTATTCCTTATAACCATAAATATTGTTGTAAGTCAGTTCCTTTGATTACTTATATAACCAGAAAGACTGGTGGGTATATCAAACAATAGACTTTAATTCCCAATAATACTACGTCATAGCAGGCTGTTAGAAAACAAAAAAACAGCCTGCTTAAGATCAAATTATCTATACATAATGGATTTCAAGATGCGGCGCGGCGGCAAGGGAGTGAATCCCCAGGAGCATAGATAACTATGTGACTGGGGTGAGCGAGCGTAGCCAACAAAGGAGCAGCTTGAAAGACGAAGTGTATATTCGTTAATTATGTACAGACCTGAAAAACACTACGCTCAAAATACATCCCGCTCTTCATCCCGTAAAGTCAAAACCCGGAAGCCATCATGTGTAACCAAAATAGTATGTTCAAACTGAGCTGATAAACGACGATCTTTCGTTGTCACCGTCCAGCCATCTTTATGCAGCTTAACCTCTTTTTTACCCTGATTGATCATCGGCTCAATCGTGAATGTCATACCTTCTTTCAGCACAATCCCTTCACCTGCCCTGCCATAATGCAATACCTGAGGCTCTTCGTGCATGCTGCTCCCGATACCATGACCACAGTATTCGCGGACAACACTATAATTATTCGCCTCAGCATGCTGTTGTATTGTCTGCCCGATATCCCCTAATGTGATGCCCGGCTTTACCATTCTGATGGCTTTATAGAGACATTCTTGTGTGATATCCACCAGCCGGATGGCATGAGAGGGAACTTCTCCGACGCAAAATGTGACACTGCTGTCACCATAGTATCCCTCTTTTTTTACTGTCACATCCACATTAACAATAGCACCATTTTTCAGTCCCTTATCTGAGGGCCAGCCATGACAGACGACATGATTGACTGATGTATTAACGGTATAAGGGAAACCGTACTGCCCCAGACTACCGGGAATTGCCCCCAGCGTATTGACAATATAATCATGACAAAATGCATCGATTTCTAATGTCGTCACGCCGGGGACAATAATCGGACGAACAGCTTCCAGAACCTGCCCCGTCAGACGTCCGGCAATTTCCATTCGTTTTATTTCTTCGGTGTTTTTTATCAATATGCCAGTGCTATCTATCATTAATTTTCTCTTATTTTTGAGTAAGTAGAGTCTTATATAAATAATGCCCTTGCATAAGTGAATAACTCAAGCTATTTATTAAAATTCGTTCGGAATATTATTAGAGGGAATCCATACTGCAATACAGTCTGGATGCACTAAAAATATTCCTTTATCAATTATTCAAGTATTAAGGGCGATAAATGAAAAAATTTTATCAGTTAAAAATTACACTTACAGAAATGAACCCCGCTATATGGCGTCGTTTTATTGTTCCGTCAAATATTTCACTGGATAGATTACATGATGTCATTCAAGTTGTAATGGGCTGGGAAGATAGTCATTTGCATGAGTTTATTTTTGATTCTAAACGTTTTACCGAAAGGCCGGAAACGCCAGAAGAAGGACATGAGGAAGGAAAATTCAAACTTGAGTCACTCATCAAACGTAAAGGAAGTAAATTCATTTATCTGTATGATTTTGGTGACTCTTGGGAACATGAAATCTTGTTGGAAAACAGTAATTATTCACCGGAAGAACTCCCCATGCCGATTTTTTGCCTTGAAGGAGAACAAGCCTGCCCACCGGAAGATTGTGGCGGAATCTATGGCTATATGGAGCTGCTCAATATTCTCAAAGATCCAGCTCATAAAGAGTATCAGGAAATGTTTGAATGGGTAAATGGTGAAACTGAAATATCTCCGGATAATGCATTTTCACCTGAAAAGTTTTCTCCCGAAGAAGTCAATAATATGCTGGCGTTATATTATCGCTGGTCGCGAGATCGTTATCTTTCTCTGTTTGGATGAGTTATCTAATTCAGTAATATAAAGGGTCTTTGCTATTTTATCTCCGTTAATAAAATAGCAAGGGCTTTTATTAACGCACAGTATGGGTATTTTTCGATTAATAAGAGAAAGACTATGACTGAATATGAATATCAGGGTGGGTGTTTATGCGGTAATATCCGATTCATTGCGAAAGGGCTGCCTAATAACCCGCACACCTGTTCATGCACTATGTGTCAGAAACACTCAGGAGCATTAACTCTCTGCTGGGTGGAATTTCCTAAAGACTCAGTTCAATGGGTTGGCAAAGGAGGAGTTCCTTCTTTATATCGATCTTCAGATTATTCCAGCCGTGCATTTTGCAGTCATTGCGGAAGTTCACTGGGAGCTATTGATGAAGGCCCGACTATTGGGCTGATTCTGGGTAATTTTGATCACCATGAGTCAAAAGAGTTAATCCCGATGTCCCATTCTTACCCCCTCTCACCAACTGAAATATGAATAACACAGATAAAGAAAAAGAAAATGCCTACTCCGAATAAGAATAGGCATTTCCATCAGACGATCACAATGATTGGAATTAAAACTTAACGGTAACGTTCGTTCTGAAAGTACGTCCCGGCCCCGGCATTAATCCCATTGCTAACGGATCGAGATAATAGACATCAGTAACGTTATCAATACCCGCCTGAATCCTGATGTTTTTATTAACTTTATACTTCACAAACAGATCAACCGTTGTGTAAGGTTCCCATTCGACATGAACCAACACACTTCCTACACGGCTATTTTTATCATCCTTCAGGCCCACACTGGGACGGCTACCCATATAAGTCAGCGTTGCTCCCATATCTAAATCCTTATCGAAAGCACGCCCGCCCAAAGTCACTGTATAGCTATTTTTTGGCTGAATATGGTTAACAACATAACTGTCCGAAATTCCCCCCGGATTACAGCGATTTTTAGGATCGATGGATGCCTGTTCTGGTGTTAAACAAAATAGGGTATGTGTGTAATACGACCAGCCTAATTCAGCATAGGCCATTCCCACATCATAACTTGATGAGAGTTCTAAACCACGCCATTCCGCTTTATCAACATTTATCATTGTAAGATTGGGGCCGAATCTGCCGAGCTTTGGCTTGTTTATCCTAGTCAGATAATCCTTGACCTGAGTATCAAAGTAACTCAGTTTGGTACGTAATTTATCGCCATCCACCAACAGATCATTTTTCAGGATATTAACCCCAACTTCCCATGACAGGGAACGCTCAGGGGATAACAAAATGTCTGTATCCGGCGTTTGTGACCAGCCTTTGGTTGTTTCAAACAGGCTTGGTAACCGAATAGCAGAGCCATATTTGCCGTAAAACTGAAGGCCTCCTAAAGGCTCAAGTGTCATATTGATGATAGGAGACCAGCCGCCAGAAGTACGTTCTAACGCCTCTCCGTAGGTTACCTCGTTAGACAATGCCCTCATACTGCAAGTTTTAGAATCATAATCAAATTCTGGAAATATAGGGTTATTATCATGGGACTTAAAATATGAGTAACGCAAGCCACCATCTAAGGTCAGCCAATCCAGAGGCTTCCACTCAGCATTAGCAAAAGCGCTGTATTCATTTTTCCAGCCATCCCGAAACGCATCACTCGAATTTGCATTAAAAGATTCTTCTTTCGGAAAACCGATTGTTTCATGTGAATAAGATGCACCATAGATAAATGAAAGATCACCATAAGGAAATAGGATCTCTGACGTATTGTTAACACCTATTCCCCATTTATCTACCTGACTATAAGTGTGACCGACTGATATGTTATAAGGCTCACTTCTTGGTGCGTTTTCCTTTGGAGAACAGGACACTGTTATAGGATTTGAGGAATTAATGCGACTTACAGCACGGTTATAAAACGCATTAGCTTTCAGATCGATAAAATAATTATCCTGTGGATTGAAACGATATTGTGCCGTATGTGAGCTGACATTGATCTTATTCATAAAACCTTCATAAGGATCACCCCAACGTGCTATTGCTGACGGCATGATTTCACCATAGCGGCTGATATATTCGTTTCTGGCTAACTCAAGATTATGGCCTTCAGAGAATTTCAATTTTCCCTTCAGCAAATGAGAAATATTATCCATAGAGGTATTGAGTATCTCCTCACTTGCTCTGTAAGGAGTTAAGCTCTTCGATAATGAAGCATAACTCCAGCCTTTAGGATAAGAAGGCCCGATTGTTATCTGAGGAACATTTTCTCCTTTTTTACCTGCATAGTAATTACCATTATGTCTGCGGGCGAAAGCAGCTACCATATCCAAATATTGGCTTTTGATCCCCAGAGCAATACTACCATTTCCTCCCGTTGGCCTGAATCCGCCATGCCGATCCATACCATCTGTCTCGCCAAACGCTGTATAGACCTGATCATTACGATAACGCTTGCCTTTAGGATAGCCGCCACGCGTACCTATTGCCGGAGGTGTCGTACTATTATTATTAAACCCACCGGTCATTCTCACACCGAATGTTTGTCCATGCAAAACAACATCATTTACATTAAGTGTACTTATCCTGACGACTCCGCCAATGGCTCCATTCGCGTCAGCCCCTGTACTCGGGCCTTTCTCAATATCTACCGAACTGATCAAATCCGGATCAATATAAGTACGTCCGGCAACACCTGAATATCCCCGGTAAATCGTCGTTTCCTGCATGGCACCATCAACAATAACCGGCGTTCTTCCCTGCCCCTGCATCCCACGAATATTGACATCCAGTGCACCAGAGTTACGGTTATCACTATTCAGAACACCCGGTGTTCCTTTCAGAAAATCACCCACCGATGTGCCACGGCGCTGTTCTACCTGCTCTGCTGAGATATGGGTGCTGGAACCGGGTGTCATATAAGGCAAGTCAGCATTTAGCTGTGCTTCACTGAATCCTGAAACTTTAAGCTCACTAAGTACTATTGTTGCTGGTTTATGAGAGTTCTCTGGTGCAGTTTTCGGTGATTTATCTGTGTCTGCTGCATAAGAGGGGAAAGCCGTGTTTCCCAGTAATGCTAACAAAATCCCTGTTCTCAGGTTCAGTGGGGAACTGAACGAGTTTGTTGATGACTCCATTATTCATACTTCCATTTTATGGTTATAAGTTCGGTGTGATAATTAGTTCAATTTGAATTCGGGGCAGAAATTAAGAATGAAGAAAATAATAAAAAACAAATGCGGGTGATTAAATCGGAAGATGGTAGACATATTCATTATATTTGTTGTGTATTGCTGACATTTTTGTCTCATTTTTATCAGTACGCTAATGATAATTAATGTCAAAAATAAATGCAAACAATAATGATTATCATTGATGTAATCATATATTTAGTCTGACTGAGTCAAAAACGACAAGAATCAATGCATCAGAGAAAAAGATTTAACTCGAGCCGCTTCGCAATCCCGTTTAATACTCAAAAAATCCGATACATTCCCAATCACAATCCTGATAACCTACCGTATGACTTTTCCTCTTCATATCAGCAATTGAATCCGCAGATGAATCACACAGATTATCAGTGATAAGATAGTGTTTTCGCCCAGCAGAGGTTCACTGGTGTTCTATCCTTAGCTGATTATATTTAGGTTTTGTCATTTCGATGGGTTGACTGAGCGTCGATAGCCCAACAGAGTCAACAGGAACAATAAAATTGAATCAAATCAACATGAAAGAATCTCCAGCAAAGGATACCGTTACCCACACCCCCATGATGCAGCAGTATTTGCGCCTGAAAGCGCAACACCCCGATATTTTACTGCTTTACCGCATGGGGGATTTTTATGAACTGTTCTATGACGATGCGAAAAAAGCAGCAAAGTTACTGGATATTTCTCTGACCAAACGTGGGCAATCCGCAGGCCAGCCAATCCCGATGGCCGGAGTTCCTTATCATGCAATTGAAAACTATCTGGCAAAGCTGGTTCAACTGGGTGAATCTGCGGCAATCTGTGAGCAGGTTGGCGATCCGGCCGCCAGTAAAGGCCCTGTTGAGCGTAAAGTCGTGCGCATTGTTACGCCGGGAACGGTCACTGATGAAGCTCTGCTGCAAGAGCGTCACGACAATCTTCTGGCAGCTATCTGGCATGACAGTCAGGGGTTCGGGTACGCCACTCTGGATATCACTTCCGGCCGTTTCCGTGTTTCTGAAATGCCTGACGAGGATACCATTGCGGCTGAACTCCAGCGCACCCGTCCGGCAGAGTTACTCTACCCAGAAACCTTTGAGCACATGGGGTTGATTGAGCGCTGTAACGGTCTGCGCCGTCGTCCGATGTGGGAATTTGAACTGGATACCGCAAAGCAACAACTGAATCTGCAATTCGGCACCCGTGATCTGATCGGCTTTGGTGTGGAAAAAGCGCCACAGGCACTGCGGGCAGCTGGCTGTCTGCTGCAATATGTCAAAGATACTCAGCGTACTGCTCTGCCCCATATCCGCAATATTACAATGGAAAGCCAGCAAGAAACGGTCATCATGGATGCCGCTACGCGCCGCAATCTTGAATTGACTCAGAACTTGTCAGGAAGCACTGAAAATACACTGGCCTCTGTGCTCGATCAGTGTGTGACCCCAATGGGCAGCCGGATGCTGAAACGCTGGCTTCATACTCCAATTCGTAACAGAGATATACTGGAAAATCGTCAGCAGGCCATTTCAGCACTTCAGGAGATTGGCTTTGAGCTACAGCCGTTTCTGCGTCAGGTGGGTGATTTAGAACGTGTACTTGCCCGTTTGGCTCTCCGCTCTGCCCGTCCCCGTGATTTAGCCAGAATGCGCCACGCTTTCCAGCAATTGCCGGATATCCACCAGATCATGGGTTCCTCTGACTCACCCTATATTCAGGCACTGCAACAACGTATCGGTCATTTTGATGAGTTACAGCTATTGCTGGAAAACGCAGTTGTCGAAACCCCGCCGGTACTGGTGCGGGACGGTGGTGTTATTGCCCCCGGTTATAATGCAGAACTGGATGAATGGCGTGCATTAGCTGACGGTGCCAGTGATTATCTCGACAAACTGGAAATCCGTGAACGTGAAAAGCTCGGTATCGATACCCTGAAAGTCGGCTTCAATGCAGTGCATGGTTACTACATTCAGGTTAGTCGTGGGCAAAGCCACCTTGTGCCGATTCATTATGTACGTCGCCAGACCCTGAAAAATGCAGAGCGCTACATTATTCCTGAGCTAAAAGAGTATGAAGATAAGGTTCTGACTTCCAAAGGCAAGGCTCTTGCCATTGAAAAAGCCCTGTATGAAGAATTGTTCGACTTATTACTCCCTCATCTGGCTGCCCTGCAAACCAGCGCCGAGGCACTGTCAGAACTGGATGTGCTGGCAAATCTGGCTGAACGTGCTGAAACACTGAATTATACCTGTCCGACATTAACAGACAGAACCGGCATCCAAATCACGGGAGGCCGCCATCCGGTTGTTGAACAGGTTCTCAGCGAACCCTTTATCTCAAACCCGTTAACGCTCTCTTCACAGCGCCGTCTGTTAATTATCACCGGGCCGAATATGGGCGGAAAAAGCACCTATATGCGTCAGGCTGCTTTAATTACATTGCTGGCGTATATCGGCAGTTTTGTCCCGGCTGAAAAAGCGGTGATTGGGCCTGTAGACCGTATTTTTACCCGCGTGGGTGCATCTGATGATCTGGCATCCGGGCGCTCGACCTTCATGGTAGAAATGACGGAAACTGCCAATATTCTGCACAATGCAACAGAGCATAGTCTGGTGTTGATGGATGAGATCGGGCGTGGTACATCAACTTACGATGGCCTGTCTCTCGCGTGGGCCTGTGCTGAGAATCTGGCTAACCGTATTAAAGCAATGACGCTGTTCGCTACTCACTATTTTGAATTGACGACACTACCTGAAAAACTGGAAGGTGTGGTCAATATCCATCTGGATGCAGTTGAACACGGCGATACTATCGCCTTTATGCACAACGTGCAGGATGGTGCAGCCAGCAAGAGTTACGGTCTGGCAGTTGCTTCACTGGCCGGTGTTCCCCGTGATGTTATCAAACGGGCACGTCAGAAATTAAAAGAGCTGGAGTCACTCTCCAACAATGCAACCGCAGGTCATGTCGATACACCACAACTGACACTACTGGCGGAAGAAACATCTCCGGCCGTAGAAGCACTGGAAAATCTGAATCCGGACTCCCTGACACCACGACAGGCTCTGGAATGGATTTACCGTTTAAAAGACATGGTGTAAGAATGACGGATGCACAAATGACGGGGATGAAAATAACTGGTTTACAAATAAAAGGTGATACCAGCCTGTTAGAACCCATTTATCAATTTTTACAGTGTGAAACACCGGATCAATGGGTGGAAAAAGCACGGCAACCGGAAAACCTTCCAGTTTTACTGCGCGATCATCTTTTATGCGAACTCAAGGCAGCACAGAGCGCAATGTTCCTGATCCGCAAATATGCTGTTGATCCGGCAAGTGCGGATGCTCTGCTGGCATGGTTTCAACCCTATGAAGATTTTGCCTATAAAAAAATTGGTAATATCCATTCGTTAAAAGGCAAGAGCCAAATTACGAAACAAATTACCGCACGGGAAAAGTCCCCTTATAGCCAATCGTTAATTGATAAAATGGTGATGCTGATTAAAGAAGAACTGCATCATTTTTATCAGGTACTGGAAATTATGGAAACCAGAGGAATAAGCTATGAGAGCATCAGTGCAAGCCGCTATGCCAAATCATTATTCCAGCATATTACCAATCACGAGCCTTACACTCTGGTGGATAAATTAATTATTGGTGCATATATTGAGGCACGTTCCTGCGAGCGTTTTGCCAAATTAGCCCCTCATTTAGACGAAGAGTTGGGAAAATTTTATATTTCCCTGCTGCGTTCAGAAGCGCGCCATTATCAGGATTATTTAACGCTGGCTGGATCTATATCTAAGAATGATATTACAGAAAGAGTGAAATACTTTGGTCAAATAGAAGCTGAACTTATTCAGTCAGCCGACCCTGATTTTAAATTTCATAGCGGTATACCTATACCCAATGAATTTCAAGATGCATGACGGCGGCAAGGGAATGAATCCCCGGGAGCATAGATAACTATACGACTGGGGTGAGTGAACGCAGCCAACAAAGAGGCAATTTGAAAGACGAAGGGTATATAAATTAAAAATATGTCTATACGCTAAGAAAGGTGGGTTTATTTTACCCACCTTTTAATTTAATTATGCCTTTATCTCAGGTATAAGATTTAAGTGCGGAATAAGGACTCGATATTCAACCCTTGGGTATGCAGAATGTCTCTGAGACGGCGCAATCCCCCAACTTGAATCTGGCGAACTCTTTCTCTGGTTAGCCCAATTTCTCGTCCTACATCCTCTAATGTTTCCGCTTCGTATCCAAGCAGGCCAAAACGACGAGCCAGAACTTCACGTTGTTTTGCGTTGAGTTCAAACAACCATTTGACAATACTTTGTTTCATATCATCATCCTGAATAGTTGTTTCCGGCCCGGAGTCGTTTTCATCAGATAAAATATCTAGCAATGCTTTATCTGAATCCCCGCTAATCGGAGTATCCACAGAAGTAATTCGTTCATTAAGCCGCATCATACGGCTCACATCATCAACTGGCTTATCCAGTTTTTCAGCAATTTCTTCAACTGTTGGCTCATGATCTAATTTATGCGCCAATTCTCTTGCAGTACGTAAATAAACATTCAGTTCTTTAACGATATGTATGGGCAAACGGATAGTACGAGTTTGATTCATAATTGCCCGTTCAATTGTCTGACGGATCCACCAGGTAGCATAAGTAGAAAATCTGAAACCTCTTTCCGGATCGAATTTTTCTACTGCTCGAATAAGACCAAGGTTGCCTTCTTCAATTAAATCCAAAAGCGCTAATCCTCGGTTGCTATATCTTCGGGATATTTTGACTACCAGCCGCAAATTACTTTCGATCATGCGTTGGCGCGCAGCAATATCTCCCCGCAATGCCCGTCTAGCGAAAAGAACTTCTTCCTCTGCCGTCAACAGAGGAGAAAAACCAATTTCTCCGAGATAGAGTTGAGTTGCATCCAGAACCCGTTGATTGACTCCTTGCAACAATTCCAAATCTTCATCAAAACTGGTTAAATCATCCTCGTCTTTCAGCAACGCTTCATCAAAGTCATTGGCTTCCGTGCCATTTTCGTCTAAATCCGCCTCTTCATACAACTCATTAACTTTAAGCGTACTTTGGCTCATCAGCTGCTCCTACCCATGATAATGCGGACAGGAGTTCAGATTCCTGCCCCGGTTTATCGCTGCGGAAGATAACGCAGCGGGTTTACGGATTTTCCCTTGTAACGAATCTCAAAATGCAATCTTACTGAACTGGTTCCGGTGCTACCCATCGTTGCTATTTTCTGCCCTGCCTGTACATCCTGCTGCTCTCGCACCAGCATAGTATCGTTATGAGCATAAGCACTCAGGTAGTCATCATCATGTTTTATTATTATTAGATTTCCATATCCGCGTAATGCATTTCCGGCGTAAACAACTTTCCCACTGGCGGTTGCAAATACGGGCTGGCCACGATTACCCGCAATGTCAATGCCCTTATTTCCACCCTGAGAATCCGAAAAACCTTCAAGAATTTTTCCTTCCGCAGGCCATCTCCAATTATTAATAGGCCTACTCGCATTTAAATCTGCTGCTGACGATGCTTTATAAGGGGCATCGTCACTACCAGAAATTGTTTCTCTTGGCAACGTTTTTTGTGAATTATGCCTGTCAATATTTGCAGGATACGCATTACTTTTTTGAAAATCAACCTGCTCAATTTTAGATTGAGTGCTATTTGATGCTACTGATACACCATTAATGGAGTTTACATTGCCAATTCTCAGGACTTGACCAACATTTAAGCCATAAGGTTCTGAAATGCTATTTATGTGAGATAGTTCACGAAAGTCCTTACCTGTAATCCATGCAATGTAAAATAAAGTATCTCCATGTTTAACTGTGTAAGTTTTGCCGTTATAACTCCCTTTAGGAATGTTCCCATAATTGCGGTTATAGACAATTCTCCCCTGCTGTAAACTATTACCCCCAGCACGATTATCTAGATATCGACTATTTGAAGCATTATTATCTGTTGCCCTATTTTTGGAAATAACCGGGGGAGATGATGGCATTGGTGTCGAAACCGATGAGGGACGGGAGGATATTATTCTATTTTTTTCCTGATTATCCACACTCACTATTGGGGCAGGATGATTGGGTGTATTACTACAACCAGCCAGTATTGTGCCTGCAATTGTATAGATTATTATCCACTGTATTTTTTTCATTAAGTTTCCTACTTTCATACCTTATTCCCCCATAAAGGCAAATATAAGTGACAAGCATGATGATTTATAAAGAAATTAAGATTAAAAAAAATATTTAAGGAAAAATACTTTTTTTTTATCTCAAAAAAATGACTGCTAATTTAAAAATAGCGGTAAAAATAAATCAGCAGATTATGCCAATTCGCCCTGAATAAGAGGTACAAAACGAACAGACTCGATCACTTCACTATGGAAATCGTTCCCATAACGCCGTACCACTTTCAGCGATTGAGAACTTTCACCAACCGGCACCACCATCACACCGCCATCTGCCAGCTGATGTAATAGTGCCTGTGGTATTTCTGGAGGTGCTGCTGTGACGATGATGGCATGAAATGGCCCTTTTGACGGCCACCCATTCCAACCATCTCCATGGCGGGTTGAGATATTATGTAAATCGAGTTGCTTTAACCTGCGTTTAGCCTGCCACTGCAATCCCTTAATCCGCTCTACGGAAAAGACATGTCCGGCTAAATGAGCAAGTATCGCAGTCTGATAACCAGAGCCCGTTCCAATCTCCAGTACATTAGATTCAGGCGTTAAATCCAGCAATTCAGTCATACGGGCAACGATATATGGCTGGGATATAGTCTGCCCGTGTCCGATAGGCAATGCTGTGTTTTCATATGCCTTATGCGCCAGGGCTTCATCGACAAAACATTCTCTGGGTACTTTGGATATCACTTCCAGCAGGTGTTCATCATGTATTCCCTGCTTGTGTAGCTGTGTCAGCAAATTTTTCATTAACCGACTTAACATTCTCCGACATCCCCGACTTTCAACAGCCAATCAGTTATCAGTTCCTGTGCTTGATAGGCTGTCAAATCTACCTGCAAAGGAGTAATAGAAACAAACCCTTCCTCCACCGCTGCAAAATCAGTTTCCGGGCCGGCATCATTTTTTTCTCCCGGAGGCCCTATCCAATAAAGCATATTGCCTTTAGGGTCTTCCAGAGAATAAACCTCTTCTGCGGCACACCGACAACCACAGCGAGTGACCTTGAACCCTTTAATTTGTTCGATAGGGATATCAGGGACATTAATATTCAGAATATTACCGGCTCTCAATGGCAATTTTTGTAACATATTCAATAAACGAACAGTCACTTCCGCCGCTGTTTCGTAATGCTTGTCACCATCAAGTGACACAGCCAGAGCGGGTAATCCCAAATGACGCCCTTCCATCGCAGCAGCAACGGTTCCAGAGTAAATCACATCATCTCCCAGATTAGGGCCACAGTTGATCCCTGACACGACAATATCTGGCCGGGGGCGGACTAACTTATTGACGCCCAAATAAACACAGTCTGTCGGAGTACCTTCCTGAACAGCAACATCACCATTATTCAGCGTGCTGATACGCAAAGGACGATCCAGAGTTAAAGCATTCGACGCACCACTGCGGTTACGATCAGGCGCGACAACCTGCACATGATACTGTTCCCGCAATTTGGCCGCTAAAGTTTGAATACCCGGAGCGGTAACACCATCATCATTACTCAGCAATATCCGCAGCATTGATATATCTCATTGAATTCAATTTAAAATGGTAAACATACATAGATTAATACTGTAACATTCCCTGTACGCTACTCTGCCTGCGTCTTGCTCGACCTTTGATTAAACAGCATCAGGGTTTGCCATAAAATCGTTTGATCTTAGCATGACGTAAGCAGTTTTGTAGAGCGCTTTGCATCCCGTTAACCTAAATAAGAGCATACCTACACTCATCGTCTTTTAGGTTACCCTTTTGTTGGCTACGCTCACTTTCAATCAGAGGTTTATCTCTTTAATTACTATGTAACACAATATTAAACCCTTCTTCTTCCTGAGGGACGACAAAAGAGCGAGTGATAGCAGCAAATTGCTCATCTGTGACCAAAAACTGATGTTCACCGGACTGATTGCGCAGGAGTAGACGCTCGAGACAGACACTATCAGGAACGTCAAGAAAATGGAGGCAGTGCTCGGCCCCTGTTGTATCAATGATTTTCTTCATCCATTTCCGGTTTTCAACCGTGTTAGCCGGGAAATCAAGAATGATGGAAACACCTGCATTTAATAAAGAGATTAAATGAGGCTCCATTGCATCTCTGAGTTTTGCTGAATAAAGCACATAATCAGACACGGTTTTCATTTCACTACCATAAAGTGTTGATAACCAATAGTCTTCGCTCATGGTAATTACCATTGGCTGTTGAGACAACTTTGCAGAGAGAGTTGATTTTCCCGAAGCAATTTTTCCGCATAATATATGAAGCACTGCTCTTTTCTGATGAATTATTTTTTCCTGATAAACAGATTTATCTTGGTGCGAAATATTTCCTGATGAGAATGTTTTCGATAAAGACATTAAGTCACCTTTCATTAATTATGAGAAATATAGAAATTAATATCCTACAAGAGCATTTTTATTTGAGTTCCATCCTGATTAAATATTACCTACTTTATTTCATTAAGCATGGAATAAATAAATCCATAGAATTTAATTAATTGCGTCAATCACTCACCAGAAATTAATATAGAAAACTTCAACCGTAATAACCAGATTAAATGCCAGATAAGTTAAACAATCTCAACATAAAAGTAATCATCCGTATTATCCCGCCGAATAATTTTCACTAAAGCAATTATATTGTTCTAGAATAGTTAATACCACTTAAGAGTTATTATCTGCATTACATAGAAATAACAGAGGCTTATATGAGATTCCAAAATAGTGTGGTGATTATTACCGGCGGAGCAAGTGGAATTGGTGAAGCAACAGCAAAAGCATTTGCTGCTGAAGGTGCACATGTTGTGATTGCCGATTTTTCAGATCACGGGAAAAAAGTTGCTGAAGAACTCAATACAAAAGGCAATGAAAGTATTTTTATTAAAACCGATGTAACGAGTGAAGAGAGCATTAAGTATATGGTCTCGAAGACGGTTGAAAAATTTAAGCGTATTGATGTCTTATTTGCCAACGCAGGGATAGCGATGGATAACAGTGCAGATAACCTTACTGTTGCCAATTGGCAGAAAACGATTGATGTGAACCTGACCGGGGTTTTTCTGTGTGATAAGTTTGTTATTCATGAAATGCTTAAACAAAAATCGGGAGGCGTGATAGTCAACTGTGGTTCGATCCACAGCTTTGTCAGCCGCGAGGCTATAACAGCGTATACAGCTTCCAAAGGCGGAGTAAAGTTATTAACTCAAACCTTAGCGATTGATTACGCCAAAAATCATATCAGGGTGAATACGGTTTGCCCCGGCTATATTAATACTCCGTTATTAAGCAAGATACCCGACGACTTGAAAAAACAGCTTATTTCGCTTCATCCGCTGGGCCGTTTAGGTGTGCCGGAAGAGGTTGCCAAGGCAGTATTATTTCTGGCAAGTAACGATGCATCATTTATTACCGGTACGACATTAATTGTCGATGGCGGATATACCGCACAGTAGTATCTATTCCCCATCACCTTTCAAGTTGCAGCTTTATCAGTAAGCGGCAACTTGAAATCCATCAGGCCTTACTCCGAAATATCAGCCGTATTATTTTGTTTCTGATTAATCAGTTCTCTGATAACACTGGTGGCAAAGCTACCCGACGGCAGAGAAAAATTCAGGGTAACGGTTTGATCATCCTGCCATTTCCAATGCAGATTAAGCGGTTTCACTAACATCGCTCTGCGAACACTCTCAACACGCTCACGTTTCACCAATTCCCAAAGAGATTCGTAATCCTGCAAACATTGCTGTTCGAAATCCAAAGCCTGATGTTGTGTTCCTAATGCCTTGTCACCCGGCAATGGCGCGGTAATCTGTAATTCGCCATCCATAACCCGCTGCTGTAATACAGCCAGTTCAGATTCATCAGCCACAAACCAACTGCCACGCCCGGTTAACTGCAATGCGTCACCACTTTGTACCTGCTGATGTTCACCTCGCCCGATACGTATGCTGGTAATTGCATTAAACATAGCGCTACGGCTGGCTGAGAGGTAAAAACTACGGCGATTGCGCTCCTTAACCTGAATTTCATTTGTCGCCCAGCGCTGTGCCTGAACCAGATTCTGCCCATCGCGCCCAAAACGCTGTTCACCGAAGTAATTAGGAACGCCTGTCCGGGCTACCTGCTGCAAACGTTTTTCTACAGCCTGACGATCAGAAACTTCTCTTAATACCAGCGTAAAATCATTACCTTTCAGTGCACCAATACGTAGTTTACGCTTCTGGCGGGCAGTCGCCAATATTTCACAGCCTTCAAGCTGAAATGTAGTCAAATCAGGATCTTGTTTTCCCGGTAGGTGCAAGCAGAACCATTGCTCAGTCACTGCATTACGATCTTTTAAACCGGCATAACTGACAGAACGGGCGGGGATTTTGGCAAAACGGGCAAGATTATCCGCAACAAACTGTGTGTTACAGCCAGTCTTGCGAATATGCACCATTAAGTGCTCACCTTCTCCGTCAGGAGAAAAACCCAAGTCTTCCCGGACAATAAAATCTTCCGGAATCGATTTAACGATACCTGTAGCTTCTGGACACCCATGCAGCCAATGTAATTCATTCAATATCATGCTTATTCCTTCACCAGCAAAGCAACTGCTTCACAGGCAATACCTTCTTTACGGCCAACAAACCCGAGTTTTTCAGTCGTTGTTGCTTTAACATTAATATCATCCATATGGCACTCAAGATCTTCTGCCAGATTGACACGCATCTGGGGAATATGAGGCAACATTTTAGGTGCCTGAGCAATAATGGTGATATCAAGATTGCCAATCCGATAACCTTTTTCACGAATGCGACGATAGGCTTCTTTCAGCAATTCCCGGCTATCCGCTCCCTTAAAAGCCGGATCAGTATCTGGAAACAACTTCCCGATATCACCCAATGCTGCTGCTCCCAACAATGCATCTGTTGCAGCATGTAAGGCAACATCACCATCTGAGTGTGCAATCAGTCCCTGCTCATAAGGTATGCGGACACCGCCAATGATCAGTGGCCCTTCTCCGCCAAATTTATGTACATCAAAACCGTGACCAATTCTCATACGACATGTTCCTTTGATTTTCGGGATAGATAGAACTCAGCCAGAGCCAGATCTTCAGGCTGGGTTACTTTTATATTGTCCGCCCGTCCGTTGACCAGAACAGGGTGGTAACCACAATACTCCAGTGCAGAAGATTCATCTGTAATACAGGCCTGTTCGGACAGAGCTTTAATCAGGCAATCACGTAATAACTGCAACGGAAATAGCTGGGGAGTCAACGCGTGCCAGAGACCACTGCGATCAACGGTGTGATCGACCGTTGGTGATGCTATTTCAGCTATTCCTTCCGCAGAAGCTGCCAGCATACGTTTCATGGTATCCCTGACAGGTGCGGCAAGTAATCCACCACAAAACCGTTCTCCACTCCGTACAGAATAAATTTGTTTTTTATCAATTATTTGAAGCAAGTTATCAAGATCATTCCGATGTAAACAGGGGCGGGCGGCATCATGAACCAAAACCCAATCCGGGAATTCCGGTGATAAACCAGACAGATAATTCAGCCCGGCTAATACTGAATCCGCACGTTCATCACCACCGATAACCGTTGTAATACGCGGATCAGAAGCAATAGGTAATTGGTTAAACTGTCTGTCAGCAGGGTTTAACACAACAACGGCCTGCTGTATGCGGGGATGTTCAAGCAGTGCAGATAATGTATGTTCAATAATCGTTTTTTCGGCAATGCTGAGATATTGTTTCGGACACTCTGATTTCATCCGGCTACCAATACCGGCAGCAGGAATTAAGGCAACTATTTCAGTCATAAAGTTCAGTCATAAAAATATCAGCGGGAGAATAAAGAATTGAGTGATTCATTTGAATTATTGTTCACTGTTTTATTTCTCGTTATTTTGCCCCGAAGCCTGTTGTACATTTTGTTTCGTTGTATCCGGTACCATACGATAAAAATATTCACCGGGTTTAATCATGCCTAATTCATTGCGGGCACGTTCTTCGATTGCCTGCTGACCACCTTTCAAATCTTTAATTTCCGCAAATAGTTGGTCGTTACGCGATTTCAGAAAAAGGTTATCGCTCTCTTGTTTTGCGACCTCATCCTTAACCCGCATATAATCGTGTATTCCATTTTTGCCGATCCACAGCGAATACTGTAACCAGCCAAGTAAAACCAGTAATAGTAGCGTTAGTTTACCCATTTCCGCCCCCTGAAAAACCCGCTAATCATCCCATAACTCAGGGGATGACGCCACTATCACAAGCGAATCACAAATAGATCACAAAAGAATACAGGTGACATGAGTGTAGAAACACATTACCGGACTCGCAATAATGTGTTTTTACTTTGCTAAAAAAATAGATTCAGGGAATGGAAAATAAAAATGGGATATCAGAGAGTCAGAACACTTCGTTTGTTAAGCGAAACAAGTAATTTCTCCAGCAAGAACTCAATGGATTGTGAGCCATCTAAATGAATATCAGGGAGTTCCGGTGCCTCATAATCTGAATCAATGCCAGTAAAATTCAGGATTTCTCCGGCTCTTGCTTTCTTATATAAGCCTTTCGGGTCACGGGATTCGCAAACGGCCAAAGGTGTATCAACAAATACCTCAATAAATTGCCCCGGCTCCATTGATTGACGTATTTTTTGCCGCTCAGTCCGACTGGGAGAAATGAATGCCGTCAATACCACCAGCCCGGCATCAACCATCAGGTTTGCAACTTCTCCCACACGGCGGATATTCTCCTGCCTGTCTGTTTCAGAAAAACCTAAATCATTGCACAGACCATGACGCAGGTTATCCCCATCCAATAAATAGGTTCTGATCCCCTGTGAAAACATTACCTGTTCCAATAGCCCGGCAAGCGTTGATTTACCTGAACCTGATAACCCGGTAAACCAGATAACTAAAGCCGGATGCCCGTTCACGGCTTCCCGCTGCTTTCTGCCGACAGAGTGTGAATGCCAGACTATATCAGGCGAGATATGATTAGATGAGATATTATCGGGAGAATCCTCCCTGATCTGAACCATTTATTTCCCTCCCAATAAATCACGGGCTCCCCAATGTGGGAAGTGGCGGCGAACTAATCGGTTGAACTCCAGTTCAAACTCACTATACTCTTGCGGCTCCTGATAAACATCAGTCTGAATTTCCCGCACCAACCCTGCACCCACGGTAACATTTGTCAGGCGATCGATCAGAATGATGCCACCGGTATCTGCATTTTGCTGATAACTGTCGATCAGCAGCGGCTCATCAAATGAAAATTCCACCAGTCCAATCGCATTTAACGGCAGTTCAACCGCAACTTTCTGAGTCAGGTTATTGATATCAAACTGATATTGAACATTGTCAATTTTTGCACGGCTCTTTTTACCAGCTACCTTGATATCCAGACTTTGCCCCTGAATCAGCGGCTTTTCTGACATCCAGACAACATCTACCAAAGCATGGTGTGTTACCGTCATTTGGTTTTCAACCGCAACCAACAGATCACCACGGCTGATATCAATTTCATCTTTCAATACGACAGTGATCGCCTCCCCCGGCACGGCAAAAGGCAAATCACCATCAAAAGTCACGATCCGCTCTACCGTCGAAACTCTGCCTGATGGCATCACTTTAATTTGCTGTCCCTGACGTAAAATTCCCGATGACAATGTGCCGCTATAACCACGAAAATCAAGATCAGGACGGTTAACGTACTGCACAGGAAAGCGTAAAGGCTGCTCTGCTGCATTTTTCTGCACATCGACTGTTTCCAGGAGATCCAGCAATGTCGCACCGGTGTGCCACGGCATTTTCTCACTGTAACTGACGATATTATCCCCTTCCAGCGCGGAGATAGGGACAAAATAAATTTGCAGATCAGCAGGTAACTGGCTGGTGAAACTCAGATAATCCTGTTTGATCTGATCGAAAATATCCTGCCGGTATTCCACCAGATCCATTTTGTTTACTGCGACCACCAGATAACGGATACCCAACAGCGTACTGATAAAACTATGGCGGCGAGTCTGCTCCTGCACGCCTTTACGCGCATCGATCAAAAGAATGGAGAGGTCGCTGGTTGATGCGCCTGTTGCCATATTACGGGTATATTGTTCATGCCCCGGCGTATCCGCGATAATAAATTTGCGTTTTTCCGTGGAAAAGTAACGGTAGGCAACATCTATGGTAATACCCTGCTCCCGCTCAGCCGCAAGACCATCGACCAAAAGCGCCAGATCCAGCTTTTCTCCCTGAGTTCCCAGTCGCTTGCTGTCAGTTTGTAAAGTCGCCAGCTGATCTTCGTAGATCTGACGGGTATCGTGTAACAGACGGCCAATCAAGGTACTTTTGCCATCATCAACGCTGCCACAGGTGAGAAAACGCAGTAACCCCTTTTCCTGCTGTGCTCTCAGATAAGATTCAACACCGCCTTGCTGTCTGATTTGGTTAGCGATGATTTCATTATGTGCAAATGCCGACATTTTCTGCTCTCCTCAAAAGTAGCCCTGACGTTTTTTCAGCTCCATTGAGCCGGACTGATCACTATCAATAAGCCGACCCTGCCGTTCGCTGGTTGTCGATATCAGCATTTCTTCAATAATTTCCGGCAGTGTTTCCGCTTCTGATTCCACGGCACCAGTCAAAGGCCAGCAGCCCAGCGTCCGGAAACGCACTTTGCGCTGGCTGATAACCTCACCGGCCTGCAAATCAATACGATTATCATCAACCATGATCAGAGTGCCATCGCGCTGAACAATCGGGCGAGGTTTCGCAAAGTAGAGAGGAACAATATCTATCTGCTCTAAATAGATGTACTGCCAGATATCCAGCTCAGTCCAGTTAGAAAGGGGGAATACCCGGATACTTTCACCTTTATTTATCTGGCCATTATAGTTGCGCCAGAGTTCCGGACGCTGATTTTTGGGGTCCCAGCGATGGGAGCGATCACGGAAAGAATAAATACGCTCTTTCGCGCGGGATTTTTCCTCGTCACGTCGGGCGCCACCAAATGCGGCATCGAATCCGTATTTATCCAGCGCCTGCTTCAGACCTTCCGTTTTCATAACATCTGTATGCTTGGCACTACCGTGAATAAACGGATTAATTCCCAGCTCTTCGCCCTGCGGATTTCGATAGACCAGCAATTCAAAACCGTATTTCTCTGCTGTTTTATCACGAAATTCATACATTTCCCGGAATTTCCACCCTGTATCGACATGTAACAGAGGGAAAGGCAGTTTTCCCGGATAAAATGCCTTACGTGCAAGATGCAGCATCACAGAAGAATCTTTACCAATGGAGTAAAGCATCACCGGATTAGCAAATTCGGCAGCAACTTCGCGGATAATATGGATACTTTCAGCTTCAAGCTGCTGCAAATGGGTCAGTCTTTTTTTATCCATTAATGTTCTCCCATTAATTATTCTTTATGCTAAATCAACAACAGCAGGGCGATTTGCCGACTTAGTAGATTGTGTTTGTTCTGCCAGATTTTTATGGTCAGCTGCTCGCTGCCCGAACCACGCTAATTGATGATGAAGCTGAGCTACCTCTCCCACCACCAGCAATGCTGGCGATGGAGCATCCTGCGCCAACTGTTCCAGTTCGGACAATGTTCCGGTCAACACCTGCTGTTCAGCGCGGGTTCCACAGCCAATGACGGCAACCGGTGTACTGGCATTCCGCCCGTGTGAAATCAGTTTCTGGCTAATCAGGGCTGATTTGATGATCCCCATATAAATTGCCAGTGTCTGGTTACCCCGTGCCAGTGCGGGCCAGTCCAGTTCATTGCCATTTTCACGACAATGCCCGGTAATAAAGGTGACACTTTGGGAATGTTCACGGTGTGTCAGAGGAATACCCGCATAGGCTGAAGCTCCAACCGCCGCCGTAATCCCCGGTACAACCTGAAAAGGAATACCTGCGGATGCGGCAACCTGTAACTCCTCTCCACCACGACCAAAAATAAAGGGATCGCCTCCTTTCAGACGAACTACTTTTTTCCCCTGATGTGCCAGCCGGACGATCAGGGCATTTGTCTCTTCCTGTGCAACAGAGTGACTGCCTGCTCTCTTACCTACGCAAATTTTGTCTGCATCGCGACGAACTAATTCGAGAATTTCATCACTCACCAGATGATCATAAAGCACCACATCGGCCTGCTGGATCACCTGTAATCCTTTCAATGTTAACAATCCCGGATCACCGGGACCTGCACCGACTAATACCAGCTCTCCCTGCTTACTGGTCTGTTTCTGTTGTTCATCAGCAATCTGTTGAGCCAGTTGCTCTTCTGCCTGTTGTAACTGCCCATTAGCAACTAATGCGGCAAAATGCCCGTTAAATGCTTTTTCCCAGAAGTAACGTCGCTGACGCAGAGAATTCAGGCTCTGTTTTACTTTCTCACGCCAACGACCTGCAATTTCAGCCATCGCACCGAGATGAAAAGGCAGCAGCGATTCCAGTTTCTCCCGCAGTAGTCGTGTTAATACCGGTGATTTTCCGGCCGATGAGATCGCCACCATAATCGGAGAACGATCAATAATTGAAGGGAAAATAGCAGAACAGAGTGACTGATCATCTACCACATTGACCAAAATAGCGCGGCGATTGGCTTCAGCAAAAATAGACTGGTTCAGGCTGTGATCATCAGTCGCTGCCAGCACCAGAAATACACCATCAAGATAATTCGTGTGGAATGTTCCCTGTCGCCATTCAAACTCCCCTTTTTGATGGCGCTGTTGCAGTTCAGGATGTAATTCAGGAGCAACAACTGTTAAAGCCGCCCCCGCACGCAATAACAAACCAGCCTTACGGGAAGCGACTTCACCACCTCCAACCAACAAAACAGCACGTGATTTCAGCTCAACGAATAAGGGTAAGTAATCCACAATGACATGCCATCCAGAGTTTAATTTATTAATAATTATCTAAGAGATGAATATATGAGGCTGTGATAGGGTTATGAAATGTCAAAAAGTAATTATTAGTTCCTGAATCGTATAAGGTCAGTTTTTGTATGAGCATACAGAATCTCGATATGCAAAATATTCAAGGGAAATAGCTATTCTTTGATGCTTCATTTCCCTATATACCCTATAGATTTAATTGCATCGCGGCGGCAAGAGAATGAGTCCCCAGGAGCATAGGTAACTATGTGACTGGGGGAAATGAGCGCAGCCAACAAAGAGGCAGTTTGAAAGATGACGGGTATAACAAAAAATTCAGGGTACAATTCATCCCTCATGCAATCCACATTCACGCTTTAAACCGAAAAATCGGGTTTGCTCTTCACTCATGCCCGGCTCCCATTTTTGCGTGGTATGAGTATCCCCTACAGAAAGATAACCTTGTTCCCACAGTGGATGGTATTCAAGGCCATGCTGAGTCAGGTATTGATGTACTTTTCGGTTATCCCAATCAATGATTGGCAGTATTTTGAAAACGTTACGCTGAATTGCCAATACCGGCAAGTTAGCGCGGCTTTCTGATTGCTGGCGACGCAAACCTGCAAACCATGTCTGCGCATTCAGAGATTGTAATGCGCGGTTCATTGGCTCAACTTTATTGATTTGGTTATAACGCTCAATACCCTCTACTCCCTGTTCCCACAGTTTGCCATAACGCGCTTCCTGCCACGCCGGGCCTTGTTCTGCCCGAAATATTTTCAGGTTCAGATTCAATTTGTCAGCCAGCTTATCGATAAATTGATAGGTTTCTGGAAACAAGTAACCAGTATCCGTCAGGATAACCGGAATATCAGGGTACTCCTGTGTGACCAGATGCAGGCAGACTGCCGCCTGAATACCAAAACTAGATGAAAGAACGAGTTCTCCGGGCAGATGCTCCAGTGCCCATAAGACGCGCTGGCGGGCATCCAGTAGTTCCAGTTGCCGGTTTATCTCAGCGAGCGCTTCCGTGCGCTGCTCAGGTTTAAAAGCCAGTAACTCAGCTAAATGTGGCCGGCTCATACCGCCTCCTGCCAGTCGTAAAAATCGACGGCTGAGTTTAAGACTGGTTTGATAATGTCGGTTCGGATCAGGAAGTCACCGAAATCTTCATTTTCATGACGTTCTGTTGCCCAGTGACCAATGAGTTCATCCAAAATTGTCAGAATTTCAGCAGAAGTGATGTTTTCCCGATACATGCGAGGGATCCGGCTGCCATTGCGGTTTCCGCCAAGATGCAGGTTATAGCGATCTGGCGCTTTACCCACCAGCCCGATTTCTGCCAACATCGCTCTGCCACAGCCATTAGGGCAACCCGTTACACGCAGAACAATGTGTTCATGACTGACACCGTGTTTTGCCATTAAAGCATCGACATGATCAACAAAAGTTGGCAGGAAACGTTCAGCTTCCGCCATCGCCAACGGGCAAGTCGGAAATGAAACGCACGCCATAGAATGGTGACGCAGAGAAGTCACACCGTCATCAATCAACCCATGAGCGCGGGCGATTGCTTCAATATGTGCTTTTTCGCTTTCCGCCACTCCCGCCACAATCAGGTTTTGATTAGCAGTCAGTCGGAAATCACCTTTGTGAATTCTGGCAATTTCTGCCATACCGGTTTTCAATGGCTTATCCGGATAATCCAACAAACGACCGTTTTCAATAAACAAGGTCAGATGCCATTGATCATCAATACCTTTTAACCAGCCAATTTGATCTCCCCGTCCGGTAAATTCATAAGGACGGATAGACTCAAATTTCACGCCAGCGCGCTTTTCAACTTCTTGTTTGAAAGTCTCAACGCCGACACGTTCGAGGGTATATTTGGTTTTGGCGTTTTTGCGCTCAGTTCGGTTGCCCCAGTCACGCTGTGTTGTCACTATGGCTTCAGCAACGGCTAAAGTATGATCCAATGGAATGTAACCAAATTCACTCGCCAAACGCGGGAATGTGTTTTTATCGCCGTGAGTCATAGCCAATCCGCCACCCACCAGCACGTTAAAGCCGATCAGCTGATCATTCTCTGCGATAGCAACGAAATTCATATCATTAGCATGCAGATCGACATCATTTTGTGGCGGGATCACGACGGATGTTTTGAATTTACGTGGTAAATAGGTTTTGCCGAGGATCGGCTCTTCATCAGTTGTAGCGATCTTTTCTTTATCCAGCCAGATCTCAGCGTAAGCGTTAGTACGGGGCAGAAGGTGTTCGGATATTTTTTTCGCCCACTCATAAGCCTGCTGGTGCAAAGCCGACTGTACAGGGTTAGAGGTGCATAATACGTTGCGGTTAACATCATTGGCTGTTGCCAGAGAATCCAGCCCCATTTGAGCCAGTAATTGGTGCGCCGGTTTGACGTTGTTTTTTAGAATGCCATGGAACTGGAATGTCTGACGATTAGTCAGCCGGATACTGCCATAAAGCGTGCTTTCTGTCGCAAACCGATCGATGCCCAGCCATTGACGGGGAGTAATAATACCTCCCGGGAGGCGGCAGCGCAGCATCATTGCATGGCGGGGTTCCAGTTTTTGTTCTGCACGTTCAGCCCTGATGTCACGATCATCCTGCTGATACATACCGTGGAAACGAATGAGAAGAAAATTATCGCCTTCAAACCCGCCTGTCAGCCCATTTTTTAGATCTTCGCTGATCGTTCCACGTAAGTAGTTACTTTCTAACTTCATGCGTTCACTGTCAGCGAGTTTACCTTCAACAATCAAAGGACCTTGCTTTTCATTATTATTGCTCATTGTGTTCCATTGCCCGTTGGTTTTTATTGTTTACAGTTTTTCGTTACTTTTACCAGTACCAGTAAACATCTCTCGCTAGTAAACATCTCTCTGATAACGACGTTCAAGGCGCAGTTCACTTAAGAATTCATCGGCCTGTTCAGCATCCATTCCACCCTGCTGTGAAATGATATCCAGCAATGCCTGTTCTACATCTTTCGCCATACGATTGGCATCGCCACAGATGTATAAATGTGCCCCTTCACTGATCCAGCGCCAGATTTCCTTACCCTGCTCGCGCAGTTTGTCCTGCACATAAACTTTATGCGCCTGATCCCGTGACCACGCTAAATCAATACGGGTTAGTAACCCCTCTTTGACATAACGCTGGAATTCCACCTGATACAAAAAATCTTCTACAAAATGAGGATTGCCAAAGAACAACCAGTTTTTACCTTCTGCACCCTGATTATCCCGTTGTTGTAAGAATGCCCTGAATGGAGCTATACCGGTGCCGGGTCCAATCATGATGACCGGAGTTTGTGGATTGGCAGGTAAGCGGAAATTATCGTTATGCTCGATAAAGACACGAATATTGTCATCCTCCTGTAGCCGATCAGCCAGATACCCTGATGCCCCACCGGTACGAGCCCGACCGTCTATGTCATAACGAACTACACCCACTGTAATATGTACTTCATTTTCAACTTCATCCTGCGAGGAGGAAATAGAATATAGACGTGGCGTTAATGGACGTAATAGATCGATAAATTGCTGGGCATCGGGTTGTTGAGCGGTCTGCCTGACCATATCCACAATAGGTGTTTTTTGTGCGTATTGCTGTAGTGCTGATTTATCAGTAATCAAAGCAAGCAATTTTTCATCTTTCGTCAGAGCTGCATATTTTTCGACAATGACCCCTGTGTTTTGCGTCAATTCAAGATAGCCAGTCAGAGCTTCACGCAAAGCAAGCGGTTTTCCATGCACGGTAACAGATTCCGTTCCTTCCTGATGAAGCAGGCCGAGCAATTCATCCACCAATGCCGGATCGTTTTCAAACCAAACTCCCAGTGAATCACCGGGCTGATAACGTAAACCTGAATCCCCCAGATCAATTTCAATATGCCGGATATCTTTATCAGATGCGCGTCCGGTAATTTTCTGGTTGACCAGCAGAGAAGCCGTTAACGGAGCTTCTTTGGTATAATTGTTGGTAATGGCTGTACTACCGATTACTTCTGCCGATGTTGCCGCTATTGTGCTGTTTGTCTGGGCCGGTAAGCGCTGTTTAAGGATATCTGTCAGTTGTTGGCACCACTGGGCTGCAATATCCTGATATTCCACGTCAGCATCAATTCTATCCAGTAGTCTCTGCGCGCCTAATTCATTCAAGCGGTGATCGAAATCTTTACCTGACTGGCAGAAATGTTCATAAGAGGTATCCCCTAAACCAAATACCGCGTAAACCGTCTCTTTCATTGATGCTGCTTTTTTGGAGTGCAGGTATTTATGGAGTGCTACGGCTTCTTCGGCTGGTTCACCCTCACCCTGTGTCGATGCAATAATAATCAACACCCGCTCTTTTGCGATCTGTTTGAATTTATAATCACCGGCATTAATTAAGTTCACACTCAAGTTATGCACCAATAAGCCATCTCTGAGTTGCTCTGCCAGACGTCTTGCATTACCCGTCTGAGAAGCGGAGATCAGTGTCACTGTTTCCTGTTCAGACTCAGGCGAGTTTGATACGGATGGAACCGTATCGGTTTTCGGTTGAGTGTTTAACATTCCCCAAAAATAGCCCGATAACCAAGCGAGTTGGTGCGGAGAAAAATCACTGACCTCTGATTGCAGGCGTGACAGTTGTTCCTGAGAAACAGGTAGTAGTGCAGTTGAAGGTGGTTTTGCAGTCATTATCCGGTGCCCTTTGCTATAGCCGATTCCCATGATTAGCAGTCACAAACATGGATTAATCATAAGGTTATCCCAGAACAGGCATTGGAATTAAAGAAAGGTTAGCAATATCTAATAACTAAATTACCTAACTTTATTTACAGATTTAATATATCGATAAAGTTGTTAAACGCTGGATTTTATTTCTACAGAAAAATCACGTTCGGAGCGAAAGTTCAGGTAGAATAGCCGGCCTTTTGAATTCAGGAAAAAGTATTATGAGCACTACCATCTTTAAAGATTTTCAATTTGAAGCGGCGCATCGCCTGCCACATGTTCCTGAAGGACATAAGTGTGGCCGTTTGCATGGGCATTCATTTATGGTTCGTCTGGAAATCACCGGTGAGATTGATCCTCATAGCGGATGGCTCATGGACTTTGCCGATGTGAAAGCGGCCTTTAAGCCGATTTGGGAACGACTGGATCACAATTATCTCAATGAGATCCCCGGTCTGGAAAACCCAACCAGCGAAGTGCTGGCTAAATGGATCTGGAAAGAGGTACAGCCTGCTTTGCCACAGCTCAGTGCCGTTATGGTTAAGGAAACCTGTAGCGCCGGTTGTATCTATCGTGGAGAGTAAGACATTCAGCACCAAATTTTGGTGCTGAATGCACAATAAGCAAGTACCAAATGCACATCAGGCGATATTTAAGTATTTGTGTGTCTGCATCGAAAAACGCCAGTTACGGGCAATGCAGGTTTCAATACATAAGCGGGTTGCTTCTTCTTTCTGACTGATAGGCTGTAAGGCAATAACCGGCTTATTACTCTCATCCAGCATAGTCAGTAGATCATCCAATGACTCAATATCGCGCTCACGCCCGACAGGGTGTTTAATTTCATTTGCGCGGTTCATCGCTTCAGGCAACACTTTGTATCCGCCCCGCATTTTCACTTTTGGAGAGACGGTTACCCAAGTGTTGTCAGAACAGAGGATCGCGTGTGTGCCACTCGTTTCTATCTGACACTGATAACCTGCGTTTTCCAGTGCTTCCGTCAGAGGACGTAAATCATACAAACACGGCTCGCCGCCAGTAATGACGATATGACGAGCGGTATACCCCTGACGAGCGAACAAGTTAATGATCTGCTGTGGAGTGGCAACGCCCCATGTATCGCTATCCTGCGTTTTTACCAGTATGTTCTCCATCGTCTGCTGCTTATCAGCTTCTTTTTCCCAAGTATGCTTGGTATCACACCAACTGCATCCTACCGGACATCCCTGTAATCGTATGAAAACAGCAGGAACACCAGTAAATACTCCCTCTCCCTGCAAAGTCTGAAACATTTCATTTATTGGGTAAATCATAAAAAAACTCTGGTTTTAATAAACTGCCCGTTATTATTACAGATATCTATCCCGCGGACATCCATCTTTATGGTATCGTATCAGGTTGCTTTTGCTGGTATCTGACACCAGACAGGGCATTGTATACCTGAAATAGCATATGCCTGAAATAGCATTGTATGCCTGAAAATACGCTCTGGCATGAAAGATAGATGGGATTAACGAATGCAAGACAATGAAAACCAGCTTAAAAAGGGTCTGAGTGTGAGGCATATCCGCTTCATGGCTTTAGGCTCCGCAATAGGCACAGGGCTGTTTTATGGCTCAGCAGCAGCAATACAGCAAGCAGGACCGGCTGTATTGCTGGCATATTTAATTGGTGGTGCTGCCGTATTTATGGTGATGAGGGCACTCGGCGAAATGGCCGTTCATCATCCTGTTTCCGGTTCCTTTTCTCAATATGCCAGTCATTATCTGGGGCCATTAGCCGGTTTCCTGACAGGCTGGCTCTATGTTCTTGAGATGCTATTTGTCTGCCTTGCTGATATCACTGCATTCGGCTTGTATATGAAATTTTGGTTCCCCCATGTTGATCAATGGGTTTGGGTTTTGGGTATCGTCTGTTTTATTGGTGCACTTAATCTATGCCATGTGAAGATTTTCGGTGAAATGGAATTCTGGCTTTCTATCGTCAAAGTCATTGCCATTATCGCCATGATCGTGGGTGGCCTGTTCATTATGTTCTTTGGTTTCGGTCAGACAACAGAGCATGCCACAGGGATCGCTAATTTATGGGAACATGGCGGTTTTATGCCACATGGCATTAGCGGTGTGATCGCCTCATTTGCCATTGTAATGTTTGCGTTCGGCGGAATAGAAGTCATTGGAATTACCGCCAGTGAAGCGAAAGATCCCGCAAAAACAATACCTAAAGCAATTAATGCAGTCCCATTCCGTATTTTAATCTTCTATGTTCTTACCTTATGTATCCTGATGTGTATCTATCCGTGGGATCAGATTGGTCAGAACGGAAGCCCGTTTGTACAGATTTTTGCTGATCTGAAAATTAGTGCGGCTGCACATATTCTGAATGCTGTTGTTATTACTGCTGCTATTTCTGCCATCAACAGCGATATTTTTGGAGCTGGACGAATGATGTATGGTATGGCTCAGGAAGGTCAGGCACCTGAGGCATTTAAAAAACTGACCCGTAATGGGGTGCCGTGGATGACAGTTCTGGTCATGATTTCTGTTCTGCTGCTCGGTGTAATATTAAATTGGTGGCTTCCCAAGAATATCTTTATTCTTATTGCATCCGTCGCTACATTTGCCACGGTCTGGGTATGGTTAATGATCCTGCTTTCTCATGTGGCTATGCGCCGTAAAATGAGTGCAGAAGACGTCAAAGGCTTGAAATTTCCGGTACCAATGTGGCCAATTGCTCCCGTCATTACGATTGTTTTTATGAGTGCAATTATCCTGCTACTCGGCTTTTTCGAGCAAACAAGAGATGCTTTATACATTGGGTCTGGCTGGGTGATTATCCTGATTCTTGCGTATTTTCTCAGTATAAAGAAAAAAGTTGCTGTGTCTCATCGTTCTAATCAATAAAGCTTACCTCTAAAACGCCGGAAAAATTTCTGGCGTTTTGCTCTTTGCATCCTTTTCCACTTTTCATTTTTTCCCTCACACTTGGTTATTCTCGTACTTTATAACGAAAACCTGACAATCAGCGGATTATGATCAGAAGCGATGGTTGTTAAAACAGTTGCGCTCTGGACAGTTAATTCACGATAAAAAACAAAGTCTAACGGTTTACCAAATACAATTGTTCTATGATCATCATTAAAATAGACTTCTTTGAGCCCCATACGCTGCGCAAAACGCTCCAACACTCTAAATCGACGACGACTCCACGCATTAAAATCACCAGCGAATATCACCGGCCCATCATGCAAATTAATATAGATGCCAATGTTATCTAATTGTCGGCTATAAACGTCAATCCCAAGGCTGAAGTTAATAGCGTGTACGTTAACCACCATCAGCTGTTGCTCAGCAGCTAAAGGATACATAGTAATAAGAGAAGATTTAGAGAGCCTGATGATTGGTTCTTTTTCCCTCAATGGACAACAATAAATAGGCGAAGAAGAGGCTAAAGTCATCACTCCTGATGGATGTTGAGGGATGGCAAACGCAGGCACCTGATCTGCAACCAGACCACTGGCTGTAATAAATTTCAGTAGGTCAGGTGTTGTTTGCGCTTCTTGCAGTAAGATAAGATCACTTTTTTCAATTAAGGAAGATAAAACATTTTGCCATCGTGGGCGCTGCTGTTTATGGATATTCCAAATAGCAACAGAGAACGCATTATTATCAGCAAAAAATGGTTCTCCACATGGTAAGAGTGCTTCCTCAAGCAATCGCTTAGAAGTAGGAAAAACTCGCTCTACAGGCTGCCCTGCAACATATCTTACTGCATAGTTTTTTTGAGACAGATTTTTTTTCTCACGACCTCTTCTTACATACCTATTTCTTATCAAGTTACACCCCAACCGACCTTAACGCAGCACTTTCATTAATATGACATCTCTATAATTGATTGCAATCCTTGGCGCTAAAAACAAAGTATGAGCTATAAGGGCAAGTATCAGTATAGATTTTATACATAAAATCTATTCCATTTACTAAAAAGTAACGCTCTGATAATAAACTTATGATGAGGAGATATTACAATATTCGAGTATACAGAATACAGAAGGGCTGATTTAGAATCGAATCAATATCCTGATAAATATATCAGATATAGAAAAAACCCCTGAGATTTCTCTCAGGGGCTTCTCTAAATCGGTGGCGGTGCGGACGGGACTCGAACCCGCGACCCCCGGCGTGACAGGCCGGTATTCTAACCAACTGAACTACCGCACCACCGAATTTCTTTCTCAGGCTGCCTTTTGGGCGGGCAACGTGATTTAATTTAATGTCTGGCAGTGTCCTACTCTCACATGGGGAGACCCCACACTACCATCGGCGCTACGGCGTTTCACTGCTGAGTTCGGCATGGGGTCAGGTGGGACCA